>JBCCCM010000001.1:0-267814 GCA_039033515.1 Pseudomonadota bacterium
CCCTCCGTTTCCTTGAGCTTGTCGATGACGGTGAGAGGGCTGAGGTTCTCGTCGTCTTTTGACCAGCGCAAAGACAGCGCCGCTGGACGCTCGACAACGGCTTCAACGGTCATTTCGATCATCCGCCGAGCGCCTGGATCGCGGCTGTCGGCCGGGGTCCAGTCGATTTTCGCCGTTCCCGAAACGTGGAGCAGCCCGCCGCTTTCGAAGTCCACGAAAACGAGCCCGATACGCGGATTTTCAAGCAGGTTTCCGATGGTGTTGAAGAAGTTGTTGCCCGCGTAGTCGGGGATATGCAGATGGCGGTCATCAATCACCGCCACAAAGCCTCGCTCGCCGCCGCGGTGCGAGGCATCGAAACCGTTTGAGGCGTGGTCGCCGTCCTGCCTCTGCCCGGTGCCAAGGAACATCGTATCCGATGACTGAATGAGCGCGATCTGACTCTCGCTCAGCGCTTCGGAGCGGATGGCGCTTTGCGGCGACAAATTGTCCACGCGTCTCCAGCGTCTCTCATGAATGTACTGAGGGCAGTTGCCGAAGCTTTGGGAAACGGTGATCGCAAGGGATGAGCCCACTGAGCGAACCTTACCGTTCATCCTGTTGCGGCGACGCGTTGCCAGCTCGATACCGAGCAATCCCACGTCGCCGCCAACCGTAAAAATTTCCGCTAAGGGATCGTGGGCATCCACTTCCGAGTCCACGACGAGTGTCCGTTCGTCTGGCGAAGATACGAATCCCTCTTTCCCATCAAGAAGCGTCACCCAATGGCGGCCTGTCGCATCCGCCCCCGCAACAACCAGAAACGGTAACTTAGAGAAGAAGTCGCGATGCTGAGGGGGCATGAACGGGCGAATGAAATCTGCAGCCCATCCCGCGACATCAGCAGCACCAGCGCGTTGCTGTGCGCGCAGTTCGCCGGGGTGAAAGGGATTGGCCGCGTGCACCGGTCAAAACCCGAAATGGCTGAGGCCTGGATGGTCATCGGGGCGGCGACCCAGCGGCCAGCGGAACTTGCGATCCGCCTCTGCAATGGGGTGTTCGTTGATGCTCGCGTGGCGGCGATCCATCAGCCCATCGGTGTCGAATTCCCAATTCTCGTTGCCATAGGCGCGGAACCAGTTGCCGCTGTCGTCACGATATTCATAAGCGTAGCGCACCGCGATGCGGTTACCATCATGCGCCCAGAGCTCCTTTATCAAGCGATAGTCGAGCTCCTTGGCCCATTTGCGGGTTAGGAATTGTTCGATCTGCTCACGGCCTTCAATGAACTCGGCGCGGTTCCGCCAACGGCTGTCTAGAGTGTAGGCAAGCGCCACTTTGGCCGGGTCACGCGAGTTCCAGCCATCCTCGGCGAGGCGAACTTTCTTAGCTGCGGTTTCAGCCGTGAATGGGGGCAGGGGCAAGCGTTGTTGCTGAGGCATTTCGATCGTCCTTCACTGGTCTTCCGGGCGCGCCGGTGTGCAGGAATGATCTAGCTGGCTCCGAATTTTGGATGAATATGGTCAAATTGGAATTCACTCTTTCATGTTTCGGCATAATTGAGCAAATTTGGGGATGACGTGCAGTTAATTGGCTTCCCAGACTTATGGACGAATGGGCCCTCTTCTTCGCCTTGAATTCGGCGGTTCGTCTTCGTTATTGCAACATTTTCGCGCCGATTGGGGATTGTTCGCTTTCGGTGCTCGAGGTGCCAAAAGCGGCCTGTCTGCTCATGACCCTATTCTGTTGAAGAAGTCGCTGCTGGGGGAGGCTGAGTTGCGCTGCGGATAGCGGACGAGCGGAGTTTCATTTCCCCTCAGGCTGTTGCGAGGCCCGGCATTGGTTGCATCTTCGCCAGTTTCCGGAGGTTCTGGGCTGCGGCGGCGAGGTGGAACTCGTCTTTTGCCCCGTTGGGACCGCGCAGACGCAAGCGATCCAGCTTCAGGATGCGTTTGAGGTGCGCGAAGAGCATCTCGACCTTCTTCCGCTGACGGCGGGAGACGAGATAGGCGTCGGTGTTGGCGATATCGCGGGCCATGTCGCGCGCGCCTTCGTGGACCGAGCGCATGATCTTGCGGGCCGCCAGCTTCGGCGTGCAACGCTCTTTCAGTCCGCAGGCACCACAGTCCTTCTCGCGGGCACGATAGCGGATGAAGCCGTCGGCGTTGGCGCGCGGACGCGGGGTGCTGAAGTTCCTATTCGATGGCCGCAGGCGCTTACCGCCGGGGCAGATATAGCTGTCATCTTCATGGTCGAAGGTGAAGGCTGATCGCTCGAACGTGTCGTCGCGGCGGGCGGACTTGTCGAAGACGGGGATATGTGGCTCGATGCCTCGATCCTCGACCAGCCAGGCAAGGTTCGGTGCTGAGCCGTAAGCAGTATCGGCCACGAGCTTCTCGGGCCACAGACCGAAGCGCTCCTGCGTGCGCTCGATCATCCGGCGCTGGGCGGTAACCTCGGCCTGACGGATCGCCGTGGTCGCTTCGACATCGACGATCACCGCATGATCGAGGTCGATCAGGTAGTTGGTCGAGTAGGCATAGAAGGCCGATCCGCGCGCCGCTGCGGTCCAGCGCGCTGCCGGATCGGTAAGGTTGATACGCTTGGGCGTGACCGGGGTCGATCCGCCGAACGCCGCATCGTCGAGCACTTCAAGATACTCGGTGATGGCTCGCCCCGCGACATCGGACGGCAGTCCTTTCTCTCCCGGCACCGAACGTTGTCGGTGAACATCGGCCCGGATCAGGCTGGCATCGACCGCGAAGCCCTCGGCACCAACCAGTCCCTCGGCCATGCAGCGCTCGACAGTCATCTCGAATAGCTTGCGCAAAAGGCCGCTGTCGCGGAACCGTCCATGCCGGTTCTTCGAGAAGGTCGAGTGATCGGGCACCGCGCCATCGAGATCGAGGCGGCAGAACCAGCGATAGGCGAGGTTGAGATGCACCTCCTCGCACAGCCGCCGTTCCGAGCGGATGCCCATGCAATAGCCGATGATCAGCATACGGATCATCAGCTCGGGATCGATCGAGGGTCGACCGGTCAAACTGTAGAAGGGCTTCAGGTGCTCGCGGATACCATCGAGATCGACGAACCGGTCAATCGAGCGCAGCAGGTGATCGCCCGGCACATGATCCTCGATGCGGAAACTGTAGAACAGCGCCTCCTGCATCACCCTCCGCTCGCCCATCATCCGCATATCTCCTGCTTTGCGAAGATCACTGAATCAGTAGCTTAGCCCTTCTGCGAGGGGAGTTTTTCAACAGAATAGACCCAAAAGCTGTTGCAGGACTGCCAGCGACAAGAAGCCCTAAGTAATAGCCGGTCGGGATCCCTCTGCGCCATTTTCCCATCGGCGGCTTGCCTTGCCGGATCGAAATGCGCGCCTCATTTGCCAGCGTGAATTGCGCCAAGCTTGAGAATTGCCTGGGGAGGTGTTTTTGTGCCGACCGGTATGTGCCAAGAAAGCTGGCGCGAATGAGCGCTACTCGATCAAGATTGTTCTCAAGCCCGCGCCCCATAAAGAGCGAATTGCAAAATGGATGCGCTTGCTTCCATCTCTGTAACCAGTTTGAGAGCATCGTTATCGCTCCCGGCGGCGGTTCGCAGTTTCGCCCAATCATCGGCAGACTTTATCCGTGAGCGGCCTATGGGGAAGACACGGATGCCTTCGCCCGATTGCTCCGTGTCTCAGACGGAATAGTCTTTGTAGGGTGGCCCCGCAGCTTCGATTTGCCGTTTGGGGAACGTTAGCAGCGCCACATGCGCCGCTGTGCGGCTCCCTTTCACGGCATTTGCTGCCGCTTGCGCCACACAGGCCTTGCGCGCCAACCCGATTTGAGAGACCATTATCGCCAGAAGAGACCGGCGCGTCTCATCATAAGCGTAAGCAGGAGCAGGTGATGGACACCATGGAACCCGGGGAAAGAGCGACGTTCAAATCGTTCGCGGACAGTCAGGAATCCGATTGGCAGGGGATCGCCGCCAACGCGGCGGCTTTTAACAAGGGGCTTGCCAAACGGGTGCTCGATCACCTGCGGCTTCTTGATGGGGACTTCGGTGGATTTCCGGTGGATCGCCTTGAGCATTCGCTTCAGACAGCCACACGCGCGCATCGTGATGGCCGCGACGAGGAATATGTCGTCTGCGCTCTGATCCACGATATTGGTGATACGCTTGGCAGCCACAATCACCCCGATATTGCAGCCGCGATCCTGAAGCCGTTTGTATCCGAAGAGAATCACTGGATGGTTGCCAACCATGGCATCTTTCAGGGGTATTACTTCTTCCATCACCTCGGGCTTGATCGGAACATGCGCGACCGGTTCAAAGACAACCCGCATTACGATCATTGCGAGGAATTTTGCCGCAAATACGACCAAACCGCCTTTGACGCCGACTATGACAGCGAACCGCTCGAGTTTTTCGAGCCGATGGTGGAACGCGTCTTCGCTCATCCGCGCAAGAGCGTCTATAAGAAGGAGGAGGCTGCGGAGCCAGCGTAGGCCTCTGGTGTGCCACTAGGATCAGCTCCGGGCGCTGAGAAACGCTGTGCGGTGATAGATCTGAAATCTTCAGCGCCGCGCCCGCTAAGTCGCTTCGCCTGATCGTCGAGAAAAGGCCCTGGTGCTTCAACAGCTGGGCATGTTGGCGTCCGCTCTCTCAGCTCGCGCCGAGCGCTCAGCGGATAAAGGCCTGTCGCACCGCCTCGAACACCTCATCAGGCTGATCCTCGATCAAGAAGCTCCCCGCATCGACCACGATCCTGGGGGCCGGCAATCCGAAACGCTTGGCTGAAAGCTCGGCAAATTCGGGCGGAGTGTTTGAGTCCTCCTCGCCCACCAGCATTTCGAACGGCACACGCAAGCCTTCCAGAAACTTGCCCCATTGCGTGGACCAATTGATCATAGTGTCGCCGGGCCCCATCTTGCCGCGCGGCAGGACATAGTTCGCCGCCTTGCGGAAATTGCGAACGACATCAGGACGTTGCACCGCTTTGGATTCGCGCGAGCAATTGTCGTAATAATCCTCGACGAATTTATAGAACTCGCCCGTGCCCATGCTCGCAAGCATGGCGCGTAGATACACGCGCGCGAACGCCGGCGCGACCCGCGCGATCCGGAAATGCGTGCGCTGGCGCGTCTGAAGAAACCGGTAATCGTCGCTGTCGACGATGGGTAGAAAGGGGCCAATTGCAACGGCCTTGTACAGCCGCCTTGGATGACGCTTGGCAAAGGCAGCTAGGAACGGTGTGCCCGCTTGGGCTCCGATAGCCACCACCTTGTCGATCGAGAGGTGATCAAGAAAAGTGATCAGACGGTCCGCGAACAAAAGCGGAGACATCGGTCCCTGCTGCTCGCCGCTCGTATCGCCATAAAACGGTCGCCACGGTGCAATGATCCGCAGTCCCGCTTTACGCGCAGCCTCGTTCGCTTGCGGTGTGAACAGCGGCCCTTCGAGCGCGTGGAAGAACAGCACCGGCAGACCCTGTGGGTCGCCATGCTCCTCCCAGGCGATCATCCGACCTTCTTCGTCGCAATAGAGGTTCCCGCATTCATGCTCGAACTCCTCATCCTCCTCAATCGGAGGATTGAGCGAGTGGATGAAGCCGGCGTAGAGGAGCAACAATTGCTCTTTGGATTTGAGCGACAATTTGCGCTGCAACGTCTTGAGCTGGTTACGCGCCGTGCCCACACTCCGACCGCGGACCTCGGCGAACTCGCGTGTGGACCCACCGCGGACCAAATGCTTTGTCAGGGCCACTTCGGTGCTGGTCAGGGCAAAGGCCTTTTGAAAGGCTTCGGCGCTGCGTTCGTCCCAGCGCAGGCGCACCGCTTGCAACGCGATGACATGCACGCCGCTAAAGGGCACGCGATAGGCGGAGAACCACCGGCCCGCCGTGTCATTTTCATCGGTGAAAAGGCGCAGGAAAATGCGTTCATCGCCCACGGCCGCTTTGCGCAAACGCGCTTGGTCGCTTCGTATTTGTGAGGGATCAAACAGCCATTCGGGTGCGAAGCCCTGAACTTCAATTCCGCCTTTCTCAAAAACACGCGGATTGACGGTCAAAACACGAAGCTGGTTGTCGAGCGCCAGATCCGCTTCGAGCGTGGTTTCGAGGTGCGTGACCATCGAGGAATAGTCCGCTTCATCAAGCGGATAGACCTTGTCGAAGATCGCTTCGGCGTTGGCGAAGTGCATGTCTGCCGTGTCGCCGATGCCGCCCATCATCTGGTCCGCTTCGATCAGCTCGTTGAGGAGCGGGACGAAGCTTTGCGGTTCGGCAATCGCTGCATAGGCTTTGGCGACCACCGCTTCGAGGCTGGCGGTTTGTGGGTTGGCGCTTTGCGGGTTGCCGCTTTGCGCGCTGGACGTGTCAGAGTTGGCGTCGTTCATGAGCGAGCCTCTGGCATCGAAGATGTGAATTTTCCATTCTGCGACATGGCTTTTCAGATCCGATTTTTGAAACGCATGTTAGGGACAAACGCCAGAAATGTGAAGAAAAGGCCGAGCGCGAAGCCCGACCTTTCCCTTAGATCACGGTTGTTTCGGCGCTCTGGAGGGACCAGGCGGGCACGCAAGATCCCGGCCCCTCCTTTGCGCCAAACAGCGCAATCCTCACTTTATGCAGTACTTGCCCGAGGCTTTGAGCCCGCTCGGGCATGATCCGCTGCGCACCTCGGCGTAGTCGCCTTTGTCGCCCACGCAGTAGTTGCCGGACGCTTTAAAGCCCGTCGGGCACGAACCCAATTTGACAATCGCAACCTGGCTCGATGATTTGCAGCTGCTGCCGCTTTGTTTGAAGCCTTTGGGGCACGAACCGTCCTTCGCCACGACCGATCCGCTTTCCTGAGCAAGAACGGGACTGAAAGCATAAGGCGCGGTGCCGAGCGCCATGGCGGCGCTGAGAGCTATGATACGAATACGCATAAATCTGACCTTTCAAAATTGGTGTGGGGACGCGGCGTTCGCGGGTCGCTTGCGAGCCGCGCCCCCTGGCGCGCTGGCGGGGGTTTACGAACCAACAGGGCCCCGTCGGTAGGTGAGTGCCAGCGCGCTCTTGCCGGTGGCCTTGTTGAACCACTGGCAATAGAAATCGGTGCCCGCCTTGTCGGTGTGCAGGGCTTCGAAGTTAAAGGTTGTGAAGGTGCGCCCGCGCTTGGCCATGTATTTGTCATAAGCGCCCGAACGCGTAGAATTGCTGCCCGTTGCTGTCGGTGAATAACCCGTCGAATTCCCTTCGTGCAGCATTACATCCTTGCCGGAATAATTGCCGATTTTCGGCCCGAACACGTTGTCCTGCTGCTCTGAACCGTCATACGAAACGCACTGGATTTTGTAGTCGTACTTTTTGTATTTGCCGGCGTCGAACTCGACATACAGCACGTCGCCGATCCCAAGTCCTTCGAACACGCAACCGCTTACCGGTTGAACGGTCCGACGGTCCAAGAGACCAGAGCGCTCTTCGGTCGCGATCCCTTGCTGGAACGTGTAGTCGCCCGCGCGTGCCACAAACGCGTTGCCAAGGCCGACATTGGCGCATTGCGTGGCGTTAGCGTATTTCGCAGGCGTCGGGCCGGCGACACCGGCGTGACCGGGAGCGCGCGCGGTGCACGGCGAATTGGAATTGCTGCCCTTATTGGCGTTGCAATACGACCCATCGGCCGACGCGCCCACGCCGTTGCGGCTGCCCGCGCCACCGATTGAACCCATGCCGCCGTTGACAACGGCATCGACGGTTTGTGCAGCCTCAGATGCGTCACGCGCGGCCTTCTTGGCTTTCTTGGCCTTTTTCTTGAGCTTGTCGAACGGGCCAGCGGCTTCGGCTTCAGCGGCGCCGAGCGCGCCTGAGGTGATTACGCCTGTCGCGAGAGCGGTGCAGGCGAGTGCAGTCAAAAACGATTTCATAGTCTTGCGATCCTCTTCAATATGGCGGACCAGACCCCTTGTCGCGGCCGCCGTGGATGAGAGGTTCGCTAAACGCGCGTGGGATTCGCCTGAATGTCCCATGTGGTACAAACCGCGCATTGGGCGCGATTATTTGCGATGAAACGAGGCAAAATGGAGCAGCGCATGGCGCTCGCAAGCGTGCGGATCACGCCGACTGCGCACGCAATCGGTCGATCTCCATCAGAAAGGGTTCCTGCTCTTGCGCGCTCATGAATGACCCGGTGAAGGAGTTTTTGGCCAAGGTTGCGATCTCTTCCACCGTCAGGTCCAGCGCATCGGCGACCGCGTGGAAATTGTCGTTGATATAGCCGCCGAAATAGGACGGATCATCGGAGTTGATCGTCGTCTTGAGCCCGCGTTGCAGCATCGTTTTGACCGGGCTTTGACCGATATCATCGATCACGCACAGCTTAAGATTGGATAGCGGGCACACGGTCAGCGTGATGCCCTCGCGCGCGATCCTGTCCACCAGCGCCGCGTCTTCGAGCGCGCGGTTGCCGTGGTCGATCCGATCAATGCCCAGCGTATTGAGCGCCTGCCAGACATAATCCGGCGGGCCTTCCTCGCCCGCGTGCGCCACCAGCTTGAGCCCCAGATCGCGGCACTTGGCAAAGACGTGTGCGAACTTTTCGGGCGGGTGGCCGACTTCCGAGGAATCAAGACCAACTCCCTCGATCCGGTCGAGCCACGGCATCGCTTGCTCCAGCGTGGCAAAAGCGTCGTCCTCGGACAGATGGCGCAGGAAGCACATGATCAGCTTGGAACTGATGCCAAGCCGTTCGCGCCCTTCATCCAGCGCTCGCAGGATGCCGGAGATGACCGTATCAAATGCGACACCGCGCGCGGTGTGACCCTGCGGATCAAAAAAGATCTCGACATGGCGCACATTGTCGCGCTGGATCCGTTCGAGATAGGCGATGGTCAGATCGTAGAAATCGCGCTGCGTGACCAGCGCCTGCATGCCGAGATAATAGAGGTCGAGGAACTCCTGCAGGTTGCTGAACTGATAGGCCGCCGACACTTCGGCAACGCTGGCATAGGGCAGGGTGATCCCGTTGCGCTGGGCAAGCGCGAACATCATCTCAGGCTCCAGCGACCCTTCAATATGCAGGTGCAATTCGGCCTTGGGCACGGCGTCGATGAACGCGGCGCGTTGCTCTTGCGCGGTGTGCGCCATCAGCTTTTCCCTTTCAGTCGCAAGATCTCATCGGCGTTCGGTTTGTTTGCCGCGATCTCCTCATCGCTCAGCCCGTCGAGTTCGTGCGGGAAGACCAGCCAGTCTTCGGTCTCATGGATGAAATAGTCAGGCACAAGCGCGGTCTGTTTCTTGGACGGCTTGTAGAACACCGTCGCAATCTTGATCGTCTCGGGCGTGTTGCGCCGACAGCGCGCGCTGAGCTCGCGGATGAAAGCTTCGACTGATTTGCCGGTGTCGAACACGTCGTCAACGATCAGTAGGGAATCCTCCGCGTTAAGCGTGTCGATCAGGTAACCCAGCGCGTAGACTTTCACCCGCCGCGCTTGCTGGCCGATCCCGGTGTAGGAGGAGGTGCGGATCGCGATGTGATCGCAATCGATCCCGCGCGCTTCGAGCAATTCCTGAACCGCGATGCCGATCGGTGTGCCTCCGCGCCAGATGCCCACCATATGCGTCGGCACAAACCCGGAGGCGATGATCTGATTTGCGAGCGCGAACGACAGCCCCAACAGCTCGTTTGCGTCCAAATAGCGCTTCTGTTCCACAATCGCCCTTCCGCCAGCGTTTCTGGACAAAGCGCTATGGGATGCGGAGCGGGGCGTCAAAAAGAACTGCGCGCGGAGCGAAAAGGGCTCAGCTGGAGCGGACCTTGTTTAAAAACGCTTGCACCTGCGCGTTGAGCGTGGAGGCCTGTTGGTCAAGCTCGTTCGCGCTGGTCAGCACTTGGCCGGCCGCCGCGCCCGTTGAAAGCGACAATTCGCGCACGTCGTCGATATGTTCGGCGACCTTCTGCGTGCCGTTAGCGGCCAGATCGATGCTGCGGGCCAGATCCTGTCCGGCGACCGACTGCTGATCCACCGCAGTGGCGATCGAGACCGCCGTGCTCTCCAGCTCTTGCACCTGACCCGCGATTGAACGCAGGGCCGACACGCTCGCGCCGGTGCTTTCCTGCATGGCGCGGATCTGGTCAGCGACTTTCTCGGTCGCGCGGCTCGTTTGCATGGCGAGCTCTTTGACTTCGCTGGCGACCACCGCAAAGCCGCGCCCCGCTTCGCCGCCGCGCGCGGCCTCGATGGAGGCGTTGAGCGCGAGCAGATTGGTGCGCTGCGCGATGGTCTGGATTAGTTCGACGACCTGGCCCACCTCGTCAGCCGAAGCGGAGAGCGCGGAAATGGTGGTGTCGGCTTCGTTGGTCGCGTCGGTGGCAAGGCGCGCTAGCTCGCTCGAGGAGGAGGCCTGGCGGCTGATCTCGCCGATGGAAAGCGCGAATTCATCGCTGGCGGCGGCCGCAGAGGTGGCGCCGGCGTTTGCTTCGGACATGCTGTCGGTCAGGACGCTCGTGCGCCCGGCGGCGGTTTCAGCCGTTTCGGCCATGCGGGTGGCGGTGGTGTGAAGCTCGCTTGAGGCGGCGGCCACTTTGCCGACCACTTCGCCCACTGTGCGTTCAAAGCTGCTGGCGACGTTGGCGATCAGGGCGGCGCGGCGCTCTTCGGCTTCCTCGCGCTCACGGTCGCGCTCGCGCTGTTCGCGCAGTTCTTTCTCGGCGTGCTCTGAGCGTTCGCGCGCCCACATTTCCAGCTGGCGGTTCGCGCGTTTGAACATGCCAAGCGCGCGCACCATTTCGCCGATCTCGTCTTTGCGGTGCCGGCCTTTGACTTCAAAGTCGGCGTCGCCGCTGGACAAACGCGTCATGGCGTTCGTGATCTCGCTGATCTTCTTGACCAGATCGCGCGAGGCGATGCCAAAGCCGGAAAACAGGATGACGCCCGTCATCAATGCAAGAACGCCCACGATGGCAAGGACGGTCAAAAAGTAATCGATCCCGGAGTCGCGCATGGCGTCGGTGTGAGCGACCAGATCATCGCCGAGTGTTGCCGCATTCGCGAGGAGAGCGTCGCCCTTTGCCGCGATTTCGCCCGCCAGATCTTCGGCGCGGCGCGTGCGCCCGTTGCGATCAATCTCGCTCATGGTGGCAGAGAAAGCGGCGCTGTAGGCGTCGAGGTCACGGCGCAATTGATCCACGCGCGGCGCAAATTGCGGCGATTGCTCGGAAAGCGTCGTGTAAACGCTGTCGAGCTGCGAACGGGCCGTGGTCACAAGGGCTTCGCGCTGGGCCAGAGCTTCGCTTTGCTGTTCGAACAGATACAGAGCGGTGTTGAAACGCACCTCACCAAAGGTCGCGCGAAACTCGCTGGTTTGCGTGATCGTGCGCTCGACGGCGTCGGATGTGTGATAGCGGCCCCACACTTCGCTCATGCCAAAGGCGAGGACAGCCAGCATTGCGATTCCAAAGATGGTGAACCCGGCAAAGATCATGTTGACCTTTGAAGCGAGCCGCTTGTCCTGAAACCATGACAGGCTTTTTGCCCAACCTTGTTCGGCCAAGTCGGCATCATCATGGGTGCCGATGCCAAAGGTGTCGTCGTATTCTTCGAGCGACGCGGGAACCGCGTTCTCTTCCCGCTCTGACTGCACCTTCATCATGTTCATGACCGAGCTCCCCGCATCCTCTAGCTTTGCCAAAGATATGAAGGAAAAGCGTTAACAACGCCTTTCGGGCAATCGCGTGAGGCTAGGAGAAGCCGCGATTAGGCAGGCGCGCGAACCTTCGCCAGGAAGGCGTTGACGTGTCCGCGCAAGGAGGCGGCCTGGCTTTCGAGGTTGGTTGAGCTTGCAAGCACCTGGCTCGCCGCTGAGCCCGTGCTGAGCGACAGATCGCGCACGTCGTCGATGTGGTTAGCCACTTGCTCTGTTCCGCGTGCGGCCATGTCGATGCTGCGCGCCAGATCCTGTCCGGCGACCGATTGCTGATCGACCGCGCTGGCGATTGAGACGGCGGTGGTCTCCAGCTCCTGGATCTGGTCGGCGATGGTGCGCAGCGCGGTGACGCTTGCTCCGGTCGTGTCCTGCATCGAACGGATCTGCTCGGCGACCTGCTCGGTCGCGCGGCTGGTTTGCATGGCGAGCTCTTTGACCTCGCTCGCGACCACCGCAAAACCGCGCCCGGCCTCACCGCCGCGCGCCGCTTCGATCGAGGCGTTAAGGGCCAGCAGATTGGTGCGCTGGGCAATGGTCTGGATAAGCTCGACAATCTGGCCGACTTGCTGGGCGCTGTCGGACAGCGCTGAGATCGTGGTGTCGGCTTTGGTCGCGGAATGGGTCGCGCGCCGCGCAAGCTCGGCGGACGAGGCGGCCTGGCGGCTGATCTCGCTGATCGACATCGCGAATTCATCGCTGGCCGCCGCCGCAGCCGTCGCGCCCGAATTGGCCTCGGCCATCGAAGCGCTTACTTCGGCGGTGCGCTGGCTGGAATCATCCGCCGTCTGGGCCATCATTTGCGAGGTTGTGTGGAGCTGGCTCGACGCTTCGGCGACGCCGCTTACAACTTCGGCGACGGTGCTTTCAAACTGGTTTGCCACATCGCGCAGCATCCGGTCGCGTTCAAGGCGCGCTTCTTCGTGCTGCTCTTGCAAACGGGATTGCTCGTCCAGCTCGGCTTTGGCTTTGGCCGCCCGTTCCTTTGCCATTTTCTCGAGGCGCTTGCCCGCGCGATGGAATATCGCCATCGCGCGCGCCATATCGCCAAGCTCGTCTCTGCGATCCTTGCCCGAAATCGTCACATCGTTGTCGCCCGAGGCGAGCTTTCGCATTTCGGCGGTCATGCCTTTGATTGCGGCGCCGACATTGCGGTCGAAATATCGTTGAGTGAGCAGCGTTACGATCGTGAGCAGGCCGGCAAAACCTATCCAGACGATCATCGAGGTCGAAATCAGCGCCGCGCCCGCATCCGAAGACGCGCTTGCCTTATCGCTCAACTTTTGAGCAAGGTCGCGCGCGGTGTCGAGCGAAACCCGGCCAGTTGCCCGGACTTCGATAGCTTGGCTTTCGGATCGGAAAGCGTTCTGCTCTTGCGGGTCAAACGCACCGATTTGGCGGCGAAAATCGTCGGCGCTGGCCTTGATGAGTGCAAGGCTATCGAGCGCATCGACGTTTTGGCCGACAAATTTGGCGTTGAGCTCGGCAATTTTTTCATCGGCCCGTTCAAGCTCTTCTAGGGCTGCTTCGGCGCGCGGCGTTTCGCCGCTCGCTACCAACATTTCCGCGTGGCGCTGCGCTTCGCTCAGGACCGAGACAAGCCGTTCGGCCATCATCGCGTTATCGTGGCTTTGCGCGATCTGCTCGGCGCGGTTGCCAAGCTCAACATAGGCGATGATCACCGCCAGCCCGACGAGGAGCGCCAGGCACAGATTGCCAAGGTAAAAGACCCGGATCTTGCGCCCGATCGAAAGCCCGCCAAGCCAGTTTGCCAGCGCGCCTGATCCCGTGCCGTATCGAACTTCGTGCCCAAAGTTGGCGTGGGCTTCGTTGGCGACGCGTTCCGCTTCGAGGTCGACCGCGATTTCTTGTAAAGCGCTCATGCTGCCTGTTCTCCGGCTTCGCCGCTTTTCTCGGCTGGGCCCTTGGGGCTTGTGGAAGAGGGATCAATGGCGGCTGCGACTTGATCTTTCGCGGCCTCATCTTTTGACATTTGATCCTGATAAAGCTTGTCGATTTCGCAGTTGGGCAGCGCTTTGTAATAGAGCCATCCTTGAAGCTGGTCGGCCCCGGCGACGCGCACCATGTCGGCCTGTTCGCGGGTTTCGACCCCTTCGGCGGTGACGCTCATTTTCAGCGCGCGCGCCATGGCAATACTGGAAAGCATCATCGCGCGGCTGCCATCGTCTTCGCCCGCGTGGACGACCAGAGAGCGGTCCAGTTTGAGCTTTTCAAAGCGGAACTGGCGGAGAAACCCGATCGAGGCGTAGCCGGTGCCGAAATCATCGAGCGAAATGTTGACGCCAAAGCCGCGGATCACATCAAGGCTGCGCTCCGCCACGACCGGATCCAGCACCAGACAGGTTTCGGTGATTTCCAACTCTAGCCGTTCGGCGGGAAACGCGAGCTCTTCGAGCAATTCCCCCAGCTTGATCGGGAATTCGGGGTTGCGCAGCTGGGCAGCGGAGATGTTGACCGACAAGGTGATGCCGTCCCAGTGCTTCGCGTGGCACATCGCCTCACGCAAAACCCATAGGCCGATGGCGTTGATAAGGCCCGATTCTTCTGCAACCGGGATGAAGACCGCCGGGCTGATCGTCTCGCCATCTTGATGGGTCCAGCGCAGCAGCGCCTCTACCGCGACGATCCGGCTGGATTCCGCATCGACGAGAGGCTGGTAAGCCACCTTAAACTCGCGATTGGCGAGCGCGCCGCGCAACTCGTCTTCGATCTCGCGAACGGTTTCGCGGCGCTGATCGAACGCTTCGCTGAACCACGTGCAGCGCATTTTGCCGCCGCGCTTTGACATGTACATCGCCACATCGCTGCGGCGGAGCAATTCCGATGAGGGAACGCGCGTCTGCGCGCAGGAGCGGGCGAGGCCTATGCTTGCGCCGACCGCAATCTGGCGCTGGCCAACCGCAATTGGGCTGGCAAGGCGCTCCAACAGCCCTCGGCAAATCCCTTCAAGCAAGGTTCCAGCGATAGGGCCGCTTTTAACAACGGCGAATTCATCACCGCCAAGACGATAGCAGCGCGCTTCATCGCCGCATGCGTCGCGCAAAGTCTTCGCGCAGGCCTGGATCAGCCGGTCGCCAATGGCGTGGCCGTAATGGTCGTTGACCTGTTTAAAGCTGTCGAGATCGATCAGCGCGATCGCGACCTCGTCGGTGCCTTTGGAAATCTCTTCAACATGAGAATGCAACGACCGCCGATTGGGCAGCTGGCTTAGCTGATCGGTGGTGGTGTAAGCTTCGAGCTCGCGCACGTTGGCAAAACCGCTGCGCGCAAGGAAGAACAAGGTGGCCGCGTAAATCAGCGCGCTCGCAATCAGCAGCGGCGCAGGGGAGCGAAACGCGATCTGGTCGCTGGCCATCACCACAAGGGCGATCACCGCGAACACAAGGGTGATGGTTGCGAGCGGCACGCCGACAAGGCCGACTGGCGTCAAGCGTAATGGCTTGCTGCGTTCACTCACCCCGGACGATCCCCTATTCCCTGATTAAGGACGCATGATCTATTGAACCCTACGCTGGCGTCGTTTGCTAAAGAGCATTGGCTAAGGAAGAGTAAAACAGGTCGCTCTTCGCCCGCGATTGCGCGGGTTTGTGCGGTTAACTCAACCCACCAAAGCGCGCTGTGGGGAGGGTGCAAATTGACCATTCGATGAAAGCTCATACAGGCTGATGCGGTCGGGGCTGGGGGCGAAGGCGTTGGTTTGGCCCACGACCGTCTCGCCCGCACCCAGCATCAGATAACCGCCCGGATTGATCGCGCTGGCCAGCCGAGAAAAGGCTTTCTCGCGGTTCGGCTGGTCGAAATACAGCAGCACATTGCGGCACAAGATCAGATCAAAACGAGCGCGTCCCGGCGGATCGGACAGCACGTTGTGTTTCTCAAATCGCAGGTTTCTGCGCGTTTCGTCTTTGACCTGCCAACCCGCGGACGTTTCGTCGAAATGGCGCAGCATCTGGATCACGCCCAGACCGCGCTGGACCTCAAACTGGCTGTAGAGACCGCTGCGCGCCGCCTTAATCGCGCGCTCCGAAATGTCCGTGCCAAGAATATCGAGCGTCCAGCCGTGCCAGCGCTCCGGATTGTCAGCGAACAGCATCGCAACGCTGTGGACCTCCTGGCCCGTGGAACAGCCCGCGCACCAGATTGAAAGCCGCCGTACGTCCGCCCGTTTGCGCGCAAGATCGGGCAGGATCGCGTCAGGTAATTGGTCAAAGGTCGGCTTGTCGCGGAAGAAATAGGTTTCGTTGTTGAGCAGCGCTTCGACGACTTGCTGGGTGAGCGCGCGACGTTCGGCCGATGTGCTTTGGCTTTCGAGCAGGCAGACCAATTGATCGACATTGGTGATGCCGCGTTCGCGAAAAACCCCTCCTAACGCGGTGCTGACGCGCCAACGCCGACTTTCGGTCAGGTGCTGCCCGGTGTGCTCGGCGAGAATATCTGCGATGATCTGGTGGGAGGCGTGGTGCGCGTCCATACGCGAGCAGTCCCTAGCCGCGATCTGACGGGGTGGGGCCTGACGCTGCCTTGAGCACGGCGTCGCCTATCTCTTCGGGTGAGCCGATCAGGCTGGTGAGCCCCGCTTTCGCGACCGCGCCTGGCATGCCCCAGACCGCGCTGGTTTCGGCGTTCTGTGCGATGATGGCGCCGCCCGCTTGGACGAGCGCTTGCGCCCCTTCAAAACCATCGCGGCCCATGCCGGACAATACGACGCCCAGCACGCGGCCTTCGCACGCCCGAGCAAGGCTTGAGAACATCGGATCAACCGAGGGCATGCACCCGCTGCGCGCCGGATCGGCGCTGGTTCGGGTGACCAGCCGATCGCCCACGCAGCGCACCATCATATGGCCATGGCCCGGAGCGATGGCGACCTCACCACGGCGGATTTCGGTGCCATCATCGGCGATGACAGCGGGACGCGCGCACGCCATTTCGACTTGCCGGGCGAAAACCGGAATAAACGAAGCGGGCAGATGCTGCGTGATGACAATCGGCAGATCGAAATTGGGCGTCAGACGCCGCAGCATGATGTTGAGCGCGTGGATACCGCCGGTTGATGCGCCGATGGCGATCACTTCGGGAGCCTTGGACAAAACCAACTGCCCAGCGGCCTGCGCCTGCTTGGGGTGGGCAGAGGGTTTGGCGTCGAGGCTCGTTGGTGCGTCCTGTTTGGCGGCGCTTTCGTCGGCTCCGAGCTCGCTGTCACCCAGCGCGCGGATTTTCCCTAAGAGTTGCGCGCGATAGTCTTCGTTAAAGCCGCCCGGACGAGGTTTCAGCATGGTATCCGCTGCGCCCATCGACAGAGCGGAAACCGTGTGTTCGGCTCCGTCCTGCGTCAGAGATGAGACGACCAGAACCTGGCCCCCGGCGGATTGCTTGAGGATTTCAGGCAAGGCTTCGAGCCCGCCCATCCCGGGCATTTCGAGGTCAAGCAGGATCACATCGACGCTCGTTGAGGAAAGCTGAGCAATTGCGCGTTCGGCGCTGCTGGCGGTCGCGATGACTTCCATCGCGCCGTCGCTTTCGACCATGCGCTTGAAGATCGTGCGCACCGTCAGCGAATCGTCCACGATCATCACGCGGATCGCTTGGCTCTGTTCGGGGGCCTTGCCCGTGGGCTCGGCGCCTTGCCGGGCGGCGCGATTGCCACTCTGTTCCTCGGCAGGGCGACGCCGTATTGCTGAGCGCGGGGCGGAAACCGGAGCGGGCGCGGTCACGCGAAACCCACCAATTGCAGTTTGATTTGCAAAGTCTCGTGGTCGAACGGTTTCATCACGTATTCGTCCGCGCCCGCTGAAATGGCCTCGCGGATATGCGCCACATCGTTTTCGGTTGTGCAGAAGACCACTTTGGGTTTGTCGCCGCCGGGCCGTTTGCGCAGCTGGATGATGAACTCGATCCCCGTCATCACGGGCATATTCCAGTCGAGCAGAACCACATCGGGCATCGCAGCATCGCAGCGTTCAAGCCCTTTTTGACCGTTTTCCGCTTCGTCGACCGTGAAGCCGAGCGTTTCGAGGATATGCCTCGAGACCTTGCGGATCACGCGCGAATCATCGACGATTAGACAGGTTTTCATGGTTCACCTTTTCTCCACGCGCCCCAGCCTATGGGCGAGCGGTAACTATTGAATTAAGCCGCCACTCCCAGACCGCCGGGTCCGGCGATCAACGCGGCCAGATCGATCAACAGGGCTGGGCCAATCGCGGTCTCCACCATGCCTGTCGCCGCGCGTGACCATTCCGGGCCAAAGCCGCCGGGCACGTTTTCGGGCGCCGAACGGCTGGTCGCGATGTCTTCGATCGCATCGACCACCAGCGCGTAGGAATGGCCGCCCACCTTGACCACCGCCGCGCGGTGATCGGTGGCCCATGCAATCTCGCGAAAGCCCAGCGCGATCCGGCAATCGATCACGGTTAGCGCCTGGCTGCGCAGCGCAGTGATCCCGGCGATAAAGTCGGGGCTGCGCGGGACCGGAGTGATCGCGCCCAGTTCGATGACTGATTTGACATCGCTCGCGTGCAGCGCGCAGCGACGGCCCGCAATCTGAGCCATGACGAGAAGGTCGTTCACGCCGCCTCTCCTTTATCGTTGAGTTCGGCCGGATCGATGCTCTTGGCGGCGGCGGCGCGCGCTTTGTTGAGGGCGTCTATGAGCCCCTCGCGGTCATAGCGGTAGATCGTCTCGCACCCCTCGTGGCTTTCGGGCTGATCACGCAGGCGGATCACCGGGCCGACCATCTGCCAGTCGAGCGCTTGAGCCGCTTCAAATTCGTCTTCGAACCAAATTGAGAGCGAGCCATCGCCGTGGTCGTCCGCGTCATTGCCTTGAGCGATTTCGTAGCCCGCTGCGGTAACCAGCGGGGCAAGAATGGTGCGCGCCCAATCGCTGTCCGGCAGACGGCACAGCGGCTGGTTGGCTGGCTTGGGAATATCGCCGTGGCGCGCAAACACTTCGTGCGCGTCAATCAGCGAGACGGTTCGGCCATCGACCAGAGTGACCGCTTCGATCATCGGGTCATCGCTGATCGGTTTGAGCTCCTCGGTGAGCGCCACGGCGTCATCCACTTCGCGCACCGCTTGCAGCAATTCGCTCGTTCCATCGGTGAGCCGCAGCAGGCGGATCTTGGGCGCGGGCAGTGGTCCTTCGGGAAGGCCGATGAGCGGCAGGATCATTCCGTCGATGACCGCGTGAGGCGAAGCGCCGCTGCGATCAATCGCGTTGGCCGGAGCGGTTTCGATACGCTGGACCAATTCAAGGCGCACCGCGCGGCGGCGGCCCTCGAAATCGGTGAACAGCATGGCGCGCAGCGAACCCGAAGCGATTAGCGCGTGCGTGTCTTCCTCGACCGTTTTGGAAGAGATTCGGGTTTCCGAGACCAGACCAGCGTTCAGGGCAATCTGCGGCAGATCGAGCACCAATATCGGCTGGCCATCATCCAGAAGGGTTGAGCCGCCATACAAGTTAGTGTCCATGATCGAGCGCGGCAGGGGTTTCACCACGAGGTCACTGATTGCGTGGATGCGGTCGACTTCGAGCGCGAAAATGTCCGAGCTTGCGAGCCGCACAAGGACCATAGTTTTCTCGCTATCGCCTGGTTCGGGATCGACACCCAAGACCTGCGAAAGCTTGAGGCATGGCGTGCGAACGCCGCGAAAATCGATGAGCTGCGTTTCACCAACCTTGGTCACATTGGCCGCGTCACCGCTGATGTTGATCACCTCTTCAACATAGCTTTGCGGGATCGCAAAACGCTGCGCGCCAACCTCGAGAGTCAGCCCTGAAATAATCGCCAGCGTGAGCGGGATCTGGAGGTAAAACAGCGTGCCGGTTCCGGTTGTGCTGGTGACGCGGATCGATCCGCCGACGCGTTCAAGGTTTTCGCGCACCACATCAAGGCCCACGCCGCGACCCGATATCGCGCTCACTTCGGCGGCGGTGGAAAAGCCGGGTTCAAAAATCAGCTGGAGGATCTTTTCGCGGCCAAAGCTTTCGCTTTGCTCCTGCGTGATCAATCCGGTTGCGACCGCTTTTGCCGCGATCACTTTTTCATCAACGCCGCGGCCATCATCGGTAATCACGATTGAGATCTTGTTGCCCGATTGGCGCGCCGTGATTGACAGCGTGCCTGCCTCGCGCTTGCCGTTGGCGAGGCGATCGTGCGGGGCTTCGATGCCGTGATCGATCGCGTTGCGGATGAGATGCGTGAGCGGATCGCGCACCATCTCGATCATTTCGCGGTCGAGTTCGACATCGCCGCCTTCCAAATTGACGAAAACCTGTTTGCCAAGCTCGGCGGACAGATCGCGTGCAAGACGCGGCACGGCGCTAAACAGCGTCTCAATGCGCTGCATGCGCATCCGCGTGATCGCGTCGCGCACATCGGTGAGGATGCTGGTGAGCCGCTCAAACGGGCCATCAATGGTCGGCTGGTTGCCCGCCTGGCGCAGGCGGTGCGCCAGATCGTTGCGCGCCAGAACCATGTCGGAGACGCCGCTCATCACCCGGTCGAGCAGTTCGACCGGCAAGCGGATTGTGCGCTGCGCCTGGATCGCGGAGGAGGGTGTCGGCGCGGACGATGGGTCTGTGCCTTCGCTCTCGTCTGCGATGGTCTCGGATGCGTTGTCAGCATTATCGACTCCGGCCACGTCAACCTCGGCGCCTTCCTCAAGCGCGGCAATCAGCGCGCTGTCATCGCCCTGTGGGCAGACGCCGCTGGCTTCGATTTCGTTGACGAGTTCGACGATGCGATCAATCACCGCCAGCGAAGCGGTGACGAGCGCGGCGTCAGCCTCGCGGCGTCCCGCGCGCACATCGGCGAGCGCGTCCTCAGCCGCGTGGCTGAGATCAGCAAGCCTTGGAAAATCGAAAAAGCCGCAATTGCCTTTGACGGTGTGAACGAAGCGGAAGATTGCATCAATGCGCGAGCTATCGCTGGGATCGGCTTCCCACGCGATAATTTCGCCTTCGCTGGCTTCCAGCATTTCGCGTGTTTCGGCGACGAAGTCCGCCAGCAGATCGTCCATGGTGCGCTCACGTCCCCCAGGTTCTCAAACAAGAGAAGGTCTGGGCCATCTATGAGGCGTGATGGTTAATGAAGGCCTACCAACGCCCTGCGATCAACGGCCTTGTCCTAAGCTGCCTTCGCCATCGCGCGGCGCAGCACCCACCACACCAGTATCACACCGGTGACCGCTCCAAACAGATTGGCGGCAAGCTCGGCTGCGTAAATGGCAGAGGAGCCCCACGCCTGATCGAGCAGCAACGCGAAGGGCAGCATCACGAGGAACACCCGCAGAATTGATTGCGTCAGCGCAAACGAGGCGCGGTCGACCGCGTTGAGGATACCGTTCGCGACGATCAATAAGCCGAACCCGGCGTAACCCCAGGCGGCGATGCTGATGTAGAGTGCAAATTCGTCAATCACGGCCGGATCTTCGGTGAACAGCGCGCCAAACCATTCACCCGCCGCGAACAGAACCACGGCGATTCCAAGTCCCCACACAATGCAAAAGCCCGCCGCCCATAACGCCGCCTCGCGCGCGCGACCAAATTCGTTGGCGCCCCAGTTTTGGCCGACGATTGCGCCGATTGACCCTGATAAAGCCAGCAAAGGCACCGTCGCGAAGCTCTGCAAGCGGCCCGCCGCTCCAAAACCCGCCACCGCATCCTGCCCCTGCGCGGCGATCAGGCCGGTCAGGATCGATAGACCTATGGGGTTGATCGCGTTCGAAAAGGCAGCCGGCCCACCGACCTTGAGGATCGAGACGGCAGGTTCCATCACGTTGGATTTGCTCAGAGCCGCAAAATCGATCCCGATATCCGATTTGCGCACCATCCAGATGGCAAAAATCAGCCCCATGCCCCAGCCCGCAACCGTCGCGTAGGCAGCGCCCACGATGCCAAAGCCTTCGATCCCGAAGGCGCCGGTGATCAGCAGCGGATCGAGCACCCAGTTGGCCATGGCGTAGGATATATTGACGTAGCTTGATCGGCGCGCCTCGCCCTGCGCACGCAAGACGCCGTTCAAGCCCATGATCAACAGCAGCAGCGGAAAGCCCATCGCGTAAGGCACCATATAGGTGCGGATCAGCGGCCGGATCGCATCCTGCGCGTTCATCAAGGCGAACAGCGGATCGATCAGCAGAAACACCGCGCCCGCCAACGCCACTCCGCAGGTCAGTGCGAAGACAAGGCCAAGCGTCGCGCGGCGCGCGGCTTTTTCCTCGTTCCCTTCACCAAGCGCCCGGCTGACGACCGAGTTGATCCCGACCATGACGCCCACACCCAAAGATGACAGCGCGACGGAGACCGGAAAAATGAAGGAGATCGCCGCCAGCTGCTCGCTGCCAAGCTGGCCGATGAAATAGGCGTCGACCAATCCGATCGACATGATCGCCGCGACACCGACGACGCCCGGCAAAGTCTGGCTGACCAAGTGACCGGTGATCGGCCCATTGGTAAGCTTGGCTTTGCGCTTGGGCGATGTGTCGGAGGATTTCGCGCTCATCAGGCGGCGCGCCTAGCGGCGTTGAAAGGTAGGCGCAAAACAAATTACCTTGGGGTTGGGACAGGGCTGATATCAGATCGCAGGTCTTGGTCCGCTATCAACGCACCGCAGGCGGCGCCTGTTCCAGCGCGGGTTCCAGTGCGAGTTCCAGTGCTCCGGGCACAAGACATCTTGCCGCTCGCCGCGCGCTCGTGCGATAGAAGCGGAAACACGCCGAGCACCAAGGAAGAGGATCGTCCCCATGGCCACCCAATTAAAGCCGACAATCGAATGCAGCGCCGAAGAATGGCAAGTCCGCTTGGATCTTGCCGCGTGCTATCGCATCTTTGATCATCTGGGCTGGTCGGAATCGATCTACAACCACATTTCATTGAAAGTGCCGGGTGAAGAAGACACCTTCCTCATCAATCCGTTTGGGCTTTTATACGACGAGGTGACCGCCTCGAATCTCGTCAAGATCGACGTCGAAGGCAACAATGTCGGCCCGTCGCAATATATGGTGAACAAAGCGGGCTTTACCCAGCACGCCTATTTCCACAAGCATCTGGGCGAGCGAGCGGACGCGATTTGCCACGTCCACACGACCGCCACGATGGCGGTGTGCAGCCACGAAGACGGTCTGATGCCGACCAACTTTTATGCCTGCAATTTTCAGGGCCAGATCGGCTATCACGACTTTGAAGGGGTGACGGTGCGCGAGGAAGAGGGCGAGCGTCTGGTCGAAAACCTCGGCGATCACACGATCCTGATGCTGCGCAACCACGGCCCTGTGGTGATGGACAAGACCATTCAGGGCATGTTCGTCAAAATGTGGGCGCTGCAACGCGCGTGCGAAATCCAGGTCGCGACCGTCGGGATGGGCAAGCCCAATGTTGTCCCGCAAGAGGTGGTCGACGTGCACCAGCGCGATATCTCGGTGATGGCGAGCCAAGGCGGCGCGGGCGTGTTCGATTTCGAGGCGTGGAAGCGCCGCGTCTCCAAAATCGATGACAGCTGGCGCAGCTGAGAGCTGGCGGACCTAAACCCTCAGCTCTTGTAGGCGGCGCCTATGTCCCGCATGACCATCAACGGCAATCCGGTCGAGTTCGATCTGGATCCGCGTATGCCGCTGCTTTACGCGCTGCGCGAAGCGGCGAACCTCACCGGCACAAAGAGCGGTGGGGGGCAGGAGGATTGCTCGTGCGGGGTGTGCATGGTGCTGGTCGATGGCGTGGCGCTGCGATCGTGCCGGATCACGCTGGCCGAGGCTGAGGGCCGCGTCATTACGACTATTGAAGCGCTAAGCCGTGATCGCTCGCATCCGGTGCAGCAGGCGCTGGTCGCCGAACAGGCGATCCAGTGCGGTTATTGCACGCCGGGCATGGCGATTGCGGCGGCGGCGCTGCTGGATCGCAACACCGCGCCCACCCGCGAAGAGATCGAGGAAGCGGTGCCCAATCTGTGCCGCTGCGGGGTCTATCCCCGACTGGTGCGCGCGATTGAGCGCGCGGGACGCGTGGCGCAGCGCCGCGAAAGCATCAGCGCTGCGCCCGCACCCGGGATCAGCGCGGCCGACGCGGCCAGGGCGGTTCCGGCCTTGAGCGTGCCGAAAGAGGACGCCGCCCCTTCCGACTGAGCTCGTTTCGCTGGGCTTTTAGAACCGACCCGTCAGCGCCAGACGCGCGTTGAACGGCTGGCCCACGGTCGCCTGATGGGTCGCGTGGCTGTTGGGGAAGTAGGTCGTGTCAGTCAGGTTTTCGACGTTCAGCTGAACGCGGAAATTGTCCGAGACATCCCACCACGCCGCCGCGTCAAACCGCGTGTAAGCGGGCAGCACGGCGGTGTTGCCGTTGTTGATGAAGCTTTGCCCCTGATGGGTGAAGCCGATGCCCAGACCCACCGTGTCCGAGGCCTGGAAGCTGTTCCAAAGGCTCACCATGTTCTCCGGCAATTCGCGCAGGCGCAGGCCAGTGCCGTTGCCAAACGCGTCGACCTGCTCGCCTTCGAGGTAGGAATAGCCCGCTTGAAGCGTCCAGAAATCGGTGATCGTGCCGTTCAACTGCAGCTCAAACCCGCGCGTCGTGCTGTCGATAATATCGAGCGTCGCGGGATCATCGTCGTTAGGCTGGGGCGAGCTTTGCTCGATCTCGAAGATCGCCATCGTCAGGCTCAGGCGCGGTTCGATATCGACTTTAATGCCCGCTTCGAGATTGGTGAAGGTGTTGGGATCGAGCGCGTTGTTGTTGCCGTTGATATTCGCGAACTGCTCTCCCGAACGCGGAAGGAAGCTTTCCGAATAGCTCGCGTAGATCGAGATGTTCTGCGCCGGTTTGACGATCAGGCCAGCGCGCGGGCTGATCTCTTCGTCCTTGCGGCTGCGCAGATCGTTCGCGGGTACGTTGAGCACTTCGATATCGAAGCTGTCGAACCGCGCGCCCAGCACCACGTTGAGCCAATCGGTCAGCTTGATCTCGTCCTGAATATAGGCCGAGATGACATCGATGGTCACGCGCGTGTCGTCGTTCAGATCAACGGTGAAATCGTTGGTGGTCGTCTCGCCCGCGGCGGTCACGCCGACATTGTTGCTCAGCTGAATCGGACGCACCGCAAGGAAGGTTTCGCGGTCGTCTTGCGAGCTGGAGAAGAACGAATTGAAGCGGAATTGGTCGGACGAGGTGTTGATGTATTCACCGCCGACGATCAGAGTGTGACCGACGCTTCCGGTCTCAAATTCGCTGATGAGGTTGCCGGACAGGATCAGGTTCTGGCGCTGTGTATCATCGATATAGCCGTCAAGCTCAACGATGTTGGTGATCTCGTCATAGCCGGTGTTGAAGAAATTGACGTAGACCTTGTCATAATCGCCGTAGAACGCGGCGAAGTTGCCTTTGATGTTCTCGCTAAACTCGTGGCTCAGATTGGCGCGCAGCAGGTGCGCTTCCAGCTCGGTGAAGTTGTTGAATTCATCGCCAAAGGTGATGTCTTTCAACGCTTCGACCGGGCGGCCATCGGCGCCGGTGGGAATGCCGCGATCCACGAAGCGTTCGTGGTTGGCGTATTCGTAAGAGAGGTCCAGGACGGTCGCTTCGCTCAGTTCGAAACGCGCGGTGGGGTTAAAGCCGATCCGGTCGCCATCGTAGAAATCGCGCTGATTGTTGAGGCCTTCATAGGCGGCGTTCACGCGGATGCCGACCTTTTCTCCGGCGGTAAAATTCAGGTCGCCCTGGATGTTGAATTCGCCATACGTATCAATCGCGAGCTGTCCCCCGCCAAAGGTTTCGCCAACGACGCCTTTCTTGGTCACGCGGTTTAGAATGCCGCCTGTGCCGCCGCGCCCGAACAGCAGCGCGTTGGGTCCGCGCAGGATCTCGACCTGCTCCAGATTGTAGAGGCTGCGGTAATATTGAACGTCATCGCGCACGCCATCGATGAAGAAGTCCGCGGTGGAGCGCACGCCGCGAAAGACGATGGCATCGCGGTGGCCCTCGCCTTGCGAGGTGTTCACGCCCGGCGTGTAATCGACGATTTGGCCGATGCTGGTCCAGCCGCGTTCCTGGATTTCGTCCTGCGTGGTGATGGTCAGGCTTTGCGGCACGTCGATGATTTCGGTCGGTGTGCGCAGCGCGTTGATCTGGTTTGAATAGAGAATATCGCCTGCGACAACGATATCGCCGTCGGCGTCGCGCGTTTGCTCACCCGCATCGTCGGCCAGAGCGGGCGTCGCGAGCATCGCGCTGGTCAAAAGCAGCGCGGCGCGCATCGAAGAGGTAGTCATTCAAATTCCTTCACCATCCATCACGCGCGGAGACGCGCCGTGATCCCGGAGGAGCGGCTATTGCAACTTACTCGCAGCCGCAAGGGCTTGTGCGAATTGTTCGCAATTGGAGATGGGTTGTGGCAAATTTGTCGCTTCGCGCTAAGAGCGGGCGGGGAAACTGGCTTGGGAGAATCGAAGCATGAAAGCGACCATCTGGCACAATCCGAAATGCGGCACGTCGCGCAAGACGCTGGCCATCCTTGAGGAAACGCCGGGCGTTGACGTCACGGTCATCGAGTATCTGAAACAACCGCCCACGCGCGCCAAACTTGCGCAGCTTTACAAAGACGCCGGGATCACCCCGCAGCAAGGCCTGCGCCTGCGCGGAACCGACGCCAAGGATCGCGGACTCCCCGAAGCGGACGCGGACAAAGTGCTGGACGCCATGGTCGCCGAACCGATCCTGATCGAGCGCCCGCTGGTCGAGACGGATAAAGGCGTGGCGCTGTGCCGTCCGCAAGACAAGGTTCGCGATATTTTGTAAGTGTGTGCGGCTAGGACCACCTGAAGAGTGTTCACCGGTCGCGCGTCAGCTCGTTATCCAGCGCAAGGCCGCGCCAGCCAAACGCCACCACCGCAAGGCAGAAGGCCGCGATGAGCCCGAACGCGCTCGGCTCGTGGGTGTTATACAGCCACACGCCGACCGCCGGGGCGTAGATAAAGCTCGCGCCCGCCACGCTGGCGACGATGCCCGAGGCCTGGCCTTGCTCGGCGCGGGTCACCGCTAGCGAGGTGCCCGCCGTGGTGCCGGGGCGGAACAGGCCAAAGCCGAGCGAGGCGATCGCAAAGCCCAGCGAGAGCGTGTAGACATCGCCCGCAAAGCCCAGCACGCCGGTCCCGAACGCGGCCACAATCATGCCTGATAAAGTCGCGGCGCGCGGGCCGATGCGAAACCGCGGGATGAGGCCCCATTGCGCGAGCAGGGTCGCCAGCGCGCCAAACACCAGCACCAGACTGACCAGAGTGGCGCCCGCTTCGGGATCGCTGCGCAGGCCGAGGCGGTCGAGCACGAGAAATCCCGCAATTCCCATAATCATCGCCTGCGCGTGGCCTCCTACGAGGCCGGCGAGCACCCAGGCGCGCAGGCGCGGATCGAACCAGCTGATGCGGTCCGGCTCTGCGGCGCTTTCGTCGCCCGGCTCTGGCTCGTATTCGTCGTTCGGTTCGCTCGCCGCCTCCGAGCCTCCGGAATAGGCGACCGCTTGCCCGCGCGCGGCGAATTGCGGCTCGTCATCCGGCAAGCGCAAACGCAGCAAAACCAGCGCGACGACGCCGATCAGCGCAAAGCTGATGAAAGGCCCGGTGAGCCCGATCCCCATGAACGAAAAAACCAGCAGCGGCGCCAGAACCGGCCCGATCACCGTGCCAAGGCCGAAGCTCGATGCGATCAGCGAGAGCGCGTTGGTGCGTTCCGAGCGGGGCGTGCGCGCGGCGACATAGGCCTGCACCGCCGGAGGGGCGGCGCTGCCGAACAGGCCATAAAGGCTGCGCGCGGCGGCAAAGGTGATCAATGTCGCCAGCGCGCCCATATAGCCCGCCAACCCGGCCCACAGCGCCAGCCCGCACAGCCCCATCGAAGTGATGAAGCCGATCAGACCGAGCGCCATCATCGCCTTGCGCCCGCGCTTGTCCGAGCGCCTTGCCCAGATCGGCGCGCAGGTGACCCACAACAGGGCCGACCAGCTGTAAGCGAGGCTGATCCAGAAATCCTCCACCTGCAAAGCGGTGCCGATGGACGGCATCACCGATTGCATCGCCGTGTTGCCCGCCGCCGTCACCAGCATGACGGTGAACAGCAACGCCATGCGGCCATTGGAAATGGCGGCGCTTGGCGCGCTCGCAGGCGGCGGCGCGACGGGCGGCGTAACAGGTGCGGAGGAAGCGGCGTCGGCCATGATCAAGCGCGCTAGGCCAGAGCGCCCTCGCATTCAATCGCGCAGATTGAGCGCAAGGCCAGCGGACCCTCGCGATCACTCAGGATCAAGCGTGTTCTTCGTGGGCGATGGCTTGTCCAACGCGGTGTGCAGCGCCACACCCATAACGCAGAAAATCGCGCCCCAGATCATCGAGAACAGCCCGGCGAACAGACCCTGTATCAAGGTTTGCGTTGGCCCCGGCCCCGGAATGCTCGCAAACGCAGAGGACACGATCAGTTGCAGCATGAGCGACACAAACCACGCGACCGCGATCAGCATCCAGAATCCGAACACATTGCCCGGATTGGCCGACGTCAGCCTCCACGAACGCAGCAGCGCTTTTATGGGGTTAAGCTCGTGCTCGATCGCCATGACAGGCAGCGTCAACAGCAGACGCGCGCTCAAAAAGAGCATGAGCAGCACGCCGACGATCGACCCCAGAAAAGCCGCCGCCGCGGGCCCCATGGGGCTGAGCACGAGTTGGATAACGAACAAGGCGGCGTAAATCGCGGCAAAGGTGAGAATGATCGCCAGAATAAGCGGCAGGATCACCCGCATGGCGTGCAGCATCGCCTCGCCCACGGTGGGCCGCTCGCGCCCGACCAGCGCGACAATCGCCGCGTAACCCAGATGCGCGACCACCACCACGATACCGGCCCATTGCACAAAGGGAGCCATCATCTCGCTCAAAGCCAGCGCGGCTTTCTCGCGGATCGCCTCGCTGGCGCCGGGGTCGAAAATGACACCCAGGGGTCCTTCCATGTCCTCGTTGGAGGGCAGGGTGAATTGCAGCGCCGCGTTGGGCAGCAGCACGAAAAGCGCCGCGAGGACTGCGATCAGTTGCAGATTGGCGCGCAGCAGGCCGATGCCGTGGCTCCACACGGCCGCCAGATCGAGCGCGCCTTTCGCCGCCTTGTGCTCGTCGTCTGTCCCCTTCGCCACCGCTCAGCCAACCCTTCATAATGTGTCCTGGCCATCGATCCGGCCTTGATCTCTCGCGGCAATGCCCCCACCCAAAGGCAATGGCAAGCGCAGCGACACCTACCAATCCCTCGCAGACCGGGTTTGACCCGGACGCGCTCGAATGGACGCGTGAAAGCGAGCTTGTGCCCTACACGGCGGCGCTCGACGCGATGGAGGCGCGCTGCGCGCGGGTGTACGAGGGTTCGGCGCCCGAGCAGATATGGCTGCTGGAACATCCGCCGGTCTACACCGCCGGAACCAGCGCGGACCCGGCTGAACTCGTCGATCCGCGTTTCGAAGTGGTCGAGGCGGGGCGCGGCGGGCGCTACACCTATCACGGACCCGGACAGCGCGTTGGCTACACCATGCTCGACCTGGGCAAGCGCGGGAAGGACGTGCGCTGCTTTGTGCACTCCATCGAAAACTGGGTGATCGCCACCTTGTCCGATTTCGGCGTGGAAAGCTGGGCGGTCGATGGCCGCGTGGGCATCTGGACGCGCGATATTGACGGGCGGGAGGCTAAGATCGGCGCGATCGGCGTGCGCGTGCGCCGCTGGGTCACCATGCACGGCTTTTCGGTCAATCTTGATCCCGATCTCTCGCATTTTGGCGGCATCGTCCCTTGCGGGATCGACGAATTCGGCGTCACCAGCCTCGCGCGGCTGGGCAAAGACGTGAGCGCGGAGCAATGGGACGAGGCGTTGATCGCGCGCGCGCCTGATTTTCTCGAGGCGCTGGGCAAAACCGGGCGAGGGGCCTGCAGTCTATGAGAAACGATATGTTGAAAGGCTTCACTGTGAGTGCGGCGTTGTTGATCACTGCGACGGGTTGCAGCGAAGAGGCCGCCACGCCCGAGGACACCGCGCCCGCCGAACAGGGCGGCGAGGCCGCTGGCGACGTGCAAGACGGCACGATCAGCGATGCGATGATCCCGCTCGAAGCGCTGCGCTCGCAATCGCCGACCTTGGAACGGCAGACGTCCTCGGCCACGACCGGCGCGACGGCCAGCGCCGAGGCGGAAGAGCTCGTACCGGCGCGGCCGGAAACTCCGGCGACGCCAGACGAATGACCTCAGCCTGAAAGGCCCCTCGCGTCTTACGCGGCGGCCCGCTCCTCTTCCATCGTCGGGTAATCGATGTACCCTTCCGGAATCGGGAAGTACCAGCTTTTGGGCACGTCCTTGTTCGGGTTGAACGCCGCGCCCGCCGCGATCCGCTTGTCGAGATCGGGGTTCGAGATATAGGGCCGGCCAAAGCTGACCGCGTCGCAGCGCCCGCTGGTGACATCGGCGTCGGCCTCAGCGGCGCTGTAATCGGAATTGAGGATCAGCGCGCCCGAATAGAGCCCCCGGATCAGCGCGTCCTGCTTGGGCACGTCGGTCTGGCCAAAGGTGCCCTCAGGCCCCGGCTGGCGCAGTTCGAGATAGGCGAGGCCCAGCTCTTCGATCACCTTGGTGGCCGCGCCAAAGGTGGCGGGTGGATCGCTGTCATCGGTGCCTTGGCTGTCGCCATTGGGCGAGAGGCGGATGCCGACCCGGTCCGCGCCCCAGACATCGATGATCGCTTCCAAGACCTCGCGCATGAAGCGGGTGCGGTTTTCCGGGCTGCCGCCATAGTCGTCTTCGCGAAGATTGGTGCCATCGCGCAAAAACTGGTCCACCAAATAGCCGTTCGCGCCGTGCAGTTGGACGCTGTCAAAACCGGCCTTCTTCGCGTTTTCAGCCGCACGGCGGTAATCATCGATGGTGCGGTTGATGTCGTCTTGCGTCATGGCGCGCGCGGTGGCGTATTGCGTTCGGCCTTCCGGCGTGTGCGCTTCGCCCGGAGCCTTCGTCTCGCTGGCTGAGAAGGGGCGCTCACCGCTAAGGAAATAGGGCGCAACAATCCGCCCCATATGCCACAATTGCATCGCAATCAGGCCGCCCGCTTGGTGCACGCCTTCGACGATGGGTTTCCACGCTTCGGTCTGCTCATCGCTCCAAATGCCTGGCGCCGATGGCCAGCCCAGACCTTCGGTGCTGATCCCGGTCGCCTCGGTCAGGATCATGCCAGCGCCAGCGCGCTGCTTGTAATAGGTGCCCATCATATCGTTGGGCACAAACATCGGTTTCGCCGCGCGCCCGCGGGTGAGCGGGGCCATGAAAATGCGGTTCTTCGCTTCGAGCGCGCCCATTTTGAGCGGTTGGAAAAGAGCTTCGTGCTGCAAGGCTAATACTCCCCTTTGGTAAGTGTTGCCATTGCACTTGGCGTTTCGAGGGGTAGGGCGCAAGCATGGAAAAGGCTGAAGGCCCAAAAGCAGAACTTCGTGGACGGGATTCGCCGCTGCGCTCCGCTTTGCTGGTCGCCGCGCTGTTGGGGGGCAATGTCGCTTTGGCGCTGGGGCCGTGGCTCGTGCGGCTGACCGACACCGGCCAGGTGAGCGCAGCGTTCTGGCGCATGTTTCTGGCGCTGCCGTTCATGATCCTGTTCGCCAGGGCGGTCGGCCAACGTTTGACGGGCATCCCGATCAAGACGCTGGCGCTGGTGGCGCTGGGCGCGGTCGCCTTCGCGGGCGATCTGGCGAGCTGGCATATCGGGATCGGCATGACCCGGCTGGGCAACGCGACCTTGTTCGGCAACGCTGGCTCAATCGTGTTGCTGTTCTGGGGCTTCATCATCGCGCGCGCTTTGCCCAAGGGCACCGAGTGGCTGGCGATCATCCTTGCGCTGTCGGGCGCGGGCATTCTGCTGGGCCGCAGCCTCGATATCTCGACCACGAGCTTTGTCGGCGATCTGTTCTGCGTGACGGCGGGGCTGCTTTACGTGGTCTATCTGCTCACTTTGCAGGACGCGCGCGGGGCGTTCGGTTCGTGGAGCCTGCTGGTCTGGGTCAGCGTCTTTGCCTGCCCACTCCTGCTCGCTTTGGCGCTCGCCTTGGGCGAACCTGTGTGGCCGACCGACTGGACGCCGATTGTGGTGCTGTTTGTCTCCAGCCAGCTGATCGGGCAGGGGCTGCTCGTCTATTCGCTAGGCCACTTCCCGCCTCTGGTGATCGGCCTCGCGTTGCTGACCCAGCCCGCGATTGCAGCGGTCATCGGCACCAGCGTTTTCGACGAAGCGCTCACCGGGCTGGACATCCTTGGAATGGTGCTGCTGGGCAGCGCGCTGGTCGCGGCGCGGGTGGTGCAACCGGCTAAAGCTGGGGCGAACGCCGCTACACCTCAGCCAGTGAACACCGACTCAAATTCGTCATAGCGCTCCTCAACCTGCTTGAGGTCCGGTCCGGTCAGCGCCTCGCGCACCTGCTCGATCAAGGAGCGCCCCTGATCGCGAAACAGGCCGCGGCGTTCCTCGTCTTTCACCGGTTTGCAAGCGTTGCCCAGCGCATCCAGCATCACAAGAGCTGCCGTCGCATTGGTCGCCACCGCGCCGCGCATGGTGCCAAACCCGCGTTCGAGGTAATGCGAGAGGCCGTCATAGCGCGGGATCACAGGGCAGTCGTCGGCCTCGCTGCCGCACACGTCCTTCCTTAGATCGCGGCGCGCAATCTCGCTGGTCGCAGCCCCCAGCCAGTGCAGCGCGGTGATGGCGGTGAAGGGATCGTTGATACCCGGAGAGAGCGCGCGCACGCCGATCTCCACCAGCTCGTCCATGAGGAATTGCGGATCCTGCTCCGGAGTGCGCACCGGGCCAAGCGTGAAGTAGTCGCGCAGGTCTTCGCTCAGATCCTCCGGGGCGCAGCCCGCCATGTGAAGCAGAGGGATGTCTCGGTGCACGAAGTCGCCCGTGCGCACCGCGAGTGAAAAGGTGCAATCGCAATCGCGCGCCAGTTTTTCCAGTTCCTCAAAATCGATCAATTGGACATAGCCCGCCTCGCTAGCCGTCACCACTTCGCCGTGAACCGGTTCGCGCGCGTCGCGGTACTCGTCCTCTTTGGGATAGGTTTTCCGGATCCCCTTCAAAAGCCGCAGGCCAATGCGCTGAATCACTAGATTTATGCGAATGGAGGACGGCACGTGGTGGAGAAAAAAGACCAACACAGCCACGCACAAACCGATCAGCATATAGGCCACAAGCAGCGACAATTGCGGCGCAAATCCCGGCAGGCTCGTCGCGGCGGCGGAGGTGGCGGTGCTCGCGCTTTCATCCTCGGCGCGCACCACGCGCAGCACGATCATGGCGTAAACGAAACTGCCGATGAAAACCGCAAGGCTGACCTGATTGCCCTTGTCTTCGAGAAAGTTGGTCAGCAGGCGCGGGCCATACGTGCCGCTGGCGTAGGTCACCGCGACAAGCGTGATCGAGAACACGGTGGACGCGACGCCAATCGTCGTGCCCGCCATTACGGTGAGAATATCGGACGCTCCCTTAGGGCGAACCGGTACGATCCATTTGTATTCGTTCAGGAACTGCGCAAAGCCCGCCTGATCGAGGTAGATCATGACGCTCGCAAGCGCCGCCGCAAATAGCGTGAAGGTGGCCGGGTAGAACCAGTAATTGGCGTTGAGGCGCGCCCAAAAGAAGCGAATTTCGGCAGTCATTACCCCGGCAACGCTTCAGGTGCGAATTGGGCCCCGAGATTAACGCGTTGCGTGAAAAGACGGGCTTGATCAGGGCGCGTCGGGCACCTGAGCGCTGAGCCAGAACGCGCCGCTGATCAGACGGCCGACTTTGGGTGTGAGATCGGGCCAGACATCGTCGAACACCACGTTCATCGTCCCGCCGCCCTGAACCCGCACCAAGGTGCGCCAATGGCTCGAACCATCGCGCGTTGTGAGGCGTTCGGCTTCGAGGATTTCGCCGCCAAACGTGGCGCGCGCGCTTGTTTCATCGCCGAACAGGCCGGATGGAATGAAATAGTCTGCCGTGTAGGTCACGCCCTCGCCCAGTTTCGCTTGCGCTTTAAAAAACGCGTCTTCGTCTTCGAATATTTCCGGATTGAAGGTGAAGGCGGTCACGTCGAGCGTGAGGTCTTGAGGCTCACTGAGATCACGAAACCGCGCGGCTTCTCTGGGATCAGCCAAGGCAACGAGCAATGGAATGTTGGTGTCCGAAAAAGTGACCGCCAATCGATATTCGAACGGCTCCCATTCAGGGTTGGACTGCACGCCTTCGACGCGCACCGGGAAGGCGCTCTTTCCGATAAACGCCGGGTTGGCCGTGATGAAGTCGTAGCCCTCGCCAGCCTCGCGAAGACCGATCCAGATCTGCCCGCCATTGTCCTTTTGCTGGAAGCACACGGCGTTAGCTTCGTCGAGCTTGATGATCCTGCAGGTTTTGGTGAGCTTCAAAATTGAGCTGCGAAACGCGTCATAGTCGCCCGTGTCGACGTCAAAGCCAACTGCGTGGAAATTCGAAGTCGGCCCGGACCTCAGCGCGTCAGCCGGTTCGGCCTCTTGAGCGCCCGCAGGCGACACGCTGATCAACAGCGCGCTCGCCAGCAAAAGCGCTTGCCGCATGGGCTCTTAATCCCCGCTGGCGGCCACTGCGCTCAGATCGCCTTTGCCCACAGTCCCGCTGGCCATTTCGAGCATCTTGTCGAGGCTCGCTTTGGCTTTGAGGCGCATGTCTTCGTCGATCTCGATACGCGGTTCCAGATCGCGCAGCGCGGTGTACATCTTCTCCATCGTGTTGAGCGCCATGTACGGGCAGATGTTGCACGAACAATTGCCGTCCGCGCCCGGCGCGCCGATGAAGGTTTTTTCGGGCAGCGCCTTTTCCATCTGGTGCATGATGTGCGGTTCGGTTGCGACGATCAGCGTGTCGCCTTCGAAATTCTTCGCGAAGGTAAGGATCGAGCTGGTCGATCCGACGTGATCGGCGTGATCGATGATCGAAGGCGGGCATTCCGGGTGCGCGGCAATCGGCGCATTCGGGTGCTGTTCCTTAAGCTTCAAAAGCTCGGTTTCGCTGAACGCTTCGTGCACGATGCACACGCCCGGCCACAGCAGCATTTCGCGATCGAACTTGCGGCTCAGCCATCCGCCAAGGTGGCGGTCGGGACCAAAGATGATCTTCTGGTCGCGCGGGATCTGCTCAAGGATTGTCTCGGCGCTGGAGCTGGTCACGATGACATCGGACAGCGCCTTCACCTCGGTCGAGCAGTTGATGTAAGTGAGCGCGATGTGATCGGGATGCGCTTCGCGGAACGCCTTGAACTTTTCGGGCGGGCAGCTGTCTTCAAGGCTGCACCCGGCGTCCATGTCGGGCAGGATCACGGTCTTGTCCGGCGACAGGATCTTGGCCGTGTCCGCCATGAACTTCACGCCGCAAAAAAGGATCACATCCGCATCGGTTTCCGCCGCCTTGCGGCTGAGCTCAAGGCTGTCGCCCACGAAGTCGGCTATGTCCTGAATGTCGGGGGTCTGGTAATAATGCGCGAGGATCACCGCGTTGCGCTCTTTGCGCAGCCGGTTGATCTCTGCGAGCAAATCGTCGCCGCGCGGCGGTGCAATTTCAGCGGTCATGGATGATCCCCATCAAACTCAAACGACATAACTATCTTGCGCTTCACATAGGGATTGATCCGCAAAAATGCGAGCGATTTGAGGAGCGGGTGTGGTAGCCTCTTCACGAGGAGAGAAAACCATGTTCGACGTGCATCTGACGCAAAGCTATTTTCCCGCCCAGGCCAGCGGCGATTATCGCGAGCGCACGATCGAGGAAACCCTGCGCGAACAGGTGGCGATCCGGCCCGATGCAATGGCGCTGCGCGAATTGGTTGCGGACGGCACGTTGGGCCGCGAATGGACCTACGCCGAGTTGCTCACCGATGCGCAGCGGTGCGGGCGAGCGCTCGCCTCGCGCCATCCAGCTGGAGCGCGCATTGCGATTATGGGCGGCAATTGCCCCGAATGGGTGCTGGTCGAATTGGGCGCGGCGCTGGCGGGGCTGACGCTGGTCACGGTCAATCCATCCTTCACGGTGCGCGAAGCGCGATACGTGCTCGAACAATCGAACGCGCAGGCCGTCTACTACCAACCCAACGTTCGCGGTGCAGCGTTGCGGCCAATCGTGGACGAAGCGGCGGCGGGCACACCGGCCAGTGCTTTCATCATCGATATCGAGGATCACGGCGACCTGTTTGCGGGCGAAGGCGACGGCGAATTGCGCCCGAGCGCGCCGGACGACATCGTAATGATCCAGTACACATCAGGCACCACCGGCTTTCCCAAAGGCGTGCTGCTGCATCAGCACGGATTGGTGCAGAGCAATTACGAGGTGTTCGTGCGTTGGGGCCTTGCGCCCGGTAAAACTGTCATGTGCCCGTTCCCCTTGTTCCATACAGCGGGCAGCGCAGTGTGCGTGATGGGCGTGCTTGCCCATGGCGGATGCTTGCTGCTGGTGTCCGTGTTCGATCCGGTCGCGGTGGCCAAGGCGATCGAGCGCGAGAAGCCAGAAATCTTCGGCGGGGTGCCCACCATGATTTACGCGGTGATCGAGGCCGCCCGCGCAACCGGCACCGATGTGAGCCGCGTGCACACGGTCGTCTCGGGCGGGGCGATGGTGCAGCCCGAATTAAACCGCGCGGCCCAAGCCACCTTCGGCGTGCCCATCCTGATCGTCTACGGCCAGACCGAGACCTATCCCGCGATCACCGCCGCCTGGCCTACAGACACCGGCGCGGAATTGCTGGAGACGATCGGGCAGCCCATTTGCGACATTGAAGTCGCGATCCTCTCGCCCAGCGACAGTTCCGTGTGCGCCATCGACGAGCAAGGCGAGATCTGCATGCGCGGCTACAACCAGATGGTCGGCTATAACGACAACCCCAAGGCCACCGCAGAGACGATCGACGACGACGGCTGGCTGCACACCGGCGACCTGGGGACGATGGGCGCGAACGGCTACGTGAAGATCACAGGCCGCGTGAAGGAGATGATCATTCGCGGGGGCGAAAACCTGTTCCCCGCCGAAATCGAGGCCGCGTTGCTCGAACACCCGGCTCTCGCCGAAGTGGCCTGCGCGGGCGTGCCGGACGAAAAGTGGGGCGAGATAGTTGCCTGCTTCATGCGCCCTGCCGAGGGTTTCGAGCGCCCACACGATGACGAGCTCAAAGCGTTCATCCGAGAGCGCCTCTCGCCCCAGAAGACCCCCGCGCACTGGGTGTGGGTGAAGGAATTTCCGCTAACCGGCTCGGGCAAAATCCAGAAGTTTCAGCTGGCTGAACAGTTCAAGAAGGGCGCGCTGGTCTCCGCCTGACGATGCGGGCGGTTTGATTGCGCACGGGTTTTGTCGCGACTTCCGCGATTTAGTCGCTAGTTCTCGCCTTCAAACACCACTTCAACGCGCGCCCGTTCAAGGCCCGCCACCTGCATTGCCACCGCCAGGTTCTGGCGCACGGCGTCTTTCGCAGCGGCGCGCGCCAGGCTGAGCACTTGTGGATTTTTGGCGAAGGCGCTCGCTTTTTGCGCGGCGATCTCGGAGTTTTTCTCTGACAGCATCTGTTGCGATCCGCCGGTGTTGAGCAGCCCTTCGGTGAAGAGCCGCGCGTTCGCCTCGTCGATATTGGGCGTTGATGTGCGCAGCGCGGGGATCGTGACGCTCAACGTCTGCGCCTCAGCGTCCCATGCGAAATCGTCCGTGTCGAGGCCCGAGAGATCCAGCCGATAGTCGACCGTCGCGGGCACGATCATCGCTTGGCGCACCGTGCGAACGGGCACGCCGACGACGGTTTGTTCGTATTCGCTTTCGGCGACCACTTCAAAGCGGCTGGCAAAGACCACAAGGCTGTTCTGCTTTTCAAAGGCGAACATCGCGCTTGCGACCGGGTCGCCTTCTTCCTCGAAGAAATAGGCGCGCCAGCTCAAAAACGCGCAGATCAGCAGCAGCGCGATGATCAACGCCCACAACGCGCGCGAGGATTGCGCAGGGTGCTGCGAGAGGGTTTCGACATGCGCCGCGCCCGGCTTTGCCGTTACGGGCTGCTCAGCGGCCCGCATTTCGGGCAATTCGCCCTCGGCGGGTTTCAAACCGTCTGCCATAGCCCTGCGTCCTGCGCGACCATGCCGCGCTTTTCCAGGTCGAACAGATGCGCGGTCACGCTCATTTCGGCGGCCGGGATGAGGCGCTCGTCGAGCCCTTTGTACATCTCTGGGATGAATTCACCCAAGGGCCGGGCGCGTTCGCCGATCAGGCGCAAGATCTGCTTTTCGCGCTGGCGGCGATGGCCCATCATTCCGCGCACCAATTGCTTGGGCTTGGTGATCGCGGCGCCGTGCGCCGAGTGATAGACCGTGTCGTCGCGCGCCATCAGCTTTTCAAGGCTCGCCATGTAGTCGCCCATATCGCCGTCGGGCGGGATGACGACGCTGGTCGACCAGCCCATCACATGATCGCCGGTGAAGAGCGAACCGCTCTCCTCCAACGCAAAGCACAAATGGTTCGATGTATGGCCGGGCGTCGCCACTGCGGTCAGCGTCCAACCGGTGCCGCGCATTTGCTCGCCATCTTCCAACACGCGGTCGGGCGCGTAGGTCTTATCGAAGGATTCGTCCGCGCGCGGGTGGTCGCTTTCGAGCACCAGCGGCGCGCAGCCGATGATCGGGGCGCCCGTCTCCTTCGCCAGCGGCGCGGCGGCGGGCGAATGATCGCGGTGCGTATGCGTGCACAGGATCGCGGTGACCTGGCGCGCGCCAACAGCGGCTATGATCGCTTCTATATGCGCCGGGTCATTGGGCCCCGGATCAATCACGGCGCAATCGGGGCCGTCCACCGGTCCCACCACATAGGTCTGCGTGCCGGTGTAGGTGTAGGGCGATGGGTTGGGGGCGAGGACGCGCGCAACCAGCGGCTCAAGCTGTTCAGAGGCGCCGGTCGGCCACGGTTTGGGGGGAAGTCCTGCCATACCATTCTTAATGGCGCTCGCACCCCTGCGATGCAAGGCGTTGGAGGGGCGCTGGGGAAGGGCCCTAGGGAAGGCCGCTGGCTTGCATCGCGCGGATGCGAGCGGATAGAGGGGCGAACAAAGGGAAGGGATCGCCATGTCCGACTATATTCTCGTCCTCGACGAAGGCACGACATCGACCAGAGCCATGCTGTTCGCCAGCGACGGGGTGCTCGTTGCAAGCGCGCAGCAAGATATCACGCAGCTTTATCCGCAAGCCGGCTGGGTTGAGCACGACGCGGGCGAGATCTGGGACAAGACTCTGGAGTGCGCGCGCGAAGTGATCCCCAAGGCGGGCGGCGCGGCGATGATCGCGGGGATCGGGATTACCAACCAGCGCGAGACGGTCGTGGCGTGGGATAAGGCGACGGGCGAACCACTCACCCGCGCTATCGTGTGGCAGGATCGGCGGACCGAACCGTTTTGCGCTCGATTGCGCGAAGATGGCCATGAGCCCGACGTCCAGGCGAAAACGGGCCTGCTGCTCGATCCCTATTTCTCAGGCACGAAGATGCGCTGGATGCTCGACAACGTGCCTGCCGTAAAGGCGGCGGCGGATGCGGGCACGCTGGCTTTCGGAACAGTGGAGAGCTGGCTCGTTTACAAGCTCACCGGGGGCCCAAAAGATGGCAGCACTCATATCACCGACGCCAGCAACGCCAGCCGCACGCTGTTGATGGGGCTGGAAGACGCGCAGTTCAGCGAGGAATTGTGCGCGCTTATCGGCGTGCCGAAGGCGGCGCTGCCCACCGTCACCGATATGTCGGGCGAGCTTGCGAAAACCGACGCCTCCCTGTTCGGGCGCGCCATTCCGATCACCGGACTTGTGGGCGATCAGCAATCCGCGACTATCGGTCAGGCGTGCCTCGCGCCGGGCGAGACCAAGGCGACCTACGGCACGGGCGCGTTTGTGCTGACCAATCAGGGTAGCGCGCCGCCGCGATCCGCCAACCGACTGCTCGGAACGGTTCTGATGCAGCTTGATGGCAAGCGGACCTATGCGATCGAGGGCTCGGTCTTTGTTGCGGGCAGCCTCGTCCAATGGCTGCGCGACTCGCTGGGGGTGGTAAAGAGCGCGGGGGAGACCGAAGCACTCGCGCGATCCATCGCGTCGAGCGCCGGCGTCACGATTGTGCCCGCGCTCACTGGCCTCGGCGCACCCCATTGGCAAGCGGAGGCGCGCGGCGTCATCACGGGCCTGAGCTTTGCCAGCGGCAAGGCGGAATTGGCGCGCGCCGCTCTCGAAGCGATGGCGCACCAGACGCACGATCTGGCCGAGGCCTTTGCCGCCGATGGCACGCGCTGGGGAGCCTTGCGCATCGATGGCGGCATGGCGGCCAATGACTGGATGGCGCAGGATCTGGCGGATGTGCTGAACATCACTGTCGAACGCCCCGCCTTTGTCGAAACGACCGCGCTCGGAGCCGCTATGTTGGCGAGCGTCGGTGCGGGGCTTTACCCCGATCTTGCCAGCGCGACGACGACGATGCGCGGCGAGCTCACCCGGTTTGAGCCCCAGATGAATGCGGCGATCCGCGAGGAGCGATTAACGGCGTGGAGAAAAGCGCTGAGCGCCGCCTGAGGCGTACCCAAGCTTGGCTGAGCGCGATCAGGAGCGGCCGAATTCGCGGCCCATTTCACGCCCGATGCGTTCCTGAAAGGCGCGTGCGGGCGACGTGCTCATATTAAAGTTTTGTCGCCAGGCGTGATCCAGCCGTGCGATGCGGCGATGGAGCCGCTCGGTCTCAGCGATCAATTCGCGGGTCGCGGGTTCGAGCCGGTCGATCTGGTTTGTGTCGCCGGGGCGATCCGCGGGCAAGGTTCCGTGCAGGCGCACCTGCCGCTCGCTCAGTTCGCCCGAGAAAAACGCGCGCTGGTTCAATAGCCACGCCAGCACATGCATCATCCGCGTCGTGGTTTTGAGCCCCTCGGTCGAGAGCGCGAGCCGCGTCATCGCATCTTCGTGGCGGGTGAGGCCGGGTTCGGGCTCAACTGTGCCCTTCGCAAACACCGCGCGCACTTCGTCGGCAAGGACAAGCGCCTCGGTGTAAAGAGCCTCGATAATGGGCTGCGAAAGGGATGTGGTGCGGTTCATGGTGTAAAAATCAACGGGTTCCCCATCGCTAGGACAGGTGAGCGCGCGGCGCCAGCGCGCCATGGTTACTATGCCGTGTAATTTGCCGCATCGTGCCTAGCTGGGACAATTCGCGTTGGTAAGCGCAACGCGGCTTACGCGATGATGTCGGGCAGCAGCGTGTCCTCGATAACCGCGATATGGTCTTTCAGGCGCAATTTGCGCTTTTTAAGGCGCGCGATTTGCAACTGATCGGTGAATCCGCGCTCTTGACCGGTTTGCGTCAGCGCGGCGATGGCCGCGTCAAGGTCGCGGTGTTCCGAGCGCAGCAATTCCAACCGTTTGCGAAGCTCCGCCTCGTTCATGATACGCGCCTGTTCCCTTACTGCACCGCTGGCTTGCTCGGCCCCTAGCTCATTTCGCGCGCCGATGGCAGCGTCAATTCACCTCGCATCGGGCAAGGAGTAACGCGTTAAGGGTTTGTAGCGCTTTGCAAGGCAGCGTGATGTGTGTTTCATTGTGAACGCGGCCCGGCCGCTAGGTGCCGAGTCGCTCTTTGGGGGCATCCCCCCGCTTGCACAGGAGAACGAATATGGCCCTACTTGAAAGCGGCTCACAGGTGGAAACAGGAACCGCGGCTCACGTCCATGCACTCCAAACCAAACACGCCGGCGTCGATGCGCAATTGCGCGAAGAGATGGCCCGGCCTTCGCCCGACACGGCGATCATTCAAAATCTCAAAAAACGCAAATTGGCGCTGAAAGAAGAGATCGCGCGGCACTAAGCGCGCCAGCGATCCATGGGTTCGCCGGGGGACGAGCGTGGCCGTGCGTCACAACCGCTCGCCCGCTCTTGCGAAAGCAATCGCCCCCGGCTGACCGTTTCAGCGCTTTGATTTTTCGCGCCAATCGGCCTAGGCGTTGAGCCTCCATGAGCGCCGCCGCATCCGCCCGTCAGATCCTCACCCGATTGCATGAGGTCATGGCCTCGCGTCTCCACGCGCAGGCCAAGCTTGACCGTGTGGTTGAGATTATCGGCGAGAGCCTGATCAGCGAGGTCTGCTCGATCTACCTCTTGCGCGAGGGGATGCTGGAGCTTTTCGCAACGCGCGGTCTGAAAAAGACCGCCGTCCACGTCACCCGCCTCGCGATTGGCGAGGGGTTGACCGGAACGATTGCCGATAATGTCGAAACGCTGAACCTTGCTGAAGCGCGCGCGCATCCTGACTTTGCCTACCGCGCGGAAACGGGCGAGGAGAAGTTTCACTCCTTCGCCGGTGTCCCGATCGTTTATCGCGAACGCGCGGTCGGGGTTTTGTGCGTCCAGCATGTCGAACCGCGCCGCTATGAAGACGTCGAGATCGAGGCGCTCCAGACCACCGCCATGGTCCTGTCCGAACTGATTGCAAACGCCGAACTCGTTGATGAGGAAGAGGCGCTGGGCCTCGCGCTGGAACAGGCGGGGGCGCAGACGCTGCCGGGTCTCACTCTGGTCAAAGGTCTGGGCAGCGGCGAGGCGGTCTTCCACCAGCCGCGCGTCCAGATCACGCAGGTCATGGCCGACGATATCGAAGCCGAGCGCCAGCGCGTCTACCGCGCGTTCGACAAGATGCGCGAGCAGATCGATAACCTTGCAAACCAGGCGGAATTCGGCGGCAAGGCGGGCAAGGGCGGCGAGCATGAAGAGGTGCTCGAGACCTACAAGATGTTCGCCTATGATGAAGGCTGGTCGCGCCGCATCAACGAGGCGATTGATTCTGGCCTGACCGCCGAAGCTGCGATTGAGCGCGTCCAGCAACACACCCGCATGCGCATGCGCGAGATTGACGACGCGTTGCTCGCGGATCGGATGCACGATCTGGAGGATCTGGCGAACCGCCTGCTCAGGATCGTGTCGGGCCAGCTGGGCACCGCAGCCTCTCAAGGCCTGCCCAAAGATACGATCCTCATCGCGCGCAATCTGGGTCCGGCAGAATTGCTCGAATACGACAAGCGCCGGTTGAAAGGCGTGATCCTCGAAGAAGGCTCGTTGACCGCCCATGTCGTTATCGTCGCGCGCGCGATGGGCGTGCCGGTGCTGGGCCGGGCGAACCACGGCAAAGGCGGCATCCGCACGGTGGTGCGCGAGGGCGATGAAATCCTGCTCGACGCGACCGCAGGCACGGTGACGGTCAGGCCCAGCGCGCAAGTGTCCGCTGCGTTTGCCACGCGTTTTGCCAAGTCGCGCGAGCGTCAGGCCGCCTACGCCGAACTGCGCGATGTTGAACCGTTTACGCGTTGCGGCACTCGGATTCAGGTGATGATGAACGCCGGGCTGCGCGACGATATCAGCGCGCTCGCGATGACGGGCGCGGACGGTGTCGGGCTGTTCCGCACTGAGTTTCAATTCCTCGTCTCCGCCACCTTGCCCCAGCGCGAGCGGCAAACGCGGCTCTACCGCGACGTGCTCGATGCGGCGGGGGACAAGCCCGTCATCTTTCGCACCGTCGATATCGGCGGCGATAAATCGGTGCCCTACCTCTCTTCCGACATCGCGGCGGAGGACGAAAACCCCGCCATGGGCTGGCGCGCATTGCGCCTCGGCCTGGAACGCGGAGGGCTGATGAAAGCGCAAGCGCGCGCTTTGCTCGAAGCCTCGGCGGGGCGCTCGCTTTACGTTATGTTCCCGATGGTCAGCGAACCGTGGGAATTCGACGCGGCCAAAGCGGTGTTCGACCAGCAATTGGAGGTCATGCGCCGCAACAAGAAACTGCGCCCCGAAGCGATCCATTTCGGCGCCATGCTTGAAGTGCCCGCGCTTGCCGAAGTGCTTGACCTGTTGCTTCCCAAACTCAGCTTTCTGTCCGTCGGCACCAATGATCTCACGCAGTTTCTGTTCGCCGCAGACCGCGCTAACCCCAAACTAGCGCAGCGTTACGACTGGCTCAGCCCCTCGATCATTCGCTTCTTGCGCCGGGTGGTGCAGGGCTCGCTTGGCAGCGGCGTCGATCTGGGCGTCTGCGGCGAAATGGGCGGACGCCGCCTCGAAGCGCTCGCGCTGCTGGGCATCGGCTTTCGCCGGCTTTCCATCACACCCGCAGCGGTCGGCCCGATCAAGGAATTGGTCCGCCGCGTCGATCTGGGCGAATTGAGCGAAGCGATGAACGCGTGGCTCGCTGATCCCGGCACGGATCTGCGCAAAGCACTGAGCGCGTGGGCGAGCGAGCGCGCGATCGAGATTGACTGATAATTAGCGCGCAAAATCGCAATCATCGCGCGCGGCTTGCCATTTGGTCGCAAAACTGGGTCACAAATTGCGCTGACTTCAGCGAATCCTTGACTTAGTTGCGTCCGACCGATTGGATGCTAAGTGAGCAACGCACAACAAAGCCCTTAACCATAAAAAGGGCGGTTTTACGGGCCGGGTCATGAGCAGCGAAGACAATAGTATTGAGGCCGGTGAGGTCGATGAAAGCGCGGACACCGAAATCGCGGACGCGGTTCCGGCAGGTGTTGGCGAAACCTTGCGCGCGGCGCGCGAGAGCAAACGCCTGACACTTGATCTGGTGGCGGCGGAAACGCGCATTCCCAAGCGCCATCTGGAAACCATCGAACGCGGCGATTTCGACGCGCTGCCTGCGCGCACCTACGCGATTGGCTTCGCGCGCAGTTACGCGCGCGCCGTGGATCTTGATGAAAGCGCCATCGCCGATCAGGTGCGCGAAGAAATGGGGGCGGCGAGCCCGCGTTACTCCAGCGTGGGACAGGGGATGGAACCGGGCGATCCGGCCAAGCTGCCGTCGAAAGGACTGGTCTGGTTCGGCGCGATCGCCGCGCTGGTGCTGATGCTGGGTGTCGTCTCGTTTGCAAGCACCTATTTCGGCGCGGGCGAGGGCCCCGCTTCGCTGCTCGCCGGGATGCAGAGCGAGGAGGAAGAGCCCGAAGCGGTTGCCGCGCAAGCCCCAGACCCGGTTGAAGAAGCGGCTTTGAGCCCCGAGGGCCAAGTCGTTTTCACCGCGCTCGAAGACGGGGTCTGGGTGCGCTTTTACGAAGACGAGGGCGAACGTCTGTTCGAGGCGCAAATGGCGAGCGGTGATACATTCGAGGTGCCGCTGACCGCGACCGAACCGCTCATCAACACCGGGCGCCCGGACGCCTTCGCGATCACGATCAACGGGCGCGAGGTACCCAAACTGGCGGATGAGCCGGTGACGATGGGCGACACGCCGATTTCGGCCGCCGCGCTGCTTGCGCGCGCCGAAGGGTGAGGCGCGGCTGACCGCCCAAGCTGCGCGTATCAGCGCTTTCCCACCATTTTCGTAGCGGTCCGGGGTCGACTTGACCGCCGTGTCGCGTCACAGATTCTGGTCATGTTCAGGCGCAGCCTTGCATCATGCAAGACCCCGCGCCTCGCGTGTTTCAGTCAAGGGGCCACACGCCCAAAAAGGGAAAGCCAGAGATGATGATCCGAGCTCTCACCGCCACATTTTCAGCCAGGTCCGCCTTTGCCGCGCTGCTCCTCGCGCCCGCCATGCTGGTCACGACGCCCGCGCCCGCGCTCGCTCAGGACAGCGTATCCGAAGCGCGCCTGCGCAAGATCGAAGCCGAGTTGCGCGCGCTGCAGCGCAACGTGTTTCCCGGCGGCGATGAACGCTTTTTCGAACCCCAGATCCGCCCCGGAGAGACCCAGCCCGCTACGCAAACGGGCGGCCCTTCGACCACGGCGGTGACGGATATCCTCGCGCGGCTCGACGCGATGGAAGTGCAATTGCAACGCCTGACCGGGATCACCGAGGAAAACGCCAACGCGATCTCGCTGCTTACCGGCCGCATGGCTGAGGTCGAGGCGCGGGGCGAGGCGGCGTTGGCTGCGGACACCAGCCTAGTGTCCCCGACAAACGACGGTGCCGCTGGAGAAGGCGCGGCTGAGGTGGAGACCGAAGAGCCTCGGGCGATGGCCTCCAATCTCGCCGCCATGGGCGCCAGCGCGGCGGAAGAAGCGAACTCAGACGCCCCAGGCGCGCTGCCCGCTCTGGTGCCGAGCGGTGCGGCCGCTGCGCAAAGCGCCGACGCGGTGGACACTCCCGCCGTTACTGGGCCCACGCCCGAACGCCTCGCCTCGGTGCAGGCCATCGCCAAACCGCAGACCGACGATCCGGCTGACGATGAATATTCCTATGGTTTTCGCCTATGGAACGCCGGTTTCTACCCAGAGGCCCGCCAGCAATTGGCCAGCTTTGTAGAGGCGTATCCCGATCACTGGCGCGCGACCTATGGCCGCAACCTGCTGGGGCGCGCTTATCTTGACGATGGCATGACCGAAGAGGCCGCGCGATGGTTCCTGCGCAATTATCAGACGGATCGCACCGCGCCCCGCGCGCCGGACAGCCTGCTGTTTTTGGCGGAATCGATGATCCTGCGCGGCGACAACCGCCGCGCGTGCATTGCGCTCGCCGAATTTGGAGAGACCTATCCGGCGGTCGCCGCCGGTCGCCTGATGGAGCGCTATCAGGCGAACCGCACCAAGGTGACGTGCGAGGCGTAAGGCGTTCGCAGCCGCGCGGCATGGGCGTGTGGGAGCGGGGGTGCCGATGACGAATGTAACGCTCTCCGGCTTGCCCGATCCCGCGCTTGTCGCGCGTTTTGCCGAGGGGCTTGAACGCCTTTGGCCAGCGGAAGATCGCGTCGACGCGCATGGGAGAACCGGCGCGCTTGGTCTCGCGGTTTCGGGTGGGCCTGACTCCTTGGCCATGCTCGCGCTCGCCGCCACCGCTTTGCCGGGCGAGATCGCCGTGGCGAGCGTCAATCATGGTCTGCGCCCCGAAGCGGCTGACGAGATCGCCTATGTGGAGCGCGTATGCGCGGCGTTGGAGGTGCCGTTTACCGCGCTCGACGTGACGGTAGCGGGCGGTAACCTGCAAGCGCGCGCGCGCGCGGCTCGCTATGCGGCGCTGTCGCGCTGGGTGCGCGAACAGCGGCTGGGCGCGCTCGCGACCGCGCATCACGATGACGATCAGGCGGAAACCCTCCTGATGCGGCTGGCGCGCGGAAGCGGGTTGTCGGGTCTAGCCGGGGTGCGCGCCGCGAGCCCGTTTGACCCGGAGGATGGCGGCGATCCCTTTCCGCTCCTGCGCCCGCTGCTCGGCTGGCGTAAAGCGGAATTGGAAGAGATCGTGGCGAGTTGTGGACTCGTCCCGGTGCGTGACCCCTCGAACGAAGAGGTCCGTTTCGACCGGGTGCGTGTGCGCGATCATCTGGCCCAGCACGACTGGCTCGACCCCGCTGCGTTTTCCACCAGCGCGGCGCATCTGGCCGAGGCATGGCGCGCGATTGAATGGTATGCGCAGATCGATTGGGAGGAGATGGTCGAGCGTGAGGCGGACAGCCCGGCCTTTCGTTACGCTGCCAACGTCCCGCGCATCATCCAGATCGAGACCGTCGTGCGGATCGTGCGCGAGCTGGGCGGCGTCGTCTCACGCAGCGAAGCCGGGCGCGCGGCGGACCGCCTGTGGCGCGGCGATAACGCCTCGTTGGGCGGAGTTTTGGCGGTGCCTACAGTCGAACGGATCGCGAAAGTCGGCGTGGAAATGCGCGTCTGGCGTTTCAGCCCCGAACCTCCGCGAAGGATGCATTGAGTCTCAATCCGGCAAATCGTCCCACCTGCATCCGCAGTACTCAGCTCCGCAATTTTCGAGGGGAATTCGGATGCGACGGGACCGCTCTGAGACATGCCCATCAGTCTTTTTCGCCGAGTAGCAAACCTGTTCACCCCGTGCTGCAAACCGCACCTTATTGGAGTAGGTTGCCAAGAACTCTTGTTTGTCTTCCCATTCTTGGCGGCGCAAGTTCATGAATGCTCGTGTGAACGTGACCTTCTGCGCGTGTCTTGGAGCCACGTTTCCTTTTTCCGTAAGCATGGGGAGTAGATCGCCGATCCGAATGAGATTACCGGAAACGCCTGTCGGCCACGCCTCGCTGAAGTGACCTAATAATTCCTCAAATTTGTTTTGCTTAAAGTATCCAAGTGTAACAACGGCTTCCCAAAGGTGGGACCGGAATCCCGGCGGCATCTGAGACATGTTCAGCTCAGCTTATCGCCGACCCCAATCATCTGCCCGCGCGTGATTACCACTTTGTCGCCGCGCCTGGCGATGGCGTAAAGCTTTTCGGCGAATTCATCGGGCACGCCGATGCAGCCGTGGCTGGCGTAGCCGTTGATGACGGGCGAGCCGTGGATCGCGATCCCATCCCACGTCAGGCGCAGCGTCCAGGGCATGGGCGCGTTGTTGTATTTCTCGGAGATATTGTCCTTCTCCTTGGTCAGGATCGGGAAACTGCCGAGCGGGGTCGGGTGCTTCTTGGTGCCCAGCAGCGCCACGGCGGTGCCGATTTCATGACCGTCGCGAAAGGCGCTGATGACGCGCGCGTCGAGATCGACGGTGACGACCAGCTTGCCCTTCGAGGGAGCGTTGCTTTCATCCCAATACCAATCGCCGTAGCGGAACGGTCCTTCGGGGATGGTGAGGACGCTTTTGAGCGTGAACGGATCGGCCCTTTCCACCGCCGGCTTGGGAGCCGCAACCGGCGGGGCCACCGGGAGTGCAGCGGGCACGGCCTGAACCACGGGCCGCGAAATCATGCGCACAGCCGGGCCGCGCGCAGCCACAGCGGGAGGTGTCGCGGATTGCGCATCGCTGGGCGCGTCACTGGCAGCTTCGCCGGCGGTGACTTGCCCATCGATCGCCGCGAAGGGCGTGTCGAGATCCGCTTCGATGGTAGCGATTTCCTCGGCGGGCGGGCCAAAGGGACGCGGGAGGCTGGGATCGACCAGCAACGAAGCCTCCCCCGTGGTCGGATCAATCGCGCGGATAGCGTTTTCCGCCTCAAGCGCGATCTGCTGCGCCGCATCGGCGGCGCGCTGCGCGTCGCCCGCGGGTGTTTGATCGGTCGCCAGAGCCGACGATCCGCCCAACGAAGCAAGGCCGAGCGTGGCGGCAAAACGAAGCGTGTGAAGAACCTTGGTCATGTACGTAATATGCCGTGATTTACGTCCGAGGGCCAGAGCCGCCCGCGTGCGCGTCCCTCGAAGGGACGACGCGGGGCAGAGTGTTAACGGATGAAATTACGCGTATTTACAGGTGCTTATTTCGCACGCCCCGCGCAACCGATCACGCGGGCTGGGCTTCCTTGTTCGGCGGCGAAGGGCGCTCATCCGTTCCGTCGGGCGCTTGCGGTTCGTGCGACACGCTAACTTCGCTCGATTCGAATCGCATCGGGCCAAAGCTGGTCATGAAGCTCACATCGCCCGCGTCGCGGCCTACGCCGATGATCGCGGCCTGCGAGAGGTCCGCCATGCCGGTCGCGTCGACAAGGTGCCACGCGCCGCCCGTCGATTGGCCGGTATCGTTTAGGAAAACCTGTGCGACGGCGTGGAAATCCTGCGGCACCACTCCAGGCGCGTAGCAGGCGACATAGCGCGCCGGGATCGCGCAGGCGCGCGCCAAGGTCACGAACAAATGCGCGAAATCGCGGCAAATGCCAGCACCAGTGTGGAACGTGTCGGTGGCCGTGGTCGCGGCGTTGCTGGCGCCGGGGGTGTAGGCGATGTTGCCCGCCACCCAGTCGCGGATCGCCGCCACGCGCGCGCCGCCGGGCTCTATTGCGCCGAATTCGCTTTGCGTGAAGTCGAGGAATTGCGAGCCGTGACAATAGCGCGATTCGATCAGATACGGCACCGCCTCGCCCGGTAATTCGCGCAAGGGCACTTCTTCAAGGGGCTCCAGCTCCGCAATCGGCCGGTCAATCGCGAGTGAGGCACGGTAATCGACCTCGACGTGCCCCTCGGCGCGCATCCACATGCGCTCGCCGATTCCATCCTGCGCCGGGACACGCGTGACAGTTTGGTGCCCCGGCATGTCAAGCTGGGCGTCAAGGATGCGCTGGTCGTCCAAGGCGGCAACCTCAAATTGCATCAGCGTGTCGCTGGCTTGGTCTAGGTCGAAGGCAAATCGGGCGGAGAGGGTGAGGGGCATAGAGTTTAAACCGAGCGGTGAGGGGAAGGGTTCCATCGGGTGAGCGAATGAGTACGGGCGCGCGTGATTTTCCTACTCATCGCCTTGCCGCTACCACGCTCACCTGATGGTTGATGAGCAAATCCATTCAAAATCCTACGAAAGTGTCACCTGTGGCCTTTTCCAAACAAGCTCTTGAGAAGGCCTCAGAAGTGCCGCGATCTGGCTGGGTGACACGGTGTCAACTTCGTCATCTTCATCATCGCGGCGCAATCACGCCGAACAGGTCATGCGCGTCGGCGTCTTCGACGGTAACTTCGACGATATCGCCGGGCGAAAGGCTTTCAGGGACATCGCGCAGATACACCGCGCCGTCGATTTCGGGCGCGTCAGCCTGCGTGCGGCCATTGGCGCCAATATCGCCGTCTTCGTCAGGCTCGCCGACTTCGTCTATGATCACGGGCAGGGTCTTGCCGATTTTTGCTTCGAGCTTGGCGGCGCTGATCCGCTCGGTGACTTCCATCAGGCGGGCGTATCGCTCTTCCTTTACCGCTTCGGGCACGGGGTCCGGCAGGGCGTTGGCCGCCGCGCCCTCGACGGGTTCGAACCGGAACGCGCCCACCCGGTCGAGCTGCGCTTCTTCGAGCCAGTCGATCAGGTATTGGAAATCCTCTTCGGTTTCTCCGGGGAAACCGACGACAAAGGACGAGCGCACCGCGATCTCAGGGCAAATCTCGCGCCACGCTTTCAACCGGCCAAGCACCTTCGCTTCGTTCGCCGGGCGGCGCATGAGTTTGAGAACCTTGGGGCTGGCGTGCTGGAACGGAATGTCGAGATACGGCGTGAGCAGTCCTTCGGCCATCAGCGGGATGACCTTGTCGACATGCGGGTAAGGGTAGACATAGTGCAGCCGCACCCACGGCGGCGTCCCATTGCCGATGTCCAATTGGCCCAGCTCGCGCGCCAGATCGGTCATGTGGGCGCGCACGAGTCTTTGCTCGGTGTCTTTGGGGCCCTTCCATGGCTTTGCCTCGTGTCGGGTGTCGACGCCATAGGCCGATGTGTCCTGGCTGATCACCAGAAGCTCGCGCGTGCCCGCGGCCACCAGCTTCTCCGCCTCGCGCAGCACCGCGTCGATCCGGCGGCTGGCGAGTTTGCCGCGCAGGGCCGGGATGATGCAGAACGCGCAGGAGTGGTTGCAGCCCTCCGAGATCTTCAGATAGCTGTAATGGCGCGGCGTCAGCTTGATGTCGGGCTGAGGGATCAGGTCGACGAACGGCCCTTGGCTGGGCGGCGCGTGCGTGTGCACCGCTTCGACCACCTGTTCGTATTGATGCGCCCCCGTCACCGCGAGCACCTGCGGATGCGCCGCGCGGATCGCGTCCGCCTCATCGCCCATGCAGCCCGTCACGATGACGCGTCCGTTCTCCGAGATCGCTTCGCCGATAGCGGCGAGGCTCTCTTCCTTGGCGCTGTCGAGGAAGCCGCAGGTGTTGACCAGGACGACATCGGCGCCCTGATAGTCGGGGCTCATCGCATAGCCGTCGGCGCGCAGGCGGGTAAGAATGCGCTCGCTATCGACCAGAGCCTTAGGACAGCCGAGCGAAACCATGCCGACGCGCTTGGCGTCAGGAAGAGAGGTGATGGGGGTGTTCATGATGCGCGCGCCCCTACACGCATCTTTATTGTGGCGCCAGAGCCTCCCGCGCCCTGCATCCGGGAAGCAAGGAAGGTTTCCGGGGGAAGGCTTCCCCCGGATGGCCTTCCACCCGGAACAGTTTCGGATACAATCCGGGTTGAAGGCCAACCTTGCAAAACAGTCCCCCGGACTGTTTTGTCTGACGGTCGCAGGGCGCGGGAGGCTCGGACCCGTCAGAACAAATAGGAACGATAACCAATGAACGACTTTTCACTCTGGCCCGTGCTGGCCGGCGCCGCCGCTTTCTTTGTGGTGGGCATGATCTGGTACGGCGCTTTGTTCGGCAAGGCGTGGCAGAAAGCCGCAGGGATCACCGACGCACAGGCCGAAAGCGGCAATATGGCGCTGATCTTTGGCCTGTGTTTTGTGTGCGAATTTCTGATTGCGGCGGTGCTGTGGCACTTGCTCGCCCGCACCAGCCCGGCGCCGCATGTGGTGATGATGATGGCGGTCGGTTTTGCGGGCGGCGTGATGATCCCGGCGATGGGCATCAACTATCTGTTTCAGCGCAAACCGCTCTCGCTGTTCATCATCGATGCCGGGCATTTCCTGTTCGGCATGGCGGCGATGGGCGGGGTGTTTATCGCGTTTCGCTAAGGTTTTGAGCGGGCCTCGCTGGCGCGGCTTCTAGCTCTGAACGCCGCTCCCATTGCCATTCGAAGGTACAATCTCAACGACGACATCGCCTTTTTGCAGGCTCTCGCATTCGTCCTCCCAATAGCCGATGGCGCGACCATTGCGATAAATGCGAAGGCCGCGGCCACCGCTTCTCAGATTGGTGATGGGGAGGCCGCACTCGTCTTCTTCGACGACGCGTTCCACCAGTTGGACGCGGCCCGAAACCGAGGCAAGATCGGCGAGATAATCGGCGATATGCGCCCCTTGCGCCGAGCCTGCCAAGAGCAATCCGGTAAAGCGCACCGGGTTGATCACGTTGTCCGCACCCGCCTGTCGAGCGAGCAATTCGTTGTCCGTCGCGCGCACAACCACGCTGATCGGAACTTTGGGAGCCAGATGACGCACGGTGAGAACGATCAGGATCGAGCTGTCATCGCGCCCGGCGGAGACAAGGACCGAGCCTGCCGTCTCAATCCGCACGGCGCGCAGCACATCGTCGCGCGCCGCGTCGCCCGCCAGCACGGCGACGCCCAGCTTCTCGGCGGCTTTGAGGCGCTCCTCGCTGGGGTCGACGACGACGATCTTGCTTGCATCGGTGCCGCGTTCGATCAGTTCCTCGACGCTCTGCGAGCCCGAGACGCCAAAGCCAAGGACGACCACATGGTCGGTGAGTTTTTCCTGGATGCGCGCCATGCGCCACTTCTCCCAGCTTCGCTTGATGATGAAATTATACGCGGTGCCTACAAAGATGAAGAACACCGCGAAACGGATCGGCGTGACGATAACCGCTTCCTTGAATCGCGCGCCTTCAGTGACCGGCGCGATATCGCCAAAGCCTGTGGTCGTGATCGAAATCATCGTGAAGTAGAAGATGTCGAGCAGGCTGACCTCGCCATCGACGCTGTCATACAGCCCGTCACGGTCGAGCCAATGGATGAAAACGACAATGCCGATGAGAAACAAGGCCGCGCCCAGACGCAGGCTCAGATCGGTGTACCACGGCAAACGCGTCGCCCGCCGCAAGGGCTGGAATTTGCGCGCAAGTTTGGTGGTGGGCTGTTTGCGTGTCTCAGCCATAGGCCCCCCGGCTTGTGTCAGCCATCAAAGCGTTGCGCAAGGGCCGCCAGCGAGGAATGATGCGTCAGGTCAAGTTGAAGCGGGGTCACCGCCACATAGCCATCGGCAATCGCTTCCAGATCGGTGCCGTGGTCGAGCGTGTGCTCGATCGCGTGCAGGCCGAACCAGAAATAGCGGTGGCCGCGCGGATCCCTGCCCTCGACGACCGAACCGCGCGAGTAATCGTGAAAACCCTGACGCACGACGCGGATGCCTTTTACCTCGTCAGCGGGGCAGGGTGGAAAGTTGACGTTGACCAGCGTGCGCTCATCAAACGGAGTGTCGAGCAGAGGCTTGATCGCGCGCGCTCCCCATTTGGTCGCGGCCTCGAACAACTGCGCATCGCCCCCGCCATTGTTGCTTGGCCCATAGACCTGACTCAGCGCAATCGAGCGGATGCCCGCCAGCGCGCCTTCAATCGCGGCGGAGACGGTGCCCGAATAGGTGATGTCATCGCCCAGATTGGCGCCGCGATTAACGCCCGAGAGAATGAGGTCGGGCGGCGTGTCCATCACTTCGCGCAGCGCCATCATGACGCTATCAGTCGGCGTGCCGGTCACGGCGAAACGGCGCTCGGCGTACTTTTGCAAACGCACCGGCCGGTTGAGCGTCAATGAATGGCCCGCGCCCGATTGCTCTTCGGATGGCGCGCACACCCAGATATCGTCCGAGAATTGGGCGGCAATCTCTTCGAGCACGGCCAAGCCCGGCGCGTGATAGCCATCATCGTTGGTGACGAGAATTCGCATGATCGATTAATCGTTCCCCATGATGATATCGCCGATCCCGCCCAGCGCGCTGCCTTCGCCGCGATTGCCGCCGGTGCCGCCAGCAGCCGCCATCATACGGCCCGCAAGGCGGCTGAAGGGCAGCGACTGGATCCACACCTTGCCGGGGCCACGCAGCCTCGCAAAGAATACGCCTTCACCCGCAAAAAGCATCGATTTGACGCTGCCGACGCTTTCGACCTCCATCGAGACGGTGGAGGTGTAGGCGGCGACGCAGCCCGTATCGACGTGCACCTCTTCGCCCGCAGCCAGCTCGCGCTCAATCAAGGTGCCGCCCATCTGGACGAACACCCAGCCATCGCCATCGAGGCGCTGCATGATAAAGCCTTCGCCGCCGAACAGGCCGGTCATCACCTTGCGCTGAAATTCGATCCCGACCTGCACGCCTTTGGCGGCGGCAAGAAACGCGTCCTTTTGACAGATCAGCGTGCCGCCGACTTCGTCGAGCTTCAGGGGCAGGATCGTGCCGGGCGTCGGCGCGGCAAAGGCGACGCGCGCTTTGCCTTGGCCGTTATGCGTAAAAACGGTGGTGAACAGCGATTCCCCGGTGACAAGCCGTTTGCCCGCGCCCAGCAGCTTGCCCATGAAACCGCCCTGCTGATCCGCCGCGCTGCCATCGCCGAACACGGTGGTCATCTCGATGCTGGAATCTTTCCAGACCATCGCGCCCGCTTCGGCGACCGCGCTTTCGCCCGGATCAAGTTCTATCTCGACAAATTGCAAATCTTCGCCGCGAATGTCGAAGTCGATATCGTCCGAAGCGCCAGAGGATCGACGGTGTTGCCAAGGGCTGTTGTTCATGCAGTTTTCTCCGGAGTAAGCCTTTCAATGCCGCCCATATATGGCTGCAAAACCGGCGGAATGATGACGGAGCCATCGGCTTGATGGTAGTTTTCGAGAACCGCCACCAGCGTGCGGCCCACCGCGAGGCCGGAACCGTTGAGCGTGTGCACGAATTCAGTCTTCTTCTTCTCGCCCGACACGCGATACCGAGTGTTCATCCGGCGCGCCTGAAAGTCACCAGTGTTGGAGCACGAACTGATCTCGCGATAGGCGTTCTGCCCCGGCAGCCACACTTCCAGGTCATAGGTCTTGCGCGCACCGAAGCCCATGTCGCCGGTGCACAGCAGCATGGTGCGATAGGGCAGGCCGAGCGCTTCGAGGATATCCTGCGCCGCGCGAGTCATGCGCTCATGTTCGGCTTCGCTGTCTTCCGGTTTGACGACGCTGACGAGCTCGCATTTAGTAAACTGGTGCTGCCGGATGAAACCGCGCGTGTCGCGCCCGGCCGCGCCCGCTTCGGAGCGGAAGCAATCGGTGAGCGCGGTCATGCGCAAGGGCAGGGCGGCCTCGTCGAGCAGTTCGCCCATGACGCTGGCGGTCAGCGAGACTTCGGCGGTGGGGATGAGCCAGCGGCGGGTTGGAGGATCAGGCAAGTGTTTGCGAAACACTGGATCGCTGAGTGGGGTGCCATTCTCGATAAGCCCCGCTTCGATCATCTTGTCACGCTGGCCGTACTCCCAGAACATTCGAGTGTCGGGATGAAGTGTAAGATCGGTCTGAAAACTATCCTCGGCAAACTTGGGCAGCTTGTCCGTGCCGTACATCGCCTCGTCCCTGACGAGCAGCGGCGGCGCGCATTCAGTGTAGCCATTTTGGCTCACCTGATGGTTCAGCATGAACTGGCCGAGCGCGCGGTGCAGGCGGGCCATCCCTCCCCGAAGGAAAGTAAAACGCGCGCCCGAAATGCGCGCGCCGGTTTCGAACTCCATGCCCAGAGCGGGCGCGAAGTCGGCGTGTTCCTTGGGCTCGAAACCGAAGCTAGGGATGTCGCCCCAGCGGCTGACTTCTACGTTGTCATCTTCGTCCGCGCCTTCGGGCACATCGTCGAACGGGATGTTGGGGATCACTTCGAGCTTGCTCTTCAGCTCGGCGGAAAGGCGCTCCACTTCTTTCTCGCCTTGAGGCAAGTTGTGCTTCAAGCTCTGAATCTCTGCCTGCAGCTCGGTTGGTGGCTTTAAGCCTTGACGTTTGAATTCGCCGAACTTCTTCGACAATTCATTTCGGCGCGATGCGGCTGTCTGAACCGCAGTCTTTTGGTCGCGTATTCTCTCGTCGAGAATAAGTAATTCTTGAGCGGCCTTAGGGTGCGCGCGCCGTGCTAGGCCAGCATCAAAGGCGTCAGGATCGTCTCGGATTAGGCGAATGTCATGCATGGCCGCGCCTATGCCTCAGCCGCACCGCCATGGGAAGTGTCAACGCACCGATCCGCAAGGGAGCGCGGCGTGAGCGGAAATTTGGAACCATCGCGGGGCGCTCTTGCTAACCCAGGGGTAAGGAGAAACAACCATGCTCAAGAGTATCATTGGAGCCTCAATCGGCTCGCACCTCACCAAGAAGCCCGCTGCCGGCGGCGCGCTGGGCGCGACGCTCGCGACGGCGGCCCCCTTCGTCCTGTCGCGCATCAGCCTGCCGACCATGGCGGCGCTGGGCCTCGGCGGCTTTCTGGTCAAGCGTCACCTCGACAAGAAGAAGGCCGAGGAAGCCTCGCAAGACATGGAGCGCATCAGCGGCGTCAAAGTGGCCAAACCCACCGAAGCGCCCGATGCAGACACCGGTTCGGTCATCGATCCGCCGCCCGGCGGCGCAATCAACGGAGCGGGCGCAGTGAGCGCGGCGCGCGCTGCGACCTGATTGCCGCACGAAAAGACATGAAAAAGCCCCGGTCTCTCATCACGAGAGGCCGGGGCTTTTGCTTGGATCGGGGCGGCGAGCATCATGTTCGCCGCCCCTTGGAGAGCCGGTTTAACTCGTGTCCTAGAAATTGACCTGAGCGGTCGCAAAGAAGCGCCGAGGATCGCCATAAAAGCCGGTCAGCGTGCCTTCCAGACCCAGCGTCGGGACAAACGGCGTGCCCGGAGGCGTGCCTCCCGCGACGAAATTGTAGCCCGCCACGATGTATTCGACATCGAACAGGTTCTTGACGTGTCCGCCAAAGCTGAAGCGTCCATCGTCGGTGGTGTAAACGATGCTGAAATCGACGAGCTCAAACGCGTCCTGATCAAGGAACGGGTTGGGGCTTTCGAACTGGCTGGCGTCGCTGCGGAAGGAGACGAGGCCGATGAAGTCGACCATGCCGCTCGCCGCTGGGACGCCGAGGTTAAAGCCCATATGGCCGGTGAAATCGGGTGTGTTCTGGAACACCCGCTGATCCGCCACGTCAACGCCGAACGCGTCGATGAACTCGTTGAACTGCGCGTCGAGATAGCCCAGCGACCAATTGACGCTGAAGCGGCTGCCATCGCCTAGGAAGTCCTTGCCCACCAGCGCGTTGCCTTCGATTTCGAAGCCGTTCACGTCCGCTGAGGCGGCGTTGGAGGTGATGCCCGTAAAGGTGTCGTTGATGCCGTCGCCGTTCGTGTCCACGCCAACCGATCCGGGGATCTGGACGTCGTCATATTGGCCAAGGAAAGCGGCAATCGCGATGTTCAAACGGTTGTTGAGCAACGAAGCCTTGTAGCCGATTTCGAAACTGTCGACCGTTTCGGGATCGAAGCTCAGGAATTCGAACTGGTCGTCGAAGTCGACCACGCCGTCGCCGTTCAGATCGGGAGCCGCGCTGGTCTGGCCGCGCGGGTCGAACCCGCCGCCCTTGAACCCTTGAGAATAGGTGAAGTAGACATTGTGATCGGGCGTGGGTTGCCAGCTGATCGAGGCGCGCGGGTTGAAGTCTTCGAACGTGCGGCTGCCCTCGAAATCGCTTGTCACCGCGATGGGGATGGCCGGGCTGTTCGGGATGAACAGATCGGAGAAACCGCCGATAAAGGTGGTGCGCAAAACGCGGCTGGAGCGTTTGTCGTTGGTGTAACGCCCGCCGACCGAGACGCTGATTGTATCGGTCAGATCGTAGGTGAAATCGCCGAAGACCGAGTAGGTTTCGGTGTTCACATCGCCCAGCGTCTGGGCGTTAAGCCCCGGCAGGCTGATCAGATCGCCGGTGTTGGCGAGCAGCACATCAAACGCGGTGAAGGCGTTGGCGTCGAGGTAATACACGCCGAAGACGCCGGACAGCCGGTCGCCTTCATAAAGGAGTTGGAATTCCTGGCTGAACTGATCGTTGTCATAGATCGCGGGCACATCAAGATCGCCCGACGGCAGGCTGTCAAAGTCAATCGGCGTGGTGGAGGAATCCTCGCGGTAGCCCGTGATCGATTTGAAGGTCAGCGTGTCGCTGAGCTCAATCGCGACATTGAGCGCGCCGCCATAGGCCTCGACCTCTTGGTCAACGACGTTGAGCCCAGCGCGCGTGTCAAACACATCGTCGAGCACCGGCGCGCCGCTCAGCAGGCCGGGGATCAAACGCGCGCCCTGACGCGCTTCGGAATTGTCTTTCACATAGTCGCCGGACAGGCGGACAAAGACGGGGCCGTTGTCGAATTCGATCGTTCCGCGCGCGGCCCAGATGTCCTTGTTGTAGTTCTCCGTGCCAAGGTTCAGGTTCTCACCAAATCCGCCGCGCGACAGGCGCGCGCCGCTCGCGCCGATTTTGAGGGTGTCGCTGATCGGGGTGGAGGCGGTGAGGATCAGGTCCGCCTGATCGAACGAACCGAACGCTGTGCGCGCGCTCACGCTGGTGTCGTCGGGCAGTTCGGCGGTCACATACTTGATCGCGCCGCCAATGGTGTTGCGGCCATAGAGCGTGCCCTGGGGGCCGCGCAGCACCTCGATCCGCTCCACATTGTAAATGTCGAGAACGGCGGCTTGCGGACGGTTGAGGTACACGTCGTCGATGTAGAGGCCCACACCCGCTTCGAAGCCGGCGACCGGATCTTGCTGGCCCACCCCGCGGATGAAGGCGGTGAGCGTCGTGTTGGTGCCCCGGCTCACTTCAAGCGTGATGTTGGGCACTTGCTGCCCGACCTGGGTGAGATCCTGAATGCCCTGCTGGACGAGATCAGCCCCGGAAAGCGCGGTGACCGAGAGCGGCACATCGATGATCGTTTCCTCGCGGCGGCGCGCGGTGACGACGATGCGATTGTCATCGGCGTCGCTTTCCTCGGCGGCGGCGTCGCTGCTCGGTGTCGACTGCGCCATGGCGGGCGCGGCCAGGCTGGCAAGTCCGGCGCATCCGGCCAAAAGCAAGGCACGGCTGGTGAAAATGGCTCTCATGATCTCTCCCCTTGTTTGACCTTCAAGGTCACGTTGAGCGATCAATATTGAAAGTTGAACCAACTTTCAAGTTTGCTGTTGTGAAAACCGCGCTTGCGTCTTAGGCCTGTGGATGAGAGGGGTTCAGGATGGTGCAAAAAGCCACCAAGCAGAGAGATGCAAACGCCGCGCAAGGCGCGAGCCATGGCCTGGATGAGGCGGCGGGTGCGGCCCGCTCTTTCGGCGAATCCGAGGCGAAGACGCCACGCACCGAACGCGGGCGGCGAACCTTGCGCAAGCTGCTCGACGCCTCGGCCATCGAGTTTGGCGAGAAAGGCTTTCATGAAGCCTCGGTGAGCTCGATCACGCGTCGCGCCGGGATGGCTCTGGGCAGTTTTTACACCTATTTCGACAGCAAGGACGCGCTCTTTCGCGCGCTTGTCCTCGATATGAGCGAAAATGTGCGCACCAGCGCGCGCGCCGCGATCAGCAGCGATATGAGCGCGCTCGATGTCGAGCGCGCGGCGCTCACCGCGTTTCTCGATTTCGCCTCAGAGCACAAAGAGGTCTACCGGATTATCGATGAGGCGGAGTTTGTCGATCCCGACAGCTACCGGCGCCACTACGAAACGATTGCCGGGCGCATCTCGGAACGCCTGCGCGCCGGGGTTGAGGCGGGCGAGTTTCGCGAAGACCTGGGCGAGGTCGAGGCGTGGGCCGTAATGGGCATGAACGTGTTCATCGGGCTGCGCTACGCCATTTGGGCGAGTGAAAGCGACCGTTTGAGCCACGAAGAAGTGGCCCAGCAGGTCAACCGGTTGCTTGAACGCGGCGCCGCGCGAGCGGACTAGGCATGAGCCCACAAGGTCGCGCGGGCCGCGTGCTTCGACCGGGACGGCTCAGGCGGTCGGCAGGCCCAGATTGACCTTTGACGAGGCGCCCAGCAATTGGCCTTGTTGAACATCGAACGTGTCGGGCCGCTCAGCGCCCGGATAGGCGCTTGCCAAGAGGTCGAGCGCGGCCTTGATATCGCTGTGCAGGCCTGAATTGTAGGTCTCGATCGCCGCGCCGTTGCGCTTGAATTTGGCGGCGGCGGCTTTGTAGAATCCATAGCCGTCCAGGTAGGGTTCGTAAGCGGTGCCGCTTGACGCCTCGCCATACATGGAGGCCGCGCGCCCGATCTGGTCGGCGGTTATACCCGCAGCCACCGCTCCGGCGCTGAGCTCGCTCTTGGGCGCTTTTTCGGCCGCGTCCTGAAGGGCCGCCGAGATCGCCGCGTAGGCTTTCTCGACGCCCTCTTTGTTGTCCGCCTTCAGAGCTGCGGTGGATGCTTCGCTCATCTGCGCGGTGAAATCGTCCACACCGAGCGTCGTGAAAACCGGCGCCATATCGGCGAGCACTTCGGAAACGGGGTGCGCGAACATTTCGGCGGCTGCGTCGGTCTTGCCAACCGCGTAGGCGTCGCGAGCGGCCAAAGCGTGCGCTTCGACGATGGCGAGCGCGGAGCCGTAGACGACCGGATCGCTACCAGCGCTGCCGGTGGCTACGCCGCCTTCGCCCTCTCCACCTTCGCCTTCACCACCTTCACCTTCGCCGCCTTCTCCGGACCCGGCTTCACCGCCACCTTCTCCGCCACCCTCACCGGGGCCCGTGCCGCCTTCGCCTTCGCCCGCATCACCGGCAACGGCGCTCTCGCCGCCTTCGCCATTCTCGCCGCCCTCTCCCGCGCAGCCGGTAAGGCCAGCGCCCATAAGCGCGGTTGCAAGGCCAAGGCCGGTCCAGACTTTGAGTGTCGAATTCATCGGAAATATCCTTCGTTGATTACGGGGCGCACTATAGCGCAGCGCTCAGCGACTGCAAATCACTATCAAGAACGCGCGCGCCCTTTAGTCAAGTCTTTGAACATCCGCAGCCGGCGTACCTAAAGGCGCAAGCCCTCCGGGGACGAGATCGCGTACAGGCTCTTCGGCAATCTTTTGCTGCAACAGCCCAATTGCGGCCTCCAGCTGAGCGTCTTTGCCTTGGTAGGTGGCGTAGGGCTGGTTTTCGACCTCGTAATCGGGGCCCACGCCGTAGCCTTCGACGATCCAGTTCCCGTTGATGTCGTATTGCGCATATTCGGCGATCCGCACGCCGCCATTGTCGATCACGCGGTTGCGATCCGACAGCCAGATGCCCGCGCCCGCCGTGCGTTTGCCGACGAGCGGGCCGAGTCCAAGCGACTTGACGCCGCCGGCAAAGGTCTCGCCATCGGAATAGGTGCGCTCATCAATGAGAACAGCGATGTGCCCGCGATAGGCGTTCTGCATGTTGGTGTATTCCACACCGGAGCCATCGGGCTTGCCCCAAAACGCCCAAGGGCGGCGCAAAAGCTGGGCGATCAGCACCGAATCGATGTTTCCGCCCGAATTGTTTCGCACGTCGATGACAATGCCGTCCTTGTCCATCTGCGCAAAGAAATCGCGCGCGAAGCTGGCGATATCGCCGCCGCCCATGGCGCGCAGTTTCAGATAACCGATCTCACCGCCTGAAAGCTGGTCGGTCGCCGCTTTGCGTCCTTCGGTGAAGTCGTAATATTGGGCCATCGCGCGGCCGCGCCCGTTCATCGGGGTGACGATCTCGCTCATCGCGCGCCCTGACCGCGTGAAGTCGAGACGCACCTGCTGGCCCGCCTTGGACGCGAGCGCCATGCGCAGATCGGCGAGAGAGGCGATAGCGCGGCCATCCACCTTGGTAATCACATCGCCCGCGCGCACATCGACGCCGGGACGGCGCAGCGGCGGTTGCAGGTTCACCAAATCCGCTTCGCCGCGGTAAATACTCTCGATCTTGAGCCCGCCCGCAACGGGCGTATAGCGCGCGCCAAGGAAGGCGAGTTGGCTGTTCTCTTCGTCCTCGGGCTGGTCGCCGCCGCGCACCTGGCTATGCAGGATGCCGAGTTGCGAAGCCATCTGCCCCATGATTGTGCCCAGCTCCGCGCGGTGACCGATGCGCTCCACGAGCGGTTCGTGCTGATCGCGCACCGCCTCCCAATCGACGCCGCGCATGGCCGGATCGTAGGAGAAATCGCGGTGCAGGCGCCATGCGTCACGGAACATCTGCTTCCATTCCGCCTTTGGGTCGATGGTGACGCGCCAATCGCCCAGACGAACGCGCTTCCCATCGAGCTTTTTCGGCATCTTCGCCGCCGCCGTGACGAGCGCGAATTTGAGTGTATCCCCGCCTTCCTGCACAACTAAGATCGTCTTGCGATCCGCTGAGAGGGAGAGGCCCAGCGCCTCTTTGGCGAAGGTTTCGACCTCGGGATCGTGCTTGTCGATTTTGATCGAGACCCATTCGTCATCGATGCGGGTGTAGAGAAACTTGTCAGAGGCCAGCAACTGGCCACCAGCGCCCGGTTTTACCGGGAGTTTGTAAAGGCGCTCGCTCAGGCCGGACAGCGTGATATTGGCCTTGGGCTCAGCCTCTTTTTTCTTCTCGTCCTTATCGTCCTTGTCGCCCTCATCCGTGTCGTCGTCCGATGAGGCGGTGTCGTCGTCATCGTCTTTCTCGCCCGTCAGCTCGTTCGCCGGACTAAACGCAAACTCGGCCTCCGGGTCGAGCTGGAGCGCGTGCAGCTCGCCCCGGTCAGGGAAGGAGACGCCCATATTGCGGTCGCCCCAAGGGCTGCCGGGTTCAGGCGAAAAGTTGCGGTCCGAGAGGAAATAGAGCCAAGCGCCATCGGCAGAGAAGGCCGGGTCGTGATCGCTGTATTTGCCCGAGGTCGCCTTGACGCGTTCCCCAGTGGCGAGGTTCTGGACGTAGATATTGCTGATATTGGCGTAATTCTCGCGGCCCGTTTCAGAATAGGCGATATATTCACCGCCCGGCGCAAAAACGGGGAAGCCGAACGCGTTGTCATCGCCGCTTGTGTTTTGCGCGAGCAGAGTGACCGCGCCGGTCGCGACGTTGATTTTCTGGAGCCGAGCTTGCTTGTCCCACACAATAATCGTCTTGGCGTCCGGTGCCACGGCAAAGCCCCAGATATGCGCGTCATAGTCGCCCGCAATGATCACAGGGGCGCCTGATCCGTCCGCCGCCATCCGCACGATGGAGCGCGTATCGCCTTGGTCGAGGATCATGAAGACGTTTTCGCCCTCGGGCCCGGCGACCGCCTCGCGGGCGCGCGCGCCATCAGGTATCGCAAGCTCTACCCGGCGCCGCTCCAGAGGCGAGGCCACAGCCACTTCGCCGCGCGCGGTCACGGCCACGCTCTTGCCAGACGGCGTCAGGCGCGCCGCGTCGATGTTTTCAAGCGGGTTTTCGAGCGTGCGCAGCCGGGTCTGCTCGCGGTCGGTTATCAGGTTGATCGCGAGGGTCGACAACGTGTTGGTGGCGGTCGAGAAAACGTGAATATCCGCGCCGTTCTGCACAAAAATCTCGCCCGCATCTATCGAGGCTTGCAACACAGGGAACGCAAATTCGCCCGAATGTTTGGTCACGCCTGAACCGTCTTGGGCGACCGACCAGACCGCGTCTGCGCCGCTTTTGTCGGAGATGAAGTAGACCCGCCCATCCTGCGCCATCGGCATACGGATAGGCGCGCCGAAATCTTCGAGTAACTGGGTGGCTTCGGCGCTCGACCCGTTGGTCCAACTCCACAGCTGCGCCATGCCGCCACCGCGATATTGCACCGCGTTGTCGCGCGCGCGTGCGGAGAGGCCCCGGCGTGAGAAAAAGAGCGTGGAGCCATCCGCGCTGTAGGTCGCCGCGTTGGCACGCCACAACGGAATCGGCGTTGCCTCGCCACCGCTGGGCGCGATCGTGTGCAGCACTTCGCCTTGACCGTTGCCAGTGAGCCGCGAGGAGAAGACCACGCGGCCATCGGGCGTCCAGCCTACCGTGGTCAGGCCGCCGCCCTCAAAGGTCAGCCGTGTGGGCGAGCCGCCGGCGACGGGCATGACGTAGATGTCATCGCCGCTGTCATAGCTCGCGTTAAAGGCGACCATCGTTCCGTCGGGCGAGACCTTGGCGTTGCGCTCGGTTTCCAGGTGGTTCGTCAGACGAATGGCGGTGCCGCCATCGCGCGCGGTGCGCCACAGATCGCCTTCGCTGGCAAAGACCAGTACATCGCCGCGCGCGGTGGGATATTGGTAAAAGCCCTCTTCGGCCAAGGCGGGTGTCGCCGCCGAACACAAAAGAGCCGCCGCAATCGTAAGCGGGCGCGAGGTGAGAAGCGTCATGGTGGTCAGTTCCCTGTTGTGATCGTCGGTGTGGCGCGAACGCGCCGATAGGCTTGCGAGGGTGATATCGCCGCCATGTCGCGGCGCAAGGGTCACTCCGCGTCTTTGTCGGTCCGGTACTTTTCAAACCACGCCAGCGTGTAGTCGGTTTTGGCGTTGAGACGCGACGGGCGCGCAGCGATGCCGTGGTTGGAGCCCGGAATACGAACCATGACGGATGGGACGCGCAGCAATTGCAACGCTTGGTAGAACTGCTCGGTTTCGGAAATCGGCGTGCGGTAATCCACTTCGCCCGTGATAAGCATGGTCGGCGTGGTCACATTGCCAACCAGACTGAGCGGCGAGCGTTTCCAGTAATGCTCCAGATGCTCCCAAGGCGGGCCGGGGAACTGGTTCTGAATCTGGCCGATATAGCTATCCGCTGTCAGCACTTTGGAGACCCAGTTGATCACCGGCTTGGCGGCCATCGCGGCGTTGAACCGGTCGGTCAGACCAATGGCGTAAGCGGTCGCGATCCCGCCCGCTGAGCCGCCCGCAATGAAAAGGTTGTCCTTGTCGGCGAACCCGTTGTTGATCGCCCAGTCGACCGCGCTCATGTGATCGGCAAAATCATCTGTGCTGGAATATTTGCCATCCAGCAGATTCGCAAAGTCGCTGCCATAGCCAATGGAGCCGCGATGGTTGTCGTAGATCACGACATAGCCAGCGGCCGCCATGCGTTGCAGTTCGGCGGAGAAATGCGGGCCATAGGCGAGATGCGGGCCGCCATGGATTTCGATGATCAGCGGGTAGGTCTTGCCTTCCTGATAATCGGGTGGGGTAATCATCCAGCCTTGGACTTCGAGTCCGTCGAGCGAGGAATTGTAGGTGAAGCTGCGAAGCGCGCCCAGGTCGCGATGTGCGAGCAGATCTTCGTTAAGCGCAGTCAGGCGCACTTCGCGCCCCTTTTTCATCGCGTAAAGATCCGCCGGGCGAGCGGCGCTCCCCCTGGTGTAGACCAGCGCGCCGTCGGTGCCTGCGCTATAGGTGCCGCTCACATAAGGGCGGCCCACCGTCGTGCCTCCGATCTTTTCAACGACGGTTCGGCGTTTGCCAGCCAATGTGGCGACACCGACATAGTTCTCACCCCGGTTCTGAAAAGTATAGGCGACCTCTGAATTGGAAAGCCATTGCGGGCTGCCCGCGCGCCGGTCGAGGCCATCGGTAAGGCTGCGCGGACCGCTGCCATCAAGCCCCATGACATGCACGTTGGTCGCCAGAAATGGAACGGGTGTGTTGGCCGTCTTGAGGAACGCCACGCGCTTGCCATCGGGCGAAACCGTCGGGCTGCTCTCCGTCCCCGGATCCGAGGTCAACTGACGCAGCGCGCCTGTCTCGACATCGGCCGCAAAAATATCCGCCTCGCGCGATTGCAGCTCCCAATCCGCATTGCGGTTGGCCGAGAACAGGATCTCCGCCCCATCGCGCGTGAACGAGAGCGCGCCGCCATGGTTGAAATCGCCACTGGTCAGCTGGCGCGGCGTGCCTCCCTCGGCGGGCAGGGTGAAGACATGCGTGTAGGCGAGCTCGATAAAGCCCGATCCGTTGGTGCGATAGCGCGCCCGGTCGATCACCACTGCAGGCGGTGCCCATTCGGCGCCTTCGGGCTTTTTGGGCGGGCTGATCAGCTTTTCGCTTTGCCCTTTGACCGACATGGTGAAGGCGAGCGAGCGGCCATCGGGCGCCCAAGTGACGTTGCCTGGCGAACGCTCAAACGTCCCGATCAGCGCCTCACGCCCCGATCGCAGATAATGAACAAACAGCCCGGTGCGATCATCCACACTCTTCATAAAGGCGATGCGCGAACCATCAGGTGACCAGCGCGGCGAGCGGTACGACCCCTCATCCGCCAGCAGCGGTTCATGGCCCGACCCATCGAGGTTGACGATCCAGACATGCGCGCGCGTGCGATCGGTTTGAATGTCGTTGAAACGGCGCAGATAGATCGCTTGGCTGCCATCGGGCGAAACCTGCGGGTCATCCGCCCATTCCAGCTCAAACACATCCTGCGCGCTGAAGAGGCGCGGGGCGTCTGCGGATGATGGGGGCGCGCTTTCTTGCGCCTGCGCTGCGAAAGGAAGACCGGCCAGCAGCGCGGCCAGAGCGATCAGTCGTTTCATGTCATGCCCCGAAATCTGTATGCGACGTGTGCGAACACTCTCGCGCATTCGCCCCACGCTTGGCAACCGCGGTGATTTCAGTCTGACTAGCGGGTTGGATTTGGGTGTCAGGGCTAGCGTTGTGCGCGTGTCAGCTTCGACCGCGCGGCGGCGAAAGCGCTTGCATCGAGGATTTCAAGAAATGGTGGGCGCGGCAAGGATTGAACTTGCGACCCCACCCGTGTGAAGGGTGGATTTTAGGGGTTTTTGATACTTTGTGAAACACCGTGAAACAAATAACCCATTGGTTTTAAATAGTCCGATCTTTCAGCTTGTCTCTATCTGTTTCCCATAATATTAGACACAAATTAGACACGCTAAAAATTCGAGACATCATGAACCTCAGCAGAGTAGCTGTTCGAGAGAAGCTCAAACCCAATCCTGGCAAGCGCCCACATTGGCAACGGCTCAGACAAGGTTGCTTTGTTGGATATCGCCCGCCCGCTAAAGATGGCGCCGGAACTTGGGTGGCGCGAGTGCGCGACGAAGACAACTGCAAGTACCGCGATAAGTCGCTTGGTGACTTTGGCGAGCTCTCAGGAAGCGAGCGTTTTGCCGCGGCAAAAACAGCGGCAGAAGCGTTTGCCGTTGAGGTGGAAAGCGGGGGATATAGAGACGTTGAGCTCGAAACTGTCGCCGATGCCTGTCGCGCATATCGGGCCAAAGGCAATGACAGAGCAACATTGAGTAGGCTCGTCTACAACGACCCAATTGCTGACATTAAACTCGATAAGTTGCGGCGGCACCATCTGGAGGCTTGGCGAGAGCGGCTAACCGGTAAGGCATCCACAATCAATCGTGCCATGGTCCCTTTGCGCGCTGCTCTCAAGCGAGTGAAAACCGACGGGCCACCTAGCACTGATGGGGCTTGGCAAGAAGCGCTTAAGCCGATTGCTGGGGCCGACACCAGAAGGACGATTTACCTAGAGCGCGAAGAGCGACAGCGGATGCTCGATGCGATGGCTCCTGATGCAAGAGCCTTCTTTCGTGCAATGTGCATGCTACCTTTGCGTCCCGGCGCTCTCGCAAGTCTCAAGGCCTGTGATTTCGACGAACGTATGGGGACATTGACGATTGGCTCGGACAAGAGCGGCAAGCCAAGGCAACTGGCCTTGCCTGACAACATCTGCGAGTTCCTTACACAGCAATCTCGCGGGAAACTCCCCGAAGCCTGGCTCTTCATGACGGCGAATGGTCAGCAGTGGAAACGAAAGACCTGGCAAAAGCCAATCCAGGAAGCGCGCGATGTTTCCGGGCTTCCCTCCGGCACGACAGCTTATGTGTTAAGGCATTGTGTGCTTACTGACCTAGTCGTAGCTGGTGTGCCGCTTCTCACTGTTGCTCAGCTTGCCGATACGTCGGTCGCAATGATTGAGCGCCACTATGGGCATCTCACAGCGAAAGCGGCACGTGATGCTCTTGCCAGTCTGGCCATCTAGACCCCAAAATCCGATCAGTATCGACGACGAGCAACGCGTCGCAGGACGGACCGAACGTATCCCTTTGTCTCACGGTAAGGAGGCACACCCCCGTACTTTCGAACCGCGCCCGGGCCAGCGTTGTATGCTGCAAGCGCAAGACGCCATGATCCGAACGCGTCCAGTTGCTCGCGCAGATAGCGCGCGCCGCCGCGAAGGTTCTGGCTAACATCCCAGGGGTTTTGGACTCCGAGATACCGGGCCGTTCCCGGCATCAACTGCGCCATCCCAATTGCGCCAGCATGGCTTCGAGCACTCGGATTATACTGGCTCTCCTGCAGCACGAGGCTGTCGAACAGATTGACCGGAATTCCCGCCTCGCAGGCAGCAGTCACCATCTGCCGGTAGAAATGGCGTCGACGAGCTTGGACCGGACGATGGATACCCGGCATGATCGTGTAAGGCGTATTCAAGCAGGACGGGCCTGTTCCGAGATTTGACAGTGTGAACGGATTTGGCTTTCCACGCATCCATGCCGGCGCCGACAGACTGGTGCGCATGGGTTTGCTTGCGCCAGGGTTCGGAGCAATGTCGACCTTCTCAGAGGCAAGCTCTTCGTCAGGCAACGTCTCGTTGGTCTCGCCGTCAGTAGTAGCGCCGGGCTCGATCAGGATGAACTGCTGGTCAGCATCATCGGTGAACGTCGCGACGCTAGCCGTCTGTGCAAGAGATTGAGCCGGTAGAAGCGCCAAGAAGGCAGCGAGCAAGTGCTTCATGAGACCGGGCCTCAATACATGGCCAAGTCCGGATATCGCTTTTAAAGCCTATGTGTATCCGGGCGGGCGAACAACCAACAACAGGGCCGCTCTCAGATCGTCAGAGACGCGGTGAAGCTCAAAGAAAAGAGGGAAGGGGAAGGCGATGAAAGGAGCGAGCTATGTATGTCGCGCTGCGCCCAACCCAGGAAACCATCGCCATTGTCTCCGCGCTGCGCGGGAAATGGCACGGTTCTTACGCTCTGTGCCGCTGTCCTGCGCACGAGGATTGCAAACCATCGCTTTCGATCCGGCAGGGCCATAAGGGCCTCTTGGTCCATTGCTTTGCCGGATGTTCTCCCGAAGAAGTGCTACGCGAAATTGCGCGCTTGCCTACGAATGGGGCACCAACCGTGCCGACTTCCAGCGCCTATAGTGCTCAAAGTCGAGGCGACCCACGTCGGTTATGGGAGAGCGGTGTGCCGGTTCCGGGCACGTTGGCTGCCCAATATCTGACCAGTCGCCACCTCCCGATCGACCTTCCTGACATTCGCTTTCATCCCCGCTGTCCGCTTGGGCCAAAACCGCGCACCCGCTTCTTTCCAGCCTTGCTGGTCGCCCTTCGCCAACGCCGCGAACTCACTGCTGTCCAGCGCATCTTCCTTCATCCTGAGACGGCTCAAAGCACGAGCAAGATGCTGCTCGGAACGCCGCACGGCGCGGCCTGGCGTGCATCCGGCCCAGTGTCGCAACTCGCGCTTGCCGAAGGCTTCGAAGACGCCGCAGCCTTCACCAAGATCACGGGCATACCGTGCTGGGCTGCGCTGGGCGGAGAACGCATGCCTCAGATCCAGCTTCCCGATGATCTGCACCACCTCATCCTCGCGCCCGATCATGACCGCGCAGGTCGTCTTGCCGTACGCAAGGCAAACGAGGCCTATTGCCGACCGGGTCTTCATATCGAAACGCGCTTTCCGCGCCCGTTCAAAGACTGGGCTGCGATGAATGAGCAGCTCTGCGAGCGCACCTGACCGCCTGCAAAGAGGAGGGGGAGGGATGGCTGTGTCCAATCACAGGAGCAGCGCCATGAACGATCTCTTTACGTCCATCCAAATCAGTCTCGAAGACGCGATCCAGGCGATCGCTGAGCACATCCCTACAGGCTCTCTCGACAAGCCAACTCTCTTCGAAACCATGCGCGCTTTGCATGGCGGCGACGCGGCCGATGGCAAATGGACCCAGCGCGATGCCTTCGATCTCATGGAGGCCGGCTTGGTCCGCCACCTGATCCAACGGACCAAGCCTCGCAGCACAGATGACATCCAGCGTATCTCAGAACTGATTGAGGCGCTGCCGACACAGACCGTGCGCAGCGAAGACCAAATCCGTTGGCAGCAATTCTCGACGCCTGCCGATCTTGCTGCGTTGATGGTGCTTCTTGCGCAGCCAAGTGTCGATGACATTGTCCTCGAGCCAAGCGCTGGCCACGGCATGCTCGCTGCTCTCCTTCCGACGGTCGCTGAGCTTCACCTCAACGAACTCGACCCCAAGCGTCGCGCCAAGCTGGAGGCGCTCTACCCCAACGCAAAGCTGACCGGACATGACGGGGCGATGCTTACCTCGCTCATGCCATCCATGCTTCGGCCCACTCTTATCCTGATGAACCCGCCTTTCGCGCGGTCCAAGGGACGAGGTGTCGACCCGCATGCCGCAGTCCGTCATTTGCGCTCTGCAATCGCCAAAGCAGCAAAGGGCGCGCGCATCGTCGCGGTCATGCCCGATGGCTTCACAACCTCGGCCACCATGCTCTCTGTTTACGAGGAGACCTTCGATGGATGCACAGTCGTAACGTCGTGTCGGCTTGAGTCTTGCTATCGCAAGCAAGGCACCAGCGTCGCCGTTCGGCTCCTTGTGATCGACAAGCGCCCTGGCAACATCATGCCCTCGGTCATCTGCCGCGACACTGTCGCCGAGCTGTGTGAAGCCATCGAGATAGTCCCTCGCCGAGCGATCGAGAGGAATACGGCGCGTACTCCTTCCAGGCCTCGCAAATCGGGCGGATCGCTCTTCAACGCGGTCCGCGCCGCGAGAGTTGCAACGCGACAACCAGCCAAGCCGAAGCCTGCACTTAAGACCTTGGCGGTAGCTCCCCTCGCATACGGAAAGCTGCAAACGCCTCGCCCACTTGGCGAACAGGCGGGGGTTTACTTGCCTTACCGCCCAAGTCGGATCGAGATTGCGAGCGCAGGCCAGCATCCTACGCCATTGGTGGAATCGGTTGCCATGGGTTCGATCCCGGCGCCTGTTCCCGACTACACACCCAGCTTGCCGGAGCGAATTGTCTCCGGCGAGGCGCTATCGGAAGCCCAGCTTGAAACCGTCATCTACGCCGGGACGGCGTGGCACCAACTTCTGCCCGGTCGTTTCAAGCCTTCCGAGGAAGGTGTGGGTCTCACGCTCGCCGAAGATGGCCAGACCTACCGTAAGGGCTACTTCCTCGGCGATGGGACGGGCGCGGGTAAGGGCCGACAAATCGCGGGCTGTATTCTCGATCAGTGGTTGGCTGGTCGCCGCCGTGCGATCTGGATTTCCAAGAACGAAAGCCTGCTCGAAGATGCGCGCCGCGACTGGCAAGCCCTCGGCGGACTGCCCGCTGACATTCAGCCCCTCTCCAACTGGAAGATCGATCATCCGGTCCCATTCACGGAAGGCATTCTGTTCGTCACCTATCCGACGTTGCGCAGCCAACGTCAGGACGCAACCCGCCTCAATCAGCTGTTGACGTGGGCAGTCGAGGGTTTTGAGGGCGTCATTGCCTTTGATGAAAGCCATGAAATGGGCGGCGTTGCGGGCGGAGAGGGTATGCGCGGCAAGCAGGGCGGATCGCAGCAAGGCATTGCTGGTGTGCTGCTCCAAAATCATCTCCCCAAGGCGCGGGTGCTGTACGCGTCAGCCACTGGTGCCTCAGACGTCAACAATCTTGCATACGCGGTGCGACTTGGTCTGTGGGGACCAGAAACTGGCTTTGCTTCGAGAGAGGATTTTATCGGGCAGATCCGGGGCGGCGGGATCGCGGCCATGGAAGTGGTCTCGCGCGATCTGAAAGCGCTTGGTCTCTACCAGGCGCGAGCGCTCAGCTTCGCCGGGGTCGAATACGAGGTCCTGAAACACGAGCTCACGCGAGAGCAGATCGCCATCTATGACGCCTATGCCGATGCCTGGGCGATCATTCACCAGAATATGGAGGCGGCGCTCGAAGCAACTGGTGTCGTTGATAACATTGATGGCGAGACGCTCAATTCTGGCGTCAAGGCGGCCGCTCGCTCGCGTTTCGAAAGCTGCAAGCAGCGCTTCTTCAATCAAGTGCTACTGTCCATGAAGCTGCCGAGCTTGATCGCGGCGATCGACACCCACTTGGCCGAGGACACTTCGGTCGTCATCCAATTGGTCTCAACTGCTGAGAGCATTCTGGACCGGCGGCTTGATGCCTTATCGCCTGAAGAACGCGCGCATCTGGAGATCGACCTCTCACCGCGCGAGAATGTCATCGACTATCTCGAACGTGCCTTTCCGACGCAACAGATGCAGACCTTTGTTGATGACACCGGCAAAGAGCGGTCGACCCCGATGTTTGATGATTTGGGAAGGCCGATCCACAACCAAGTCGCGCTGGAAAGCCGGGCCAGACTCATCGAGCAGCTTTGCGCGATGCCACCGATCAAGCCGGCGCTTGACGGGCTGATCGAGCACTATGGCCCTGAGAAGACTGCGGAGGTTACTGGTCGAATGAAGCGGCTCGTGCCGCAATCCGATTGCTCGCAGAAACTCGAAAGCCGCTCTAAGCGCACCAACCAGTCCGAGACGGAGCAATTCATGGATGGCCGCAAACGCATTCTGATCTTCAGCGATGCGGGAGGCACTGGGCGCTCCTATCATGCAAGCCTCGATGCCCAGAACCGGCAGCGCCGAGTGCATTTCTTGCTGGAGCCGGGCTGGCGCGCGGATCGCGCGATCCAAGGGTTGGGCCGCACGCACCGGACGCATCAGGCCGCAACGCCGCTGTTCCGACCGGTCACTACCGACTGCAAAGGTGAGTTGCGCTTCACCAGCACGATCGCACGGCGCTTGGACAGCCTCGGCGCGCTTACGCGTGGGCAGCGTCAGACTGGTGGGCAAAATCTCTTCGATCCCGCCGACAATCTTGAAAGCGAATACGCGAAGGCAGCGCTTGTCACCTGGTTCCAGCTGCTCAGCCACGGAAAGCTGGCCAGCACGACACTGGTCGACTTCGAGGAGAGATCAGGCCTCAAACTGACCGGCGAAGGCGGCGTGCTTGTCGATGACCTTCCGCCGATCCAACGCTGGCTAAACCGCATATTGGCTCTCCCAATCGGGATCCAGAATGCCATCTTCGATGAGTTCTTAGGGCTGGTCGAAGCGCGCGTTTCGGCTGCACGCGAGGCTGGCACGCTCGATGTCGGGGTCGAGACCGTTCAGGTCGATCAGGCGAGCGTGGAAGAGGACCGAACCCTGCGTACCGACCAACGGACCGGCGCAACATCGCATCTTCTCACGCTCTCTCTGAAAAGCAAGGTGAAGCCGACCCCGCTGACGCGCGTGCTCGATATGCGTGAATGGGTCACCAATCCAAGGCTCATGGCTAACACGAAAAGCGGGCGTGTGGCGCTTGCAGAAGACGCGCGAAGTTTCATGGAAGACGACGGCACAGTCGTTCCGCGTGTGTTGCTCACACGGCCGACACGGCGTCAATACCGCTTGCTCACTGATCTGGAAGAGAGCGCATGGGAAAGTGTAAACGAAAGCCAATTCCGCAGCCTATGGGAGGCCGAAGCCCAGAATGCGGCAAGCAAAACCACGACCGATACCGTCTACTTGGCGACGGGGCTCTTGCTGCCCATCTGGTCTAAGCTGCCGAAGGATCGCCTCGCGGTGCATCGAATCGTCGATCAGGCAGGGCATAGCTGGCTTGGGCGCATAGTCGACGAGGCCGATGTCCCTGATTTGCTCAATACGTTTGGGGTCGAAGCGGAGTTCGAGTTAACTCCCGATGCGATCATCGCGTCTTTAAGCAGAAGCAAGCCGGTGAGCCTTGAGCGACCATTCCGGATGACCATCAAACGCTCGCTGGTCGCAGGTGAGCAGCGCATTGAGATATGCGGGGAAATCGGAGCACAGCTTGAATGGCTTAAGAGCATTGGCTGCTTCACCGAGATCATTCAGTACAAGACGCGAATTTTTGTACCGACCTCGAAAGCGGAAAATATCGTTTGTCGTCTTCTTGTATGAAAACGATCCTCGCTGAGACCCATTGTCTTTCGCTACGTTTCAGCTTGTGGGTGGAAAGCGGAATGTCGGATTTCACGCTCGCAACAGCGAAAAGCGGACTATGACAGGCTCGCCCCTTTGCGCCGCGCGCGCGCCCCGAGGAGCACACGATTGAAATCGCCTCCCTCCTTGAAGGACAGGAAAATCAGGTAGGGAAGGAGAAAGCCCGCACCGCCAAAGAATGCCAACAGGGCCAGCCCCAGACCAGTGCCGGAAAAACTGTTCCGCCAGGCCGTCCACAGAGCAGAGAGGATCAGGAATAGCAGAAAATCGAGATTGAACTGGCCCGGCCAACCCAGCTTGACGATGTCTCCGAAGAATATCGGTAGCAAGCCCATACCGTGGTTAGCGATCACGATCGCTGTGTAGATCGCGAGCACAAGCCACATGGCTGCCAGCAACAGTCGAAACATCGTCATAGCGTCGCTCTTTTGATCCTCGAAAATTTCATACAGTCCGATTTAATCAGCGCTCACGGGTTGCGTGGCGCCATGCACGCAGGTCGCCATCAAATCGCAGAACCGCCTCGAATGCCTCATCAATTCGCCGATTGCGGGTAGCATCGGTCTTCGCCGACAGGACGTGCTGGGCGACCATTCGCTTCTTTCCCGGCGTAAGTGCTTCCCACGCGCACTTCGCCTCTGAATCTGTCTCAAGCGCGGCAGTCAGTTCTGGCGGCACATCGACATGATCCTGATCGGCAATACGAAACCGCATCTTCACCCGGTCGCCAAGCGTCACTTCGCCATCTTCGAGCACGCCCGGCGCAACGATCACATAATTGCGCCCATCGCCAGCAGGGATGAAGGCGTTGGCGACTGGAACGTCTGCAATCTCACCCTCAATTCTCAGTCTGGGGTGTTCGGCAAACGGCAGCTCGGCCTTCAGTTTATCGGGGAGGAACAGCACGTTGTACCAGATTTTGCGCGTTTTCCCGACGCCGAACTTCTCGATCTCGGCTTCGAAGGAATAGGGATAAATCAAATCACCTTCGCTCATAAGGCACTCATACAGCCGTTGCCGGTTCGCCGGTATAGGTTTCGCCCACCTCGACATAACGCTTCAGGCCGTCGAGGTCCTTCAAATGCATCTGGCGTGTCCATTTCGTGATTCCTGCAAGGCGCTGGATCAAATTGAACGGAGGCGTGATATCGTTGCGGAAATGGAGAAGGACCCGCACTGTCTCGCTGTCGATCTGCGTGAGATGGAAATGAAGTTTCGGCTTGTGCGGCGGCCCTTTACTTTCGAGAACGAAGCTGACCTTTTCGGCTTCCTCCAGAGCGGTCACTTCCTGATAGCCGAACGGTTTGCCCTTCTTATCGGTGAAGACGGTTCTTGCACCGATGTTCCCATCTTCGCCTTCCGCTGCACAGGCAGACCCCGTCTCTGACGGCCATGCCGACCATTCCATCAAGCGCTCTTGGAAGCGGATCGCATCGTAAACGTCACGCAGACTTCCTTTGATGCCAATGGTCTCCACATACTCGACAACGCGAGGCGCCGCGAAAGCGGCCAGTCCAAATCCGATCGGCACGGCTGCCGCAAGTCCCCACATAAACATAGATAACACTCCAATTGCCAGATAGCTTGATAATCAAGATACTTGCCAATTGGTTCCAACGAGTCCAGAATTTTTCTGATGAGCGACAGCCCCGAATATCAGGATGGGCCTTCGGACGAGGCCGGCATTATAGCCTCTTGTAGACGTTTGCATGCCGCCATCGACACGCTGGACCAGCGCGCTGCGCGGGCGCTCGGTGTGTCGCGCAATGACCTCAGGTGCCTTCATCTGCTGGAAAACGGTCCAGTCTCGCCTTCTGCGATCGGCCGATCGCTATCCCTTACCAGTGGATCGGTGACTGTCCTGCTGGATCGTCTTGAAAAGAAGGATCTTGTGCGCCGCCTGCCGTCCCCGGACGATCGCCGGGCGCTGCTGATCGAGGCGACCGCAAAAGCTTGGCAATCTTTAGCAGGGATATATCGACCGTTTGGCGAAGCGCTGAGCAACCTCTCGTCAACCTACGGTCAGCGGCGAGCGAACGAAGCTGCGGCGATACTTGGAGATATTGCGGACATTTGCGTCGAAAATGTACCGAAAGAGAAGTGAACCAGATGAATTACGAGACGCCCCTTACGCGGCACTTTAAATGCGAGGGTGAGATTTGAAACTATCGGTCCGTCAGTTGTCTTTTCAGTTGTCACGAGCGTTGGTACTGACCGGTTTTGCGTTCGGATCGGTTGTTTCGGGGTGTGCTCAGGAAAAGAATTTTGTCTCGAGCGATCAGGCATCCGATTTGGACAATTTCGATCCGGATGCATGGGAAGAGCCGGTCAACCGAGATAACGCGACAGAGCTCCACGTGCTCAATACCGAGTTACAAAGGGCCATGAGGGGCGGGGAAAAGGAGAAAGTCCGACAAATCGTATCGGCTTTGCGGGATGAGCTGGGACAATTTGCCGGCTATCCGGAGAAACGGCCCAGCTATGCAGCGGCACCAGACCAATCGAGCCCGTCACTCCGTGAGCTCGATAACCTTGAAGCATCGTGGTCACAAATCGGGGGCAAGTTTGCGCCTCGTATGAATTGGGCAGATGGCGTGATTGATACCCAGCGAGAGGCTGAGAGTATCGCCAGGCTGCGCGAAGCGGGTTGGTATGGGCAATCCCTCTTGATTTACGCTTTTGCGAAAACGGAACGCTCATTAAAAAATCAAGCGATAGCTGCAGCGGAGTTCGTTGTTACTCAACAAGCGAGCAATGGTGTTTTCGGCTTTCCGTATCCGGCCAAAGATACGCGAGTGGGGCGTGGCGCGGCAAAAATCGTTACGCGCGCAAGAGCGCGGGGATTCGAACCCGTCGAAGGTGACTGGATCATACGCGACTTTTCGGATGAGGGCGGGTTGGGTTTTGACAACGGCGTTGTGGGTTTATTCCTCGTCAATATGCATGCTGCAACTGGCGACGCACGCTATCTCGATGCAGCGCTGAAAGCTGGAGTGTGGGCAAGCCGCTATCCGTTATCGTCAAATTTCAATTATAACGTATTCTCAGGCCAACTGTTTTCTGCGCTTTATCGAGCAACTTGTGAAGCCAAATGGCTTGTTCGAGCACAACATGTTTTCGAAATCGGTGTCCTCCCCGGCCAATTGGAAAGCGGGCGATGGATCGATCCTCACAACGCACGCATCGAATATCACAGCATCTTGGTATGGGGTATGCAAGAATACTACCTCGCCTTGGCCTCGGCCGGGCTGATCGATCACGTCAAGGATGTTGAAGATCGGTTGGTTCGAGCCACCAATCATTTGGCGCATCAGCAGATCGTCTACGGCCCCAGCTCGCTATCAGTCGCGCCCTTGAAAAGTCTGATTAGAGCTCAATTCTTGTTTGGACACTCTGATTTTTGGGAAAATGCAATCAATGTGAATGTCAATTACGCTACCGCGGAGCTAATAGACGAAGCTGTCGCTCGTGACGTGCCACCGCCTCATGAACTTGGGTATTATCTCGCCTACAAGCTTGATAAGGCAGCGCTATCCAAGGATTTCTCATTCAGCGCAAATCGGGTCGACTCTAGGTGTCCCAAAAATAGTGATATTCCTCCTTTTCAGGTTGAGCTTTAATTGGTCACGATATGCCATAGTTTGCGAAGTCTTCAAAAACTTCGCTATGGCGACGAACATGCTGCTCGCGCATACTCGCCACGCTAGTTGTGATGGAAGAACAGCTCGATTATCGCATCGGCATGTTTTTCGACTGCAGTCGGCTCAACAACTTCCTACCGTCAATGGCTCCTACTTCGTTTGAAGAAACGAACCGTACCTGTATGGCGGTAACCAGAATGTACCCTGAGCCGATATTGGGCGAGAGCTCCTAGCGATACGCGCTTGAGGTTTGGGTCTTCGAACGCTCAGCTACCGCATCCGGCACGAAGAAGTCGAGCACCAGCGGACCTTGCGCGCCGGGTGCGTATTTCTCGAAGTCGGTGAGGCCTTCCTCGATCAGCACTTCTTCATCGATAAAGAAATTACCGGTGCATTCCAAAGCTGGACGATTGAGCACAGCGTAGGCTGCATCGGCCATGATCTCGGGCGTCCGGCTCGCCTTAGCCATGCCGTCTCCCCCGAGCACGTTGCGCACTGCCGACGTGTCGATCGCAGTGAGCGGCCAAAGCGAGTTCACCCCAATTCCCTTGTCTGCGAATTCGCGCGCATGACCCAGCGTGCACAGGCTCATGCCCATCTTCGCGATCGTGTAGGCGACATGCGGGCCGAACCACTTGGCATCCATGTCGAGTGGCGGCGCTATGTTAAGGACATGAGCGTTCGCGGCCTTCTCGAGAAAGGGAAGACAAGTCTTGGTCGCGAGGAAGGTACCACGCGTATTGATCTCGTTCATGAGGTCGTAGCGCTTCATTTCGGTAAGCGGCGTCGGCGTCAGCGAGATCGCGCTCGCATTGTTGATGAGAATATCGATGCCGCCGAACTTTTCGGCCGTCTGAGAAACCGCGCTCTGGACCTGGTCCTCAAAGCGAATGTCGCACACCAGCGGGAGCGCCTTGCCGCCCGCTTCCTCGATTTCCTCGGCTGCCGTGTAGATTGTGCCAGGAAGCTTGGGATGCGGTTCGGCGGTCTTGGCCGCGATCGTGACGTTGGCGCCGTCTCGCGCTGCGCGCTTGGCGATCTCGAGACCGATGCCTCGGCTACCGCCAGTGATGAAGAGGGTTTTTCCAGAAAGGGACATTGCAAACTCCATATGCGTATTTGCGCATATAAAGAGACGCGTTTGTCGACAGTGTCAACATGCAAATTCTCGCCCCCCGCAGACGACAGGAGAGTCAGATCGTCACACTGGAACCAAGAGCGTTTCACCGGTTGCGATAAGCTTGCGTGCGCCTTGCTGGACGGCGAAGAGTTCGCAGCGGGTGAAGATCTGCTTGCGCCCGGGCTTCACGACCTCCGCCTGCGCGATAAATCTCTCGCCGGCGCCTGGGCGAAGGCAATTAACCGAAAAATGCGAGGCCATCACCATGCCTCCCGACATGGTGGATGCAGCAAATCCGCATGCGGTATCGATCATCCCGGCAATCAGCGAGGCGTGCAGGAAGCCAGCATACTGCTTGAAATCATCGCGCCATTCGAGCTGCAGCTCGACCCGGCCCTCGTCTGCCTGTGTCACCTCGAACCCGATCATGTCGTTGAAAGCTGCGGTCCGGTTTGCCGCGCGCAGCCGGTCGAGTATCGAGGTATCGCTCATCTAGGTTTCTGCCTTGTCCAAAAGTTTGAGGGCTCGGTTGCACCAGTCGACCCAGCCCCCGTCATATTCCTTGCCCAGCTGCAACCCGAGATGCATGCCGAGCTTCTTGATGTCGGTAGGATCGACGTTCGCGAACCGTCGTTCTTCGATCTTTTCGTAAAAGGCGAAGCGTTCCGCATGCTCGTCGCGTCGAGCGGCGATCTGTCTCTTCATCGCGGCCACGTCCACCTTGTCGAGCGCGTAGAGCTTGACCAGCATGTCGTCCTTGATCGACGGTGGAGCGCTCATTTCGCGAGACCACTCCTTCAGGCGCTCCTCGCCTGCGCACGTCAATGAATAAACCTTCTTGTTCGGCCGAGCGGTTTGCATGACCAGCTCCACTTCGACGAAACCAGCCTCGTCGAGCTTTTTAAGCTCGCGGTAAATGCGTTGGTGATCGGCGTGCCAGAAAAAGCCGATCGAGGTTTGGAAGGTCTTGGCGATATCGTAACCGGTCTGCGGTCCTTCTGTGAGGCAGACGAGAATGGCTTCGGAAAGGGACATGAGTGGTTAAATGCTCTTCAAAATTGTCGTGATTGTCCCGGCTAGCGCATGGTCGACAAGTTACCAAATGTCTTGACCAGCGTAATATGCGCTTTTACGCATAAGCGCAACCAAGCGGTCTCGTGCTGTCACCACCAAGGTGGCGAGCGCGGCCGCCCCAAGCTGGAGACATTTTACAATGAGCGAAGAAATTCTGACCGCGCACGACGGTGATGCGCTTATCATCACCTTCAACCGCCCCGACAAAAAGAATGCGATCACCGGGGCCATGTATACTGCGATGGCCGAAGCGGTCCGCAGTGCCGACGATGATGATGCGGTCGCGGCAATCATCTTTGCTTCGAACGGTCCTGTCTTCACCGCCGGCAACGATCTTCAGGACTTCGTCGCCAATCCTCCGGGTGAAGGCAAAAGCCCGGTGCGCGAATTTCTCGAAGCGATCTCGCAAGCGAATAAGCCACTGCTCTCTGCAATCCAAGGCCCCGCAGTGGGCGTGGGCGCAACCATGCAGCTGCATTGCGACTACGTTGTCGCGGCGCGTTCGGCCAATCTGCAATTCGGCTTCGTTAAAGTGGGGCTCGTACCCGAAGCGGCCAGCTCGCTGCTACTGCCGCGTATCGTAGGGCGCCTGCGCGCATCCGAAATCATGTTCACCGGCGATCCGGTCGAGGCAGAAGAGGCCCACACGCTCGGTCTCGTCTCGAAAGTGGTCGACGATGGAGACGAGCTTGAGGCCGCCAAAGCGTTTGCCGCGCGGCTTGCCAAGATGGCGCCGCAAGCGCTCGCGCACACCAAGGCGCTGCTCAAAAGCGAGACGATCGGCGTTCCTGAGCGCATGGCAGAAGAAGGGACGATCTTCGCAGCGCAGCTCAAGGGTACTGAATTCATGGAAGCCGTCGGTGCCTTTATGCAAAAGCGCGAACCCGTCTTCCGCAAGACCGCCTGACCAAACGAGCGAGGCTTGGCCGCGCTATATTGGCGCGGCCAAACCATCTCAGCAGCTACCCCTTTGCTGCGTAGGTCTCGACCCAGTCGGTCCGGTCCTGGCCGAAGAACATCTCTTCTCCGACAAGGAAGGTCGGCGCGCCGAACGCGCCTTTGCTCACCGCATATTCGGTATTAGCCTTGAGCTGGTCCTTGATGTCCTGGTCCTGCGTCTTCGCAGCAAGTGCGGCTGCATCGAACCCAGCTTCGGTGAGCACGGCTCCGATCACTTCCGGATCGGCCATGTTCTTGGGCTCGCGCCACATGGCGTTGAAGACCGTGTTGATGAATTCGAGAAAACGCGGATCTTCCTTTAGAGCAACCGCCATGCGCAGAACGGCCATCGTGTTGACCGGGAAATGCGGGTTGAAATTGAGCGTGACGCCGTCGCGCTGCGCATAGCGCTGCAGGTCTTTCAGCAGATACGCGCCTTTTGCAGGGACCGTTCCGGGTGGCGTGTTGTTCGTGGCATGCATGACGCCGCCTAAAAAAACGGGGATGTATTCAAATTCGGCGCCGGTGCGCTCGGCTATGCCTGCCAAGCGCTGATGCGCCAGGTAGGTTGTGGGGGAAGCGAAGTCGAAGAGGAATTCGATTTTCTGCGGCATTACCATTTCTCCGTCCAGGGTCTGAGGTCGAGTTCGAAAGTCCAGGCCGAGCGGTGCTGGATGTGCAGCTGCCAATAAGCCTCGGCAATCGCGTCGGGATCGAGGATGCCGTCATGCTCCTTGCGGGCGTAGGCCTCGGGAAACGTTTCGCGGATGAACGCAGTGTCGATCGGACCATCGATGACGATATGGCCGACGTGAATGCCCTTCGGACCGAGCTCGCGCGCCATACTTTGTGCAGTGATGCGGAGCCCCGCTTTCGCCGCGGCGAAGGCAGCGAAGCCCGCGCTTCCGCGAATGCTCGCGGTCGCACCGGTAAACAGGATGGTGCCGCGTTCGCGCGGAACCATGACACGCGCCGCCTCGCGCCCCGTCAGGAACCCGGCATAGCACGCCATCTCCCAGATCTTGCGATAGCGCCGCGCGGATTGCTCGAGGATCGGTGCAGGAACATTCGCACCGATGTTGAAGACGGCAACTTCGATCGCGCCTACTTCGTCTTCGATGCGATCGACGAGTTCGACGACGTCCTCTTCGTTCCTCGCATCGCATCCAATCCCAATCGCCTTCAAACCTTCTTGCGATAGCTCGTCCGCCAGTGCGTGCGCTTTGTCCGCCTGCCGGCGCACCGGGATCGCGGTGTAGCCTTCCCTTGCGAAACGGCGTGTGATGGCTGCGCCCGTATGGTCGCCCGCTCCGATGACGAGCGCGACTTTGGTCTGATCGGGATCGGTCATTCAGGCTCCTGCTGCGTTGAAGGCGTGGTCGGCATAGACCAGCGCGGCGACGGCGATAAGCATGACGCCGCCGATAAAGAGCCGCCGGTGAGCGATGAGATTACCGACGCCTGAAACGAGATAGCTGAAGAGCGCGACACCGGTGAGGTAAAGCGAGGACTGCGCATCGATGCGCGCGACAAGAACGGCCGCGGCGGTCACCACCCAGATCGCGGAAGGGGCGTGCCAGACGAGTTTCATGATGCGCCGCCGCTCGGCCCCGCCGGCAACGTCGCGATAAAGCTCATCGAGGTGATAGAAGCGCGCTGCCCAGGAATGTAGACTGCCCACGGCGATTGCGAGCGCAAGCGCGCCGATCGCGGGCAATAAGAAGGGCTCAGCCACGATCGCGCAGCGTCCTGATCGCGGCGAGCTCGGCGAATTCGCCGTCCGTCTTGTTCGACTTGGCATGCATCGCGGCCATGATGTCGGGAGTGTTCCAGATCGCTGCCTGGAGCACGGCTGCATATTCGAGGCTCGAAGGCACCGAATGATCGCGGGAGAATGTAAGCGCGGCCTTCGTGCCGGCTAGAGCCAAGGGAGCTTTGGCCGCAATGTTGTGCGCAGCCTCTGTCGCCATGAGCAGAAGCGCTTCTTCGTCTTCAGCCAGCGCATTCAGAAAGCCCGCCTGATGCGCTCGCTCGGCTGAAATGCGCGTACCCATGAACGCCATCTCATGCACGAGCGCTTGCGGCATCTGGGTCGGCAGGCGCTGCAGGCTACCCAGGTCGGCCATCATGCCCGTGTTGCTTTCCTCGATTGCGAAGTAAGCCTCGCTTGAGGCGAAACGCAGATTGCATGCCGATATGAGTTCGAGACCTGCGCCAAGACACGCGCCCTGGATTGCAGCGATAACCGGGAAGCGCACGCGCTCCACTGCAGCGATGACCGACTGCACATAGCGCGCGGCATGAAAGAACGCTTCGCGCTCTGCCGGGGTTTCGGTGGTGGTTGCCCCGCCTGCGGCAAACGCCATCAGGTCCATGCCTGCGCAAAAATGCCTGCCTTCACCGCGCAGGATAAGGACGCGGATTTCTCCGGCGAGGTCAAGCTCTGCCAGCTCGTCCGCGAAGCTCTTCCAGAACACAGGTCCCAGTGCATTGGACGATGCCGGGCGGTTCAAGGTGATGGTGGCGACATGTCCGTCGCGAGTGATTTCCAGATCGCTCATACGCGTAACTCTCCCCGCACACCGCTATATGCGCGATTGACTATATGCGTCAATACACATATGAAGCTGATCCTCTCCATTGATCGGCCCACGAGACGAGCGCTTGTGGGCCGACACCCTGGAGGACTGTCATACAGGAGTGCGAAACCAGATGCCGCAGATCGAAATGCATATGCCCAAGGGCGCCATCACTCCCGAAGCCAAAGCCGAGTTGATGGACAAGGCGACCAAGCTGCTTTTGAAGATGGAAGGCGCGCCCGAAACACCGGAATCGCTCAGCATCACCTGGTGCTATGTCAACGAGTACGAGCCTGGCAATTTCACCGCAGGTGGCAAGCCGCCGGTCAAGCCACGCTACCGCGTCGTGCTCACCGTTCCCGAAGGAACGACCGGTTTTCACGGCCCTTCGATGCTTCGCATGCGCAGCGCCATGGTCGAGGAGACCACCAAGCTTGTCCTCGCCGCAGAAGGAACCGAGTTTTCGATGGAGGATGCGAGTCGCGTCTGGGTTCAGATCGTCGAGATCCGCAACGGCTTTTGGGGCGGCTTCGGCAAGATAGTCGACATCATGGATATCGCGACCTTCAACGGCAACGAGCGCGCCAAGCCACCGACCGAATTCGGGCTCGAATGCCGCAAGGCAATCGAAGCGCATGTGCGCTCCGAACAATCCGCCTGATTAACTCGCTCAGACAAAAGGTGACCAATGTTGCGTACCGCCACACCGTCCGATCTCGATATCACGCCGCGTAACGAGCGCTTCGGGCGCGACGATACGCCCGAGCGCTATTGGCTCGGTGGGGATCCCATCGCCACTGCCTTCTACAACGCACTCTCCGTCACTTTTCCTTTGGGCGAGGCCTTCTTCGTCGACAGCGTCCGTGCGAACCGCGACGGTGCGCCTGAAAAGCTCGCCAAGGAAATCCAGGCGTTCATTAAGCAAGAGGTGATGCATACCCGCGAACACGTGGCATTTAATCGGCATGTCACCGCGCAAGGGTACGATATCGCGCCGCTCGAGGAGGACCTCAAAGAAACGCTGGCTCTCACCAAGGGGCGTCCGCCCGTCGCCAACCTCGCCTCGACCATGGCTCTCGAACATTTCACCGCGATCCTCGCGCATGAGCTGCTCAGCAATCCTGCCCACCTGCAGGAGCTCGATAGCGAACCCGCAAGGCTCTGGCGCTGGCACGCACTCGAGGAAATCGAGCACAAGGGTGTTGCCTACGATACGTGGTTGCACGCGACGCGCCACTGGTCGCGGTTCAAACGCTGGCGGATCAAGGCGCTGGTCATGCTGATGGTGACCTGGCGCTTCTATAATGGCCGCAAACGCGGGATGCTTGAGCTTCTGCGTCAGGATGGAATTACCGGGTGGAAGGCTAAGTTTGGGCTGGCGCGTTATGCCTTTCTTCGGCCTGGCATGGTGCGCAAGATTGCGGGCGCATGGATCTCCTTCTTTCTCCCGGGTTTTCAACCGTGGAACGAGGACGACCGAACTTTGATTGCGGCCGCCGAGCGTCGGTTGGCGCTAAGCTGAATACGCATCGTGAACGCGTGAAATTACTGGCGCGAAATAATGAAACCGATCGATTTTCCGCGGACACAGATGCCCGCCGCGGCTCCGCTTCCTAAGTTCTCCAGAAGGGGTTCTCCATGGTTTATCCGCTAGCCCCTGACGAATGGGGTGATCCGCCACAGCCGATCAATGAGAAAACATCGGTGGCGGTGGAGCCACCGTACCTTTTCGATCTGTCTATTCTTGTGATTTTGCCAATCATGCCTTGGGTATTTGCAAGCGAACTCGCGGCTTCACTCGTGAAAAATCAATCTCAGCGGTAATCAGATAGCCAGCAGACTTTATTCAGCGGGCAGTTGTCCTATCCGGTATGGAATGTGCAAACTTAACGTCGCTAAAGTTCGAATGCTGTAGGTCGATCTAACGTCAATTTTTAACCCCCAATTTACGACCTAAGAACCAAGGGCGATCCACGTCCGCTTTTGGGAAGCAGAATGCTAAGCGCTTTCGACCGACATTGGGGTCGAAAACGGACGCCGGTTGGCACGCCCCTACGAAAACTATTGGCATTGGCCAATTCGATCTGTTCGCCAGCCTCATAAAGCCAAAAGAGAAGGGGGATGGGAGTTTGATGGTCCGTCAATTGGACGGGCAATCAGACGGAGAACTCCCATGACTGCTATTCCTTTTTGCAAGCTCGATCAGAGCCCGAGCAATGTGCGCAAGGTGTATGATGAAGCTGCCGATGAGCAGCTCTCCTACGACATCGAAGCGCATGGCCAGCTTCAAAACCTCATCGTCACGAAATCGAAAAAGCGCACCCGCTTTGACGTGATCGCGGGCGGACGCCGCCTTCGTGCAATGAACATGATCGTCGAGCGCGGCGCATGGGACAAAACTCACGATGTCGAATGCCTCGTGATCGACGGAAAGACGAGCAATGTGGGCGAAGTCTCTTTCGCTGAGAACTTTCAGCGCCTCGCCATGACGCCGACAGAGGAATGCCGCGCCTTCCAACACTTCGTGACCGAAGATGGAGATAGCGCGGCAGTCGCCAAGCGCTTCGGCCTAACCCAGCGTTTCGTCGAAGGCCGCCTGCGCCTTGCCAATCTCGCTGAACCGATCTTCGAGGCGCTGGAGGCCGGTGACATCACCCTCGACCTCGCCAAGGCCTACGCTTCCACTGACCGGCACGAGGTGCAGCTGCGTGTCTTCGAGCAAGCGCGCTACAACACTTATCTCAAGGCCGATGCGATCCGGCGGATGATCGCCGAAGGTTCCTTGCGCGGCACCGATCCGATTGCGCTGTTGGTTGGTGAAGAGGCCTATGTGGCAGAAGGCGGCCGGGTCGAGCGCGATCTTTTCAGCGAAGCTTCGGAAGATCGCTGGCTCGATATCCCGATTGCGCACGAACTCGCAGCGGTGCTGATGGAAAGCGAAGCGACCCGGCTCGTCGCCGAGACTGGGCTCGCTTGGGTAAGGCCGGTGGCGGCTACGTCGAGCTGGCACGCGCGCAGCGAGGCCGATGTCCACGCTGTCCGCTTGCCGCCTGCGCCGATCAGCGAAGAGGCGCAGACCCGCATCGATGAAATCGAAGCGCGCATGAGCGAAATAGGCGACATCTTCGAAGCCTATGAAGTCGAGCCTTCCAACGAGATCGATATCGAGGCGCTTGAGGCAGAGTACGAGGAAATCGACGAAGAACGTCGCACGCTTTCCAATCCCAAGCGCGAGCTTCCCGAAGAATGGAAGGGCGAAGTCGGCCAGTTCCTCATCCTAACTGCTGAAGGTGGCATGGTGCTCGATCCCGACTATTATTCGGAGAAGGAGCTGCGTTTCGAAGCCGATGAAGATGGGACCATCACCGGCGGTGCCTTCGAAGCTCCAACGACCAAGTCCGGCGCAGCAGCGAAACCCGCCAAACCCGAGGCCGCAGCGCCAGGCGGCAAGGCCGTTTCGGCGCGCTTGTTCGACGAACTCGCGGTCCAGCGCCGCAATGTGCTCGCTGCGTCCTTGCTTGGAGATCCGGGCCTCGCGCTCGACTATGCCATCTTCGCTCTGGCCGATGCGCGCGGATACGATCCCAAGGGAACGACCATCCGCGGTGGCAAGGCCGATGATCCCGTACGCGGCGAATGCCCGACCGGCGAGGCCGATCAAATCCTCGCTGACGCTCACGACGCGCTGGAGCGTGCCTGGCAGGAAGAAAGCGATCTGACAGATCGTTTCCTCGCTTTCCGCGCGCTTGATGACGATGCCAAAGCCGCATGGCTCGCCTACTGCGTGGCGATCTCGCTCGAACCCAAGAAGGGTTATGCGAGCGAGCTTCACCCGATCCACGCGCTGCTCGGCACCATTCTCAATGTCGATGTCGCTTCATTGTGGCGACCGACTTCGGAGAACTTCTTCGACCGGATCAGTAAGGCTTCGTGCCTCGCTGCACTGACCGAGATCGGCGGCAGCGAGCTGGCTGCGCGATACGGCGCGTCCAAGAAGACCGAGCTTTCGATCTCGTGCGCACGGCTCTTTTCTGGCGATGCGATCGTCGAAGAGGACATCAAGGCGCGTGCGATCGAGTGGGTCCCAGCGACGATGCGGTTTGAGCTGCCTAAGGCCGACGCAAATGAGGTCGCTGATACCGACGGCGACGCGGTCTACGAGGACATCGACAAGTCGGAAACCGATGATGTCGATGCCGGGGACGGCGAGGCCGACGACGAGAGCGCCGAAGAGGCCGAACCAATTGCCGCCTAACCCGGCGAGACACTGACGAAGGCCCGGGACGCGAAAGCGTGCCGGGCCTTTTGCATTCCAGGACAATTAATCCCAATCGAAGGAGGGCCTTACCATGGCCAAGAAACCTTGGCGCGATGCCGCGCAGGCGATTACCGATCTAATCATCCGCAAGATCGAGGAAGGCACGCCGCCTTGGCGAAGGCCCTGGACCAAACGTGGCGGGGGCGGCGCGCCTATGAGAGCCAATGGTGTGCGCTATTCAGGCATCAACGCGCTTTATCTTTTGGCGGTTGCCGACACCTTTGGCTACCGTTCGCGCTATTGGATGACCTACGCGCAGGCGCAAAAGCTCGGCGGTCAGGTGCGCCGCGGCGAGAGCTCGCAGCCCAGCGTCTATTTCAACTCCATCAAAAAGGAAGAGCACGACGATCTGACCGGCGAAGACACAATTCGCACGATCCGCTTCATGCGGGCTTACAGTGTCTTTAATTGCGAGCAGATCGACGGGCTGCCGGTGCATTTCTATCCAGATGCGATCGACGAAGAGCCTTTGGAGCCGTCGGCCAAGCGCGAGGCAATTGCCGCGTTCTTCGAACCAATCCCGGTCGAAGTGCACCATGGCGGGGATCGGGCGTTCTATGCACCGGGCGCGGATTACGTGCAGATGCCGCACAAAACCGCGTTTATTTCAGAAGACCACTATGCGGCAACGCTGGGTCACGAGCTTGGCCATGCGACCGGGCATCCCGATCGCTTGGACCGCACCTTTGGCAAGCGGTTTGGCGATAAAGCCTACGCGTTCGAAGAGCTGGTCGCCGAAATCACCAGCGGGCGCATTTGCTACGAACTCGAGCTTCCGCCCGAGCTACATGACAGCCATGCGAGCTATGTCGACCATTGGCTGCAGATCCTCAAAGCCGACAAGTCGGCGATCATCACGGCGGCTGCCAAATCCGAGCAGGCCTTCGCCTGGCTTGCGGCGCATTCAGGCTATGGCTCCGAGGTAGACGACGAAGCGCGCTCCTCAGAGCCGGAGGCCGAGAAGCTCGCCGCCTGAAATGGTCGCAAGATCATCGGTCCAAATCTATCTACTCAAGGGAGGCCACCATGGGCTGGCTCTATATGCCGCGCAGCAGCATGCTCGGGCACGCAAACCCCAAAGCCTATCTCGACGCGCAATTCACTTATGAGCGCGAAGCCAGCGATGAGGCCGACTTTATCGGCCTGCGCGTTCTCGACAGCGCCTGCCCGGGCAACCGGACATGGTATGGCGCGGTCGAGCGTTACGAGAAGACCGGCAAGCGGCTCACGGTTTTTGCTGGCATTTGCCTGGTGCGCTGGAACCCGCGCGCCAAGGACGATCTCGTTTTCGGGTACAAGGACATGGACGAAAGCGCAGGGCCGAGCGAGGCCGCTTGTCCGCAGCGCATCCTCGATCTGCTCACAAGCACGTCCGAGCCTTATGCGCTCGACTGGCGGCGGCGCTGCCATCTGACCGCGTGGCTTCGAGCTCGCAAACTTCCCGATGGAGCGCTGATCCGATTGCCCGAAGCGATGACTTTCACCGATGGCAGCAAGCATTCGGATTTTCGCGTTTGGCGCGAAGGCTGCCGCTTGGTTTTGACACAACCTGACGGTCGCGGACGATACCGTGTTTCCCGGCTGATGGAGCGCGCCTTCGAGATCATTCCCGAGCGAAAGCAAGCTCGCACCATCTTCCCTGACGCGAGCATGTGAGGAGGCTGGAGTGGACAAACTCGATCCCCGCCGCTGGCGCCTTTGCGGACACCAGAACGCAGTGCGCGTTGCTGTGCAAATCTCTGAGCAAACTGGCCGAAGTCAGGTCGTCGTCAAAACTGCCAATCTCCTCCAAACCATTCGGGTCGTCCCTATTGACGCGACAGACAATTTCGATGCCGATCTTGTGATTGTGCGGGTCTAAGACCGACGCGGCTCTGAAAAACGCTGGGGCTGAGCCATCATCCCAGCCCGCTCCGCCGAATGTGAGGATAGGTCGTTATCGCCCTGCCTCTGAATTCAAGCGCTATCGGCTTGCCCGAGCTATCATCGAACCATGCTTTGCCCTCGCTCGCACCGACACTAAGCAACTGCTCTACGGCTGCGCCGCCATAGGCGGGTGCAATCCATTGTCCGGCGTCCGCCTCGATCGAAACAGTGTAGCTCGTGCCCTCGCTGTCCTCTTCCTTTCGCGCTCTAAGAAGCACGCTTTTTGGCTTCGTCCTGGATCGCGCGATCGCCTGCAGGACGGCGTGCCGCATGGCCAACACGCTGACGCAAACAAAGGGCAGGCCGATAAGGACAAAGAAGGCGCGGAGCAGAAGGGGCGGTGTTTGACCGTCGCTTTCAGGTCCGATTGCGCCAAAGTAGAGAAAACCCAAAGCGACGCACAATCCAAGCGCGCCCGCGCAGAACAGGAAGATAGTGCCGCGTTTCATCGAGCAATGCGATAGCAGCAAGACGTAAATGACTGCTCTTTTGGCGCATGCGGCAGCGCAAGCTGAATTGTCCGCTTTGTAAGGCGAACTTTTGCGATGCCAATCGACTTGAGGTGAGGTCGCATCTGCGCAATCCTGCGTGCATGTGGCTCGTTCCCAAGGATACTGACGGCCAATCGGCGCGCACCGCTGTTCCAGAAAAGCTGCGCGAAGGATTGGTGCGCTGGTATCTTGGGCAAGGTAACGAGGCCGATCACCGCGCTTCGGTCTCGCTCGTCGTCACCGCCCGCGAAAATGGTCAATGGCTTGCCTGCGATTGCTGCGGCGGAGACACCGAGCCGCCGCTTCTCAGCCCGGCCTATCTGAGTTCTCAGGAAACCTACTATCTGCGCCGCTTAACCAGCAGGCCCAAGCATAAGCGCGATTGCCCTTTCTATCTGCCGCAGGCGCCGGACCGCATTCGCGAGAATGCCGACGGCGCGCATTTCGAGATCGATTATCCGCGTGGCCTTTTCAACGCCCATAAGGAAGCCCCCGAGAAGCTCTCGACCAAACCTGATGTTTCCGAACCCGACGACCGCAGCCGCGGGGTCACCATTCCGCGGCTTGGCAAGCTGCTCTGGATGCTGCTTGAGGCAGCGGGCACCAATGTGATTGATGGCCTGCCTGAAGTCGGCAGGCCCGATTTCGGGATCGCCAAAGAGCTGGCTCGCCTGCGCGAAGCCGCGCGGCGCTTCGAGATCGCGCCGGGTATTCCGCTGGCTTCGCATCTCTACACCAACGCTGTCGATTATGAACGGACCCGCGTTCATGCCCGGTTGCGCGAGGCCGCGAAGGACTGGCCCGTCGGCTTCGCGCCGCAGGCCTTTCTCCTGCTCGAAGCGAGCGCGGTTCGATCAAACATTATCACGACCGGGCTTGGCGAGGTCGAAGTGCGCAACCGCATCCAGCATGGTGGGGCTGGGGAAGGCGGAGCTGGGGGCCCCTTCCTTACGCTGGCCGTCGTGGGCGAGCATTCAAAGCGCGAGGGTTATCTGGCGCTGCGCGCCTATGCGCAGCCGATCTTCAAGGGCAATCAGTTCGTGCCGGTCGAACGTGCCGCCGAGCGACGGCTGTTCGATCTGTTGACGCGCTTTCAATATCTCATGCGCTCAAAGCGCATCGCTATCGCGGTAAAGAAACCGCTCTTCGATATCCTCACCGACAAAGGATTTGTGAGGCCGCAGGCGATTGTCGCGTTCCGCGACTACACCACTGGCGAGGATGATCGCTTTGCGATCCGAATGATCACGGGAAATGCTGAGGTCGGCCATTGCCGCGATGATGAGCCCCTTGCCGAAATCGCTCCGGTGCTTACCATCAGCGAGAGCGATTTGGACGGCGACGGGCTTCTCGCCCGTCTCGAGGCCATGATCGGCTAAAGAGAAGGGGGAGGGAGCATGGACGTAAGGAGATTACGTCATGGTTCACTTCGCATCCTCACCCAAGCCCACATTCTCGATCTGGGGTCCGATCCAAATGGCCGAGGAATTCCTCCCCGGCCTTTGGGTTGTGACCACCGCCTCGCATGGCGGCATCATGCTTTCGCCAAGTCGGCAGGCGGCCATGCCTGACGCGCTGAGGCTTGAGACTGCCGATTATGAAGAAGACTGCGACTGGGCGCTGCCTGTCCTAGCGTTTCGCGAGGAGTTCGAGGCCGTGCGGTCTGACCAGGCCTCATGGCTTCAACTTGCCGAGGATACGGCGCGTTGCTGGCATCCCGACCGCTACACCGCGTTCACCGGCAAACCGGTTCCGATCAATGACTCTCCGGTCTTGCGGCGACGCGAGGCCTACCAAGCTGCGATTGGCAATTTTTGCGTAAACGCGGCTTGGGGCGATTGGGCGGACTGGGTGCCCAAAGGCAAAACGGGCGTAGTCGCCAGCGAAGTCTTGAGCGTCGATCACCTAGGGCGTGCGTCGTATGGCCAGCAGCGGCGCTACGCTCTCGTCGACAAAGAGATCTACGCCGAGCGTGAGGAGGTCTTCTGTCTTGAAGATCACCCGCATGAAGTCATCGAGATGCCCAACGAGTTCTCACCGACCAAGCGGGTCGAATGAGCCTCTCCCTCATCAAAACCGACGCGGACCCTACGCTGCCGCTTCAGGTCCACGGATGGCGCGCGGGGCGCCGCGCGCTGCCGGGCCGGGCGGCCCGGGTGGGGAGGGGGATGAAAGAAGGTGGTCCGGGCAAGGGGCTCGGACGAACCAAGGAGACGTTCCAATGAATATCGGCAACCTAAAGACCAATGAAGAAGGCATTTTCGTCGGTCGCATCACCACGCTCGCATTCTCGGCCACCGTGGCTCTTCGCGAGTTCACTTCGAACAATGACAAGGCACCCGCTTTCGACATAATGGCGCTGTCGGCTGATCGTCGCAGCTGGGTGAAGGTCGGCGCACTCTGGCAGTATGCGTCGAATGAAACCGGCGAGATGTTTCTGTCAGGCCGGATTGATGATCCCAGCCTTGAGAAGCCGCTCGATGTGGCGCTCTTCAACCAGGATGACGGCAGCTACAATGTCGCTTGGCGCCGTCCGAAGGCCAAGCGCACGCTTCCGACCGCGACGAATGACGAGAACTCGCTCCCGTCGCTGCCCGGCTTCGGCGAAGACGCCCAAGAGCAGCGTCCGACCGGCGATGGATTGGGCGAAAGCACTTACGGAGCAGGCCAACAGCAGGCTGCCTGAACGCAGGTCCCCTGGCCGGCGTCTCCTCCCGCGCCGGCACTCGAAAGGCCCGTCTCGCATCTGTGAGGCGGGCCTTTTTCGTGCTTCCAGCTCATGAGGCAATCTACCAAATGTTCTCGTTCTGTTTCCTACAGGCTATCGTGATGCCAAGTGGGCCGATGGCCCGCTACCGACTTGATTCGCTGTCTGACTTCGCCCGCCGCGGCTACAATGTCCGCATTCTCTGTCTCGCCTGCGGGCACCGCGTCGATGTGAACGCGGTAATTCTGATCCACCACGTTCACGAAAAGCGCCTCTCGAAACGGATCGATCAACTCGAATTTCATTTGCGCTGCTCGGTGTGCGGCGGCAAGCGAACGCATATCACGCCCGTTGCAAGCGAGTTCTAACCCATGTGCAATCTCTACCGCATGACCAAGTCTGATGGCGAAGTCGCCAAATGGTTCGATGCGGTGAACAAGGCTTCCGGCTCGAATACTGCCGAGCATATCTGGCCCGGCTATCCCGGACTGGTGGTGGCCGCAGGCGAGCTGCGTCCGATGAGTTGGGGTTTCCCGCTAGTTATGAAGAGCAAGCGCACCGGCGAACCTTTGAAGCCCAAACCGGTCAACAATGCGCGTACCGACAAGCTCGACGGTTTCTTCTGGAAATCGAGTTTTGAAAAACGTCGCTGCCTCATCCCGCTTAGCGCCTGGGCGGAAGCCGAAGGACCCAAGGGCGCGAAGACCCGCACATGGCTTTCGCTTGCCGATGTCGATCTCTTTGCGGTGGCCGGTGTGTACCGCGACAGCGATGAATTCGGGCCATGCTATTCCATGGTGATGACCAGCGCGGCAGGCGCCGCTGCCGAGGTCCACGACCGCATGCCAGTCATTCTTCGATCAGACGATTATGCCTCTTGGCAGAGCGGCGACCCCAGTGAAGCTAAGGAGCTTTGCCGTCCTTACGAAGGCAACATTTTTCTCGCGCGGACCTCGGACAGCTGGACTTGAGCGAGCTTCAGCGATGCGAGAGATCCTCAAGAGCCTTCTCATCAGCGCCGCGCGGCACAACAGACTTCTGACCTATGCCCAGCTCGCCAAGCAGCTTGACCTCCAACCTCCGCATCGGATCCATCGTGCAGGCCTGCTCCTCGAGGATTTGATGCGCGAGCAGGCATCTCAGTCGGAGCCCCAGCTTGCGAGCTTCGTGGTCTCAAGGGCCCGGGCGGGCCTGCCCGCGCCGGGCTTTTTCATGATGATGCGCGAGCTTGGTCTTTATGCCGGTCGCGACACTGGCGAAGAGGCGCACAAGCTGGTTGAAGATGAACGCGCGCAATGCACGCGTCTCTTTCAATCGGGAAAGTGAACAATCTCCCCTATCCGTCCTGCGCTTACCAGAAAGTGGTCTGGCCGATGATCTTGGGCTCGGAGCGGAAGGCGTAATCGCCTTCGCCTGACCAGGCGCGCCCATCGGGATATCTGACCTCTACATCTGCCAATCTTTCGGGATCAAACAGGCGCATATTGACGCCCATTTGGTCGGCTTCGGGATGCCGATCTTTGAAGCTATCGGTGAGCCCGAAGTGTGTTGTGGTTCCGCACGCCGCGCATGAATGGACCGCGACAGCGGGCTCGCCCTTGTCGCTGCGACTGAAGCACGAGGTGTGGCCTTTGGCCGACACGTCGGATGACGGGAAATAGCCCCATGCCGCGCCGACTTTGCGGCATAGGCTGCAATTGCAGTCATTGATGAAGGCGGGCTTGTTGGTGATCGTCACGCTCACAGCGCCGTATGCACAATGACCCGTCATAGGGCTTTCCTCGTTCTCTCTAGTCTGCGATCGTAGCGCATACGGATCGCGATGTCGTTGGTGCATTCCGCGTCCGTAAGGAAAGGTGAGGGGAGGGGATACTCTCACTGATAGTCCAAGTGTGGCACGCGGGGTTGGCGCTCCGTCAAGGATCCGCGGTTCCCCCAATTTTTGCCTCCACTCCCGCTTCGCGTCCGCTCCGGAAAAAATCGGCTCCCCCACGGCCCGCTTCGCGGCGCCGACCGATGGCCGGCGTCCCTGACCTCGCTGACCGCCGCGTGCCTCTTTGGAGATGTCATCAAGAGGATGACGATTTCAAAGTGGAGGATATTCCCATGACTATTTTTGCATCTTTCGAAGACCTCGCAAACGCCCGCATGGCACAGGCTGATGAGCGTGAAGGCACGACCCAGAGCTATGATGGAGCCTTTGTTGAACCGTCCGATATGGCCAAGCTGTCGGTTATCGACGAACCAACCGCAACCGAGATGCCTGATCCCGACATGGCGCGCCGCGCTGTCGAGATGGCGATCGGGACGATCTTCGATGTCCTGAAGGATACCCGCATGGAAGAATTCGCGCGGCAACTGGCTTGGGGTATGGTCAATTCGTTTCATATGACCGCCCGGATTGCCGAAGGCCGCGAAGATGAAGCGGCCAAGAAGTTGGGTGAGCTGGCGCGTAATTTCGATCCATCGGAAATCTACGCCCACGAGCTCGAAGAAACCCAAATACTCTGCCAGACTTTGCAAGGCTGCAGAGAAGCGCTGGAAGCAATGCGCGACCATGCCGCTGATGTTTACCGCGTGGAGACCGGCAAGCCTTTCACCGCCACGCGGGGAAGCCAAGTGAGCAAGAACGGGGTCACCGCAAGCCAGGTGCAAGCGCGTGACTTCCTGGCCTCACGCGCCAAGGAACGCCGAGCGCAATACACGCCCGAAGGTCCGATGGTTGTCGTCTCTGGCGGGCAGGATGGCTGGCACGATCACACCATGGTCTGGGCGATGCTCGACGAGGTGAAAGCGCGCATACCGAACATGGTTCTGGCCACGACAGGTATGCGCAAGGGCGTCGATGCGATGGCGTGCGCCTGGGCTCAAGCGAACACCGTCAACGCGGTGCTGTTTGTGCCGGATCGCAAGCTTGGCAAACGCGCCGCGTTCGTGCGCAACGAGAAGCTCGTGAACATGCGCCCGGTCGAAGCGATTGTGTGCGAAGGCTCGGGCGTCCAGGCCAACCTCGCGCAGCGCCTGCGAGCTGCTGGTGTGCCGCTGCATATTCGCCGAATTACCGATCAACGAAGCGCGAGGGCAGCCGCATGAACGCTTCATTCGGGAGGCCTTGGCTACTGCCGAGGTCTCCCATTTTCGTGCTGCAAGGGTGCGCGCTTCATCGTGGATGGAGCGCGTGCTTTTGCTGTTGCAATTGGCGGCGCGTCAGGGGCATCGAACCCCTGCCGCGCCGATTGGGATAGCCTGCTTATGCAGGTGAAGATCAGCCGCCTTGAAGGCGCTTGATGGCCGTCTCTGGTTTCATCTTTCCGGCCGCCTCAAGAATGGCGAGCGCGTTCTCTTGACCCAGCTTCTTGATCGCCTTTTCAAGGTTCTTATCGAGCTCTTCTTGCTCGAGTTTTGCGATCAGTTTTTTCTTCTCCGCGACCGTCGCTTCGGCTTTCGCCAAAGCTGCTTTTTCGCGCTCCACTTTCGTCACCATTTGCGACTCCTAAACCGTCTAATCGGAGCGCAGATGCTGACGCATCCGAGCTCCGATTTCCAGACTGTTTGTGTTGCAAGTTCCATTCGTTTTGAGGCCGCGTTGTGTTTTCACAGTCGAGTGGGAGAGGAAGCGTTTGGCCCCATCCTAAACGAGCCATAGGTCTCGTTTAGGACCGCGCTCTACTGCGCTAGGTTCGTCGCGCTACGCCCTCCTCACCAAGCTCCGCCGAGCCTCCTGCCTCGCTACGCTCGTCAGGGGTCTCGGCCCATTCGGGTCACGATCGCTTGTGGAAGGGAAAGAGCATTTGGAGGCGCTCTTCGTTCGGTCTCGCGACCGATCTTCGCTTCTCTAGACAGCCTCAATGGACCTCAAGGCGAGTCGCTGACCTTTTCCGTCATGACAGGCCCCCAAGTCCCTGCTTGGTATACACCCTATGCGGCTAAAGCCGCTCATTATGGGAAAAAGTACAAGAAAATCAGCGCCTAAATCCAACGAAACGCCCGGCAGATCGGTATCTTGTGGTGGCTATTTGGTCCCCATTGCTGGCCACATTGATACATCGCCCGAAAACCACTCACGCGGGCCCGAATCTCGTAGCTTGCGTAAGCGGCGTTCGAAAGGTCGAAAGGCTTTTCTCGACGGAAATTTCGCTCGCCGCAAACTGCCTCTGGAAGCGAGCGAATATTGCATCTGGGACACCAAGCTTGCAGGCTTCGGACTGCGCGTGCGCCCCAGCGGCAATTACGTCTGGTTTGTGCGTTTGAGGCACCGCGGCAAGCATCGGCGGATCACGCTCGGCAAGACAAAAGAATTGGACGCAAAGAGTGCCCGGTCTCAGGCTCGGCGGCTGCTCGCGCAAATGGCGCTGGATGGACTGCCCAAGCCGACAAAGCGAAACAAGTCTCCTACTCTTGCCGAGTTCGTTGATACCTATTGGAGCGACATCGCGCGGGGATGGAAAGCCTCTACTGCGAAGCGCGGCTTGAGCGATTGGAGATCCCAGATCAAGCCAGTTTTCGGCGAGCATTCCGTGTTCGAGATCACGCGTGGCGATGTCATGTGCTGGCGCGATGGATGCGCGGGCGGGCGCGAGCAAAAATTCAATCGCACCGTTCCGGTTCTTGCAGCGCTTTTGAAGTACGCTGAAGCGCTCAACATCAGACCCAAAGGATCAAACCCGTGCCGAGGTATCCCGCGCTTCAAGCAACGGCTAAAGGAGCGCTATCTTTCCCCGGCCGAATTCCGCCGACTTGGCTTGGAGCTGAGCGCGGAGGATGGGGAGCGACCGGCGGAAGTGGCGATCATACGGCTTTTGCTTTTGACCGGCGCGCGGGTCAGCGAGATCCGTGACCTTCAATGGAGTTGGGTCAAGCCGCCGCGTCTGATGCTGCCCGACAGCAAGACCGGTCCCAAGGTCATCTATTTGAACTCCCAAGCACGAACGGTCCTGGACATCGTGCCGCGCAATTTGAATTGCCCATTTGTGTTTCCCAGCTCGACGGGCAAACGTCCCCTTTCGCTTGACCGTTGGTGGTCCGTCTTCCGCCGCCGATGCGCGATGCCCGATCTGCGCATCCATGATCTGCGTCACACGTTCGCCTCGGTCGCGATCCAGCAGAATGTGCCGCTCTCGACCATCGGACGTTTGCTTGGTCATGCTCTGCCGGAAACGACCGGACGCTACGCACATCTCGCAGACGATCATATCTCGCAAGCGGCGCAGCGCGTCTCAGGCTCGCTTGCCCAAGCGATCGGAGTGTCTGCATGAATGCGCGGTCGCTCAACTCGGTCGTCGATAACGCGCTCGCGGAAATAGGCCTCGATCCCAAGGAGCATCGAAAGCCTAGCGGGCAAAAGCGCTCGACCAAAGGGCTTGGCACCGAGCCAGGCTTCGGCATTCGCCAATATCCCAGCGGTCGCAGCGTCTACATTGTGCAAGCGCGCATGGGTGGGCGAGGCCGTACGGTCACGATCGGCAACGCTGCGGTACTATCTCAAACTCAGGCCGCGAGGATCGCGCGCCTCGTTCTTGCCGAGGCGCGCGTCGGAGGTGATCCGGTAGCAACAAAGCAAAGAGTGAAGGGCGCGCCGCTGTTCGAGGATTTTTTGGAAGAGTATTGGGAGCGCTGGTCGCCGCGCTGGACGAGCAAGACCCGTAGAGAGAATTTTTGGCGCCGACGCGATTACCTTGAAAGTTCGTTTGCGGGGCTGGGCATCGATGAGATCGACGAGGTCCATGTCACTCATTGGTTCCGAAGCCTGAACGATCGCACGACACCTGGAGCCGCGAATATGGCGATCGCCATCCTCAGTCACATGTTTAACAAGGCCGAGGATTGGGGCTATCGGCTTGACCATACCAATCCGTGTTGCGGAGTGAAGCGCAACCGGCGCAAGCACTACGAACGTGTCCTATCCGTTTCCGAGCTGAACCGCCTTGGCGAGGTTCTTGCAAACGAGCGCCAATCACCGAATCTGACGCGCGCGCTCCCGGCCTATGCCGCAACGCTCTTGCTGCTGACTGGCTGTCGTCGCGGAGAAATCCTTGGCCTTCAGTGGGACGATATCAAAGGTAAGCGCGTTCATCTGCGCAGTGCCAAGACTGGACCTCGTACTGTCTGGTTGAGCCAAGAAGCCCACGCTGTAATCAAGTCGATTCCAAGGCAGCGCGGCATAAAGTGGTTGTTCTGGAATCCTGGTGCAGGAAAGCCGATCAAGGACTTTACGCTTCAATGGCATTCGATCCGGGCAAAGGCAGGCTTGTGCGATGTGAGGCTCCACGACCTTCGCCATTCTTTTGCTAGCCATGCGGCCATGAACAAAGAAACCTTGCCGATGATCGGCAGGCTTTTAGGGCACGCGCAACTAAAATCGACTTCGCGCTACACCCATCTCGATGCTGGGCATATTCTGGACGCAGCGGAGCGGATAGGTGCAGCAATCGAAAAAATGCTCGACGGCTGAAGGTGGGTGGTAACCGGACTGCCTCGTATTCTTGTGCTAATCGGTAAAAAACCGTCGCAACGCCCGAATTTGGGTGAGGGGCGGAAGGTCTGGTTTTGACAGCCTAGGCCAGATAATGGCCTATACTGTATTGACACAGTATTACAGCTCGTGGAAACGAAGCCCTCGATGCAGGGAGGGTCGCTTGGACGGTATAATAAGCATCACCGGGATTCTGGCGCTGATGCTTTGTGTCGGTACGCTCATTGGCATCGCCGATCGCAAGAACTTCTCCTTCGCTTGGCTGATTATCGCTGCCGGCGTGGTTCTCCTGAACGATGTCCTGCTCACCAACGCTTATGGATTGTTTCCAAAGCTCGTCCCCAACGCGGAGTGGAACTGGCAGGGCAAGCTGCTCGCGCTTTTGGGAACACTTGCCGTGGCATCGCTTCCAGCTTTTGGACGGCGGCGCTCGGGATTAACCCTCAAACAGGCGGATGGCAGTCTCAGAGCCTGCGTTCCGCTCGTCCTGGCTTATTGCTTGTTTTTCATCGCCATCGCGCTCGCATTTCCGAACGATGACGCGTCTGCGGAGACAATTGCATTTCACCTAACGTTGCCAAGCATTGAGGAAGAACCATTCTACCGCGGCATCCTTTTGTTGGCTCTATACGAAACATATGCAGGCCGGGTTCGAATGTTCGGGGTCGAATGGGGATGGGGCGCGATTTTTTCATGCTTACTCTTTGGCTTCGCCCATGCCTTCAACTACTCTGGTGGCAGCTTCGCCTTCGACCCGATCTATATGGGCCTGACCGCGATACCCTCTTTTTTGGCCGTCTGGATGCGTCTCAAAACGGGTAGCCTTTTGTTGCCGGTGCTGATGCACTCGGCAGGCAATTCAATTCCTCTTTTTTTATGACGAAGATCTGTGGCTGCTTTCGGGTGGCAGTATCCATCCTCCGCACCCCCACAACTTAAGGTCGAAAGCCGAAGTGCCTCTTTCATGATTGACTAAGGGTAAGTTACTGACGCGTTTCGAATGAAGCGAAGCGGGAGAAAAGCGTTCGTATGTGTAGCTTGACTTAAACCAACTAACTGGGAACGTTGTCTGCCACCGAAGTGATTCTATCGCCGATTGCGACCACACCGCTGTGCGAAATTTCCGCATAAACGCCCATATCGCTGTGTCCGAAATTCTTGCGCAGCAGACGAGGAATGTCCAGATCTCGCTCAGCGGTTGCGGGGTTCACTTGGGTGGCTGCACATCGGCCGGTTCGCATCACTATGTTCGCGCGTGCGGTACCAAGCGTGATCGAGCCGTCGAGCCAATCAAATTCCTTCCATGCTGGCCGGCCATCAAAGTAAATATTGGCCCGGAAGCGTAGCGGATCGACGGGCTGACCTATAGCCTCTTCCAACGCTCGCACCGACGCAAGGTTTATCAGCGAAATCGCGTTCATCTTTTCGGCCGATATCCGGTTGATATCAGTAAATTTGTAATGCTCGAACTGGACAAGGACAGGCGATAGACTTTCTTCATCGAGGAAATCGTTGAAGAAAGCTTCGATAGCCTGTTGGCCGTCGACGGATCGTAATGGCGCGCGAAGGAGTTCGGTTCCGTCCTGGCACAAAATGAGTTCATCATCCTCACCTGTGATCTTGCTGTCTAGTTCGGCGAGCTTCGCGTCGCGCATGAGCATAAGGAAGTGGTTTTTTGCGACACCATCAGGATTGTCGTGGTCAAAGGTATTCGGTTTGCGCGCAATGGCAATGCTCCGATCGCCTGCCATTCCCTCGTTTGCAACAAGTTTGAAAGACTCATGCGCCTCGCCCGAAAGACCCTTGATCGGGTAACGGTAAATCGCACTTATCCGCTGTTTGGAAGAACCGTCCGAGAGTTCACTCATCTATAGCTGCTATATGTTGCTGCGCTTTCGCGACTGCGGCTTGGGACCATCCTTCTGCCCGCTTGCCGAAACACTCAAGAATGGCATCGACCCCAATTACCGTACCTTGAGCGAGGCGGCCAAGCAGAGCAATCGGCAATTCATCCGCTCCGTTTCGGTTGTCGAGATAGGCATCCTCGAACGTCGTCACACCTAGCTTATCGTGAACTGTATCGGTTGAGTTGGCCCCGAAAAGAGATCCCATGATTGATGATGTCACTGCGCTGGCTCGGGGCGGATCAAGGACGGCATTGATCATGATCGGCGCGCGAACCGTTTGATCGTCATTCGTAAGCTGCCAGCCTTTATCGCTCACATCGATTTCGGGATCGACCAGGTAATCGAGATTTAGAACGCCCACTTCGTGCAACGCGATAAGTTGCTGCAAGCTTTCAACCGGAGGGCCATAAGTGTATCGCTTAAGCTGTTCGTCGCTGAAGATGATGTCAGCCATAACCTCATCCGCGACAGCGCTATACGACAGCGTATCATACATCGCTGGTTGGCAGTGTCGCCAAACCTGTCCGATACAATAATCGAGGCTGATGGGGCGTTCCCCAATCGCCATGCCGATGAATTCTTCCAACGTTTCGCGTGGGCCGACTTTCGGTGTATGTATGAGCGGATGTTCGAGCGTGGGATCGTCGATCCATGTTTTGCTGACGCGCGCCACCTCGTCGGCATTCACCTGTTTACCCCCGCGCCGAAACTCCAATTCGCAAAACACTTTGGCTGCGAGGTAGCATATGCGATCAACCACAAACTCTTTCCCTCGCGCCGCAGCCTGCAATTTGCGGTTTTCCAAATCGCGTCTGAGCGCTGTAAGGTCGGACGCGCCTGGAGCAAATTGCGCATCGATGCGCGGTGTAAGGGGCTTAGGCCCAAGGGTGAGGCCATCGAGCGAAAACGGCACAATCTCTGGGCAAAGTGGGTCGGAGATTGCAAATGACTGCGCTACATTTTGCTTCTCCCTTATCGAGAATTCTCCAAAACGGTTAGCGATGGCGCGGATGACATCAATCGTTGCCAACCCATACCCGCGAATAGCCACCCGCGCTGCATTGAGTGACTCTATAGCATCGAGCGCCTGGTCCACCGGGTAAGGGTCACTGAGAAGCGCGATATCGCTGTGATTGGGTGCTTCGGTTTGCCATCTAGACAATTGGTCGTCAGGTTCGGTGGGTTGATGCCCGATGGTCAACAGGATGTTGTCGGCCTCATACTGAACGCCATCGCGCGTGGTTATTGTCAGCTCATCTTCTGCACGACCAATCCTCACCACGTTATCTCGTACCTCGGACACCACGCCGCCTTCTCGCAACGGATTGATTAGCGAGACAAAACGGTCCCGCAAATAGTTACCCAGCTTGGCGCGTGGCGGGAACGTATCAACCCGATCGCTTGGCCAATCATCGTATAGAAGATCGGCCCATTCCAGATAGCCGGGGAAGGCTGGTATGGTGCAAGTGTTGCTCTCGAGCGGATCGCGTGGTGGTAAATTGAGCAGCCGTTCCGTAATGTTGATCCAGTTGCTATCCGATTGATCTTCGGCGTAGACGGGACCGTAGCCTGCATAGGAGCTGGTTTCGAACACCAGAATGTTCACCCGGTGCAAAAGGTTCATCTCGTCCAGCTCGCGCGTGAGGCATTCCAGCGCGAAATGACCACGCGGCCCCAGCCCTATAATTGCGAATGTGTAGTGTCTATGCATCAGCCCGCGTTTCTTCACGCGAACTTTGACGCAGGGGCCAGAGATAGCGGTATATACCGAAGATATTGATTGCCAGCAGCACGATATTCTGAACGGCCAGCGGGGAGTTTCCATCGATCAACGCGGCAGTTACCCAAATGATGGACGACAGCGTAAAAACGATGAAACCCAACCCCGTAACCTTTGCCCCCCCGTTATACGACACCATCAAAGCAGCGACGATGCCGCTGACACTGGCGACCCATCGCATTATTTCCAAGCTATCCATTGGTACCAAACCTGTCGTAAAAAGAGACGCGTGCGCCGCGCAACGTAGTGTTTGTAAAGATGATGATTTTGGCAACGGCGCGTTCCAGTTATAACAATTAGCAGGCCTGCAATTCCTCGATTGCTGTTATAGCCTGCAATCAGGCGCTGCCAGAAACTCGCACATAGGTTCTAAAGCCCAGCTTAGTCACGCTCCGCCTGCGGGATGATATCTGCTACAGGTGGTTTACAGTCCTCGAGCGCTTCTTTCACGCGCCGATAGAAGTCGCCCTCCACATCGCCCAGCACCTTTTGCACGGGTTCGTGCACCGCAGCGAAGTGGACTTCAACGTCTTGCGAGGTAAGTTGGTCTACCAAGCGGCGCAGCATAGCCGCGCCGCTTGCATCAACAATATTCGCCGCGCGCATATCGAACACGATATCGCAAACATCGTCATATTGGCCGACAAGCGCTGTGATCTGATCTTCGACATAGGCGCTGTTTGCGAACCAGATTGAGCGATCGATGCGGATAATGAGCACGGGCAATGTGTGCAGATCAATTTCCTCGCGCTCGATAGAGCGGAAGGTCTTACCACTGTCATCGGTGCCGACCAAAGTAACGCGCGGCAATGATGCGACCCACATATGGTGGGCGAGCGCCGCGCCTGCTCCGATAGCCAAACCCAACTTTACCCCCAGCCCAAGCGTAGCGACAAAAGTGAGCGCGATCAGCGCGGCCTCGCTCCGGTCGTGCCGCCAAACACGCCGCATCTCAACAACTTTTACCAGGCTGAACACCGCGCTGATGACGAGAGCGGCCAAGACCGTCTTGGGCAAAAAGGCGAGCATAGGCGCGAAGAACAAAAGCGCGACCAGCACCCACCCTGCGCCTACGACGTGAGACATCGGTGTGCGCCCGCCACTTTCCTCGACCAATGCCGAACGGCTTAAACTCGCGCTGACAGCGTAACCGCCGGTTAGCGATGCGGCAATATTGCCCAGCCCCAAAGCGGCGGCTTCGCGGTTGGTATCGAAGCCGCTGCGATCCTTCCCGGCGAGCGATTTGGCAACCGCCGTGGCCGTCGCGAAAATAATGACTGCGACGACTAGTGACGAAGGCAAGACCGCGATCCACACCGAAGGCTCAAACGTGGGTACGGTCACAGGAGGCAGTCCTTCAGGGGGTGCCTGCACCCGGGCCACATCAGGAAACGCAATGTGCGCTGCAATCGCGCAGCCGATAATTATAACAAGTGGCACCGATTTGGCAGCAGCCTGTTTCCAAGGAGATGCGAGGCCCAGACGCTCTGCGATCGGAACGGCAAAGCGCGAACTGGCTATCAACAGCAGCAGTGCAGCAGCGCCAACCAGTGCAGTGGATTTATGCCACCTCGGTGCGGCATCAGCAAAGGACATAACCGCGACCGGCAGATTGCCGGCGCGATCCGCGTCCACGCCCAAAAGCGTTGGAAACTGGCTGGCGAAGATCAGGAACGCCACCGCTGCCGTAAAACCTAATAAAACCGGTTCGCTGATGAAATTGACGAGCCGCCCCAGTTTGAGCGCGCCTATCATCGCCAGAACCAGACCGGCCTGAATACCAACGATCACAGCGACCTCTGAAGGCGGTGCATCCACCCCGCCTGCTACGCTCGCAATGACGAGCGAGACAAGCGCAACTGGCCCGATTGAAACATAGGGGCTGGTGCCAAAAAGAAGATAGAGTAATGGCGGCACGAGCGCCGCGTAAAGACCTGTCTCAGGCGGCAGACCGGCGAGTTGCGCGTAAGCCATAACCTGCGGGATTAACAAGATGGCAAGCGTCGTCCCGGCGATACCATCAGCTAAAAGTGAGCGACTATTAGCCCCGCGCAAAGTGTCCAGACGAGGGATGAGGGGATGTTTCATGACGGCCACGCGGTGGTCATCGGCCCTGCGCCTGTTCTGTACGCGTATCGTCCCCGAACTCGTCCACAATCTTTATGGCATCCTCCCGGTCGTCATTGTCTACGCGCGCGGGTGTTGCATTGCCTTCAGCGTACCCGTCGTCGGCTAAACAAAGCCGAGCCAGGATTGCGCGGTGATCGGAGCCCGTGTTTTCGAGCACGCGCAGCTCTGCCAGCGTAAACTCAGGTGTCGCGAACACGTGATCAAGCGGCCATCCTAGCCATGTCATATTTGAAGGGAACGTGGCATAGACCCCACGGCCAATGCGCGGGTCTAGAAACCCACCAAGTCGTTTGAAAAGCGAAGAGGTATCGGACCAAGCCACATCGTTGAAGTCTCCGAGCGCCAATACAGGCATGTTTTGCGTCTGCGCGTAGCGAGCCGCGATCACCAGTTCCGCATCACGCTCATCCGTGTCCTGCCCCGGTTTTGGTGGGCGTGGATGAAGCCCGATAATTTGGAAGGTGCGCTCTGCTTTCAATGTAACAAAAACAGAAGGAGTGTCGTGCTCAGCAAGAGCCTGAATGCTCTTCTTCAGAACCGGCAAGCGAGTGGCGAAGGCCAAACCATATTTATTCGCAAGTGGGCGTGCTGCGCGTTCGGGATAACGCGCAAGCACCGGTTCGAGCGCATCGAGCCACGCTTGATCTGTCTCAAACAGAACCACAATATCGGGATCTTCGCGTTCAAGCATAGCGAGGCTGCGAGCATAATCGCGATTGGATTGCTGAACATTATAAGCCAGCATTGAAAAGCACGTCGGTGCTAAAAGTCCAGCAGCGTTTACTTCCCCTGCGTTGTCAATTGGGTCGGGCGTTGCAAACTCCATTTCAGGCGAAACAAAAGGGGTGTAAAGCGAAACGCGCGAGGTTTGCCACACTCCGCACACCGCCAAAGCGCAAGCTAAAAGGAGCGCTGTACCGCGCTCAAAAATAAACAAAACTATGCTGAAGATCAGCGCTAGGACAGCGAGCTGGATACGCGGGAAATCCCACATGCGCACCCACCATTCGTCTGATGTAATCAGACTGGAAAGACTTGTCGCGATGATGAAAACTGCGAAGACACGCAGCGGCCACCGCGCCTTGCCTAGCCAACCTGGCCGAGACAGACTCGCAGTGCTGCATGTGCGTTGCGTCATAGGACGACACTTTGCGTTAGGCGACGGCGCGTGGCGGAGCGTTTCCACCACGCACCAGCGCGACTACATGCCGTCGGCTTTTTCTTCCAGAGCGTCTGCCTCGGCCTCCAGCGCCTTGGGATCGGCATCTTCTGCGGCATCAAGTGCAGCTTTTACGTTAGCGGCGGCTTCAGGATTCTCTGCCATGGCATCAAGTGCGTCAGAGGTTTCGTCCATCGCCTCCGCCTGCGCTTCTTTCACATCGTCGATTTCTTCGCCAATTTCCTCAGCGGGGCCATCGCATGCAGTCAGGCCAAGAGCGAGCGGTGCGAGCCACATTGCAAATTTTTTCACGGGTATTTCCCCTTTAAATGATGGTTGATATTCTTGAACAATGCCCATGGCACTCAGTTCCAACACTACTCAATGTTTATCGGGTTTGCTTCACCCTTGTTCATCTGCCTCAACCTCGCGCGCATAGACGCGCTTCAACCATTGCGGACAACCGCGCGCGGCGAGGGTCAGCCGAGCTCTGGTAAATGCGAGGCACCGCTACGGCGGGCAGTTAAGCTTCAAATTGTCGAATACCAGCGCTGCATCTGCCAATAATACAGCCTTTTTGATAAGCTCCTTTCCGCGAGCATAGCGCGCGCACTTTATCGCTGGCCACGCCATAGCCAACTTCGGTCACCCGTGTCCCGACCCTCGCGACAAAAAGGTCAGCGCCCTCCACTCCGACGTGCATTGCGATTACGTCAAAACCGGTCACTTGCCCTGCGGCAACGAGATCAAACTTGGAAGGGTGCGAGAAGACCGTCTCGGTAACGACATCGCGCTTTTCTTATGTGAATTGTGCGCGGCGCTCAGCTGCGATCTGCGCGGCCGTATAGGCAGCTTTGGTATCAGGGGCGGAATCAGGGGCGCGCAATTCCTCGCGCTGGATTTGATCGTCGCGGATAAATGGGCCAGAAAAAGTGGGGCGATGCGGGTATCGCATAGTGTCGACTTGCCCGCTCCGTTTGGCCCGGCAAGAATGATAAGGCTTGCCCTCACACGGATTGATCGCAGTCCTTCCACCATTCGAGTCGTCTCGCGAGATAGGCTGCTAGTGCACAAACGCGCGAGTATCATCCAAGCCTACGCCAAGTCCCTGCTTACGACGCTGTTCGAAAAACAGCTCCTCCCCTTCGCTCGGCTGTACCACGCGGTCGAGGAAAGCGGTTTGCCACACTTCCTTTTCCTCTTCGGTCGGCGTCGTAGTCTCTGCCTTCCCCGCCAAGACGTTTTGCGACAGCGCATGACCTCATCGCCCAATTTTACGGATTGCGCCGACGCTTGCTCTTTCGCTCCTACGTCGAGAACCATCCCGAACCTGCTTAGAGCGAGGCGGCATAAGCCACCTATCAGGCCATGGTAGCTCCGGTCGAGTTCCGGTTCTAACATATATCAAGAAAAACAATGTTTTAGATCGGCCTCGCCGCACTTTATCGTGTGTTTGCCTCCCTTCATCGTGCACATGCAACCATTCCGTTCGCGGCTGTGTTCGCCAGAGTAGACATCCAATTCTACGCTATCAAAAGGAGCCAAGGCATGACAGCGACCACGCAATCTGGCGCTCAAAATTCTGACGCCGATATCAAGCAGGAACTCAAGGAAAACGCTAATAAGATCGCGGATAGCGCGAAAAAGCAGGCCGAAGGGCAGGCTCGTAGCACACGCGATCAAGCTGTGAAGGCAGCACAGTCTACCAGTTCCGCAATCGAAACGGCCGCGCAAGATTTGCGCGAAGATGCCGACACGCCCGATTGGGTCGCTGGAATGTTCGGTTCGGTTGCAAAGCAGATCAGCCAGTTTGCACAGCAGGCAGACGCCAAAGAGCCGCAAGACATGTTGCGTACGGTGCAGGACTTTGGCCGTTCCAATCCAACTGCTTTTCTCGCTGGCGCAGCGGCCGTAGGCTTTGCCGCAGGCCGGGTCATGCGAGCAGGAGCAGAACAGCATGATGCCATTGGTGCCGTTAGTCCGGGGTCATCCGCTGAACATAGCCGCTCAAACGATGCCGAAACACAGAATCGGTCGTCACATACACCTCAAGGAGGCTTCTAATGCCCACACAAGTCAAACCCGACCAGACTACACGCACGACCCCCGTGGCGACGAACTCACCGAATGCTGGTGCAAGTACCCAGAAGGACGATGTGGTCGATTTGATTAGCAAGCTGACCTCGCAATCTGCGAGCCTTGCCCAGGATCAGGTCAGTCTCGTGCAAGCCGAAATCCGGGAAGGGGTCGAAGATATTAAGGTTGGCATTGGTGCCATGCTTGGTGCTGCCGTACTTGGTATTGCAGGCTTTGGCGTAACCCTGATGGGCGTTGCCTATCTTGTCGGTGATGCGATGGGTGACCGTGATCTCGCCACGCTACTGGTGGGTCTTGCCACGCTTGTGATTGCGGGCATCATGTATGCCAGTGCAAAGTCTAAGATGGACGCGAGCAATCTCAAGCCCGAGCGCACAATCAACACTGCCGAACGCCTTCCCGAAGCCGCGACTGGCGAAGCACACACATAAGCAGGACATATTCTATCATGGAAAATACAGACAACCGCAGCCCCGACCAAATTCAACGCGATATCAAGCGTACGCAGGATGATATGAGCCGCACGGTCGACAAGATCGGAGATCAGTTCACTATGCGCAACTTGGTTAACGCGCTGTTTGACAAGGCGGAAGAAAACGACGTCCAAGCGCGCAAGTTGATCGATGGCGCGCGCCGCAATCCACTCGCCCTTGGTTTGATTTCAGCAGGCGCTATTTGGCTTGCGAGCGACCACGAGGCACGTCCGGGGTCGTTCCGCAGCGGCGACAGGAATAACAGCGACGCCGATGACAAAAGTTGGCGTGAGAAACTGTCGGAGAAGTTGCCCGACTTTGACGATAGTCACGAACGCGATCACCGCGCCTATGTCGATCACATGAACCTATGCAAACCACGCGATAATGAAGATGATACCTCCTATCAGCGTCGCCGAGACTACGCACGGGGCACATTTCTGATGATCGAGCGCCGCCATAATGAAGACGACGCCGGATATCGCCAGCGTCTCGACGAGGCGACTGAAAAGCTTCGCACGAAGCGCGATGAAATGGCCGAACGTGCGCGCACGGCGCGTGAAGATGCGACCCGCCGTATGCAAAGTGCTAGCGAACAGGCGAAACAGCGTGCAAGCCAAGGTGCAGACCGCATCACGAACACTTACCAGCAAAACCCAGTAATTGGCGGGCTAGCAGCAGCTCTTATTGGCATGATCGCAGGATCAGCGGCTCCGGCTACTGCACGCGAACGCGAGGTGTTTGGTGACGTAGGCGAAGATATGGTCGAGACGGCACGCCAGAAGGCGCAAGACATGGGCGAAAAGGCCCGCGCAAAGAAGGATGAGCTCGTCGAAAAAGCGGATAACAAGGTCGCACCCGGTAAGTCAGACACCACCCCGACCGGTAGCGACTTGACGACCAGTGCGAAGACCGAACGGTCTACGAAGGAAGCTGATCTGACCACAACCAATTAGGGTCCCTTCCGGCGCAGCCGGGTTGACCAAGCTATGTGATAACTGTGCGCCTCGCCCCTCAGCACAGTCATTCAGGGCGCCGCTCTTCCAAGATGGAAGGGCGGCGCTTTTCCCTTTGCGTGACTAAGCGGAAGCCAAACCGCTCGGTCGCCCCTTATCTGTCTACGCCATTACGTTCAGATACTCTCGCAAAACCGGGTTTCGTGATCCTGGCTTAGGGATTCGCCGAAATCGCTGAGTTCGGGAATACGCCCAAACGCGATCTTACCGCCCAAATAGCCCCCCGGAACAGCCAGTGCCATGCCAAGCTGCGCTGCATCAGGGCCGTGATCATGCCGAATCGCATCAAGCGTCGCGGATAGGCGCTCACTACGCCGCTGATCGGTATCCAAAGCAGCACTTGCACTATGCGCAAATAAATCAGCTTGCGCTGGATCAGCCGCCTTTAATCCATGCAAGGTTACGCTGACCGAACGTGGGCGAAAGCGCACCTGTTCGCGGTATGCCGCAATCGCTTGTGACAGCGATCTGAGCACCGTTTTGTCGTCACGCGCACCGCGACAACGAACCTCGTGCGACCAGCGCAGATGGTCAGGCGTGCGGGTTTTGCGTTTGCTATAGAGCGCGCGATTGTCGCCACCCTTTGCCGCTAACGTCACCTTAGTTGCGCGCTTGTCGCTGCGGCGCAATCGCCGCGCCGCACTCAGAGCCAGTTGCCGTGCACACTGCTCTACTTTTTCGGGGGTGCGCCAATCGCCGGGCAACATACGCGAATGCCCAAACATGCGCTTTTCAGTTTCCGCGCGCGTGTAGGGCATTCCGTGCAGCGCATTCCAAAGCCGCTCGCCTTCGATACTACCCCATACACGGCGCGCACGGCGCGGTGAAAGGTTCCACAGCGCCTCCACGCTATCGATCCCGGCTCTGTTGAGGCGCGCTTGTATCCCGTCGGATACCCCCGGCAGATCGCTTAACGGCAAATGCGCAATCGCCGCCGGGAGATCAGCAGCGCGCATCACGGTGAGGCCATCGGGCTTATGCATTTCGGCCGCGATCTTGGCGAGCAGTTCGGTTTGCGCGATACCGATAGAGCACGTGAGAACAGGGCTGAATTTTTCGGCAAGGCTGCATTTGATCTTACAAGCGATGGCTCGGGCCTGTGCCTCGGCATCCCGGGTTTCAATGAGCGGCAATTCGCACACCAGTTCATCGATGGAGCGCACCTTCTCGACCGAGGCGCACGCGCCAATTGTAGCCAAGACATCGTGGTGCAGGCGAACATAAGCGTCCGGCCGCGCAACTACGAAAGTAAGATCAGGCGCGATGGCTTTGGCCTTCGCCACGCGCGCGCCCGAAGGCACGCTCAGCGCCTTTGCTTCGCGGCTGATCGCAATGCAAGCGGTATGCGGAACGTCGAGTGGCACAACCGCGATGGGCTTCCCCCGCAGGGCCGGGTTGAAATGCTGTTCGGCAGAGGCAAAAAAACTGTCGAAATCGAGATAGAGGCTGGCGAAGTCAGGCCGCGCGAATCGCTCTGCCAGTGGGTGGTCAATCATGCCATCCATTTAGAACAAAGGAAGAACTATGCCAAGAATTAGGGAACCGGAGCATGGCGCCGGTGATTAGCGAGAAATGCCTATTGCAGACCCCCCTCCCCCACACGGAATGGCTCCGGTCCAGGTCGTTTGGTTCAAACGCGATTTGCGGGTTTGCGATCATGCTCCTTTACACGACGCGGCGCGCAATGGCCCGGTTCTCGCAATAGTTGGCGTCGAGCCGAATTATTGGGCGGGCGCGGACACATCGGCGCGACAATATAACTGGTGGGCGGCGTGCGCGCGCGCTTTGGGCAACGATATCGGCGCGTTAGGCGGACGCTTGCATGTGCAGACAGGTGATATTTGCGAAGCTTTCGACCAGATCGCCGAGCGCCGTGGTCTTTTCACTCTGCACGCGCATGAAGAAACCGGTAATCGCTGGACTTACGAACGAGATATTCGTGTGCGGGCGTGGTGCAAGAAGAACGAGGTAACTTTCCACGAACATCGCCAATACGGTATTTTACGTGGATCAGCGCTTAACCGTGACCGGTGGGCAAAGGACTGGGACGCATTTATGGAGCGGCCGGCCAAGCCCATGCCTAGTATGCCTTCATCTGACAGGAATTGGGTGGAAGACGAAGGCTTCTCCAATGTGGTTCCCTCCCCAGATGAACTCGGCCTCACGCCTGATCCGGTCGAATGGATGCCCGAGCCCGGCACCGCTGCTGCACGTGAAGTGCTGCAGAGCTTTTTGTATGAGCGCGGGCGCGACTATCGCACCGATATGTCTTCGCCTACCTTAGCCGCAACCGGGGGCTCGCGCCTTTCGCCTCACTTGGCCGTAGGCACGATTTCGATGCGCGAATGTTACCAGACAACGCTAGCGCGGCAGGCAGAGCTAAAGGGCGACAATAGCGCCGATGCGAAAGCCTGGCGTTCGTCCTTGCGCTCTTTTGTCGGGCGGCTGCATTGGCATTGCCATTTTATCCAGAAGCTTGAGGCTGACCCGCAACTTGAATGGCGTCCTGCCGTGCGCGCTTATGAAGGCATGCGGCCGCCTTCGGATCCCGAATTGCTGGATGCGTTCGCCAAGGGCCAGACCGGCTTTCCCTTTGTGGATGCGTGTATGCGCCAGCTGGCTGCAACCGGATGGATCAACTTTCGTATGCGCGCAATGCTAATGAGCTTTGCCTGCTATGATCTGTTTCTACGCTGGCAGGATGCGGGCATGGTCCTGGCGCGGTTGTTCACCGATTACGAACCGGGCATTCACTGGACACAGGCACAGATGCAATCAGGCGAAAGCGGGATCAACACGTTGCGCATCTACAACCCGATCAAGCAGGGCCGCGATCACGACGCGGATGGCGATTATATCCGCCAGTGGGTGCCCGAGCTTAGGGGGTGCGATGCAAAGGAAGTACACGAGCCCTGGAAGCATGAGTGCGGGACGGATTATCGTGCGCCTCTTGTCGATCACGCGGCAGCGATCAAAGCTGCGCGCGATACTATCTGGCACTTAAGAAAGCGCCCCGAAGTAAAGGCCGAAGCGCAAAAGGTGCTTGAAATACATGGATCGAGGAAGCGGCCTTCTACCCGGCGTCGCAGACCTTTCACGGAAGGCACGTCTGCAAACCCCCTCCCGAAATATGCGAGACCGCACCGGGGGATGGAAGGGCCACGCAAACCACCATAACGGTTTTGACAAATCGAATTTATGTTAGTCTTGGACCCGAATTGTGCTCTCGACCCTTGAACGATTGTAAGAATGAAAAGGGCTGCACAGATGATCGATCCATTCATTTCTAGTGCGTGGCGAACGCCGCGAAACTTTCTCCCCACTTCACCATCTCTTCGTCGCTTTTGCAGCTAGGGGTTACGTTGCTCGTGTACGAGTAACAGCCTTACTTCCTCGTAAGCACCGACCTGGGCGAAGCCACACTCATCTTACACAGCTTATCCAACACCGTACCTGGTCGAGGTATTGATCCATTGGGTGGCGTCAAGAGAGCTATGAGAATGTTCAGGTATTGATTGTATGAGAACCCTGCGACCTAGAACTGCGATCGCCCTAGAACTCGATGAGGGGGATGCGCTTACCGTGCAAAGCAAAACGGGCGGGCAAGTATGCGATCTGGTGGCCTATACGCGCGCCAATCCGGCTGAGCGCTTTTCGGCAGCTCATACCTTTGCTTTTGAAGAGACAACGCAAATCGGACTTTTCAGTCAATTATGGTCTTCGCATTGCGATCCGCTTTTGACGATAGTGCGCGATGATGTGGGTGTACATGATCTGTATTTGCCACCGTGCAGCCATCGGGCGAGGAAACGGTTTGCACCGTTGGACGAAGAAGAGGCGCGGTGCGGTAATGCTCTTGAGTACGCACTTGAAAAGTATGGGATTGCGATACAACCCTTCGAGGTGAGCCTGAGTATTTTCACGAATATCAAAATTGATCCTGAAAGCGGATTGGTGCTTGTGACCCCACCTGAATTGATAGCGCCTGGAACGATCAAATTACGGGCCGAAAAAGACCTTCTCATCGGCCTATCCACCTGTAGCTCAGCAGTGCCGCGCGACTATGGACCACCAAGTATCCAGTACGAGGTCGAACCCAATGTCTGACATCGCGAATATCTGGTCAAGTTGGCCGCGCTTGATCGAAATCTCAGTCAACGCTGTTCTGTTCTATATATTTATCGTGGCGATGGTCCGCCTTGTCGGAAAACGCACCACAAGCGAGCTCAACAATTTCGATTGGATCATCAATGTCGCGGTGGGCAGCCTTGCGGCATCCGGCATATTGCTCAAAAACGTTTCAACCCTCGATGCTGTGGCGGCAATAAGTGTTTTGGCTGTGATGCAATATTTCACGACTAAATGGGTGCGCACGACGGAGCTAGGTTCGAAGATCGTCAAGGCGCAGCCCACTTTGCTGACCCATAAGGGCGAGTATCTGCGCGATGCGATGGATAAAGCCCGTATCTCCGAAGAGGAGGTTCGCGCGGCATTGCGGCGCGAAGGGGTTATCGAAAACGCTGGAGCGAACTGGGTTATCCTTGAGACAAATGGCCAACTGTCGGTTATTCCACATCAAGATGGCAGGCTGGATGAGGCAGAAGCGTTACAGGATGTCAGGGTACCCGATGAACCGGAGAATGGGCCGGGACACACTAAAGAAGAAAGCCGCGACCATTGAAGGCTCTTCCCGACGAGGGGCACCTGTGCATAATCAAGTAACGGGTGCCGCGTCCCACCCTTCGTTCAGCAAAAGCGGGCCATTGCCATAGAGGTAAGCGGCATCGAACTGCGCATAGTCGCGCAGCGCCTTCCAATCCATTGGATAAAGAGTGCCGCGCCTGATCTGTGCCAACTCTATTTCGCGTAGCTTGCCTACCGCCCTATTAGTATGAACCGCGCTCGCGCCGATCATGTCCGCGAGATCGAGCTGTGTAAATGGCGTTCGTATGGCACGCGCACTTGCGAGCCCCACCGTTTCCAGTCGATAGTGAAGCTCACAATAGATATGGGCAATCCGGCGCGGTGCATCGAGCTGCTCGTGCATCAAAATCCACTGACGATGGATCGCCGCGTCGAGCAGCGTGGCGAACCACAAAGCGCGCGCAATCCGCGGCCTTTCGCCCATAGCCTGTTCGATACGCCGATGCGATACGGTGCCCACGATCGCTTTGCCCGCAGCGACGACGTTGTGGTCCAGGCGCTTAAGTGCAAAAGAATGCAGATCAACAAAATCGCCTGGTACATGAATCCCTACGATAAAGCGTTTGTCATATCGCTCAATCGTGCGAAACATGAAGCCTTTGACTAAGATCGCGCTGATATCAGCGCGCTGTCCGCGCTCGATCAACACTTCCGCGTCAGTAAGCGAGGAGGAATCTTCAATCAGGTCTTCAATATAATTTAGGTCTTCCGAAGCGAGGGTGGTGCGCAACCGACCAGCAAGAAAGTTTCCAGTTAGCGGATAGTCAGATCCCCGAGACATGGAGTTCAGCATAGAGCGCGATGTTCTGCGGTCTATTGATGGATGTTAGGAAGTTGCAATTTTTGAAATGGCGATTCTATTTTAGTACCGTCGGTCCGGTTCCCCTCAACGCGCCTTGCGCACCTTCGCGATGCGCGCGCAAAGGATGCTGAACGATTGGTTCAAACGGCGCGATCTCGCCGCCTGCCTCGTAGCCGAGCGCTTCAAATCGAGCAACGCTGTCCGCGATTCGAGGATAGTCCGCGTTCCCGTTGCGTAATGTGTTGTGCAACGCACTTGTCTCAAACGGCGTATTGAGATCGAGAAACGTTGCGAGGCCACGCAGAATGGCCTGCGGCCGCGCTATGAAATCCTCATATCGCAGACACACCGCATGGTGCAGGTAGCGCATATCGTTGAGCGCGCGTTCGTAAGCGGCGATGCCATAGTCTTCGTGTTCTTGAACGGGTGCATCATCCCATTTACGCAGCGCTTGCGCCATCGCTGCCGGGTGCCGTGTTATCACGATAAAATGCGCCATCGGGAAAAGGCCTTGTAGGAGGCGCATACGAGTTAGATTAACTGGTGATTTTTCAAGTCGCCAGGGTTTGGCCGGGTCGAACCATACACTCCATTCCGCTTCCAGCCGCATTCTTATGTCCCATGTATTGAGCGCGCTTTCCTCTGTATGATACTGGCGCGGATCAATGGCGTATTTTCCTGGGATGCCATCGCGTGCTGTGTGCGGAATCGCACCTTGAAGGTAGCAGCCCTCATTCTCCGGGACAGGGGCGCCTGAAATAGACGTAATCTGCGGATGCTGACCCATTAGCTGCGCAAGCAAACTCGTTCCGGTGCGATGCAACCCGGCAATAAAGATATAGCGATGCGAAAGCATAAGGTTCACCTTAAAGGATAAGGCACAATCGCACAAAGGTGCGTGGAAGTTCCCGATCCAGCGTATGTTACTTTGGAGCCGGTGCGTTGCGCAGGGGGGTTGATTTGTCGCTCTTCCAGATCCGAGGTCATTTAATGAAAATCGCCGTACTCGCGCATATTCGTCACGCGATTGCCGAACCGTTCATGGGCGGCATGGAGGCGCATTGTCAGATGCTGTGTCAGCAGTTGCGCCGCGTGGGTCACCTCGTGACCTTGTTCGCTGCGGGCGGTTCGCGCGATGAGAACCTCGTGGAAATCTGCTCCGCACCTTATGAAGAAGTGCTGCCTTGGCGCGTGTGGCGCGGTTCGCCTGAATTGGCGGGCTTTCAGCGCGCTGCGTTTGAGCGCGCCTGGGCAACTATCGTCGAACAAGGCTTTGATGTCGTGCACAACAATTCGCTCTACGCTCCAATCCTCGATTGGGTAGCGCGCGATGGTATGCCGTGTGTAACCTCGCAGCATGTGCCACCCTTTGGCGTGATGCGTGAGGCTGCGGAACGCACCGCCGCCAGCGCGCAGTTGCGCATGACAGTTACCTCGCAAAGTCAGAAAGCGCTTTGGCCAGCGACGGTCCATCCCTCGACCGATGTCGTCAATAACGGAATCCGCTGCGATCAATGGCGTCCGTCAGAGGTGCGCGGCGATTACTTTACTTGGTGTGGCCGGATTACCCCCACCAAAGGGACCGCTGATGCGGTGCGTGCGGCCATGATGGCGGGCGTATCGCTCAAACTGTTCGGGCCGGTGGAAGACACCGCCTATTTCGCCGGGGAGGTCGAACCCTTTTTGAGCGACGCAATTGAATATTGCGGGCATCAAAACCTAGCAAGCCTGCGCGATTATGTCAGCCGGGCACGTGGCGCGATCGTCACTCCGCTATGGGACGAACCGTTTGGTCTTGTGGCTGCAGAGGCGCTCGCAAGCGGCACGCCTGTCATCGCTTATGACAACGGCGCGCTGCGCGAAGTTGTAGGGGAGGGGGGGCTAATTGTGCCGCCTGGTGATGTTGCGGGCCTAGCCACTGCCATAGGCCGCGCAAAGCAGATAGATCGCACTTTGTGCCGGGCGCGCGCCGTCAAACACTTTTCGGTCGAGGCGATGGTGGCGGGGTATGAAGAATGCTATCGCAGAGCGCTTGATGCAATGCTCGTTCAAGCGACTTGCGCGTTTTCTTCGAGCCAATCGAGAACACGCGCGCTGCTAGCATAAGGTTCCATTTCTTGCTGCCGGGTGAGCGCAAAGTCGCGTTCGTCCGGCTCGCGCAGCTTACGCCAACCTGTATCGGTGCGTTCGAGCAGCCCCATTAGCACAAAGGCGCGCAGCCAATGTTGCATTGTCGGTTCGCCCCATTTGTCGGCGAATACCATAGCATTGGCCAGCACGCTATCGAGATGGTGAACGGGCGGCATATGGTGCTTGTGATATTGGTGATAGGCCCTAGCCCCGCGCATCCACCAGAGTTGGTGCCCTCGCGAATGCACCGCACGACCGAAATCGGTGTCTTCCCCGCCATATCCTGTAAACCGCTCATCGAAGCCGCCCACGCTTTTGAATACATCGCAATGAAGTGCAAAATTGAGCGACCAGAAGCAGCGATAGTCTTCGCATTTCCGCACGCCCGATGACGGAGGTCCGGGACGCTCGGAATGCTGCACGCCAAGTTGATCAAAGCGCGCATAGTCAACTCCGCTGTTGGTCGCGCCGTTGGGAAGGTAGGCGACTTCACCCATGAACACGCCGTCATGTTCGCGCATAGCCGCCGCATAGTCGGGGAGTAACATGGGGTGGGGGATGCAATCGACATCAAGGAACACCATTTGTTCGCCGCTTGCTGCTCGTGCAGCCGCATTGCGCGCTTTAGCGAGCGGTATGGCGTTCGTCTCCAGCACAATCTGGCGTACCGGGAAGGGCACCGGAGGCAGATCGCGATAGGGGGTCTTCTGCATCACCGCGATGACAACCTCTGCGGGGCGTACACGCGCTTCGCCAAGTCCGCGAATGAGATTGGCGAGATGTGTCTCGCGCCCGTGAGCCAAAGTGCAAACCGATATCATATATTGACCACCTTCAATTGGGGGAGGGCGGGCAGGGCGCCAGTGCCCTCGCTCGCATTCGTGCGCCACAATTCGCGCGCGGTTTCGTCAAGCCAGCGCGCCGCCTTGTCTGCTGCACCGGGATCGACAAAACCGCTCCGATCCGATGGTTCAAGTTGGCGGGCCGCGGCCCACAATCGCTGCCAACCTTGCGCATGGGCAGGCCATTGCCGCGCCACAGCGGCCAGCCCTTCGCGGTCCAGCGCCTCGGCCTTACATTCCTGTTCGCTGAAATAGCGCCATTCGGGCACGACCACCCATGGTTTGCCCGCTGCCAGCACCGAATGCACCGTCGTATTCCCGCATGAGCTTACAATCCGGTCCGCCGCCGCAATCCAGTCCATCGGATTATCGACCCATCCGCGATGGACGAGGTTGCCGGGCGGGGTCTCGTGCCATTCGGTCTTAACATTTCCGATGGTGAACCATAGGCTCTGCGCATCGTCGCGCGCGCCAATTGTGAGCGGGGCACTGGGCATCCCGTCGCCGCCGCCCCCCGCAATCACGCAGACAATATCGCGATCCTTGGGAAGGCCAAGCCGCGCGCGCGCTTCGGTTTTGCTGGGGATAGCACGGATATCAATGCCAACACCGGGTGCGTAATGCGTCTTGCGCTTCATCCATGCGGGGCGCTCGTTCTGATCGAGCTTTTGCGCATAAGGCGCTAGCAGGCCGACTGCGCTTTCATAAGCGGCCATGTGACCCGGATCACTACGCTCGCCATGTTGCATCACCGCAATGTGCGGGACCGAACATAGCCGCGCCAGTTGACCCAGTTCGGCAGAAACATCGGTTATGAAAAGCGCTGGATTGGCCGCATCGAACCACGTTGTAATCCGCGCCATGGCCGTACGAATGCTGGGCCAGCCCAGCGGCGCACAATGCACCGTGGAAGGTGCAGGCACGGCTGCCAGGTTTGGCGCCTCATCACCCGTAGGCTCGAACAGCGAGGGGAGGGGGGTCATCTCCACGCGTTCGTCGAGCGTACCGAAAGCATCGGGGCGCGCGCAAAACAGCATAACCGGGCGATGCTCTATCAGGCTATTGGCGATGGCGGTGGCGCGTTCGATATGGCCGCGTCCTTGATGGTGGACGAAATAACCGATGGGCTGAAGGTGGTTCATGATTGTACCTTGCGCATGGTTTTGAGCGTAAGCCGCGCGCGGCCAGCATTTGTTGCCCCGCGTGATCGAGTTATGGGTGTGGTAGATCTGAGATGATGCGCTGTATTCGCTTTTGCAGCGTTGCGCGCATCATGCGCTTGGAGCCCTTCGACCACACCCTGGGCATGGGATTGCTTTGCGGTGTAGAGGTTGTTCCGCCCTTGCAGAAAAGCGATCTCGGGCGCGTGATTGTCGACCATAATGGCGTTGGCACACACGGTCAGCATATCTTCGTCATTCCCACTGTCACCGGCGGCAAAAATACGATTTTTCGCAATGCCAAGTCGCCCAGCTACGTAAAACATCGCGGCGGCCTTTCCGGCGCTTTCTGGCATGATATCGAGCAACTCCTCATGGCTTGCCACCACACGTGCAGCTATCCCCTGGCGCTCCAGCTGCGCGCGCACATTGGCCACATCCCGTGCATCGGTGTAAAAATAGCTGCGTTTGAAATCGCGCTGTTCGTATTGCGGCTGCGGTTCAAGCTGGGCAAAGCGCTGTGCCACCCGCTCAACCGCTTGCGGATCCCAGCGCGCCTTTGCAAGCGCAGGAAAACCAGTGTCGCGCACGGGTCCTTCCGGGCGATTCCAATAGATTTCCGTTCCGACCGATGTGATCCAGACAATTGGTTCGGGCAGATCCCATTCGCGAACGATCCGCCGCGTTTCAATGATGGAGCGGCCCGTCGCGATGGCGAAGCCCATGTCGTCGCGTCGTTCGAGAAACTCGCGCAGACGTGCAACGCCTTTCCGGCAACCGGTCAACGTGTTGTCGAGATCGCTTACGAGCAGGCTTTCGGACGTTGTATTCATCGGCGCCTTGCCTGCGCCATCACGGCTTGCAGGGGCGAGGGCGAACTCAAGTGCACCGCGTGAATGGGCGTTGCAGACAGGCCGCGCGATCTTGACAAAAGCGTCGGCGTAACTTGCCCATTGAAACTGCCCCGACCGCTCTAGCGCGTTGCGGTGGCATCGCCCCCACAACTTGCGGTCGGTAAGAAGTTCATCGATCTTCGTCCCAATATCGTCCGGGTCGCACGGATCGATCAGCAAACCATGTTCAATCTCTCGCATGGTATCGAGCGGTCCGCCGATTTTGGTCGCAACGACGGGCAGACCGTGGCTTGCTGCCTCGACAATTGTAAGCCCGAACGGCTCCATCAGCGCTGGGTTCACGAAAACGCCATGACTGCGCGCGGTGAGTGAATAGAGGCCGACCACGTGATCGCCATCATGCGTGCGCGGATAGGCGACGCGGCCGTGCAGATCATGACGGTCGATACGATCCACCATATCGCTGATCACCTCGACCTGTTCAGGTTCACCCTCACCGATCATACGTCGTTGCCCGGCAAGGATCACGAGGTTCGCGCGTTCTTGCAGCGAAGGAAGGCGCGCATATGCCTCGACCAGACCTGCGAGATTCTTTTTGTGCACGGGCCGCGCGATGATGAGAATGATCGGCTTTTCCGGTTCGCGCAAGAAGGGTGCGATCAATTGCGCGGCGCGCTTTTCGTGCGGTGCGCCGTTGCGCGTCTGAACGCCGGGTCTGACCCGATGGATGCGTAAAAGCTTTGCGGAAGGATAGTCGATGAGTTGGCGTTCGCATTCATCGCGCGATGATCCGATAATGGCGGCCGCTCCAGCGATCGCGCGGTCTTCTTCCCCAATGCGTGCGCGCAGTTCCGCGCTTTCATCGCCAAGCGCCTCGAGCTTGTCCCGCCCTAGCGAATGCGCGGTATAGATGTAAGGAATGCCCAGCTCGCGCTGCACCCGTTGGGCTACGTCTGCTGCATCGGCGAAATGTGCGTGGATGATGTCGGGTAAGCTTTCGCGCGCGCGAAGATTGGCGACAAGTGCGTTCGTGAACGCCTCACGATCGGCAGCCAGCGCCTCTTTGGAAAGATAAGCGCGATTGCCGCTGTCGATGCGCGTGATCGAGCATTTGTGGCAGACTCTCTCAACCGCGCGCGCGTGAATTTCGCCAAGGTTCGGTGCATCGAATAGGCGGGTTACAATTTCCGCGCGCGTAACATCATGGCGCGCCGCAAGCGCCTGCATCGCACCCAGAATGTAAGAGATATGGCCGCCAGTGTCCTCGGTTATACCATAGCGTACCGGCTCCGCTTTAAGACAGCCGCCAAGAGCGATGGATAATATATGCATGGGACAAGGGCCTTCTGAGTTGAGGTTACTCTGAAAGACTCCGGTTCGACCCGATCCGCGCCCGATCAAATATTTGTTAGTCTTTACAACAATGATCGCCCGACTTGTGTGGTAATCTATCGGTGCAGTGAATCAGTATGGCTAGTTTTGATTCAGGAAATGCGTTAGACACAGGACACCTCAATCGGACAAGTCAGGGTCATGGACACACACAAACACTGGCAAGCGCGTGATGATGGGCTGGGTATTGCTCGCGAATACCACCTCTTTGTCGAACGCGATCTGTTTGGCTGGTTTGTTATATAGCGCCGTTGGGGACGGATCGGAGGACGATTGAAACAGGTCCAGCACGCGTTCGAAAATCATGCCAGCGCGCAAGCCTTCGCCGCGCGTATTCGAGCCCGTCGCACAAGCGCACGCCGCCGGATTGGAGTAGGCTACAGGCGCATGGCGCAGTGATTAAATACCATAGAGCGCTGAGCGTTCGGCAAAATCGGCGCAATCGAGCCGGGCCGTGTCGCGCGCGGACCAATCCTCGATCCACGCCTTCATGCCTTCGCGCTTAAAGATTGCAGCAGGCGATTTTGGCATGATCCGGCCATAGATTGGTATGTCGCGATAGCCCGGCTTGGCCTCGCCAAAAGCCCATCGCATGGAGATATAGGTCGCGGGGTCCCGCCCGTCATATGACAGTCGATCATTGACATAACAGCACGCCGCCCATGCCTGTTCGGGGGAGGGCATGAAACGCAGCACTTGCTTTGCCCAATACATGCGCAAATTGTTGTGCAGCCATCCAGTCTCAAGCCAGCAGCGCGCCGCAGCGTTAAAGACGCTATCGGGCGTTTGACCATGCAAGACCTCTTCAAATGAAAGCGCCGGATCTCGCAAATCGTCACGGTGCGCATCGAGCGTGGCGCGCGCTGCTCTGGGCAAGCTCTCATAGAGGAGGAGCGACGGGTCTTCGGTCATGCGCCAATGGCTCCATTCGCGCCAGGTCAAAAGCTCATCGAGCAGCTTGTAGCCATAGGATTTGGGCGCGCCGCAATCGCGCACGCGCTGGGCGACTTCCCATGGGGCCACCATGCCAAAGTGCAGGTAAGGGGAAAGCTCGGTGGCACCGTATGGCTTGGCGGGATTGGTGCGCTGCGATTTGTAGGCGCGTACGAAGGTCTCATCGATTGCGTCCAGCTTTGCCGTCAGGGCTTCGCGCGTGGCGGGGTATTGACTATCGTAAATGAGCACCTGATCGACAGGAAGCCCGGATGTAAGTTGGTCAAGCGCCCGCTCATCAAAATCGGCGAGCTCCACCAATTCCTCAGGCAGCTCTGCGCCGGGCGCATCGGCCTCGAACGCGAAGCGTGGCTCGACATCGCTGCACCCTTCGATCCAATCCTCGCGCAGCGGTGAATGCGCCGCGCGAAACGCCTTGGTTGTGTTGAGCTTGCCCGAAAGCTGCGAATGCGGGATCATACGCGTCGCATCCACGGCCCAACAAGCGCGCCTATTGCTCGCGGCAAAGCTATCTGATTGCGCACGCGCGACGAAAGTGGGGTGATCGTCCACTATGACGCATGCAGCCTGTTCAGCCAGGCGATACACCATACCTTTGCCATGATCATGGCTACGTTGGATCAATTGCCGACACGCAATTCCGCGCTCGCGAAGCCGGCGACCCATTTGTGCGGACGCTCCCAGAATGAAGCGCGAAAGCCGGTGCGAAGCGTATGGATAATCAGGTCGCAGCCCATGGTAAACAAGAATGGGAAGCCCTTGCACATTGGCAATTTCCAAAGCAACTTCGATCGCGGGATGCTGATGCCCGCGCAGGGTCTGTTGCAACCACACAAGCACATAGCGCGTATTTTCATCGTTAAGGGGCGCTGAATTGAGCGCGCGTGTGCGAGCGCGTAGATGTGGGTCAGCGAGGGTCGAAACAGTGGGCATCGTGACACGGAAACTTACACACTGCGCGCACCCCATCAATGAGATAAAAGGTGCGTGACCACGATAATGATTGTATAGCGAGCGAGCGCTCCAACGTGCGGCAGCAGCGCAGCCATGTCGACAGGCTTCACCCTAGGCGCACCAGTTAATATTTATCATAAGATATATCATCAATCTCGCATATCCGGCTACCCCTCTTATTTGTGGGCGGCGTATATGAGCCATTGGAGTGTGCTCAATCATGGCCATTAAGATAAATACGAAGCTCGTGCTGCGAGCAAATAATCCAGTCGACTGCCTGTTGCAGTTTGATGCAGCAGCGCTCCCTGATCAGTCTCTCGAAATCCTTCGTCGAAACTTCTCTCAGCGCATCACGGCAGGGTTTCCCGCACAGGATTACATTGGAGAGCGCTCTTGGATCAGGTTCGAAGGCGAGCTTGAAATCGACTATGAAGCATCGGTTCGGATTGACAGGATTAATCCGATCCTGCCGGATCAAAGCGCCCTTCCCCCGCACGCCCTCCCGCGTGAAACGGTGCCCTATCTTTTCGATTCGCGCTATTGCCCTGCGAGCAAGTTTCAATCTTTCGCGCTTAGTAAGTTCGTAGACATCCAAGGCGGCGCTCGTATAGCGGCCATATCCGATTGGATCGCGAGCCATGTTTCCTACGAAGCGGGCGTGAGCGACGCTTCGACAGGGGCGCAAGACACGTTCCTCGAACGACGCGGAATTTGCCGCGACTTCGCACATCTGTTGATTGCGCTTGCCCGGGCCTCTAGTACGCCCGCTCGCTTTGTGAGCTGCTACGCGCCAGGTGTAGAACCGCAAGATTTCCATGCAGTGGCCGAGGTGTTTCTCGCCGATCCGACACGCGACGACGGGGGGTATTGGCATATCGTCGATGCGACAGGCATGGCGAGCCCCGAAGACACTGTGAAGATCGGCGTCGGGCGCGACGCAGCTGACGTGAGTTTTATGACTAGTTTCGGGCCGGTTGATCTTATCGAGAAAAGCGTCAAGGTCATCCAGGAATGATGGCCGCCTATAAAAGCGCATTCAACCGACAAGGGCGCTGACGACGCCTTTAACTTGCAACGGTGTTCACATCCTTGAGCAATCTTTCGTCGATACTGTCACCGTGCATGACGGATATGTCGCCCGTCGATTCCAAAACGACGGCGCGAACTTGATCGAAATCGAGGGCATTTGCTTCGCGCAGTTTAGCGACAAGGTCGCTTTGCGTGACGCGGGTCTCCTTCATGGCATTCTCTATCATTTTGCCATTACGCATGAGCAGCACCGGATCGTTTTGCGCAAAGTCTTCAAACGTATCTGACGCTTTGCGTAGCCGTGCCGAGGTCCATTGCCCGATGAACAAAGCCACCATCGCGATCAGCGCTTGAATAAAGCCGGACCAGGCAGTCGCCTGAGCAGCACCTGCAAGAAGGCTTCCCAAGGCAATCGTCATGACGAAATCGAAATTGGTCATCTTGGAAAGCGAGCGAAGGCCGTTCACTCTAATAAGCAGTGTCACAAAAATGAGCGCGGCCAGGCCAAGGACACTGCCGCGTATAATAAGGTCGATCTGTGACTGGTCGAAAAACATCGTGTTATTTCCTTTGCTCTTATGAGCGACGTGACAGTGGAACTGTACGAGTTATCGCTTTTCGTTCGTCAGTAGGACCTGAGCCATTGTTGCGGCGATGGCGATAGCCACCAGTCCCAAACCTCGCTCGTAAAGCCCGTCATAGCCGGTTGGCAAAATGAAAAATGCGGGCGCTCCTATTGTCCAGATTGATGCGAGCGTGATCGACCTCGCGCTTAGGTTTTGAGCCAGCTCGCGCGTACCGCGGATTGAGCACCACGCTGTTATCGCCATGATTATGCCGAGAATGACAACGAGAGAAAAATGCACCACTTCCCCGGTTTCCGCATCGCTATCGCCATACTCATTGCGAAAACCGATGAGAAATATGAGGCCCCCCAAAGCGGTATAACCAAACGTCGCAAAGCTCCAAAAAAGCCCGCCGGGATGCACCGCGGCCATGCCCAGACCCAATACCGCGAATGCAAAGGCCAAGGCGTAGATTCCGGCATCTGCGTACCAATAACGTTCGCCGGCCGCCATCGCACTGATGGTGTCGGCAACCATATCGTTCCCCGCAACGGTAAGATCGGCGAAGAGTATGAGTGCGATCGAAAGAGCCGACGCTATCAGGCCCATATACCCTATTGCGCGGATGTAGGTGGCGCGTGTCACATTCACTATGTGCGCTCCTGATTTGATAGTATGTTAACGCTCCGGCCTTGCTCGAAGGCCGGAGAGCAACATAAGACAAACCTTGTCAAGGGTCATGAATGAGCGACCACTTCGAGAAGATCAAAGTTATCTTGCGAAGCGTATTCGAACGTAATGCGTAACCGGAGTACCTTGATAGACCACGTGATCGTCTTTGATCTCCAACCGGTCGACGCCGCATACCCGTCCGTCTTCCAGACGAACAGCGGCCACTTCCTCTTCTTCGAGATCGACGATCATTTCATCGATCTTACCAAGGATCTTACCGGTTAGATCCACAAGAGTGCGTCCTCGAATATCCTGCTCTGGATTGGTGAGCTTGTAATTACCCAAGTCTTCGAATTTGTCGAAGCGGTCATCATGTTCCATCGTGCTACTCCAAGTTTACCAGTTAGCGGGCAAGGATTTCGATCTGGTCTTCATCGATCAGCAGAAAAACGTCCTGCTCGGCCAGGATGGCCCGTGTATCATCATCGATTGGTTCACCGGGCAGATTTTCGAGATCACCGGCATCGCGCACTGTCCCGCCATTCACCTGCAAGTTCTGGCCCGGATTGATGTCGAGCGGGACTTCTTGAGGTCCATCAATCAAAAGCGCGAACATTTGCGATCCCTCATGCTCGACCCAAAAACCGCGATCCGTTGGCACGGCGGGCACATCCACCTTGCCTGTGAAATTGTCGCGTCCGATGTACGCTTGCGGATTTGCAAGAATGGTAGCGAGGGTCATCTCAGCATCAGCATCAGCGATGCTGGTTTGATCGGCGGTATCAGCCGCAATGGCTGGTGTGTCGTCGGCCTCATCGGGGAGCATTAAGAACAGCAGGAGTGCTGCGACGATGGCCAAAGCCAACAAAATCCACGGCCAGATGGATGATTTTTTCTCAACGGGTATTTGCGCCACTGATTGTCTCCTATTGAAAATTATACGGGTGGTCTTACCGGGCTACACGCGAGTGGCGCGAGCGTTGCGTAAACAACAGACGTTATGAGAAGTGATCAGGTAGGATTTCAAAATCGCAGCCTCGAAGCGACTCTGGCGAGGCCAAGAAAGTCAACACCCGTAGACGACAAGAGGCACCGCTCGCTTATGCGAGACAGCGCTTCATCATGGGTCTTTGGTCAATTGAGATGCGCGGTGACCTACCGATCTTCTGCTAATTAATAGTTGGCAGGCGGATCGCTTGCGGGGAATGATTGTTCGAGCTCGCGATCAATCTTCGTCAGATCGTCCCTCGTCTCGGGCGTCTGCGTGGTCGAAGCTTTTTTGCGCGGCGTGCCAGCTTTGGCTTTGCCAGGCTTTGTTTGTGGAGGCTCAATCGCCTTTTTTTTGGTTCGTGATGCGGCAGTCGAACCGTTTTCATCCGCAGACGCATCGTCACCCTGCCGCGATTTATAGATGTGATAGCCAGCAAATCCGGCTGCTCCCAGCGCAAGTAATCTTCCCAGCATCAGTTCACTCCTCGTTTGATGGCTATTGGAATGAACCTTGAACCTTTGGCGCGCCTGCATGGGTGCAAAACTATCAAATGTAGATTGGTCGACCCTGTTGGCATAATCGGCATTGCTACGATGAACCACCTTCTAATAGCGAAAGACCGATCATGATCAGAAGCGACGAACGCTCATTCGGGGACACCACCCAACTGACCTTCAAATTTTCAGGCGAGCTGGACGCCGACGATGTCAATCAGATGGCGTGTGTTGTCGAAACGGCTATGGATACCAGTAGCGAGCTTCGAATGGTGCTCGATTTCACCGGTGTCGAGACCTATGGACCATCGGCATTTGCTTCCCCTTCGGCAACTCTCACAAGTCTCAAATCGATTTCGCCCGTGGCGCGTTACGCAGTCGTAGGCGCGCCTTCGCTAGCCGAACAGGCCGTCGAAAGTTTTGGAAAGTTGTTGCCACTTGAACAGCGCACCTTTGACGCGGGGCACCTGCACGAGGCTCAAGAATGGGCGTTTGCCGAATGAGTTACAGGTCATACAGGCTTGAGTTGCCGTTCGCCTTATCACTTCCGCTATGAAGCGATGGAATGCGCCATTGCCGGGGCATCAATCTCATAATCTATCGGTTTGAACGTGCCGCCATTGGACGCGTAAGCCGAGCATGATGTGAGCCCTATGATAAGGTCCATTTCAGCCCGAAAATCGATATAGTCGCCAGGTTTCGTGGTCGGTGGGTCGACCCGTAATTTGCCTGTGTTCGTGTCGACGGGGACATTCATAAATATATTGAACGCTGTCGGAATAGAATCAGGTTCGATGCCATATGGGGCGAGCGCTCCGGACAGATTGCCGTGACAACCATGATGCAAGGGTTTGTCAGGGTAGAAATGTTTGAACGTGCCTTTGCTACACGGTGTCAACAGGAAATCGTGGCATCCCACCGTGTCCGTGGTGATCGTCAACATCCTGTTTGAACGGTTCGACCAAAGCGTGTTGCCTTTGGTGAGTTTTATAGTTTCCTCATAGTCGAAAGTGCGACCGTTCGAGATCACTTCGCGCACATCATCGGCGTTGAAAGCTAGCAGGTCTGAAACCTGCCCACCGTCGGGATCGCATACCCGCAGCGTCGCTCCTTTTGTTAAAGCAAATGCCACTCCGGAACGCGGATCAATTTTTTGCATCTTTACCCTTTCGAGGGTCGGCAAACGGGCATTCCCACCCGTCCCCAACCTTTCGCCCACTGTATTGGCGCGCTTCGCTGCTGTCGCCATGGCGCGCTAGCATCGGGTTGATCGATCCTGTGAGGTTTTCGTCGCGTTCGAGGATAGCGTCACGCATACGTTCATATCGACCCTCTTCGCGCAATTTTGCAAATTGGTCATGAAGATTGAAGACGATTGTAGGAAGAGGCGTCCGCCGCGCTTCGCGCGAGGCATTCGGGTGCAATCCCACAGCGAAATAAGCTTCGTCTCCGAAGCTCAGCGAAAAATGCGGATCACTCGGATCAGCACTCACCCGTTTATCGTACGGCTGGCCGCGCCAGGCATCTTTATCTGCAAGCGATTGAATGCGTTGCCACATCGCTCGCTCGAACTGGGCTTCGTTGAGGTCTGTCGGCCCTGAATAAACCACTGCGAATGATCGAAGCCCGTCGCCTTCGCGTTTGTATTGCTTACTCCAGTCAAGCAGGCCCTGATGTATACGAAGGTCATCCCAACCGCTGGTGATAGACCATCCTGTCTCGACATGGAGCAAGTCACGGGCAAGCGCCGATTTCGCGCCCACACATGGGAAATCGGTACGCTCGATATGCGCTACAAAACTTGAGGTAAGCGCATTGCGATCGATTTGATCGGGTGCAATGAAATGCGGATCGAATTTGGTAGCCATAGCAATACCTCAATCGGTCGGCGGGCCGATGGTTGCGAACTTCACCTTTGTTGGATTTTCACGCAGTTCTGCACCGCTTCGGTCGTCCTCTCTTCGGTGTTCGAGCCGAATACAGGATGACACCTAGCGAAGAAGTGTCCAAATCATGCACTCATTCGGTTGAGTGCAGCTTGCCCGTAAAGATAGCCGCTATCGAACTGCGCGTAGCGCTCGAGCGCCGTCCAATCGTCCGGATATAATGTGCCGCGCCTGATTTGGCCGAGCCCCGATTCCCTCAGCTTGGCAACCGCGCGATTGGCGTGAACGGGGCTAACTCCGGACATATCGGCTAGGTCAGTCTGTGTGAACGGCGTGCGCACGGCGTGTGAACTGGCCTTCCCGATAAATTCTAGGCGAGCCTGCAACTCGCAGTAAATATGCGCGATGCGCTGCGATGCATCGAGCCGTCCGAACATCTCAATCCATTTGCGCTGAATCGCTGCATCGAGCAACGAAGAGCACCACATGGCCCCCGCCGCGCGGGGATCTTTGTTCAAAAAATCTGCAATGCATTCGTGCCGGATTATTGCGACCCGTGACCGGCCTGCTGAAATAATAGAATGATCAGATCGCTTCAGTATGAAGCTGTCGAAGTCGATCAGATCACCTGGAATTCGAATGGCGGTGATTGATCGACTTCCGGCCTCTTCGGCTGCGTGAACCAAGAAGCCGTCCATGACGATAGCACAAACGCCGCTGTGCGATCCGATTTCGACGAACTTCTCCTCATCCTGCAAAACCCGTTCGCTGTCGATCAGCTCTTCGATACAGCCGAGATCATTTCGACTGAATTTCTCCCGCAAACGCCCGAGCAGGAAATTCCCCGTCCGGGGGCATGGCTCTTGAGGAGTTTGCGCGTGCGCATCCTCTTGCACAAGGGTTACTATATTTGCATTGAATGAATTGCTTGTAGTTTGAAGCGTCATAGCGTTTCTCCACCTTGAAGGCGGTCTAGATCACACTTGGGATCTTCACCCCTAAATAGGTTGGTTTGCGTACGCGGTTCGTCGAATCCGGCCCTGCCAGGCCGCTGCCTTCCCGGCCTTCAAACAATTGTTAGATCGGGATCTGTTTTCTTCTCTCAAATGCTGATTAAGTGAAAGCACCCCGACCGCTTTCATCGTACAATTGAATCGAGAAGGAACCGAACACATGGGTATTGAAACTGAAGAAAATAACGAACTGATTGCTGCTGCAAAAGTCGAGGGAACCAGTATTTACAGTTCTGACGGAGACGATATGGGCTCGGTTCAATCGGTTATGATCGAAAAGACCAGCGGACAGGTTGCGCATGCCGTTGTGTCGGTTGGCGGTTTTCTGGGCATGGGTAGTGAATATCACGTCCTGCCGTGGGAAAAGCTCGACTATGACACTGAACTGGGTGGTTATCGTCTCAACGTAACCGAGGAGCAATTGCGTTCCGGCCCAACGGTTGATCAAAGCTCACGGGACCATATGCCCGACCGCGAATATCAGGATCGCGTCTATAACCACTACGGCGTATCGCCCTATTACGCATAGGCGTAGCGTCAAGGGCAAGGTGTAGCCTGAAACAGGCGGGGGGCGGCGTTGATGCCGCCCCCTGTTTATTGTGATTGAATTTCTTTCGCCTGATCTGGGTTTCGCCAACGAATTTCTTGCGCAGTGAGCCCGGGTCATGCACTTCATGCAATATCATGATGTCTCTCGACGCAAAGCGTTCTGGCGAAAAACTTATCAGCATAGGGGGCGGTTCGGATCATGCATCCCGAGCATGACTTTCAACCCTTGCAACGCGCGCTCAGGCATCATGCTGAAGCGGTCGAAATTCCCGAACTGGGGTCGTCAATACGAACCGTGCACACTTTGCAAAACGAGGCAACAAGTTGGGACGATCATGACCGGGATCAGGTTCTTCACATCTTGCTCGACGGGGTCGCTTTCCGGTTCGTCTATCTAGTTGGCGGGCGACGGCATATTGACGATGTTTTTGGCCCGGGAAGTATCTGTAATGCTGAACGTATCAAAAAAACCGAGCATCGGAGCAACATGCATTTTAAGCGCGGCGCGAAAGTGGCTTTGATGGATCCAGCGCGGTTTTCCGCCTTGCTTCGTGAAGCTCCCTCTTTCGCAGAGGCAATCGAACGACAGGAGGATGCGCGCGCGCAGCGATTATGGCAGCGTGTACGCACTTTGATCTCGTTACCTGCATCCCACCGTGTCACGATCCTGCTGCTTGATCTGGTGGACGAATTTTTGGTTTCGGACCCGTCGAAAGATTGGGTGCCCCTCGCGCTGACCCAAGAGGAGATCGCCGATATGCTCGGTCTCACCGAGGTTCATGTAAACCGCGTGTTGGCACGGATGGAACAGGCAGGCGAGGTCGAGCGAAAGCGCGGTGCGTTTCGCCTGCCGAACGCACCGCGTTTGCGACAGCAACTGGATTACCGTCGCACAACAGCGGCTGCGCACAATCAGGACGCGGCGATAAGAGGGGAGCAAAACCTTTGAACGGTCCCTCAACAGATATCGCGCAAGAGCTTTTGAACATGACGCTGCTGCGTAGTTCAGCGGGCGTATGGGGCTATGATCCAGATCGGCGAACGCTCGTCCCTGATGCTTCGCTGCAAACTCTGCTTGGCGTTGACCTCTCATCTGGCCAAAGCAAAGAGCTGGGATTGCTCGACCATATCCACGAAGAAGATCGCGATAGACTCAAAACCGCTTTATCAGCCGCGTATGAGCATGGTGAAGCTTTCGAAGAACGCGTGCGTATAGATTGTCATGATGGTTCGGCGATGATCGTCGAACTGGTTGGCAGGCGGTTTGAAACTCAAAATGGGGGTTGGGCCGTTCGTGGCATTCTGCAGGATGTCACAGGTCAGCTGCGCCAAAAGAGCGAGCTGGCTCAGCTGGTTCGCGAAATGAATCATCGCGCCCGAAACCTTGTCTCGGTCATTCTGTCCATGATCCGCGGGATTTCAGGGCGAGATACTTCCGAGACAGTAATTACGGCCCGCATCGAAGCACTTGGGCGGACATATGGTTTGCTAACGCGGTTGCGCTGGACTTCTGTCGACCTCGCAATCTTGATTGAAGGCGAACTTGGCGAATTCGTCGAGAGCGGTCAGGTTACATTGGATGGACCGGCCATCAATTTGGAACCCGATGACGCGCAACCGCTCTCGATCTTGCTTCACGAGTTGGCAACAAATGCGAAAGACCACGGCGCGCTGTCCACAGCGACGGGGGGTGTCCATGTCTCATGGCGACGCACCGGTGACCTCGAAAACCGCATTGAGTTCGCATGGAAGGAGCGAGGCGGTCCGACGGTCCGCCAGCCGATACGCGAGGGTTTCGGCCTGACCGTGCTGGAACATATGATGCCTGCGCAGTTGCAGGCGAACGTCAGGACTGTCTGGGAAGCTATGGGCTTTTCAATGACTATGGACTTTGCATTGGATCCTTCGTTGAAGGCGCCGATTGACACGCTGGCGAGCAGTGGCGCGGTTCAGCTAACTCCGCGCTTTGATCGCTCGCGCTTATCAAATAAGCGCGCGCTGGTTGTGGATGACGAGTGGCTTCTGGCCGAACAGCATGGAGATGCGCTGGATCGCGCAGGGATGGAGGTTATCGGAACCTTCACGAGGGTAGAGGATGCCTTGGCTTGCGACCGGGATGCGCTCGATCTGGCAGTTCTCGACTTTGCGCTGCGCGACACAACCACGTTGGAGCTTGCCAAAACCCTCCAGGCTGATGGGGTGCCTATCGTTTTTTTGAGCGGTTATGATCTTACCGAGATGTTGCCCGCCCCGTTGTCGAAAGAAGTCGTCCTTGCAAAGCCGGTCAGCGAAGCCGCACTTCTTGACGCTGCTGCCGCCGCCGTTGCAGCGCAGGGCTAACATCGTTGGCGCCTTGTAGTCTTGATGACTACGATTTAGCGGCATCATGATCAAACGTCGCGAACACATCCTTTAGACCTGGAACATCATCGTCTTTGGCGAGGACGCCAGTTGCGGTATCGATCTCAATCTCGAATTCCTGCACGTTCCGCTCCAAACCGCGACTTACTCCCCCGAGAGACCGGGTCAGCGCAAGCGCTGGCTTGTTTTCATGAAGCACATGGACTGTAAACTCGCGCAGACCTTCGCGGCGGCAGTCGAGCAACAAAACTGCGGTCAGCAATCGCGCCAGACCAAGGCCGTGATAGGCGTCGATAACCGCGACTGAATATTGTGCGTTAGACGGGTTTCCATCGTCGCGGAACGCGTGAACGATCCCCATCGCAGGCGTCTTGGTGCAATCCGTGCGCAAGGCCCCTCATGCGATATGGTCATATCCATCCACATCAACCAACCGGTCGATGACTGCGGACGGAGGAATTTTCATTCCTGAAAAGAAGCGGAAATAGCGTGACTGTTCCGAACGCCGGGCGATCCCGTCTCTCAGTCGGTGCTCATCATCCGGACGCACGCGGCGAATGCAAATGGGCGCGCCGTCGTTAAGAATGGTTTCAATAATCACACGACTATTCCCGCATGGCTGCTTCGTCCAACTATTGTCTTTCATATACGCCATAAAAGGCTAGGTTCGTTGTTCTTTTTGAGTTCAGGGGCAACCGTCCCGGTGCGGCCAAATTTGCATCGCGAGGTGTATAAAAGCGATGAGCGAAAAAGTGGAAGTCGAAATTATGCACCTCTGTCCGGTGGTGGGTATTGGAGCGTCTGCTGGCGGACTCGAAGCGCTGAGCGAGTTGGTAAAGGCTATCCCAGCGCAAAGCGGTTTTGCCTATGTGATCATACAGCATCTTTCGCCTGATCACCCCTCCATTATGCACGATCTTCTGGGTTCCCACTCTTCAATCCCGGTAGTGCAAATCGGAGAGCAGCAAGCGATCGAGCCCGACACGATCTATGTTCTGCCTGCCGGACCTTATGCGACGATCGAGGGGGCGGAACTGCAACTGCACGACCGCGAAACGACGTACGGGATGCGCGCGCCAATCGACCGGTTCCTCGGTTCGCTTGCTAAAGCGCGGGGCAGTGAAGCGTTTGCGGTCATCTTGTCGGGCACGGGGAGCGATGGCACGTCCGGGGTGCGCGAAATCAAGCAAGCTGGCGGTATCGCAGTTGTGCAGCAAGCCGATAGCGCGCGTTTTTCGGGAATGCCGGATAGCGCGGCTGCCACGGGTCTGGTCGATTTTTCGTTGACTCCGCGCGAAATCCCGTCGCGACTGATCGAAATCTATCATCATCATCACCAAACGTTAAGCGAGAGCGAAAGCGAAGACAGGCGGCGCGATATCGAAGCGTCACTTGGCGATATCGTCGGTACGCTCAAGGAGGAGGACGGCCACGATTTTACCCAGTACAAGCCGGGCACGTTAATCCGCCGGATCGAACGACGAATGATGCTCCGACGCGAACGCGACGTTCCCGCTTTCGTCTCAACGCTTAAGCACAGTGCCGAAGAACGCGCCCGCCTGTTGCAAGATATACTGATCGGTGTGACCCAGTTTTTTCGCGACAAGGACGTGTTCGAAAAATTGGCGGCGAATGTTATTCGGCCCATGCTCGATCGCGATCAGCAACGGTTCCGCATTTGGGTGCCGGGTTGTTCGACCGGGGAAGAGGCCTACACAATCGCCATATTAGTAGCCGAGATCATGGAAGAGCGCGGCGATACGCGACCATGGCAGATATTCGGAACTGATATCGACGGCGCTGCGCTAATGCATGCACGCGCAGCACTCTATTCTGCGACTCAGGTTGAAGGCGTTTCCCGAGAGCATCGCGAGCGATTTCTCTTGCAATTAGAGGACGGGTTCCAACTCGTACCCGAATTGCGCGAACGGTGCATCTTTGCGCCGCATAACGTATTGCAGGATCCGCCATTTTCGCGCCTTGCCCTCATATCATGCCGCAACCTGCTGATTTACCTGACCAGCGAAGTGCAGAAGAGTTTGATCCCCCGGTTCCATTATGGATTGAACGAAGGGGGCTATTTGCTGCTCGGCCCTTCAGAGACGCTCGGCAATCAAACCCGCTTTTTTCGCCCGCTTGATCGCGAAGCGCGGTTGTTCCAGCGCAAGGACGAAACCCCACCGGCCTTTTCGACATTGGATGCGCCGCGCAGAGGGTCGAGGAGGCGCGAGCTGCGATCGCTGCATCCGGCGCAGCTGTCCAAGCCGAACAAAGCCTCCCTAGAGCCATCTTTCGAGCAACAACTGCTTTCTCATTTCGCTCGGCAAAGCGCACCGCCCTTTGCGAGCATCAATGCCAATGATGAGGTGAGCTATCTTTCCGAGCGGATGAGCGCTTATGTCAAACCCGTTCAGGGTATGCCTTCCGCCGTGCTCGACCAGTTTTTGGTGCGTGACCTGCGAGTGCCCGCGCGCACGGCAATCCGCACAGTGCGCCAAACCGGTGAGCCGACGGTTACGCGCAACATTTTTGTAAGCGAAGTCGGCGATCCGCATATTGTCGATCTCGAAGCGGTGCCATTGCCGTTTCAGTCTGATACCATCCTCATCACCTTGCAGCCGGTGCGCACGCAGGACCTGGACGAGCTGACAGGCGCAGCGGAATCGCGCGGCGATGCCGAACGCGATCAGATCGAACGCGAACTGGCTTCCACCCGGCAAAAATTGAACGCCGCACAAATCGGATATGAAGCGACCGAGCAGGAACTCAAGAGCTCGAACGAAGAACTGCTTTCGATGAACGAAGAGATGCAAAGCACAAACGAGGAGCTTGAAACCTCGCGCGAAGAATTGCAGTCGATCAATGAAGAGCTTGAAACCGTCAACGCGGAACTGGCAGAAAACAACCGGCAATTGTTGGCGGCCAATTCCGATTTACAGAACCTTTTTGACAGCACCGAAATAGCGACCGTGTTTCTCGATGAAAATCTGTGCGTACGCCGTTTTACGCCGACATCGCAGCGGCTGTTTGGCTTTCAAGACCGAGATATTGGGCGGTCCATCGCCGACTTGCAATGGAAAATCAGCTATGATGAGCTCGAGCGTGATGCAGCCAAGGTGATCGAAACCCTTCAGCCGATTGAACGCGAAATAACGATCGATAAGACGGAAGAAACGCTCCTGATGCGCATCCGGCCCTATCGCCGGATCGATAATCGCATTGATGGCAGCGTTCTTACTCTGGTTGATATAACCGACCAAAAGCACGTCGAGCAGAAGTTGCAGGAGACAGCAAATAAGCTCGCGCGTCAGTACGCCGAACTTGAAAGCCTCTACGATGCTACGCCAGTGGGCTTGAGCTTGGTCGATAAAGATATGCGCTATGTGCGTATCAACGAACGTCTCGCTGAAATTAATGGGATCCCGGCGGTGGATCATATTGGACGCTCACAAAGCGAGCTATTACCTGATATCGACGCCGATATCCGCCATATGCAAATGCAGGTTCTGGAAACCGGTGAGGCATCGATTGGCAACCCGGTGACCGGGACGACACCTGCGCAACCCGGTGTTGAGCGCCATTGGATCGCCGATTTTTATCCCGTCCGCGATGAAGCTAGCGAAGTGATCGCTCTTGGTTCCTGTGTAAACGAAATTACTGAACAAAAACGGTTGCAACTCAAATTGGAGCAAGCACTCAATGATCTCATGCAGAGCGAGGATCGGCTCAGCTTCGCACTCGACACGGGCAAAGTCGGCGCATGGGAGTATGATCTTGCAACCGAAGAAACTGACCGCACATTGCTGCACGACCGTATCTTTGGCCACGATGAATTGCTGGACGAATGGGATTTCGAGATCTTTCTGGGCTATGTGATCGAGGAAGATCGGGCAAAAGTGCGGCTAATATTCGATGAGGCAGCCAAGACGCAATCGCACTATGATCTTGAATGCCGAATTCGCCGGGCCGATGGGCAAATTCGCTGGATCGAAGCGCACAGCCGACCGCGATTCTCGCCGGAAGGCAATCTGGTGGGTTTTGCTGGAACGTTGGCAGATATTACTACTCGCAAAGAGGCAGAGCAGCGTCAGGCGCTCCTGCTTGATGAGTTGCAACACCGGGTTAAAAACACGATGGCCACAACGCTCGCCATCGTGCGTTTCTCATCCAAGCGGGCCTCGAGCGTCGAGGAATTCACGAAAACGCTGAGCGCACGGCTACACGCAATTTCTCGTACGCACGAATTATTAAGTGGTCGGAGATGGGAGGGTGCAAATGTGCGACAAATCGCTCTTGAAGAAGTGAAACCCTACATAGATTCTATCGATGAACGCTTTGTGTTCAAAGGCGACGATCCGGTGTTGTCCGCAAAACAATCGCTCGCCTTGTCTCTTGCGTTTCACGAGCTGGCCACCAACGCTGCGAAGTATGGTGCTTTGTCGATAGATGAGGGGCAGGTGGCAATCATGTGTGAGGTCACCGACGACGGTATGCTCGCTTTACGTTGGAAGGAGGAAAAGGGCCCGCCCGTCACTGAGCCTTCATCGCAGGACACAGGGTTCGGTACGTTTTTGTTACGCCAGGTTCTTGGTCCTGATCTCGAAGGGTCGGCCGAAATCGAATACGCCTGGGATGGAGTGGAATGGAAGGCGCACATCCCGTTGGACATTTAACTTTGGTATGAAGTGATGAAACACAAACACACAATCTTGATTGTCGATGATGAATATCTCACCGGTCTCTCGTTAAGCGATGAATTGCGCGAGCATGGCTACGCAATCGTAGGCCCTTATACGACGACGAAAGAAGCCGAGGCGGCATTGGAAACGGAGTGTCCGGACCTTGCTTTTCTCGACGTTAATCTCGGTAAAGGTCGGAACAGTTTCGACCTTGGATCAAAGTTGATGGAGCGCGGGGTGAAACTTGTTTTCCTTACCGGATACAGCGAATTGCCAAGCGATAATGAGGATTTCGCCGATACCAGTGTCCTTTCAAAACCCGTCCCTATCAAGGCGGCTCTGACCGAAATTCGCGCGCAACTGGCGTCGGTATAGCAAAACCTAACCTAGCGTAGATGGCCGCTCGCGGCCTTTTCTTCGCCGTCTCATCGTTTGCGAAGCGGAAGGCCAGATCAACCCTCTTACCTAAATCATTTGCCGGTAAACCCTGCCAGTCTAGCAGCTCGACCCACAATGGTGACGCTAGTAAGCTTCGGTGGCATCTGTGCTTCGAGCGCTAGGCTTGCGTTGCGACCCGAACGCCCTTTGTTCGAACGGACCCGCCTATCTCTCCGCGGTTCAAACAGATTATCGGCAGCGGTAAGTTCTGGCGCGGTATATCTGTTTTCACTGGACGGTCTGCAAAGGGTTTCATCGCCGCATCAATTGCGCCAGGTAGCAGTTGATCCACTAAGTTGAGCACGTATCCCGCCCACCACCTTTAGATAAAGTTTCGGGTTCGCGCATGTGAAACAGATGGTTTTGGCCACCAGTTCGAGATCGTACTTGCCAAGAGGAAGCCGAGCCGGCTTATCAGGTTTGTTTTGCTCATGCTCAGAATCCGGCGCATCCATACCGTTGGGCTTCATGGCTGTCACCGACACTCCTGCATCATCGCGTTCGAGCTTCATTCGCAATGTATCAGTGAAGCCGTAGACCGCGCTCTTTATGGAACAGTAGGAACCTTGGAGCAGGACCGAACGATCTCCCAGAACCGAACCAACGTTGACAATGGCGCCGCCGCTTCGCTTGCGCAGTTGCCGTGCAGCGCAAAGCGAACCCCGCACCGTCCTGAAATAGCCTACACCAAAGAACCCGTGTGTGTTTTTCGAGAGCAATCTAGTCGAGGTCGCCCGAGAGTGACGCTGGGGCGTTGCTTACCCAGCTATCGAACCCGCCAAACTCTTGAATGGCCATCATGCCGACGCGTTCAGGGAAGTCGTCATCACCGATATGTGCGACGCAAACAGCCGCGTTACCGCCCGATTGACGAATGGCATGTGCTTCCTCCTCGAGAGCTACTTGATTGCGCGCCACCATAACAAAATTCGCTTCGCGTCTGGCAGCGCGACGGGCGGTAGCCAGTCCTATTCCGAAGTCGCTTCGGCGATTACGATTGTCTGCTCTTCGATAGGTCTGCGAGTAATGGCCATAGTCCGCGATCCTTTCAAATAAACAACGCTGGCAGACGGGGCTGACCGCAATTCACGCGAATGTTAGTTCACAGGACCGAGAAAAGTTTCTCTGTTAGGTTGGCTTGGCCGACATGTTCTGCATGTCCAGTTTCGGATAACTATGTGCAGCAACGAAGAGGCGGGCAATTGGGGTGGGGGAGTGAAGGGTCTGCTTTTGCAAACCAACACCGAAATAGTGGACGTCTGGACGCCGAGGCTGCTTGCCATAGAAATCTTCAGTGCATTTATCATTGCGATGCTCTGCATTGCTCTCGCAACCTTGGCGGCCAAGGGCAGAAACATCATGCGCAAATTCCGCAGGACGCAGGCCAAATTTTCAGCAGCAATAGGCCAAGCTCATGGAGAAATAGAAGAAATTCGTTTACTCTTCGGGCATAAGATCCTCAACCTTTAAAAGCCATACTCCATCCGTTTTGCAACGTTCGTTGATATCATCCTCACTGAAGTCCGCCGACTGTTGGTTAAACGGACTTTTGACCGAGATCTTCTGACCTATCTCTAATCCATGCACGCCAATCACTAGCTCTCCAGTTGCCTGATCGAATGAAGCTACCAAGCTTTTAAAGATGAGGGCTCGTGTATTTTGTACGTCATCGAAGGTGAAGCATGAATTACTCAGAGTTAAGGCGCCGGTAGCGCGCAAAATCGTCAGTGGAACTAGCGTCTCGCTCGGCTCAGGGATACGCCGTTCATACTCCAGTAACAGGTTAGGATTGGGAGTCACATCACCGCCAGCTCTTCACCGGTGGCCAGCGCTCTTCGGGGGTCTATGGTGTTTTTATACATCCTGTCAGCACGAGACTAGTCAGTGCTGCGAAAGGGAGCATTATGGCTTATTCCAAATACGCATGACGATAATCTTTGACATAAACGCAATCCATACTGGCGTAGATCGCGACAGTGTTATTCCCTTCCCAATGTTCGGCACATCTGTTTGTCACGCCGAAAGCGATTGTTCAGGCGAACCCAGGGGCTTCAATGTCTCCAGCTCGGCGCCGAAAGAAACTGGTCGAGCCGACAACTTCTACATAATAGCTTGGTTTTGAGCCCGTCCCATATTCGGCCGTGAGGGATCTAGAGGAATGAGTTTATTCTTGACCGGAACCTCTCTGCATCCTTGTCCGTAAAGCGGACCGCTGACACGTCCGTAGAAGCAGATAAATGAATCTTCAGCGATGCTGGGGTCACTGGCTACGTTCGTCGAGCCTATCGACCGGCGTCCAGTGAGCTTTCGGGCCGCTTGCCTTCTTTCAGCGCAGAAGTAAGGGACACCGCTTAGACCGCAGTGCAGACGCCTCTTATGACGTGTTGCCTATGGCTTCAAGGAACTTAGGTGCACTCTTTAAGCAGCAACCAATGCCTCTTGATGATCTTCTGAAACGCTACTTCGCGTCGATGGAATTGGCCGAGATCTCGTCGGGCGCGCTTGCTTCTCGCATTGAGCATTGCCGGGTTGATCTCGGCCTTGAAAAGGACAGCGGCGAACGTTTCGCTTTGTGGGCGCTACTTCATATGCTCGGGTCTGGTCCTGACCTCCACGCGACGTTCGAGAAAGATGAAGATTGCCATGCTGGTTGCAACTCTATGAAGCTGCTGGACGCATCTAAGGAATAGCGGAAAAGTTGATGAGGGACTGGTCATAAGGCGCTTTCACCTCGCATCGGACAACACCCACGGCTTTCTACGCGAACAGTCCTGAACCAGGTCAGCTGAGCCCCGCAACCCGTTTCATGCCGGCCGTGTTGTCACGCTTCGCGCGCCTGCCCGCACCACCCGTCAGAAACCGGTTTCCCTTCGGCCTTCCAAGCCTGCGGTGCAGCGCTCCCATGACCTGCTTCAACTGATGTTCGCAAGCCGGAGATGGTCTCCGGATTGACAGCAAAGGACTTCAATCATGACCAACATCGCAATCCTCACAGGCCGTCTCGCCCGCGATCCAGAGAGCCGTCAAACCCAAGGTGGAACGAGCATCACATCAATTACCATCGTCACCGATCGGCCCGCTCGAAACAGCGAAGGCAAGACGTACAAAACCGAAGATGGATACACCGCCAAGGAAAGCGAATTTCACCGCGTCACCTGCTTCAACGGACTATCCAAAACAGTCGCCGAACACTGCGCGAAAGGCCAGCTCGTTTCGGTGCAGGGACGCATCCACTACACCCAGTGGGATGATGCCGATGGCATCACCAGATACGGCACCGAAATCCTCGCAGACAAGGTTGATTTTCTGACGCGCGGGAAGAGCAATTCGAGCGACTAAGCGCTCTCGAAATCCTCCATCAATCGAGGCTCCGTCGCAACGCGACGGGGCCTCTTTTCGTGCACTTAGGCAAACTACCTGATTAGGCTTACCTCCCGGTTCTGTTGTCTAGAAATTAGGTCGTCTCAAACCGCATTAGGATGAGAGAGCTTGTGTGCCCTTGGTGGCTATTTGGTCCCCATTCCGGAACATCGAAAGAACAAACTACGAGTTTTGAAATTCATCTCTTGGCCGCGGGGCCGCGTCTCGCCACTGGAAAACCCTGAAAACACTTCACAAACCGCATTAACTGATTCTACACCAAATGTTCGTTTTCAGTCCCTCTTGACGAATACACCCTATGCGGCAGAGCCGCTGCAAAATACACGCCTTTTCAATGCTCTAGACGATGTTTGCTTGTTGCAGGCTGACGCTAGAGTTACCGCTTCGGCCAAAAACAGCGTGAAATCAACCACCTAGCTTCGCGTCAGCCTGCAGCCCAAAAACAAGTTGCGTCAGGCTGCAGCCCTTCATAAGCTTGCTTTCGCGATATCCGAGCCAGGCCTCACACTTAGCCGTGGGAGGCATTCATGGCTTCTAAACAACGTCTCGATTGTGTCGGCATAGCGCTCGCCCCCGACGTTATCAAAGAGCTCGACGCCATGGCGGCGCGGGCTTCTATCTCTCGAAGCGAAGTCATCCGTATGGCGGTCGGCATCGGCATGCCGCTGATGCAAGCTGGCTTCGCAATCTCTCCTGAACGCATCCTCACAATCCTTGAGCATACGCAGCTTGCGCTGACCCTTCTCATCGAACGCGAGTGCCCCGAGCGCGCGACCGAGCTCATCCGATTGGCAAGAGCCAGAGTGGAGGAGCATCATGGCTAGAGACATTCGCACGAGCAAAGATGCGGTCTCTCTGGAGCACGCTTCTGCGCGCGGAAAAGTGGTGCGCAATGGGGGTAACTTCACCCGCGGCTCGCAGCTCTTTCACCATCAAGTTTTGATGACTTGGGCAGGGGTGCGCATCCCGCTTTTCGTGTGGGGTTTTGCGACCCTTTTCTTCATGAGCGTGTTCGCCGCTTTCTACTTTCGTGAACACGAAATTCAGCTGGTCCTCATGCGCAGTTTCTCGCTGCTCTGGATCTGGATCGGACTGGTGCCTGATAAGGAAGTTCATCTTACCCTTCCTAGTGGCCGAGTGGTCGTTGGCTTGATGGTCAATGTCCCTCATCATCCCGATGTGATCGAAGCTTGGGACACAGCAAAGCGGATCGTCCTCGCTTCGTTTTTTGCGAGCACGTTTCTTTGCTTGCCCGCCGCTCTTTGGTTCGTCGATTACTCCCGCCGCAAGGGCGATGCGATCATGCAAGAGCGCCACGAGCGCGGCTCGCTACTCATCGATAAGGCCATCGTCCACAAAGCGATTATCAGGCACAACACGACCGAACACGAAAAGGAACTGGCTCGTCGTAATCCGCCGCTTGAGCCTAGAAAAGTGCTCACGATGTCGCTGGAGGAACGCGCCAGAGCTGGGCTGCATGTTCCTTACTATCTGGCCGGAATGCCCTTTCCTTGGCGGCTTGAACAAAGCCATACAATGCTCATCGGATCGACCGGAACGGGCAAAACAACCGAACTCAAAAAGCTGGTCGTTCAAGCGCGTGTGCGCGGTCATATGTGCGTTATCTTTGATCTGACCGGCAGCTTTGTCGAAAGCTTCTACCGCCCCGAAACCGATATCATTCTCAATCCGATGGATCAGCGCTGCAAGCCCTGGTCCATCTTCAACGATTGCGAAAACTACGCCGAGTTTATGAGCGCCGCAGCCGCGCTCATCCCGCCCGGGAGCGGCGGCGAAGATGAGTTCTGGCAGAAAGGCGCGCGCACGCTCTTTGTCGAGATGTGTCAGGAAATGCTCTCCGATGGCGTGCGCTCGAATGGAGGCCTGGCGCACTATCTGATGTCAGCAGACCTTTCTGAGATCAGTCGGCGGTTGGAAAACACTGTCGCTGCTTCGCTCGTTCCGGCTGCCGCACCGCGTATGGCGGAATCGGTGCGCGCGACGTTCACCGCCAACGCCAATGTCATGCGGTTTCTACCCGAGCCGGAACAAGGTGAAGATGGCTTCTCAATCAATCGCTGGATGGCGGAGAAAGCGCAAGCAGGCTCGTGCCTTTTCATCACCTCATCCCATCCTGATCTTGTGCTCAATCGGCCGCTGCTAACACTCTGGATGGACCTCGCGGTGAACGCGCTTTTCCGGATGGGGCGCACGCGCGATCTGCGGTGCTGGTTCCTGCTGGATGAGGTCCATACGCTGCATCGTCTGCCCGCGATCGAGCATGGGCTTCAAACCGCGCGCGGCGTGGGCGGGGCCTTTGTTCTTGGCATGCATTCTTTCGACAAGCTTGCGGAAACTTATGGCGAGCATGGAGCGGTCAATCTCGCGTCGCTGGCGCGCACGAAGCTTGTTCTTGGAACAGGCGATCCCGAGACGGCGCAGCGCTGCGCCGACTTTATTGGCAGCCGCCAGGTACGCAAAACCGATGAAGCCTATTCCTATGGCTACAACAACACGCGTGATGCCTCGACAATCTCTTCACGCAGCGATGTCGAACCGCTCGTGTTTCCATCGGATATAGGCGACCTGCAATCACTCCAGGGGATCATCAAGTTCCCTGATGGATTTCCCGCCACGAAAGTTGCGATTGAATGGATGGATCATCCCCAAATCGCCGAAGGCTTTGAACGCGTCACGACCATGCGCGCTGCGCCTTACACCCCGCCCAACGAAGAAGACGCGGAAGGGGAAGGTGAAAGTCGGGATCGTGAGGGGAGGGAGGGCGAACAGAGCCAAGAGGTTGCGATCGAGGAAAGCGAGAAATCTGAAGTCGAGAAGGAAGCCGATGCATTGCGTGCCGAGATCGAGAAAGCGCGCGATCGGGTGGATGATAAGGACGCCAAGCCGCCCGCAAAGAAGGCCAAAGACGATCGTACGGAAGAGGGAAAGCGCTTCGATGAACGCACGCGCGGCCAGCGACGCAGCTCGGCCAAACTCTCTGATCTGCGCAGCCCTGAAAGGGCGGGGCGTGACAAGGCAACAAGCGATCTAGGGAAACTTCCCGGCTCAAAGAAAGGCGCACCAAAGGTTGGTCGGGAGACGCCCAAGTCGGATCGTGAAGGTCCCCAGGATTCAGCAGCGCTGCGCGACGAAAAGCGCGGTTTTGGAACAGAGAGACGCGATGACGGTCCCTCGCTCGATGACGATTTTGGGCTGGGCCAATGACAGCGTTGCCCCTGGTCGTGGCCGCGCCCGCCAGCTTTGGTGGGCGGCTGCGCCATTGCCGCCGCTTGGCTGATGAGAGCCAATTCGTCTTTGGGCAGCGGCTTGGTGTCTCGCGGCAGGCCATCGTCGACTATGAGAAGAACCGCATATCGCCGCGCGCACAATGGGTCGAGCGTGTCTGTCGGACCTACCGGATCCGAGCAGACTGGTTGCTTCTTGGCAGCGGGCCGATAAAAGCCAATCAACCATGACGGTCTCGGTCGCCTCGGTTAGTTCGGCGAGCGGTGCGGCAGGCTATTTCGCGGCCGACAATTATTATCTCGGCGAAGGACCGGGTGGGGTGTCTGAATGGGGTGGGAAGGGCGCAAAGGAAGCGGGGCTTTCGGGCAAGGTCACGCGCGAGGACTTCGAGAACGTCCTTGATGGGAAGCTGCCCGATGGCACAATCGTGAACGCGTCGCCAAACCGGCAAGTTGGCCTCGACGTAACGCATTCGCTGCCCAAGTCGGCGAGCATTCTGGCGCTGGTCACCGGCGACAAACGGATCCTGGACGCGCACTTCGCGGCGGTCCGCCAGGCGATGGCCATGACCGAAAAAGACTTCGCCGAAGCACGCGACTATTCCCGCGTGCGCAAGGGCGAGCCGGTCCAAACCGGCAATTTTGTTTACGCCTTGTTCCAGCACGATACGAGCCGCAAGCTCGACCCGCAGGCGCACATTCATGTGGTGATCGCCTCGATCACGCAGCGCGATGGGAAATGGATGGCGCTCAGAAACGGAGCGCTCTGGCAGAACAACACCGTGATGGGCTCGCGCTACCATGCGTTCGCGCGCGCTGAGCTTGAGAAGATCGGCTACGAAACCACAATCACCGGCAAGCACGGCCAGTTTGAAATCGCGGGCGTTCCGAAGGAGGTCTTGAAAGAGTTTAGCCAGCGGCGAGAAGAGATCGTCGCCAAGGCGAGCGAGCTCGGCATCTCAACACCACAGGGTCAGGACTCGGTCGTAATCAACACCCGCGACCCCAAGCTCAATGTCGACGACAAGGAAGCGCTGCGCGCCAGCTGGAAAGAGCGCGCTCTAGCGCGCGGGTTTGATGGCCAGGAACTGGTTGACGCCGCCATAGCGCGCGTGGCCGAGCGCGAGAAGGAAGCGCCGCTTGGCTCGCCCCGCGCAGTGCAGCAAGCGCTCGCAGGCTTGCGCGACTTGCTCAGCGATTATCTCCGTCCGTCTGATCCACTGACAACGCGCGGGTTTGCGCGTGTCGGCCTCACGCCAAGCGAGCTGCGCACTGAGATGGCTGTGGCCTCGGCGGTGCGGATCCTTGGCCAGCGCGAGGCAGCGTTCGACGTTGACCAACTCGGCAAACGCGCGCTCGATATCGGGCTGAAAGGCGTAACGCCTGAGAAAGTCGAAGCGCGGGTTTCAGCGCTTATGCAACGCGGCGACCTCATTCCCGGGATCAGCGAGCGGACTGATGGACGGGTGAGTATGCTGACGACGCCTGAGCATTTGGCGCAGGAGCGCGCGCTCCTTTCTGAAGTCGATGCGGGTCGCGGCGCAGTCGAGGCGGTGGTGCCTGCGAGCGATGCGGCTGAGCGGCTTCAAGAGGCCGCCAGGGAGCGACCGCTGAATGGCGAGCAATTGGGCGCGGCCACGCTTGCACTGTCGACCAGCGACCGCGTGGTGGTCGTTCAGGGCGTTGCTGGAGCGGGCAAGACCACGATGGTCAAGGCCATGGCTGAGGTGGCTCAGCAGGAAGGCAAGGAGGTACTCGGCCTTGCCTTCGCCAACACCATGGTGGCGATGCTGCGCGAGGAGGCAGGCATCAACACCCAAACGGTTTCCTCATTCGTGAACGAGCATATTCGCGATGCGCGGAAGGGCAAGGGAGAAACTCTAGCCGGCAAGGTCTTGGTTCTCGATGAAGCCTCGCTCGTCGCCAACGAGCCGATGACCAATCTCGTGTCGATTGCCAATCGCTTGGGCGCTGATCGTCTGATCATGATCGGCGACCGCGCGCAGCTTCAACCGATTGATGCAGGCAAAGCGTTCAGTCTCGTCCAGAGGCATAAGCCGGAAATTGCGCGGATGGAGACCAGCCTCCGCCAACGCACCGAGCATATGCAACAGGTCGCGACGCTGACGCGCGAAGGCAAATTCGCCGAAGCCTTCGAGGTCTTGGGCGAGAGGGTTGAGCAGGTGAAAGCAGGCGAGGACCATGTCGCGCGCGCAGCCGAGAAATGGTTGGCTTTGGGGCCTGAAGATCGCGCCGCAACCGCGCTCTATGCCTCGGGTCGCGCTTCGAGGGCCGAACTCAACGATATCGTCCAGGCTGGGCTGAAGGATGAAGGTAAGCTGGGTGGCGAGGCAAGGGCGGTCAGTACGCTGGCGCGGGCCCATGCGACCCGCGAAGAGCTGCGTATGAGCCAGACTTATGAAGAAGGCCAGATCATGGAGGTCATGGCGCCTCGTGGCGCTGCAGGCTTGGAACGCGGCCGCTACGATGTGCTCGGGCATGATGCGAAAGGAAGGGTGCTCGTCCGCGACGAGGACGGTCGCACGATAACCTTTGATCCCTCCCAGCTTGATCCAAAGGACAATCGCGACGCCATCGAGCTTGCGCGCCGCGAAGAAATCAAATTGCACGAGGGCGAGCAGGTGCGTTGGAGCGCCAACGACAAGGCGCGCGGACTTCTCAACTCGGAAAGCGCCACAGTTCTGGGCGTCGATGAACACGGCATCCGTATCGAAAACACCCGCGGCGAGATCCATACGCTCGCAAATGATGATCCGATGCTTGAGCGGCTCGGTCTCGCTTACGCGATCAACATGCACCAAGCCCAGGGCATGACCACCGACAAAGGCATTGGAGTGATGCGCTCATCCGAGCGGCGTCTTTCGAACCAACGCCTGACCCATGTGATGGCAACGCGGGTGCGCGATGACATTACTATTATGACTAATGACCGCGAGCGATTGCTGAGTGCTATCCAGCGCAATCCGGGCGACAAAACGAGCGCGCTCGAAGCGACGGGCGAGAAGGCCATTGATCGCGAAGTGAGGGCGGGGACCAACGAGCAGTTTCGCCCGAAAATTCCCGAAGCGCTGAAACCCGATCGCAGCGATTCAGATCGCACAGGCGCGGTATCCCAAGAGAGTTTGCGGGCGCCCGAGCCGCAGATCGATGCGCCTGAGCGACAGCTTGAACGCGGAAGGTGAGAGAAGGGCGTTGGGCCAAAGCAGTGAGTCTCGAGACGGAAGGAGAAGGATGATGGGTTTTAGTTTTGAAGATGTAGGCGAGTTTGGAGATCGGCGCGCCGCCGAGGACTGGGCACGGCGCAACAACATCGATCCGCGCGATCTCCATTATCGGGATACCGCGCGCGGGGTCGAGGTCGGACTCCGCAGAAACACGCGCGATCGAGATAATCGGTTCAACGATCGCTATGGTGGCAGGAAAGACGGTTTCTGGCGATAGAGATGTAACGCATTACTATAAACAAACATAAAATTCAGCTTCCGGCCGAGGAAATCCGCTAGTTTGCCCGATGAATATAACCGGGTCCTAGAAGTTCCGCAAACAGACGAGGCGTGGACGCGCGCGGTGACTTGATGGGCAAATCGATATCATCACTAACTGAAAGAAATCTAATCCGCGACTACATATGAAGTGGCCCCGGTAACTATCCATAATGGAATATTATCGATAGCGGATGTCATAAATTTGCGCTACATCGCAACGATGAAGTTCGTCGAAATCTCCGCGCCCGGGCCTTCCCGCACCGCGCCTCGCGAAGGGCCGCTGCCCGAAGGCGAGATCGTGACGATCGACACTTCGGGCGAAACCGCGCTCCCGCAGCGTCGGGCCGGTAGCGCGCGCGATCCACGGATTGGGTTCCTGTCTATTCTGAAAGAGCTTTTGCCAGACGGTGCCGCGCTTGACGAACGCGCAATCACCAAAGCCCTCGAGGCGCGTAGTGTTGCCAGCCTTAAAGCGTTGGGCGCCGATCTGCGCTGCTATGGGCGGTTTGTAGCGCAAGAGGGCGGGATCGGGTTGCCTGCGACACCAGAGCGCCTGTCGCGCTGGATCGATGACCTTGAGGATCGCGGACAGAGGCCGGCGACCGTTACGCGCAAGATCGCTTCGCTCGCCGCCGTGCACAAGATCACTGGCGAGCCATCGGTGTCGTCGGCACCACTCGTGAAGGACAGCCTAAGCGGGATGCGACGACGCGAAGGGACCGCACAGCGTCGGGCGGGCGGCCTAAGGCTCGGCGATCCGATTGGACCGGCGGCGGTCAAAGGGTTCAGCATCAAGACGCTCCTTGATGCCTGCGATAGCGATCCGGCAGGACTGCGCGATGCGGCGCTGCTCTCACTTGGCTACGATGCGGGCCTGCGCGTGTCTGAGTTGATGGCCGTGCGAGCCGAGCATCTATCGCTTGAGGAAGATGGTTGCGGGCAGCTGGAGCTGCCGCGCTCGAAGACTGATCAGGAGGGGCAGGGTGCATATGCGTTCGTGTCGCCCGATACGATGAGGCGGATCGAAGCGTGGTGCGAGGTCGCGAGCATCAAGTCCGGGCCGCTCTTCCGGCGGATTGTGGTGCGGCGGACTAAAGCAATCGCGCCGCGCCGAGCACTGAGACATTCTGATTTAGCTCCAAATCAAGCGGTCGATCCCGACAGGATGAAAGCGCGGTCGGGGAGGCAAGCGAGTACGACGTTCACGATTGGCAAGAATGCGCTGACGCGCGCTGCGATAGCTATGATTATCAAGAAGCGTGCTCGGCTTGCACTTGACTATGGCACCGTCGATCTGTGCGGAGAGAACGAAGAAAAGGCAATCGCCGCATTGTCGACGCATTCACTTCGGGTTGGGCTCACCCAGGATTTATTTGCAAATGGCGAGGATGCTGGGTCGATCGCGCAGGCGTTGCGCTGGAGCTCGCCCAACACCGCTATTCGCTATGGAAGAAAGCTTGCGCCACAGTCAAACGCGGCTGCGCGCCTGTTGGCGAAGCGCAGATCCTAACGTCTGAGATTGGGTGGGTAGCGGATGGTCAGCTTTTGGTGAGCCGCTCTCGAAATCGTGCTACTTACTTTTCATGGCATTGGACCACATCGTTTACAAATCACCGCAGCGATCACGACTTATCGGTAGGCTGAACGATGGCCATGGATTCAAGGTGCTTCCTGGCTTCAAGTGGAACGATCAACTGCTCTCGGAGGGTGTTCGCTTTTCTAACGGGCCTTTCATCGATGTGTTCGATTGGCCTCCTGCGAAGGCTCCCTTCAAGCCATTGCTAGCAATCGAGGCTGACTTGGCGGACGCGGAGGGCGCCGCACAAAAGCAGGGCTGGAGCTTCCGCGTCTTTAGGCATCGAGACGTCCCGGTCGATGAACGCCCCCCTTGGTCAATTCTCTCATTTACTCGCGGTCAAGGGCTCGTGTCGTCCCTCTTTCTAATCGAATACGAAGACGATCCGGAAGCTTGGCGCAATAAGCAATTCAGCGGTTTGCTTTACGAAAGATCGGATAGGCATCGAAGCTCAGTCGAGCTGACAAGTGTTGAAATCCTCTCTGCCGATGTTTCGGAATCCATGTCACAATTAGACAAACTTGCTGCGGCTCCAATGCATTTGCTCAAATTCAAGCCTGCAACCGACGCGCGCGATGACGTCGGGTCGATCCATTTTCAAGCCGTTGGAGGTGAAGCAATGAGCCTGTCGCTCTCGAACTATGACCGGTTTCGGGGCGACTGACGCCGATATCGAACGTCGGATCTTAGGGTCGGAAGCCGAATGACTGACAGTGGGATGGAAGGCTGACTGTCAGCTTAGGAGACAATAAAGCAATATGTAGACGTTTGGGATCATTGACGATGCACTATGACCTTCCGCCCTTTTACTCACAGCTCTTTTGCAGCCTCCGCCATGGAATCGATGAAAACCCTAACCCTGCTGGGCATTAATCGGCGCCCCGCGAAGACAACATGAAAGGCGGTTGGTGCCGGTCGATACGCGTCCAGTATCTCGACCAGGCTGCCAATGTCCAGAAAGCGCTTCGCCATATAATGCGGCATCTGCGCGATTCCGAGTCCGGCAGCTGCGGCGATCGACACCCCCTCGCCATCATCGCAGAGTGCGGCCGGATGAGGCGCGAGGCGCGGGGTGTCGGCATTTCCGAGGAACCATGGAACCGCGCGCCCACTACCGCGATTGCGGAAGATCAGGCAATCATGCGCCCCGAGTTCTTCAAGCCTGATAGGCCAGCCCCTTTTTTCAAGATATTCGGGCGCGGCGCAAATCACGAGTTGATCGTCGAAGAGGTGCCGCGCAACCAGCGTCGCACTGTCGCTCAAATCTCCAGCGCGGATCGCAACGTCCACTCGCTCATCGACAATGTCAGCTAGTTTGTCTTCGAAACGAAGATTGAGCTGAACTTTCGGATAACGCTCCCAGAACTTTCTTAGCATTGGCATGAGCACGATCCGACCGAAGGCGGTCGGCGCACTTATCGTCAGCCGCCCTGAGGGGGCCGCCATAGTGCTCGTGATCTCTTCGCGAAGCGCATCGATTTCCGCGACAAGCGGCCGTGCACCTTCGCGCAGGCGCTCGCCTTCAGGCGTGAGCGCGACGCTGCGCGTCGTGCGGTTGAAGAGCTTGACGCCCAGTTCCTCTTCCAACCGCGCGATACTCTTGCTTGTCGCCGACGTCGAAAGGTCGAGCGATCGCGCCGCTGCAGCGAAGCTGCCCGACGACGCCACTTTCAAGAAGACCCGCAGACTGGTGAGACTGTCCATAACCGATTGATGACATAAGGTGGATACAGAAGCAATCTGAACCGGGCTACCGGACAAATGCTGTTCGACTATCTTCCTTCCATCAACAAACGGAAGGAAATTTTCATGAAGATCGGAATTATCGGAGCGGGCTCGATCGCTCAGACTTATGGAAGGCTTTGGCACGAGGCAGGGCATGACATCATGCTTTCGGCGCGAAACCTCGCGAAGGCGGAAACCGCCGCAGGTAAAATCGGCCTTAGCGCAGGAAGCGCGAGCGATGCCGCCGCGTTCGGCGACGTTATCCTGCTTGCCGTCAATTATCCGACACTCGACAGTGCTATCGACGCGATTGGGGCAGCTGCGAAAGGCAAGCTTGTGATCGATGCGACCAATCCCCTGCGTTGGACTGAAAATGGCGGGACCGAGCGTGTCATCGGCGCCGATGCGCTGGCTGCAGAGTTGACCGCAGCGAGGCTGCCGGAGGCTCGGATTGCCAAGAGCTTTACTACGCTGTGGACCGAACACGTGGAAAACCATTCCGACCGCGCCAACCCAGCGATTGCGATGCCGCTGGCCGCCGATGCTAAGGCGGATCGCGACACCGTCGCCGCCCTGATCTCAGACGCGGGACTGGTCCCGGTAGATCTCGGCCCCCTCTCGCAGTCGCGACCGCTCGATCCGCCAAGCCCGATCTGGAACGTTGTCCTCACGCCTGCGGAGCTGCTGGCGCGCATCAATCAGGCCACTGTCCGTCCAGCCGCTGCGTAATGTCTATTTAGTCAAGGAGAATAACCATGAGCACTCAAACCATTCTTGTCGCCGGGGCCACGGGCACCAATGGGCGCGCGCTGATCGAGCAGTTGCTGACCCGCGATGGTATTAAGATCCGCGCGCTGGTCCGAGACGCGTCCTCGCCCACCGCCGAATTCGATCCATCGGTCGAGGTCGTCGAAGGCGACCTCTCCAATACGAAGAGCCTCGACCGCGCTCTTCAAGGAGTTGACCGGGCGTTTATCGTGACCGCAATCGTTCCAAATACGGTGCAGCTGTTCCAGAATTTCTTCAATGCTGCGCGCCGTGCGGGCACGAAGCATGTGGTGAAGTTTTCAGGGCTCGGTGCTTCGACCGACAGTCCGTCGGAAGTGATCCGGCAACATGGCGCATCTGACGATGCGCTTCGTGAGAGCGGCCTTCGCTACACAATCGTTCGCCCCAACTCGTTTCATCAAAACATACTTTGGCAGGCGCAGGCGATTGCTAAGGGCGGGACTTTCTATCTTCCGCTCAAGGATGCGCGGCAGAGCACGATCGACGTGCGCGATCTCGCCGAGATCATTGCCAACATCCTCACGAGCGAGGAGCATTATGGCGAGACTTACGATCTGACCGGGCCGGAAGGGCTGACTTACCATGAGATCGCTGAAATTCTCTCCGAGATCCGCGGGAGTGAGGTGCGCTACGTCGCGATCTCCCGCGAAGAGGCCAAGGCGGCGATGACCGAGCAAGGTCTGCCCGAATGGTCGGCCGAGGCGCTAACTGAGATCCAGGAGCTGTTCGCCACCGGGCGATATGGTGCTGTCACTCCCGATGCCAAGCACCTTCTTGGCCGCCCGCCTAGCAGCTTCCGGACCTTCGCCAAGGATTTCACCGATGTCTGGCAACCCGGTGATTCAGCCTGACAATTGCCACCAATGAAAGGATTAGACTTATGCCAAAGGTTAAATCCATGACAGCTGGCCTGCTTGCTATCGCAGGCATGATGCTCACCTCAACGCCAGCCTGGTCGCAAGATGAGCTGACCATCGAAGCGGTACCCTTCGAGATCTCCGTGCCGCAGGAGCGCCTCGACCGAGTGATGTCGCAGGTGCGCGATCACGAGTACCCTGAAGACGCTGGCATCGAACCTTGGAAGTGGGGTATTCCCCAAGCCTGGCTCGAAGACCTCGGGGCCTACTGGGCCAACGACTATGATTGGCGCGAGGCCGAAGCGCGACTTAACGCCTTCGATAACTACCGCGCCGAGATCGATGGCAAGCAGCTGCACTTCATACATGAGCGCGGCAGTGGCGACAATCCGACCCCGCTGCTCATCATGCATGGCTGGCCTTATTCAGTGTACAGCTTCATCGATGTGATCGAGCCGTTGGCGCACCCCGAACGCTTCGGTGGCCAAGTCGACGACGCATTCGACGTGGTCGTTGTCTCGATACCCGGCGTCGGCTTTTCCGAAGCACCCGATGCGCCGGAAAGTCTGCGCGCTAATGGCAAGCGTTACCATACGCTGATGACCGAAGTGCTAGGTTATGAGCGCTACATCACCCATGGCGGCGACCAGGGGGCGCTCAGCGCAGCGTGGATGGCCTATGATTATCCCGACGAGGTAATCGGGCATCTGTCGCATATGCACTATCCACGCCATGCGAGCTCGCCTTGGCTGTCAGGACGGGCTGGACCAGATGCGACCGAGGCCGAGCAAGCGTGGATCGCTGCCGAGGCGGCATCGCCGTTCGGACAGCTTGCTTACATCCTCACCCATGTTGCACGTGGCGAGACGCTTGCCGCTTCGCTCGCCGACAACCCGGTTGGGCAGGCCGCCTGGATCCTGGACAAGTGGTATTTTTGGACCGACAAGCGTGCGGCCTCTTTCGACGAAATTTACTCGAAGCAGAGGCTGATCGACGAGGTGATGTACTACGTCGTCACAGATAGCTTTCGCACGTCCTTGTGGCCGTACCTAATGTTGGGCGTCGAGGAGAATGCCGTACTGCCCGAGGGTGAAGTAATTGACAATCCGGCCGGTATTTCTGCCTGGCCCGATCCGGTCTTTCCGCTACCCCCACGCGAATATGTAGAACGCTCGCGTTCCAACCTCATTTACTATTCGACTCCTGAACGCGGCGGACACTTCCCGATGGTCGAGGCCCCCGAACTTTTCGTTCAGGAACTGCGCAATTTCGCCGATGCGCTGGGACGGTGATCGAACAAGCTTGGCCAGGATTGGCAGCGGGTCGCTGTACCCGCTGCCGATTGCTTATCCGAAGAGCTCGCCATGCATCCGGCGAATCTTCCACAACCGGTTCCAGGGAAAGCGAGCAGGTTATTAAGTGCCCGACTTTAAGCACGGAAGCCGAATGACTGACGTTGGGGTGGGAAGCGGAATGTCTGGTTTTGGCGTGGCGACGCTAGTTTGCGGACGAGGATCGTGCGAATAGCGCCTAATGACACTCTTTAGCTCATTTCGGATGGTGATGACGAGTCTGGTGTTTCTGCTGACGGCGTTGTTCGTGGCGTCCTGCGTCGACAAACAAGTCGCGTCGGAATCGATGCCGCTCGATGCTGCGCTGGCTTCATTTTCGAGCGACGAACATGACGACCTGCACTCTGTAGTCGTAATTCAAGAAAGCGAACTTATCGCCGAACGATACTTTGGAGACGGAGATGCAGAGACGCTCGTTGACGTTCGATCTGCCGGCAAAAGCGTCACGTCGCTTCTTTTTGGTATCGCACTCGACCGCGGCCTAATTGAAGATGTCGATGATCCGGTCGAGAAATACTGGCCGGAGGCGTCGGGAACGGCTGTCGGACCTATCCCCTTGCGACACATCCTCGACATGAGGTCCGGGCTAGCCGCCAATGATGATCTCGAAGGCTTGCCCGGTAACGAAGACCTGATGGACGCTTCGGACAACCCGTTGTCTTTCGCATTGGGCGTACCCGCGCTTGAGCCGCCAGGGCAATCCTACCGATACAATTCGCTTACGGCATACATTGCCGGGGTCGTAATTGCGCGAGCAACAGAGCAATCGTTGGAAGATTTTGCAGAAGAGGCTCTCTTTCGGCCGTTAGGCATCGAACGGTGGAAGTGGGAAGCAGACCGCTCTGGCGAAACTAAAGGTCAGGGCAATCTTTTCCTCACCGCCGAGGACTTTGCGCGAGTTGGTGAAATGGTGCTCAAAAAGGGGAGCTACAAGGGCAAGCGGATTGTGAGCGAAGCTTGGATCGAAAAAAGCCTTTCGCCGCGAATTGATATCTCCGCAAGCGACCCATTTGCGAGTGATTATGGCAGCTACTGGTATCGTCAGAATTATCTGATCGGTGAGAGACGCGTGATAGTGCATTTCGCTTCGGGTAACGGCGGCAACAAGATCTACGTCATCCCCGAACTCGATCTCGTTGTCTCCGTCATGTCGACGGCCTATGGCCAAGGTCGCGGTCAGCGACGATCGGAAGGTATTCTGTTAGCGGTACTAGGTGAAATTGGTCCGCTTTCAGGCGAGTGACCAGCACCGGCTGATGTCCGTGATTAGGGTCGAGAGCTGACTGTCTGCTCATGGTCGCATTCGCTGGAGAAGCTGAGGCACCCAATTCAAAAAAATTCGATTAGTCAGATTAACGTCCGTCACGCATCTCGGGCTTTTCAAGCGACGTGTTTCGGTGCGCGACATCCGATTGCCAGCCCCCCCCAAGCGCCTTGTAGATGGCAATGAGTTGGATGAAAGTCTGAGTGCGGCTCACCACGTGCTGGGTTTCGTTTTCCAGGGCAACACGTTCCGCATCGAGGACTTCGAGAAAATCGTCGACACCGTATTGATAGCGCAGCCGCGCGAGCCGCGCCGCTTCTTGCGATGCCTGAGAAGAATCGCGCAAGATCGCTTCGCGTTGAAGCTCATTTGAATAGTTGGAAAGCGAGGCCTCGGTTTCTTCCAGAGCGAGCAGCACGGTTTGCTCATACCGTGCCGCCGCTGCCTGTGACAGCTCATCGTTCTGGTCAACGCGCGCACGAATGCGACCGAAATCGAGGATGTTCCAAATAAGCTGAGGGCCAAAGGCATAGGCGACCGAGTTTTGCTCCGTCAGATTGCCAAGGCTTTGCGAAGACAGCCCGACCGATCCGCCGATGCTAACGGTCGGGAAGAAATCTGCAGCCGCTTCGCCAACCCGCTCCGTAGCAGCGGCAAGCTCGCGTTCGGCGCGCCTGATATCGGGCCGGCGTCGCAAAAGCGAGGATGCGTCTCCGACTGCCACCATCGCGGGCATCTCGGGCAGGTCCTCGCTTGGCGATAGAGTGTCAAACAGGGCTGAGGGTGGCTGGCCGGAAAGGACCGAAAGGCGAAAAATGTTCCGATCAATTGATGCACGAAGCGGCGGTATCGTTGCGAGCGTTTGATCGAGCTGAGCGCGGGCGCGTTCAACATCGAGCTTTGTCCCGCGCCCACCTTCTTTCAAAATTTGCGTGAGGCGAAAGGATTCGCGCTGGTTCTTTGCGTTGCGCTCGGCGACGGCCAGCTGCTCTTGCGCACCGCGCAAGGTTATGTAAGCGGACGCGGTTTCTGCAGCCAGGCTGACAAGAAGGTCATCGCGCGAGGCTATGGCTGCCAGAAACTCAGCGCGGGCTGCATCGCGCCGCGCATCTAACCTTCCGAACAGATCGATCTCCCACGACGCATCGAACGTCACATCGTAGAGATCTAAATCCGGCACCGATCCGAGGCCCTGGAAGAACTGTGCATTCTCCGCGATGCCCTGGCGCTGATAGGCAGCGCTAACATTCCCGTTTGGAAGAAAATCGCGCTGGGTAATGCGCAGCGCAGCCCGCGAAGCGCGCAAGTTGGCCTCGGCTTCTGCGCGGTTCAGATTGTTATCGAACACCTGGGCGATGAGTGTGTTGAGATCATCCTCGCCAAGTTCGCGCCACCATTCGATGACAGGCTCTTCTGCGGCGAAGCGATCGCCCTGAGCTCTCAGCAGAGGCTCTCCATCGGCAACCGGATTGGCCGGAGGGCCATCATAGTCGCGAACCGACATGCACCCGGTCGGAAGGATCGCGAAGGCGAGGAGCGGCAGCGCGCGCGTGATCATGCGGGCGCTCCTTCGCTATCGGCCTGAGGCGCGTCATCATCCGCTTCGCTTGCTTTCGCCTCTTTGCGTGCTTGGAGACGCATTCCGAGATTGCGGCACAGCACGTAAAAGGCAGGCGTGAAGAACAGGCCGAAAATGGTCACCCCGATCATGCCGGCGAAGACCGCTGTGCCCAGCGACTGGCGCATTTCGAAGCCCGCACCGCTTGCGATGACCAACGGAACGACGCCCAAGATAAACGCAAAGCTTGTCATCAGGATCGGGCGGAGCCGGAGTTTCGCCGCTTCGACCGCTGCCGAATATACGTCGAGCCCTGCATCTTCACGCTGGCGAGCAAATTCGACGATCAGGATGGCGTTTTTAGACGCGAGCCCGATCAACACCACCAGCCCAATCTGCGTGAGAATGTTGTTGTCGATCCCGCGAAAGTTCACACCGAGGATCGCTGACAGGAGGCACATAGGCACAATCAGGATGATCGAAAGCGGGAGAAGCCAGCTTTCATACTGAGCGGCCAGAAGCAGGAATATCACGATGACCGCAAAAACGAATACGAGGCTTGCGGTGGAGCCCGCATTAGCCTCTTGGAAGGCGAGGCCCGTCCATTCGAAGTCGAACCCATCGGGCAGGGTCTCGGCGGCGATCTCTTCCATCGCGACGAGCGCCTCGCCCGAACTGTAGCCCGGCGATGCGCTGCCGTCGATTTCCGCAGCGCCATAGAGGTTATAGCGAGGCTGGCGCGAAGGTCCGGTAATGTGACGGAAGTTTACCACGCTTCCGATAGGCACCATTTCACCTGTGTTGGCATTGCGCGAATAAAGGTTGGCGATATCGGTTTCGTCCATGCGGAAGGGTGCATCGGCCTGCGCGGTTACGCGGTAAGTGCGGCCCAGCAGATTGAAATCGTTGACGAACGACGAGCCCAGATACGTCTCCAAAGTGCCGAAAAGGTCAGTCACGGGCACGCCCAATTGCTGGGCCTTCACCCGGTCGATATCGAGGTAGAGTTGCGGCGTCCCCGTTTCGTAAACGGTGAAGACGTTCTGCAAACGAGGGTCAGCATTGGCCGCCGCAATCATCTCGTTGGTTGCATCGTTGAGCGCGCGCGCGCCGCGCCCTCCGCGATCCTGCACCATCATCCGAAAACCGCCCGCATTGCCAATGCCGCGCACAGGGGGGGGCGCGATGACGATGATGAATGCCTCTTTAATCGCCGAGAGCTTCTGGTTGAGCTTGGCCAGCATTTCCGGGGCCGGAGGGCGCTCTGCGAATGGCTCCATCACAGAGAAGATAGCCGCTGCGTTAGGCGAGTTTGTGAAGGTTGCCCCGTTGAAGCCGGCGAACCCTGCGGTGTTGGCGAACCCTTCCGTGGAGAGGATCATGTCGGTGGCTTCCTGCAACACGGCATCGGTCCTCTCAAGCGAGGAGCCTGGTGGAAGCTGAACCGCAACGATCAGATAGCCCTGATCCTGCTCGGGGATAAAGCCAGTGGGCGTATCGCTGAAGCGCCAAACAGTCGCCCCTATCAGAAGCGCGTAAACCAGCATGACGAGGCCCGTGCGGCGGATGATCTTCCCCGTCGCATCGCCATACTTCTCGCTCAGCCAATCGAAGCGGTCGTTAAACCAATCGAAGAAGCGCTGGCCGAGCGCCTTCAACTTAAGGCCTATTGTCGCGAGCCGGCCTTTTGCTGTGGCGCTTTCATCTGACGGCGCGGAAGTTTCGCTGCTCGCTTGCGCTGTATCGTCTTCTTCATGGCGAAGCAGGATGGCCGACAAAGCTGGCGAGAGCGTGAGCGAATTGAACGCAGAAAAGATCGTGGCGGTGGCGATTGTCAGCGCGAATTGCTGATAGAACTGGCCTTGAATGCCACTGATGAAAGCGGTTGGGATAAAGACCGCCGATAGGACCAAGGCGATAGCGATAAGCGCTCCGCCCACCTCGTCCATCGTCGCGTGCGCTGCCTCCTTGGGCGATTTCCCGTTCCTCAGTTCGCGCTCGACATTCTCGACCACGACGATCGCATCATCAACGACGATCCCGATAGCGAGAACCATACCGAACAAGGTCAGATTGTTCACCGAGAAACCGAGCCCAGCCATCACGGAGAATGTCCCGATGAGCGATACCGGAATGGCGAGTATCGGGATGATCGCGGCGCGCCAGCTCTGCAGGAAGATGAATACCACGATTGAGACGAGGATGACCGCCTCGCCAATGGTCACGTAAACCTCGTTGACGCCCTCTGCGATGAACTCGGTCGGGTTGTAGATGATGTCATATTCCAAGCCCGGCGGAAAGCGCTCGCTCAGTTGCTCGATTGTGCTTTCGATGCCCGCAGCAGTGTCGAGCGCGTTTGATCCGGGACGCTGAAAGATTGCGATGGCAACTGCCGGGCTGTCATCGAGATAGGCGTTTGTAGAGTAATCCTGCGCGCCCAATTCAACGCGGCCGATATCGCTCACGCGAACCTGCCTGCCTTCAGCGCCCGTGAGCACCACAACATCCTCAAATTGGTCAGGGCTCTCCAGCCTGCCCAACGTGCGCACCGCGATCTGGCGGGCAGCGCTCTGATCAATCGGCGGTTGCCCCAGGGTGCCTGATGCGACCTGCACGTTCTGTGCCCTGAGAGCACCGACCACATCCTGCGGGACGATGCCCAGCGCTCGCATCCGTTCCGGGTCGAGCCAGATGCGCATCGAGTATTCGCGCGCGCCAAAGATCGTGATCGAGCCGACACCGTCGAGCCGCGCCAGCGTGTCACGGATCTGGAGGAGGGCGTAATTCGAGATGTAGAGCTGGTCGCGGCTCTCATCAGGCGAATAGAGGTGGATGACCGTTAGAAGGTCCGGCGAGCTTTTCTGCGTGATGACGCCGAGCCGTCGCACGGGTTCGGGCAATCGCGGCTCAGCTATCGAGACACGGTTCTGTACGAGAACTTGCGCGGCATCGAGGTCGGTCCCCAAAGCGAAGGTCACCGTTATGGTCAATCGCCCATCGTCGGTCGCCTGGCTTGAGAGGTAGAGCATATTCTCCACCCCGTTCAATTCCTGCTCGATCGGCGTGGCGACGGTGTCGGCGACGACATCGGCCCCGGCGCCCGGATAGGTCGCAGTGACCGTGATCGTGGGCGGCGCGATTTCGGGGTATTGGGCGACGGGCAAGCTAAAATAGCTGACCGCGCCGAACAGGACGATCAGGATCGAGACGACCGCTGCGAAAATCGGACGTTCAATGAAAAAGTGCGGAAACTTCATCGGCCTGCGGCCATTTCGCCAGCGTCTTCTTCTCTCTGTGCGGTTTCCTGAGGCTCCGAGGAATTCTCTCCAGCGATAGAGACGTTTACGCCTGGCCTGGCGCGCATGAGTCCCCCGACGATAACCCTATCGGTCCGCTCGATCCCGCTTGCAATCACGCGCATCCCGTCATCGAGTACCTGACCCAATTCGACTGTGCGCGGGCGCACCACGTTTTCCTCATCGACGATCAGCACGATCTTGTCGGATTGGTCCGACAAAATGGCGTCATCAGGAACGAGCATTGCTTCATATTCGCCAGAACCGAGCAAGCGCAGCCTGCCGAACATTCCCGGTATGAAAAGGCCGTCGGGATTGTCGAACAGGGCGCGCCCTTCGACCGTCCCGGTCTGCGTGTCGATCGCATTGTCGACAAAGCTCATCCGCCCGCTGTGCACGAATTCCTCTTCATCCTGCAAGCGCAGCATCACCGGGTTTGCGATGTCGCGCGACGATGGCCGAGTGCCTTCGCGCGCTTGCCTTCGATATTTGAGATAGGCGGCTTCATCGGCGGTGAAGATGAATTCAATGGGGTCGAGCGCGAAGATTGTCGTGAGCAGAGTGGCCTGTCCTCCGCTCCCCGACACGAGATTGCCAGAGGTCACCTCGCGCGCACCGACACGGCCCGATATCGGAGCGGTGACACGCGTGAAGCCGAGATCGAGCTTAGCTTGCTGTAGTGTTGCCTCGGCAGCAGCTACAGCAGCAATTGTCTCGCGACGGGCCTGAGTGCGAGAATCAAATTCCTCTTTCGATATCGCCTCTTCTTTGAGAAGGAATTCGGCGCGTCCGAGATCCGCCTGAGCCAGATCGCGCCGCGTCAGCGTGGCTTGCAGATCCGCTTCGGCGCGAGCAACTTGGGCCTGAAAAGGGCGGGGGTCGATTGTGAACAGCAACTGGCCGCGGCGCACCAACGCGCCCTCTCGAAAGTGCGATCGCACGAGATAGCCAGAAACTCTCGCGCGCACCTCGACCCCTTCAACGGCGTCAAACTGCCCGGTATATTCGTCCCAATCCGTGATCGTGCGGATCGTGGGCGTTGCGACGTTGACTTCTGGGGGCGACGGTGGAGGTTCATCAGAGCCACCCGAGCAGCCTGTCACAGCGATCGACACGATACTAACGAGGGCCAGTAATTTTTGGCGCGCAGGGCCCAGCATAAGCGACCTCCAGAGGAAATGCTTCTAGACCGACTGTCACATCCGAATCCCACCAGACGGTCGTAACAATGGCCCGGTAGCAGTCAGACAACTAAGTTGTAAGTAAAAATTGACATTTGTTTATGTCAATCGAAATTGTCGATAGGTGTGTTGCACGCCGCTCAACGGCCTACTCCGCAGCCATAAAGGGATCATGATATGGCTTCGCTGATACCAGCGCCTTGTGACGAGAGCCGTTCGATTGAAGCGGGGCAAAGCCCGTGTATTTCACCAACGGGGACGCTTGTCGCAACGGTTTTGGGTTCATCGCTTGCCTTTGTCATGGGGTCGATCATCAACGTAGCCCTCCCGGCGATGCGCGAGGATTTCGAGACAGACGCAGCGGGCGTTCAGTGGATGGTCAACGCCTATTTGCTTCCGCTTTCAGCCCTTGTCCTCGTCGGAGGCTCCCTGGGCGATCATTACGGGCGAAAGCGCTGTTTTATGGCGGGGCTGGCGATATTCATGATCGCCACGCTTGCCTGCGCCCTTTCGCCGACACTGGAGGTTCTTTTCGCTGCGCGCTTCCTGCAAGGCGTTGGTGCCGCGTTGCTTGCCCCCAACAGCCTGGCCATTATCGCTGACGGCTTCCACGGAGAGGAGCGCGGCAAGGCAGTCGGCACATGGGCTGCGGCAGGAGCGGTCGCTGGAGCGGTCGCCCCCTTGATGGCCGGACTGGTGATCGATGTGCTGGACTGGCGCTGGGCCTTTGCAATCGTCGTGCCCCCCGGGGCGGTGGCATGGCTTGTGGCGAAGCAGAGCGTACGCGAATCGCGCGCCGATGCGGTCGAACGCAGCGGCCTTGATGTTGCAGGTGCGGTGCTTGCAACGCTTACTCTGACCCTGCTCACCTTCGCTCTGATCGGATTGCCCACGCGGGGCCTGACCGATCCGCAAACGGTTCTGTTCGGATGCGTTTTTATGGGCTCGCTCGCGCTGTTCTTGTTGGTAGAGCACCGGAAGAAGGCGAGTGCGATGCTTCCGCTTGGCGCATTTGGCTCTCGTGCTTTCATCGGGATTTCGCTGCTTACTCTACTTCTATACGCGGCCATTGGCGGCTTGATGATCCTGCTGCCCTATGTCCTTATCGAGGCTAACGATTATTCGGCCACCCAGGCCGGAGCTTCACTCCTCCCCTTCCCCTTGGTTATCGCAGCGCTTTCACGCTCGCTCGGCGGCCTTGCTGCGCGAATAGGAACGGCTACATCGCTCATTATCGGATCGCTCGCGGTTGCGCTCGGGTTCGGGGCGCTTGGGCTTTTGACCAGTCAAAAGGTGGATTATTGGACGCAAGTTCTGCCGCCGCTCATCGTGATCGCCATCGGCATGTCGTTCTGCGTGTCCCCCTTGACGACCGCCGTGATGGACGCAGTCGAAGATCGCTTTGTCGGCGTTGCCTCGGGGATCAACAATGCGACTTCGCGGATCGCCGGTCTGGTCGCCACGGCGTTGCTTGGATTTGTCCTCATCGATGAAAGCGGTTCAAGCGAAGTCCTGGTCGCGGGAGCAACGACGGCCTCGTTTGTGGGGGCGGCACTGGCCCTGGCGAGCGCTGCGTGTGCGTGGCTTATGATTGCCGAGGCCAGAGCGTCAACGGGTTCGTGAGCGTCAAAAGCTGAATAGCTATCTCTTTTGGCCTTCCACAAAAGACCGGGCAATCAAGCGGACCGGGCAACCACAGGCCGCCCGGTCCCTTACGTCGGTTGATCTATAGGCTGGATTAGAGCCCCTGGCCTCCTGAAACTTCAATGCGTTCGCCCGACATCCAGCGCATGTCAGCCGAAAGGATTGCGGCCACCGCGTCGCCAATCTCCTGCGGCAGACCGGGCCGACCAAGGGCAGTCATGTCGGAGACGAACTGATTGACATGCGCGTTGTCACGCACCGCGCCGCCGCCGAAATCTGTCTCGATTGCGCCTGGCGCAATGACGTTTACGCGAATGCCGCGTTCGCCGAGCTCCTTGGCGGCGTTACGGGCGAGCACCTCGACCGCGCCTTTCATTGCGGCATAGGCTCCATAGCCAGGCAAAGCGAAGCGAGCGAGGCCGGACGAAACGAATAGGACGCGGCTGTCCTCGCCCAGAAGTTCGACCAGCGCCTGCGTCAGCGCCATCGGAGCGCGAACGTGCAATCGGTACATTTGGTCGAGAGCCTCAAGATCGGTTTCGATAAGCGGGGCGTGGTGCGCAGCACCCGCATTGTTCACCAGCGCATCGAGACGATCAGTGCCGAGGTCGGCGAGGGCCGCTTTGACCTTGGCCGCAAGTTCACCGGCGTCGCTTTCGAGCGCGTCATAGCGCAGCATTATCGCTTTGCCGCCAGCTTCTTCGGCTTTTCGGGCAACCGCCTGCGCTTCGTCTTCAGCACTGCGATAGGTGCCGATCACGTTCCAGCCTCTCGCTACCAAAGCAAGCGTCATGGCGCGGCCCAGTCCGCGGCTAGCGCCGGTGATCAGGGCGGTGTTTGTTGTGTTTGCTGTGGTATTCATCGTCTTCTCCTCTGGAGTGTTCAAGCCAGTCTCGTCGGCGACACAATCCAGATGGTCGCAATCCGCTTTTGGCGGTAGACACAGTTATTGCATTTGCTAATTGCGATTTGTGCACGAAGCGACTGACCCCGATCATATCTTCATCCGCGTCGTTGAGGCGGGTAGCCTTCGCGCCGTTGCGCAGGAGCTTGGCGTCGACCCCTCTTCGATCAGCCGCAAAGTCTCGGCACTTGAGGACCGGCTGCACGTGAAACTCTTACGCCGCTCGACAAAGCGCAGCGAGCCGACCGAGGCGGGGCTGCATTATTACAACGGCATGCGCCGATTGCTCGATGAACGGGCCGCCCTCGAAGATGAGATATCGGGTCTGACCGATGAGCCGCGTGGTCGCCTGCGTATCGGCGCGCCTGTCGATTTCGGCGCGCGCGTTGTGGCGCCTGTCATGGCCGAACTGCTTAACGAGTTTTCCGAACTCGACGTGGAACTGGTCTTAGGCAGCGGCTTCGATGATCTCGTAGAGGCGGGGCTCGACGCTGTCGTGCGGATCGGAAATTTGAGCGATTCCAGCCTTATGGCAAAGAAGGTTGGCGAAGTGCCGCGCGTTGTGGTCGCCTCACGTCAATATCTCGACGCAAACGGGACACCAACCAAACCCGCCGACCTTATGGCGCATCCATTCGTCTTCTATCAAAGAGGCCAAAGGCGAAGCGAACTTGTCTTTTCCAAGGACGGCAAACAGGTCAGAGTTGAGATCACCGGTCGAAGTGCGGCGAACAGTGTCTCAGCGATCCGTCAGCTCGTCTTGGGCGGAGCGGGTCTGCACTTCGGTCCTGTCTGGGCAGTCGAGGATGAAATTGCGAGTGGGGAGCTTGTACCGCTACTGACAGATTGGAGCTGCGTATCGTTTCCCATCCACGTTCTTTGGCTCCCAACTGAATTCCTGCCCGCTAAGGTTCGCCTGTTTGCAGAGCGCTTTGATACGTTTGTGAGCCAGCAAGCATCTCTTGATCCTTGAGCACCGCGCGCTTTGGACTTGCGAGGACCCCTGTCAGCATCGCGGAGCAATTTCGTCGGGACACTTCCGCTACCGGAGCCCCGTTGAAGAGTCGGGCGGGTTTTGACGCCGGAAGCTGACGGCCAGCTGACAGTCGCAAATAGAATGACACGACATAGGACAAGTTAAGCGAACGCTTAAGACCTGTACGATATGCCCTCCATTGCCTTAGACGACCCTCGCAGAATGCGCGACAATCGCATCAAGACAAGCACGCACCGCAGGCACCGACCCGCGCCCATCGGGTAATGCTGCGCCCACTTTAGCTACCGGCCCGGACCATTTTGGCAAAACGCGCTGCAATCGCTGGTCTGCTAGGTAAGGCCGAGCTAGAAACTCGGGCAAGAGGCAAACGCCCCGGCCGTAGAGAGTGAGTTCAACCGCTGCTGCGGGATCCATTACGGTGACTATGGGCGGATGATCTATTGTCGCTGTTTCCCGCTCCTTCGTTAGGACCCAGGGTGGCGGACGCGCCGCAGGATGCACACAGATCCGGCCAAACCGTGTAAGATCTGATGGCGCTTCGATATCCACACGGCGGCAAAGCGAAGGGCTAGCAAACAGGCCGAGCGGGGTATCAGCGATGTCGCGTACGACAACACCCTCCCTGCCAGGGCGGAAGGGGCCGATCGCTAGATCGAACTTTTCCGTCAGCACATCTACCGGATCGTTGCGCGAAACAAGGTCGAGTCTGATTTGCGGATACTTGACCAGGGGACTTGCTAGTACGGGCCTAACGAGCTTCTGCCCAAGCACATAGACCGTGGCGATCCGCACTAAGCCGCGAGGCTCGGCCTCCGCAGAGCGAGCTATGCCTATTGCCTCTTGCCGCGTTGCGCGTGCGGCGCGCGCAAAGGGGAGAAGCGTTTCACCCAAAGCCGTCAGGCGCAAACCTCTTGGCAGCCGATCGAACAGGTTACGACCCATGGCCTCTTCGAGCCGGGCGATCGAGCGCGACACGGTTGCCTTAGGCAGTCCCATCGCCTTGGCTTCAGAAGTGATACTTCCGGCGGCAGCCACAGTGTCAAAAAACCAGCAGATCGACGTGGCCGATGTAGGACGGGTCGCAGCTAACGCGCTACTGCATCCCGAAGATTGGTTTGGGACCGCAACGGAAATTGGCGGAGAGAGCCTCACCATGATTGAGACGGCGGCGCGCTTTTCTGCAGAACTCGGTCAGCCCGTACGATATATCCAAGCCGAGTGGTCAGAATTCGAACAGCGCTTCGGTGAAGAAATGACACTGATGTATCGTTGATTCGAGAACCACGGGTATGAAGCAGATATCGACGCGACGCTCACAGTTCTGCCGCACGCATCGCAGCTGACAGTAAATAGCACATGGATCGTTCGAAAGGCTGCCTGACATTAGCGTTTTACTGAAGTGGAACCCGGGGTCGCTCTAACCCCGGATTTCGCTGCCGTATCAGTAATTTCTCTGAGGATAACGAACATCTTCACCAGCTAGACAGCGAACGCTTGCCTAGTCTCAACCAATTGGGAGTACTCTTGGATGCGGCGAGAGCTCTTACCTCGGCGCGACGAAACGTTAGACCGAGCGCGACAGGGAAGTGCTCAACATGGAATTGTGCTGAGGGCGGGTGAATAACTCATCCCCTGAACATTAGCGCTCGACAGGATTGCAAATGCGACCTACTCGCAATATCGAATTAGACTGCGGTTACGCGGCTTGCTACAAATAGGGGTTCGATAATGTGTGTCCGTGCTAAAGGTTTTGCGGTTTCGTTGATGGTGTCTAGCGCGGCTCTGGCGCTGGTAGCGGGGCCGGCGATGGCGCAGGTTGCGGAACCTATTGCGGCTAATGGGGAAGGGGTTGATAATGACCAACAGGAAGAAGTCGCAGTCGACGAGAATACAATCGTGGTCACAGGGCGATTTCAAGATTCCCTGATTGACCGACTGCCAATCAAGCCACGCGAACTGCCATTCACCCTTGATACAATTTCACGAGAAGACATAGACAAACGGAATTTTGTTCGTCGAATCGATATTCTTGACACTCTTCCTAATGTCCAGCTTGGCCAGGAGTTTGCAGGCGGACCAAATTTTCGAGTGCGAGGTTTCACCGCTCCTGTTTTAGTAAACAACCGCGTGGTAAACGTTTTTCGAAACGCGGGCATACGCGATGATACATTTGTTGAGCGATATGAGGTACTAAAGGGACCAGCATCGATTGCTCTTGGCCCCATTGCCGGTGGTGGCGTCATCAACACTGTGACGAAACAACCGAAAATTGGCGACTTTACCGATATACGTTTAACGTCAGACCAATTCGGTACGGTCAATGCAGAATTTGACCTGAACGACGGAGAGCTTTTTGGAAGCGATGTTTTTGGTTTCCGCGCAAGTGGAGCTTATCGTGACTTTTCGTTCGACGCCGAGGAAATTACGCGTCAGGAGTTCGCTATCCGAGGGGTAGTTGGTGCGAACCCGTCGTCCAAAACATCAGTTCGTTTAAGCGTCGCTTATATGGATATTGAGGGTTCGCCGGGTGAGAATTTTCCATTGTTCGACGATGGATCGGTACCGCCAAACTTTGATACTGACACTTTTTTTGGCGTTCAAAACGGCTTCCAAGATGTGCAAGACCTATTTATCGAGGGCCAGATCGCTCACGATTTCCTGGACAATCTTCAGTTAACACTTCGTGGTAGCCATCAATCGAGCGACCAGCAATATTTGGATCGCAACGGGATATACAATTATCTTCAGGATAATGGGGGACCCGGTGCATCAACCGATAATCCAATTGGTTACGCGTACAGCGTTGCGAATGATCTCGAGAATGATACCGACTTCATCGACGCTCAACTTCTTTACACTTTTGATGTTGGCGGGCTTGATCAGTCAATTGTCGTGGGCAGCAGCTATGTAAAAACGAAACTAGTATCGAGGCAGAACTTTATTGGCAGGTTAGGGCCATTCCGGTTCGATGAGATTGATGAACCTCGCTTTGGCAATCCGGAAGGACTGCCAGCAGCCGAGCCAGTGTTGGAAACCAATACGGACTTGCTGTCTTTTTATGGCGAATTGGCGCTGCGACCTCTGGAAAACCTTACGATAGTAGGAGGCATACGTTACGACGATTTCAGAGACGAAACCGAGCGCTTCGGCACAATTTCGCTAGGTTTCGATGATGATGAAGTGACATGGAGGCTGGGTGCGAGCTACGAAATTACACCAGACCTCAGTGTTTTCGTAAGTTACGCGCAGGCATTCCAGCCACAAATCGGAATAAGACGGGACGGTAGTCCGGTTGGAGCCGAAAATTCTGAGAATTTCGAGGTGGGTCTGAAGGGTCGCTTCTTGGACGGATTGGTCGACTTGGACCTTGCTGCCTTCTCAACCACACGCTCGAACGTGTCGGTAAGAGATCCAGCAAACATCATTGGCGACATTACCTTTTTTCTCGCAATTGGAGAACAGAGGAACAGGGGATTTGAGGCTTCTTTAAACTTAGATACGGGTACTGGATTTGATCTTGACCTTAGCTACGGTCATTTAGATCAGGACTTGCTGGAAAATCTAGAGGGAGGCCTGTTGGTTTCAGTCCCGGACCATCAAGTCTCCGCATTTGGAACTTACACCATTCAGGATGGGCCAGTCAGTGGGTTGGAGTTCGGAGGCGGATTTCGGTATTTTAGTTCCCGAATTTCCCAACTACCAACTTTTCGCTTCCCCGACGTGACGGTATTTGATGCGTATGTGCGCTATCCGCTCACCGATAACACTGCCGTGTCGTTGAATGTGATAAACGCGGGTGATAATCTTTATCTTGAATCCGGTGGAGGTGATAACGGGACTTTGGGCGGACAGCAGACCTTTGGGCCTCCCCGAACGTTTATCTTCTCGCTCCGCACAAGATATTAAGATGGAACTGACTTCCAAACTGATCAGTGCGCGAACACGGACTGATCACCATTTCAAAGTTGAAAAAACCATTCGCTCTGACGCACAAGGCTTTTTCAAAGAAGGCAGCAAACTTAAGCAAGCAGGCGATTTAGCCGGCGCGCTCGACGCGTTTCGCCAGTCGGCTAAGCTCTCACCGCGAAGCGCCGCCCCCTGGATCGGCCTTGCAGATGTGCTTGCCGCAAACCAGCAGCCGAAGGACGCGTTAGAGTGCTTGAAGCGCGCGGCGATGGGCGAGCCGCGCAACGCTATGGTTCAAACCCGTTTGGCCCGCGCGTTTCATGATCTGGGAGTGATGGAAAAGGCGCGCGTCGCGTACGAAAGGGCATTGAAGATCGACCCAACTAAGGTCAGCGCGCTCTTCAGTTTCGGTCAATGGCATGAGGATCAAGGCGACGCGGAGAGCGCGGCGGACTGCTATCGCAGGCTTCTCGCCGTCGAACCCGGCCATGCCGAGGCACTCGGGGCCATCGTCGGCTTGGGGCGCGAGATTGATGTATCGAGCGAGATGGCTATGGCTCGCGCTACGATGGATTCGGCCGATGATCGCGGCAAGGCGCTAATCGGCTATGGCCTCGGTCGGGCTTTGGACCGGCAGGGCTACTATAAGGCGGCATTTGCCGTGCTCACTGAGGCCAATGCTGCGCGTGCCCGGCAGGCAGGCCCATTCGACCGCGAAGCTTTCGACCGGCGGGTCGATGGCATGATTAACCTGTTTTCGTCCGGGCTTATGCAAGAGCGCGAAGGCTGGGGAGTAACCAGCGAGCGACCTGTGTTTGTTGTCGGATTACCGCGTTCGGGTACAACGCTCACCGAGCAGATCGCAGGCTCACATCCATCGTGCGATGGCGCGGGCGAACTGCCGGACTTGTCCGACCTGGCGACCGGCACACCCGACCGGCTCGGGAGCAACGATGTCTGCTGGCCCGAATGCGTCACGATGTTGGAACAGCAGCATATTGCCGCACTCGGTGAGGATTATATCTCCCGCATCGCCAAAAGGTGCCCGGCGGACGCGTTACGGGTGATCGATAAGCAGCCCCTCAACTTCTGGCACCTGGGACTAGTGGCGATTTCTCTTCCGAACGCGCGCATCATCCATTGCACTCGCGACATTCGCGCCAACGGGTTGTCGATTTTCGCGCAAAACTTCAGTCTTGATCAGCAGTGGGCTACAGATCTCGGCGACATCGCTTATTACTGGCAAGGCTATCGGCGGCTGATGGCGCACTGGCAGAACGTCACCGGGCTTCGGGTGCTGAGTGTCGCCTATGAAGATACAGTCGCCGATCTTGAAAGCCAAGCGCGCCGTTTATTGGAGTTTCTGGACCTTGATTGGGACAAGCGTGTGCTGGCCTATCACAAGAATGAACGTGCAGTTCAGACGCCAAGCCGGTGGCAAGTACGCCAGCCTCTCTATACCTCTTCAAAGGAAAAATGGCGGCGGTATGAGCCGCACCTAGAGCCTTTGACACTAGCGATGCAGACGAACACGTCGGCAACGTAAGGCTGCATCCAGTATTGATCCTGCGAACGCTTCGCATTACCACCGATCTAGAACCCTCCGATTCTCTCTCGGTGAGCACAAAAGGATGCGTGTGGAACTTAACGCAAAGCTTGAGCGCATCGGCGAGAGCCGCACCTACCGTGTGATCCTAGCGATTTTCGGTGGCTATGTTTTCACTGTCGGCTTTTTTGCCTTTTTCTCGGTCGCGCTAGCACTGGCTGGTACAAGTCGGGTCGAGGCGATGTGGTGGAGCGTGTTGACCAGCTTTCTCATCTACACGCTCATCGCTTTGTGGGCGGCGGCCACTGTGCGGCCGCTTGCAACCTCAGCGATCATCTTGGGTAGTAGCGCCGTAATGATCGCGCTTGCCCTGCCGCTCGCAGCCGGTTTGGGGTAGCCATAACCAATGGCGAAAATCCGCATCACCGAAGAGTTCCGTGCCTCGATGAACTGGCTCCATACGTGGGCCGGGATTGCCGTTTCGTGTCTTCTTTTTGCGATCTTCTGGATGGGCTCGCTGACTGTGTTTGACCGCGAGATAGACCAGTGGATGAAGCCGGAAATGCGGGTCGTGCACGCTGACGCTCCGTTGTCATATGGAGCAATATTCGACACGTTCATGAGCAAACACGCTCCGGGCGCGTCGTATATCGACATCAGGCCTCCCAACGAACGCAATCCCTTGGGATACTATTATGTCATCGGAGCTGACGATGAGGTGCTCACTGGTGCCTTCGATCCCGCTACCAGTAAGCCGATTGAATTAACTGAAAGCTTTGCAGGAACGGACTTCTTCTTTCCGTTTCACTATAGTCTACACATTTCTCCCCTGGGGATCGGTTACTGGCTTGTTGGCTTTTGTGCGATGGCGATGCTTGTTTTGATCGTCTCGGGTATCTTCATCCATCGCAAAATCGTGAAGGACTTCTTCACGTTCCAGCCAAAGAAAGCTTTGCGGCGCTCGAGTCTCGATCTGCATAACATGTCCAGCCTTGTTGCGCTGCCGCTACATATCCTGTTCCCGCTCACCGGCTTGATGATCTTCTTCTCGATCTATCTGCCTTGGTCTTCAAACGTCGTATTTGCGGGTGACGAGGAAGCGCGCGTTGAAGCAGCCTTTGCAATACCAACGGTCGAAGCGAGCGATCGGTCAGGTCCTGCAGACATTGATATTGTGCGCATCGTCAGCGAGGCCGAGAGCCGATGGGCCGAGCGCACTCCCGGTTCACAGCCAAAGGCGGATTCTGTCAGGCTTCATCTTGCCAACGATGCAAATGCCTATGTCGTAGTGCGAGAGACGTTTCCATCGCGTGCGGTTTCGATGAACAAGAACATCACCGCTGTATCGGTCGCGGATGGTAGCATCCTGGCTGATGTCGGGGACGGTCCGGCCAAGTCGTCTTACGCTTGGCTTGCTGGCGCGCATTTCATTCAGTTTGATAGCTGGGCGCTGCGCTGGCTCTATTTTGCTGGCGGACTTCTCGGCAGCTTGATGATCGCGTCGGGGCTTATTTTCTGGATGCAGTCGCGCATTCGCAAAGGCGTAGTCGAACCGCGATCGGTGCGCGTGGTGCGCGGGCTGGCCGTGGGCTCGATTAGCGGGATCATTCTCGCCAGCGCTGCCTATCTTGTTGCAAACCGGCTCATCCCGGTCAGCTCGGATGGGTATGGAATGGGTAGGGCGATGTTCGAGGTTGTGTTTTTCTACATCGTCTGGATCGGCACCTTTCTGCACGCGGCAGTACGCGGACAGTTTGCCTGGCGCGAACAATGCTTTGCTATCGCGCTTACTGCTGTTTCGGCTGTTGTTCTCAATTGGGTGACCACGAGAGATCACCCGATCGCAGCGGCGAGCCAAGGTCTCACACAAATTTGGACCATGGATCTTACCTTGCTTGTAGGAGCGGGCATGGCAGTCTTTGCTGCGAGCAAGCTAAAAGTGTCGAGGAATCAGATGAAGCAAGCGTCCGCTGAGATCGGTGATATGGCAGCTGAAGCGCAGCCGGCGGAATGAGCGCGCTCGCTGCAACCGGGCTGCTTGTGATAGCATACAGCCTCTGCACCATTGGCTGCGCGCTCCTGGCTCTTAGTCAAAGCCATCATTTTCGCAAGGTCTTGGATGATCGCAGCGCTAAGCCGCCGAAGCTTGCGAGGTTCGGATGTGCGCTGGTTTTGTTATCACTAATTCCCTGCATCTTGCGCGATGGCGGCAGCTTTGCGGCGCTGCTCTGGCCGCTGGTCTTCGCTTCGGGCGCGCTGACGATCGGAATGGCGCTGGCATTCATGCCATATTGGCTGCGTCCTCTAGCGATTGTCTGGATCAAGAAGCAAAAGCACAGCTAAATGCTTCGACATTCTATGCCGGTTTCCTGTAAACTTTCCATGCCCTACTCCTTCGCAGCAAAACGTAAGAATCAACCTGGTCGTCGAGTTTGATCGAGCCATTGTGTCAAGCACCGGCGGGGCGCTATCGTCATTTCTCTATAACCGGTTTCGCACAGCTCATTTCGCCGCAAGCTGGCCAATGATCGTGCCATTGTCGCTCGGCTGACACCAAGCATTGCAGCAAGATCGCTTTGCGATACACTGATCGACATCTCGTCATCACAGTCAGCCTCTTGTGAAAGACTCCACCGAACAAAGTAGCGGACCAATCGCTCATCCAAGTCGAAGCGCTTCGCGTCCTCGAAGTTCTCCAAGAGTGCGAATAACTTTGCTGATGTTTCTTTCAAGAGAACGAGCGCCATGTCTGGATACCGGTTGCACAAGTCCGACCATTTGTCGGCCGGAATAATAAGGACTCTGCAGGCTTCAACCGCAGAGATTGTGTACATAGTGGCTTTGCCCAGCAGCGCAGAAAGTTCGCCGAACACATGCCCTGGCCCCAAGACCGATAACTTTACCTCGTCCCCGTCCGGTCCGCTGATCGAAAGCTGGACGCGGCCATTCATTACGACCCCGACTGTCGCCTTTCCACCGCGTTCGAGGATCTGCGCACCAGCTTGGTGTGCGCGTTCACTTCCAGCTTTAACGATGGCATCCTGTGTTTCTGTATCCAACCGATCAAGAATAGGGCGGACACCGTGATCGCCAAACTTAATGGCTGGACCTTCGAACGATTGTCTCATGTGAGATATTCTAAGTGAGTCATATTTCTTAAGCAATCCCCAGAGCCCCGCGCGTTCTAGCGACAGAGGGCAATGATAGGGGAGAGACGGGATGTTCCAGAAGCCATGCGCGCTGCGCGTCATGTACTTGGGCACTGCCAGCTTTATGGTTTTAAATGCGTCAGTTGTGCGAGCGCAGGATACTGAGCAGAACCAAGCTACTCAAAACAACACTATTGTTGTGACCGCTCAGAAGCGCGAGGAAGCGATCAAGGATGTGCCTATATCGATTCAAGTGATTGATGAGGAAACCATCGAAAAGGAAGATCTTCGCAACTTACAAGACTATGTTGATTTGATACCTGCTCTCGCAATTGAACAGTCGAGCTTTGCCGGTGGCAGCGGGGACGTTCGGATAAGAGGCATTGGCGCGCTTGGAGGCGTCACGAACACCTGGGCGCTATACGTCGACGGTTTCGATGTGACCGGCGGATCACGCGGCGGTGCGAGCATCCGCTTGGCCGATGCGGAGCGTATCGAGGTTCTGCGCGGGCCTCAAGGCACGGCTTTCGGCCGTAACGTAGTGGCCGGAGCAATAAGCATTACATCGGAAACCCCGGATCCGGGCGCGATCTCTGGCCGATTGGCTATCGATGCGGGAAGCAACGACACATACGGCGTACTGGGGAGCATAAACGTACCCCTTTCCGATGATGCGGCAATTATCGCATCTGGCTTTTTCGATGATACCGATGGGTTTGTGACCAATATCGGCCCGGCGGGTGGGACCAGCAGTCAGCGCAATTTCGGGGGCAGGCTGGCGTTCTTTGCGGAGCCTACCAGTCGACTGCAGATCAAAGCGTCTATCGCCTACGAGGAATCAGATTTCGGTGTACGAGGCGGCATTCCGGATGGCGACCTGTTTCCCACTACGGCTGCGTTGATCGAAGGGATAGTCAATCAAGGCCTAAATCCTTTCTTTGCACCGGGGGATCTCGATGGCGAGCTTACAGAGTTCTTTCCGGACCAGAACGATACGGTGTCGCTCAACAGGCCAGAGGCGACAAACTCAAATTTGCTAACGGCTATTTTGCGTCTTGATTACGACTTCGGAGACGTCAGCCTCATATCAGTGTCGGGGTACAATCGGCAGGAGCGCTCAGCTCTTATCGACGCAGACAGCTCAGAAATTGACTCGATCTTCACGGCATCCAACTCCACCACCGAGTTCGTAAGCACGGAACTGCGACTGCAATCCAATGGAGATCAGATTTTCGATTGGGTCATCGGGGCGTACGGCGGAATGTCAAATTCCGAAAGCCTGGAAGAGATTTTTGCAGGCGAGACTATCCGCAATTCGACTTTCATTCCCGGGATATCGAATGACATTCTTGCCGCCGTGGGTGTTCTGACACCGCAAGATCGCGCTCTTTTCGCAAGCAATCAAGTTTTCGTCATTGATACCGAGCCGGGCCAATTCTTCGAGCGGTTCCCGGGATCGTTCGATGGCGAATTTGCGGCGGTCTTCGCTGATGGGAGCTTTGAGCTGACCGACAGGCTAACCATCCTCGGTGGCCTGCGTTACAACTATGATCAGTTCACCCAGCGAAGAGAGGAGTTCATTCGCTCTTTTGCGCTCCCCGATCTGACTGTTCCGCCAGGCATATTCCCGGACAGTCTCGTGCCCCTCATTCAAGGTATTCGTTCTTCCTTTGTATTTCCGGCTAATGAATTGACCGTCGATTCCGACGCTTTGACCTGGCGGGTCAGTTCAACTTACGAGTTCACAGATGATCTCACAGCTTATGCGACGATCTCGACCGGTTACAGGCCTGGCGGTCCCCAAGTGGGTAACGTGCAGGTTAGGCGCGAAGCAGATGGCTCGATCGGCATCGATGATGAAGGTCTGGCGTTCGAACCGGAAAGGATCACAAACTATGAGATTGGGCTCAAAGGCGGATTGTTCGGCAATAGAGCGCAGTTCTCGCTCTCGGCATTTCGGATGGATTACAACGATATTCAGTTCACCGTACTTGACCTATTGAGCGGTTTGTCCGTCACAGGCAATGCAGAAGGCCGCGCGCAAGGGGTGGAGTTTGATTTTCGGGCCTCGGTTTCTGAGCGCTTCACTCTGTCAGGGGGTTTGGCCTACATCGACACGGAAATTCTAGACACGGGCATTGCTGGTGATCCTCGGATTGGTCAGGCCTTTCCTTATGCACCGGAATTCAGCTTCACCGCGATTGCAGATTACCAAAGACCGATCAGCGGAGATCTGGAGCTGTTTGCAAGAGCAACGTACAGCTTCGTCGATGAGAGGAACGATCAGTTTCGAGGTACGGATGATGCAGAGCAGGTCGTGCTTGATTCCTACAATCGTTTGGATCTGCGGATTGGCTTGGAGCGTCCTGACAATTGGAGGCTGGAAGGGTTTGTCGAGAACGCTACCGATGAAATCTACGCCACCTCGTCCTTCGTCAATGGTTTCAGCCTAAACGGCTCTCAATTTATTACGCCCCCGGGCAGGCAGTTTGGGGCCCGCTTCATCAAGTATTTCAACTGATCGTATCCTGAGGAAGTGGATGGCTTCGTCCAGCCTCCGCGCCTGTTCGCGATCCGACATCATTCGAGCGTAGCTCTTCTACCGTATAAATCGACTGGGCTTCGTGCGTTCGTAGCGACGCAAAGAATTCCTGCGGACGCAAAACTGGAGAAAAGACAATCGTCGTGCCAAATTCAAATGGAATTTCCCCGACCGAAGAACTTTGGCCGACCGAGATATTGTCTCAGCCATTCGGCTCTTTCTCGCGAGTGCTTGAACTCTGGGCGCAGGTCAAACCCGATCAAGTTGCCTTAAAAGACCATCATATGGAGGTGAACTGGAAGCAGCTCGACCAGATTACCTCGCGGTTGGCTGCGCAGATGCGTCATACGGGATTGAAAAGAGGTCAGGCGGTCGCAATTCTAGGATCCAGTACTGTGCGCTATGCTCTTGTGTTCCTTGCCGCCGTGAAGGCTGGCGGATGCGCGGCCACTCTGACAACCAGCGCAAGTCGTGAGCAGCTTGAACGAATGGCCGAGGATTCAGGAGCTATCCATCTGTTTATCGAGGGGGTCAAACAGCGCGAACTCGGACCCGATTTCGCATCAGGAATGCTGCATATCCCGCTGGAGGAGATCGAGAGCTGGATGGTCGCATCGAACGGCATAGTTCCCTCCGATGGTGCAAAGTCAGACGATCCCTTCAACATTATTTATTCCAGCGGGACGACCGGGACGCCAAAAGGCATCGTGCAAAGCCATGCAATGCGATGGACGCAATATAGCGATACCGCTCTGCAATTTCTAGGATCAGGGCTTCCTTTACGCTCCATTACCTCAACGCCGCTCTATTCCAACACCACCATGATCGCCTTCCTGGCCCCACTCTTGGCCGGTGGAAGCGTTAGAATAACGGAGAAATTTGATTGCGCGACTTGGTTGAGCGCAGTGGAACAAGACCAAGCTACAATAACGATGCTGGTGCCAATCCAGTATCAGCGGCTCATGGGTTTTGAAGGTTTTGAGCGTTTTGACTGTTCTTCCCTCGCTCTCAAATTTTGCACATCTGCTCCCTTCTCCAAGGATTTGAAGAAACGTGTGCTGGGTCGGATGCCGGGCGCTCTCATCGAGATATATTCAATGACGGAAGGCGGTGTCGTGTGCCTCCTTCCCTGCCACGAATTTCCTGACAAGCTTCACACCGTTGGGCGGCCCTCCCCTGGAAGTGAAATCAAGGTTCTGAATGACGCCGATAAGGAGGTGACGGTCGGCGTGACCGGCAATCTGGTCGGTCGAAGTGCGGCGGTGATGACAGAGTACAAAAATCAACCGGAGAAGACTTCAGAAGCGTTTTGGACTGATCCAAATACCGGAAATCGATGGATGCGGATGGGCGATCTTGGGCGTTTGGACGAAGAAGGGTTCGTAGAACTTTCGGGGCGATCCAAAGATCTGATTATTTCTGGCGGCTTCAATGTCTACCCGAGCGATCTCGAGGCCGAACTGGAGAAAGAGGAGGACGTGCTTGAAGCGGCCGTCATTGGCGCTGCTTCTGCCAAATGGGGAGAAACGCCCGTCGGCTTTGTCGTTTTACAAAGTAAAGACAGCGACTGCCAAGACCTCCTATCTAGGGTCAACTCACGGGTAGGCAAAATCCAGCGTCTTGCTGCCCTTTATTCGGTTCCTCGCTTGCCGAGAAGCCATATCGGCAAACTTTTGAAATCACATCTCCGCGAAAAACTCGAGACAATTGATTGATCGGTTTGCAAGCGAGCCACGGGTTCTGAACACTCACCAACTGCATATTGAGGTCTTATGTCGGTCGATAATAAAACTAAGCAACACTGGGGGTGGTCTCGGTGGCTATGGATCTTGTTTGCGGCGTTTATAGCGCTCTTGATCGCAGGAACCGCATACCTTCATCGCATCGGTCTGGTTGGCTCGGGCTATATTTCGCAAATGGTATGTGTTGAGCATTTCTATAACGGGCGCAGTGCGGACGAAACCCGGGAAACGTTCTTTGGCGGTTACGATTCAAGGCTTGGTCTAATCAGTCACAACGTAGACGAAGCCGAGAAGACAGTATCGGCGGGAATAGGGCCTCTGGGCCGCTCGCGCGCTGTATTTTTTGACGGGTTTGGCTGCGTGATCGAGCGCGGACCGCTTCCCGACCTGCCTTCCTTGCCATCCATCGAGCCATCGCCGTTGCCAATAGGCAATCCCGAAGCGCTCGGGTTTGACGAGCGAGAATTGAACCAGGCCTTGGATGACATCATTGGGTCGAAAGATGGGCATTCGGCCATCCTAGTGATGCGCGAAGGTCAAATTGTCGCGGAGCGATACGCCGATGGATATGATGCTGCTCACGTCTTCCCTAGCGCTTCTATGGCCAAAAGCGTTACTGCTACGATGATCGCTGCCGCGATTCAGGATGGCCTTGTCGATATCAACAATCCTGCTCCAATACCGGAATGGTCGGGCGAGGACGATCTCCGCAGCCAAATCACGTGGAAGCATTTGCTCGAGATGCAGTCCGGTCTAGAATTTGGCGATGGAGACTACCGCGACCCGTTTGGCAATGTGCCGGTCATGAATGTCTTGAAACACTCAGCGGCCGAGTTCGCAATCAACAAGCCCCTTTTGCACGAACCGGGAACTGTATTCGAATATTCAACGGGTACGAGCAACATTCTTCAGCACGCATTGCGCAACGCGCTAGAAGACGAGGGCCTTTCGTACCATCAATTTGGTCTCAACCAGATTTTCGAGCCCTTAGGGATGTCGAGCTTTATGTTCGTTCCTGACAGCGCCGGCGACTTTATCGGCGGTTCGACCGCTTATGCCTCGGCGCATGATTGGGCAAAACTCGGGCAGCTCTATCTTCAGGACGGGAAGTGGGATGGTGAGCAAGTGCTTCCGGAAAATTGGCTTGAGTACGTTTCGACCCCGAACCAACACTCAGACCGCGCTCACAGCGCCCAAATATGGCTCAACCTGCCAGGCATAGACGACCGAGAGGCCTCTTTCCCCAGTGTGCCCGAAGATGCGCTTATGTTTTGGGGGCACGGCGGGCAGTTTGTCGTTATGATCCCAAGTCTCGATATGCTGATTGTTCATCTAGGCTGGGATCCCGAGATGCCGATGGATAAAGTCTTTGGCAGGATCCTAGGATCGCTAGAGAAGAATACCTGACTCTTTGCGCCTGCCTGACGAAACGGTTCATATTGTAGTGGGAATCAGCAACTGACCCTTCAACCCGGCGCTGCGGTGCGATGCGATTTCCTGGTATTCAGGCGACATCAGCATCCGCTGAAAGGCTGCGATCGAGGGCAGTTCCATGAACGCGATGCGGTCCCAGTTGTCCTCGACCTCACCGATGACGATTCCTGCGACTTTACCTGAGTAGAGTGCCTTACCGCCGAGCTTCTCGATCAATGCGAAGAGACCTTCGGCGTATTTGGAAAAGGCTTCGCCGCCGCTCATGCCGCGGTCGCCGTCTTCGTATTGGGCGCGCTCGTGAAACTTGAGCAGATTGACCATGACCACGCGGCCTTCGGGCGGATTGCCGATTAGCGCCTGGAGCTGTTCGGGCGTGGGGCTGAGCTGGTTGACGACTTTCATGCGGGTGTCCTTTCGGTATTGAGGTTAACTTTCGCAGTATGGTTTCGGCGCGAGCGAGATCCTTCGGAGTATCGATGTCGAGCAGTTGATCGAAACATGGCTGAAGCAATCGGGTGCCGGGCGAGCGCAAGAACTTCTTGGCGCCGTAAGCCGAGTCCAGCCTTGCCAACCCAGTGAAGTCAGCCTGCGAAAAGCTGGCTGGAACGCCGGTTCTTCCATCTCGGTAAACGCATGCCGCGCGTGTTCTAGCTCGCGCCGCGTCAAGAAGCGTTTCGAGAAGCGCAGCGGACACAAACGGCATGTCGGCCAAGAGAACGACAAGACCCCGCGCTGAGCGTTCGCGGGCCCAATTCGCTGCCACCGCTAGTCCGCCGCCAAGGCCCTGGTCGGCCAGCGGGTTTCTGATAATCTCGCAACCTTCGCCAAGCACTCGCCAAGTCGCAACATCCTCGCTGCGAACCACCAAGCCGCACGGTGCGCGGGTCGCGAGAGCGCGATCGACAATATGAACTGCGAGCGGCTTCCCACCTAGCGAAGCACGTAGCTTGTCGCTGCCGAACCGTCTTGACCGCCCGCTTGCAAGAATTGCGATGGCGGCGCTACGCTCAGCCATCACGCAGTCCCTCGTAGATCGAGACGATTTCGCTGAGCGCCGACAAGGCCAGCGCTTTTGGATGGCGCGCCGAACCGAAAAGGCCGACAGGCGCGTGAAGCCTCTCGATTTGCGCTGCTGGAACGCCGCGTTCAGACAGCATCTCTTCGCGCGACAGCCGTGCTTTTTCTCCACCGATAGCCCCGACATAGAAGGCATCGCTTGCAAGCGCCCAGGGCAGAGTGGTTCTTTCCCATTCGTGGTCGTGCGAGAGGCAGACTATCGCCGTCCACGGGTCAGTCGCTATCCCATCAAGCTTCCGGGCCGAAGACGCTGCCGGAAGAATTCCAACGTCTGCGCCGCAGATGGCCGCCAATGCGCGCAAGCTGTCCGCATCCGGGCCTTCACCAAAAGCAACGATGCGCAGCGATGGTATGTAGTGGCGCACGGCAATCGCGTCATTATCTAAGACCGGCAGATCCAGCGAAGCGGGCTTTCGATCATCAAGCGCACTGACGACCTTCAGTGCAGCCTCTCGATCGGCCAAAGGGTTGATCAGCACCTGGATCTTCGAGCCGCATGGCAAACGGAAATCGATCATCGGCGAACCGCGCCCGTAAAGCGCTATACGCGGCGCTCTATCAGCCTGCGACAGCTTGGCCTGCTGCGCGAGCTCTGCTTCGAGGCAGTGATCGGCAAGATCGCCCGCCAAACTGCCATCGGGAGCAATAGCGAGCTGCGCTCCCACCTTGCGGGAATAGCTGCCTTCGACTGCGACCAGAGTGCAAAGGCATTCGCCACGATTGGCGAAATATCTAAGAGCCGTATGGTCGGGACAGACAGTGCGGACGTCGGCGTCCCTACCCCCTTGGACCATCGGTCTAAGGTTGGAAGCATGAAGCGCCGCAGTCGGTCGAGGTGTCTCAAGCGCGAACATCGTCAGCACCCTCGGGCGCGTCCTCCAGTCTTTCGAGGATCTCGGCGACAGCCTCTTCAACAAGTCGCAGCCGCGCCCCCAACAGATCGGTAGCGACCGTGGACGGATCCAATGCAGCGGCATTCGTCTCCCGCAGGCGTCGGATGAACTCCGTGCGTGTCAGTCCCATAAAAACACCTCCTGGCGGCCAGCGAAAAATACCGACTTGCAGACTAACTACAATAATTGTAGTGATTCGCAAGCCCGATCGTTCGTGCAGTGCGTGCAGGTCGGACAAACAGACTGTTGAGGCTCCGATATGAAATCGCTTGAAGACTATATTTTCGGGTTGCGTTACGCGCTTAGAAATGGCGGCTCGCTGCCCGCGTCGGCGCGCATGGATATCGAAGGTGAGGGATCGATCCGGATCGCCGATGGCGATGTCAGCGCGAGCGATGCCCCCGCTGATTGCATCATGAACACCAGCCACGAGATCTACGACAAGCTGTATCACGGGACGATCGACCCCACGATCGCCTTTGCCAAGGGCGATCTTACGATCAACGGCGACATGGCCGTGGCCCTCGCAATGCAGGGCCTGTTCGAAAAGGCGCGGGCGGCCGACGCGTGAACGCTGCCCCATTTTCCTCAACCACAAAGGTCAAGCTCACCATCGATGGTCATGAGCGTTCGGCCGATCTCGAGCCGCGCGATCTGCTGGTAATCGCCTTGCGCGAGAAATATGGCGCGACCGCCCCGCATATTGGCTGCGCGAGCGGGCGTTGCGGGGCATGCACGGTGCTGCTCGACGGCGAACCGGTCAAGGCTTGCATGATGCTCGGTGTGCAGGCGGAGGGCCGCTCGATAACGACCGCGGCAGGTCTCGCCGGAACGCGCATCGGTGCTGCACTGCAGGCGGCCTTCAAGGCCTGTCACGGCCTGCAATGCGGCTATTGCACCCCCGGCATGCTGGCGGCGGCGCACGGACTTCTCGAGCGCAACCCCGCCCCGAGCGAAGACGAGGTGCGTCAGGCGTTGCGCGGCAATTTGTGCCGCTGCACCGGATATCAGCACATTCTCGACGCCGTACTGCTCGCTGCGGAGAGCCTTCGCGAGGCGCAGGCCGCGTGAAACCCGAAAACCCCTATGCCGGCGAACTGGCAGAGCCCGAGGGATGGGTCGGACGCGCGGTCGAGCGGCTCGAAGACGAGCGGCTGCTGACAGGCGCAGGGCGCTATGTCGACGACATCACCCTGCCCGGCCAACTCTACGCAGCCTTCGTGCGCAGTCCGCATCCCCATGCCGTGTTCTCGCAGGTCGATACGATGGCTGCGAGCGACGCACCGGGCGTGCATCTGTGCCTGACCGCCAGCGACTTCGACGATCTTCCCCACGTCAAACCCAACTGGATACTTCCGCGCTCCACGCCGCGCGGGCGGCCGATCCTTGCCAAAGGGCGCGTGCGCTATGTCGGCGAACCGATCGCGGTGGTGATCGCCGAAAGCGCCGCCGCAGCGCGCGATGCCGCCGAACTCGTCGAAGTGGACTACGATCCACGACCCTTCGTGCTGCACCAGGACGAAGCGCTCGGTGACAGTGCGCCGCGCGTCCATGAAGACATGGACAACAACGTCGCCGCAACCTTCACGCCCGGCAATGGCGGTTTCGACGAGGCCGCGAGCGCCGCCCCCTTCCGCACCCGCTTCTCCTTGCGCAACCAGCGGCTCGTGCCCTTCTCGATCGAGTGCCGCGCCGTCAACGCGGACCACGATCCCGCCTCCGAACGCATGACGCTCCACATCGCACACCAGCTGCCGCACATGGCGCGGCGGATGGTGGCGGAAACGATCGGCTTTCCCGAAAATCGCCTGCGTGTGATCTCGCCCGATGTCGGCGGCGGCTTCGGACCGAAGATGCACATCTATCAGGAAGAAGCTGTCTGCGCGCTCGCCTCGATGCGCCTCGGACGGCCCGTCAAGTGGACCGAGCGCCGCAGCGAGAATGTCTGCAACACCACCCATGGCCGCGACCATGCGATGAGCATCGACGTTGCCGCAGACGAAGACGGCACCTTGCGCGCGCTGCGCATCGAGAGCCGCGCCAATATCGGCGCTTACATGTCCAGCATGGGATCGGGCATTCCGACGATCAATGTCGGGCTATTCGTGATGGGGGTCTATGAGATCCCCGCGGTCGAGGTCGACATCAAATGCCTCTACACCCACACCCCGCCGGTCGACGCCTATCGCGGCGCAGGACGCCCCGAGGCGAGCTATGTAATCGAACGGACGATCGACCGGGTCGCGCACGAGCTCGGCCTCGACCCGGCGGAGGTCAGGCGGCGCAATTTCCTGACCGAAGACCAGATCCCGCGCCGACAGCCCACCGGGGCGATGATCGATAGCGGGAGGTATCACCACACGCTCGATGAAGCGCTGGAACGTGCGGGCTACGAACGGTTTCGCCGCGAGCAGGCCGAAGCGCGCGAACGGGGCGAACTGCTTGGTATCGGCATCGCACATTACACCGAGAGCTGCGGGGTCGGGCCGGGACAGGTGCAGAAACTCGTCGGGTTCGACCGCGGCGGGTATGAAAGCGCGCGCGTGCGGATGACATCGGATGGGCGCGCCATCGTCTTCTCCGGCTCGCACAGCCATGGCCAGGGCCATGTCACCACCTTCGCGCAGATCGCGGCGGACGAGCTTGGCATTTCGCCTGACCGCATCGAGGTGATCCAGGGCGATACCGAGAGCGTACCGCAGGGCGTCGGCACCTTCAATTCGCGCTCGGTCCCGGTTGGCGGCAGCGCGGTCAAGGTGGCTGCGGGACGTGTCGCCGAACGTATCCACAAATTGGCAGCGCATTTGCTGCAAATTAAGCCGGAGGCACTCATCCGCGAGGGCGAGGTATTCGGCTCAGACGCATCGAACGACACGCTGACCTTCGCCGAAGTGTGCCACGCCGCATGGACGGGGCACAACGTGCCCGCCGATCTTGGCGTCGGACTGGAAGAGACCGAGTTCTATCACCCCACCGCCATGTCCGCCCCCTACGGCGCGCATGTCGCCCAGGTGCGGATCGATGGTGAGACAGGCGAGCTCGAACTGCTGCGCTATATTGCGGTCGATGATTGCGGAAAGGTCATCAACCCGCTGCTCGCACGCGGACAGGTGCATGGCGGCCTTGCGCAGGGGATCGGTCAGGCGCTGTGGGAGGATGGCATGCCCGAAGACGATGGCAGCACGATCCTCGACACTCCGGTCCCCCGCTTCGACATGCTCCCGCGCTTCGAAACCGCGCATACCGTGACCGAAAGCTGGACCAATCCTCTGGGCGCCAAGGGTCTGGGCGAGGCGGGCGCGATCGGCGCTCCGCCTGCGATCGTCAACGCGGCGATCGATGCTTTGTGGCATCGGGGCGTTCGCGAACTCGACATGCCGTTGACACCCGCGCGCATCCTGGCCGCGCTCGATGCGGCAAAGGGGCACGGCGCATGATTCCGGCCGCGTTCGATTACGCCGCTCCGGAAAGCGCAGGTGCGGCCCTGGAGGCGCTGCGGAGCCACGACAATGCGGTGCTTCTTGCGGGAGGGCACACTTTGCTGACCGCTCTTAAGCAGCGCCAGTCGCGCCCCGGTCTGGTCGTCGACTTGCGCAATGCAGGTCTGGGCAGGCTCGAAGTGGACGGCGTTGGCGATCTTGTCATCGGGGCGCGCGTCACCCAGCAGTACTTGGCAGATTTTTGCGCGCGCGAGGGTTGGCCTGTGCTGGCCGAGATCGGCGAAAAGGCGGGCGACCCGATGATCCGCGCGCGCGGCACGTTTGTCGGCGCGTTATGCGCTGCCGAACCCGGCGGAGATTGGGCGGCAGGGGCGCTGGCGCTGGGGGCGATGGTCCGTGTGCTGTCAGGTGAGGGTGAGAAAACGCTCGATTACGCCGATTATCTGGAGCGCAAGGCCGAGCCGCATATCGTTCTCGAAGCGAGCATCCCTGCGAAGCTGCGAGCAGCGCCGCAGGGCTACACCAAGGTGAAACATGCCGCGATTGGCTGGTCGGTGGCCAGTCTTGCGCATGTCGAAACCGAGGACGGGCCGCGGCTCGCAGCGTCCGGTGCGCTGGAGCGACCACGTCGCCTCGAAGCGGTCGAACAGGTGGCGACAGCAAGTAAGGTGCCGGACCTTCCCGCCATCGACGATGCTCTTTCCGCCCTCACTTTCACCGGGGATCGCTACGCACCCGCCGACTGGCGCCGACGTCGGCTCGCACTCCTTGTGCGCGACCACCTTCACACCCAATCAGCCAAGGAACCAACATGACAGATACGATCGATCCGAACCCTCCCGTTCGGAGCGAGGTGCGGGGGGCACTCTCTCTCCTGACACTGGATCGCCCCCCGCACAATCTCGTCGAATATTCGCTGCTCCAAGGCATCCTCGATGGGCTTTCCGAAGCGGTCGAAAGCGGGGCGCGGGCCGTCTTACTGAAATCGGCCTTGCGCAACTTCTCGGCCGGGGCAGACCTTGAGCTTTTTACGCAAGATACCGGCGATAACGATGCCGCCAGCGGCCCCAGCGTTACCGAATTTCTCGACCGCGTCGAAAGCTGCCCGCTGCCCATCGTCACCGCCATTCACGGCGTATGCCTGGGCGGCGGGCTCGAGATCGCGCTCGCGACCGATTACATCATCGCCGCGCGCTCCGCGCGGATCGGGTCGGTCGAAGTCACGCTTGGCCTGCACCCGATCATGGGCGGCGTGCAGCGGCAAGTCGAGCGTGTCGGCCTCGTGCGCGCCAAGGAAATGTCGATGCTCGGCCGCCGCTACGATCCCGAAACGCTTGCGGGATGGGGCCTCATCAATGCGGTGGTCGATGACGAGAAGCTGGACGATGCCGCGCTCGCCATCGCCGAGGAACTCGCCAACGGACCCAGTATCGCCAACGCGGCGACCAAGGCGCTCGCGCGGGTCGCCGCGAATGAGGGTATCGCCGCCGCCGATGCCGCCATGGGTGAATTGCAAAAACCGATCTGGAAGTCCGAGGACCTGCAGACCGGGCTGAACTCATTCATGAGGCGCGGCCCCGGCCAGGCCCGGTTTGCAGGCCGTTGATGAGCGAGAAGACAAGCCAAGACGCCGCGCCGCTCGCCGGACTGAAAGTCGTCGATTTCAGCCGTGTTCTTGCAGGGCCACTCTGCTCGCGCACGCTGCTCGATCTCGGCGCGGATGTGACCAAGGTCGAGCCGCCCATGGGCGACGTTACCCGCTATGCCGCGCCCACCAACGGCGCGATGTCGGGCTATTACGCGCAGCAGAATTCCGGCAAGCGCAATGTCTGCCTCGACCTCAATGTACCCGCCGCGCGCGAGGTCGCTCTGCGCCTGTGCGACGACGCCGACATCGTGGTCGAGAATTTTCGCGCAGGGGCGCTAGCCAGCTTCGGCCTCGACTATGAGAGCGTCGCCGCGCGCAATCCGCGCATCATCTATTGCTCGATCACCGGATATGGCCAGGGCGGCCCGTGGCGCTCGCGCATGGCCTATGCACCGACCGTTCAGGCCGAAGCGGGCTTCACCGCGACGAGCGAAGCGCATTACGGGGACACCCTGACCGCGCCCGCGACCGACAGCCTCAGCCATGCCGATGTCTATGCCGGGCTTCAGGGGGTGATCGCGATATTGGCAGCGCTCCATGCACGCGAGCGGACCGGCCAGGGCCAGTATATCGACGTGGCCATGGCGGCGACTTTGTTGGCGGTGAACGAGAAGGCGCATCTGGCGCTTTCCGGGCTTGATATCGGCGACGAACCGCCGGTGCTGGGGGCAACCGATTGTCCATTCTTCACCGGACCTGAGGGCGAGCGATTGATCGTTGCCACGAGTTTGACCGGCAGCCTCACCTACCGCTTCTTCCTCTCAGCCATGCGCCGCGCGGACCTCGCGAAGGACCCGCGCTTCGCCACCGCCGCCGACCGCCGCAAAAATCTCGGCGAGCTTCACGCCATCGTGCAGCGCTGGATCGACGGCTTTCCCAACAAGCGCGCGCTCGATGCGCAGTTCGACGAGGCCAAGATCGCGATGGGCGAGGTGCGCACGATCGAACAGCTCGCCGCGTCGGAATGGGCGGACTATTGGGGCGCCACACTCCAGGTGCCTGACCGCGAGGGCGGCGAATACACACTTCCCGGCCGCCCCTGGCGCTTCTCGCACAGCGCGCTCGACCAGCCCGGTGTGCCTGCGCTTCAGGGCGAGCACAATGCGGCAATTTGCGAAGAACTTGGCTTTTCAGACGCGGAAATCGATGCGCTGCGTAATGCGCGTGGTTTGCTTGCACCGCGCCCGCCCGGCTTGAAGGCAGCAGCGGAGAAATGATCCCCAATCTCGCGATCGGCGTGATGCGGGTTACGGGTGGATATCACCTTGTCGCGCGCATCGACGATTTTGCCGTCGATCTCTTCGAGCTCGCTTCCGCGTCGCACCTGCCCGCGACAGAGGCTGAATTGTCGCTGCTGGCTGCCTCGTCGGTAAATGCCTTTCTCGAGCTAGGCGCAGCGCGGCACCGCGAGATCTATGATGCGCTCGCCGACCTTCGCATTCGCGATACGGGTGTGCTCATCGCCCACGGCATTCCAAGCTCGACGGCATCCATGGCCTTGCCCTTGGCACCGGGCGATTTCGTCGATTTCTATGCCAACCGATATCACGCGCAGCGCTGCGCCGACCTCACCGGCGACCCGGACTTGCTTCCCGAGGCATGGAATTGGATGCCGTTTGCCTATCATGGCCGCACCGCCAGCATTCTTGGCGACGGCTCCCAGATACCTCGTCCATCAGGCTGGGTGAAGGCAAAGGAGGGATGGTCTCTCCGTGCAAGCCGCATGGTCGACTACGAAATGGAGCTCGGCTTCGTTCTGCGTCGCTCGACGCAGCATGGCGAGGTGCTCGCATTAGATGATTTCGAGGACGCAGTGTTTGGCGCGGTGCTGGTGATCGACTGGAGCGCGCGCGATCTGCAAGGCGCCGAAGCCAAACCGCTCGGGCCGTTCCACGCAAAAGCCTTTGCGACCCAAGTTGGCAACTGGATCGTGCCCGTGGAAATGCTGAACCCATGCCAGCGCCCGGCGCGCGCCGATATGCGTCCGAATGGACGTCAGCCAGTTGAAGGCACGCTCTTCGACATCGGATTGACCGCCCAGCTTTCCGCCGCGGGAGATACGGCTGATGCGGGCCACGCCAACCTCACCGACATGGCTTGGACCCCGGCGGAGATGCTCGCGCATCTAACACAAAGCGGCGCACCGGTGCGCAGCGGTGACTTGTTCGCCACCGGAACGATATCGGGACCGGACGCGGATATGACCGGGTGCCTGCTCGAACGGCAATCGCAAGACTCCACGCCGCTGATTATCGACGGTGGAAAACGACATTTTTTGGAGGATAGCGATACAATCATTATATCGGCGTCCATGGAACATACAGGACAGACCATCCCCTTCGATCAGGTACGCGGCACCATCGTCGCAGGCGGCGCAGCATGAAAGTCAAAAGCTTCTCAGGCATGACTTGTTCGATCGCGGGCGCGCTCGAATGGGTGGGCGATCGCTGGACGCTGCTCATTTTGCGAGACATGTTTATCGGGCTCACACAATTCGAGGAATTTCGCACGTCTCTTGGGATTTCTCCCACTACTTTGTCCTCTCGCCTCGCTAGTCTTCAGGAAGCAGGGATCATTGGGCGCAAACGTTCAGAAAGCGGCCAAGGGCGATTGGACTATCAGCTAACATCTAAAGGTCGAGATCTTTGGAAGGTCATGCTGTGCCTAGCCCATTGGGGCGATGAATACGAGCTTTCGGGCGAAGCGAAGCCGCCAATTGTGTTCGTCGATGAAAAAACCGGAGATGAGGTTGAACTTCGTCTTGGCGAGCGGGCCGATGGTAGCAATATCCTGCCTAAGGATATCAAGATCAAAGAAGGCGCGTCAGCTGATGAAAAACATCGCTGGCGTCTAGCCGAAGCCGAGCGCAAAGTCGTCGAGTTTCCTAGCGGCGACGCTTTGGGCTAACCATGAAAGCGCTCGTCAGTTCTGGCTTGAGAATGTGGTCGGTTGTGTTCCCCAGTTGGGCTGCCAGATGGCTGCTTGACCAATTCATGACTCCGCGCCCGTGGCGCAAGCCGGTTACTTCTTTTGTCGGATCGCACAGCGAAATGGCTGATGGCAGCGTCCTTTGGCGTCTCGGCAAGGGCGAAAAGCGAGCTTTGCTTGTTCATGGATGGTCTGGTCACCGCGACCAGTTTTCCTCAATTACCAAAATTCTTCTAGATCGAGGATTTGAAGTCCATCTGCTCGACCCGCCCGGACATGGGGATTCCCCTCCCCAGCGCTCCAATCCAGTTCGGTTTATCCAAGCCATTGAAGCAGTTTTTGGCTATCTTGGCCGAGTGGATCTGGCGATCGGGCATTCCATGGGTGCGAGCGCCTTGTTGCATGCCTGCCTGTCGAAACCGCGATACGCCCCTTCTCATCTTGTTTCCATCTCGGCGCCAGCAAACTTTGAATTTCCCGTCCGGACAGCGGCGCGGATGGCAAATTTGGGCGATGCGGCCACCGTGCAGTTTATGGCCATGGTGGAGCAAGAGGCAGGCGTGCCGTTTGCTCAGCTTGACCTTACAACGCGAGCAACAACTGGCGCGCCTCCTCTGCTTCTTGTTCATGACGAAAACGACCCGCAAATTCCTGTCGAACATGCCGAGATGATCCAGTCGAATTGGCCGAAAGCTACAGTTCTGCTCACAAAGGGGTTCGGCCATAATCGCGTTCTAGCAGCGCCAACAGCGCTCGACACGATTGACCAACTTCTGGCGGAATAGGTGCGGATGCTCACACTCATGAACCGACCAACGGTCGGCTATCGCAGGGGAAGGGTCAGCCGGTTCCACAAGGTTCGCGGGGCGTCCATCGGATCACCAAGCGCCGCAGTGTCTTTTGCTGAAAACGTACCGAATACTCGATCCCAAAAGGTCATGGCGCAGCAATAATTGGTCTGGCTTTCTCGAAAATCGGCTGAATGATGCTGCATGTGTTGGCTGTTCGTCGTCAACACCAAGCCAATGCCCCGCTCGTTCAAGCGAAGATTGGCGTGTGCGATGGCGGAAACAATCATCACCAGGCTTGCCGATGTCACCGCGACTTGAATCAGCCCGAATACCGCAGACAGGATCAGTGCCGGCGCAACCAGCAAAAGCGCTTCGAACGGGTGCGCTGTATTCCAATTTATCGCGCTTAGTTTTGTGTAAGTGTGATGCGTTCCATGGCCGAAAGTGCGCCATAAAAGGCCGACCTCATGCTGCCAGCGATGAGACCAATAAGCGAAAAATTGTATAGCGGCAAAACCAATCGCGGCTTGTGCGATCATCGGCCAATGAGATGGCCAATACCTGTCCGCAAAAGCACGCGTGCCAGCAAACCAATCGGATGGCATGAGCGCTCCGCCAACTTCAACCACAGCGAGCGATGCCGCGCTGATCAAAAACATGGCAAGCACCTGCCCCCACTCCGGCCCGGTCTGTTTCCACTCCAAACGGGCAGGCCATATCCGCTCGCTCAGTGTCAGTATAACAAACCCGATGCCAAGCGCTGCGTAGGGCCCAACACCTGCGATCGCACCAACCGAGGCGAAATACACGAACACAAGCAACGCAGGCTGCAGCAGCCAATAGATCATCGTCGGCGGAAGGGTATCGGTCTGTATCGCAACGCCATCGGCGTTGAGGATAAAAGCCTTGGAAAGGCGACGGGATGCATTCGTTGGTGACATGACACTGATAAAACATACAACGCGTATGTTTGCAAGCTTTTGCGGAATGATTAGGGTTTCGCAATGGCGTCCAAAGCTCAGCGAACCAAAAGCGAGGTCATGCGCGCTCGTCTGATAAAAGAAGCGCGTCGGTTGTTTGGTGAACAGGGCTACGCCTCGACATCCCAAACTCAAATCTGCGAACACGCCGGCGTATCGCGCGGTGCATTAAACTATCACTTTGGAGGAAAGAGCGAGTTATTCGAAGCGGTCGTATCGGACGTACTGACCGATTTTGACATGGTCGATGCCGCAGAAGATATGGATGGCGCATTGCGTCGATACTTCAAAATCGCGCTTGATGAACGCGTTTTTCGTATCACTGTGCAAGATGCGCCAGCGGTACTTGGTGTGACGACCTGGCGCGAGATGGAATCCGCCCACTTCATCACGCCGCTGGCACATCAAGGGGTCGATCCCCTCACCGCACGAATGGTCTATGGGGCGCTTCTCGAAGCGACGATCGCTGCGAAGTCCGATCTCGAGCCTGATCGAATTGTTGATCGCGCAATCGCAGTTTTATCGAAGTGGGTTTGATCCGAGCGAAGAGGAGGCTCACATTTGGTTGCGAAGTGCCTCGGCTCGGATACCTGACTGAACGCGCTTAGAGCGCACCTTGGTGGCCTAAGATTGCTCGCTAAAGGCATTGCGTCGACATTCATTACTAGATATTGGCATGCACCATATTCATGTAATGAGGGTTTTATGCGCGTAACAGATTACCTTTCCAAAGCGGAGTTGGAGTATTTTCGATCCGCGAGCGACCTTCATGCAGTTTGGCAGGTTGCGGTGAATTACGCGCTTATCGTTGGCGCGTTTGTCTTGTTCGGTATCTGGCCCAACCCGGTCACTGCGCTGATCGGCGCGGCGCTGCTAGCGGGGCGTATTTTGGGACTGGGCATCCTGATGCATGATGCGGCGCATCGCTCGCTCTTCACCAATCCGGACGTCAATCGCCATGTTGCGCGTTGGCTGTTGGCGGGGCCTGTGCTGGGCGACGCGGAATCCTACCGGCGCGGCCATTTGCTGCACCATAAACAAGCCGGGACAGAGAAAGACCCGGACCTTGCGTTTGTGCGCGCCTATCCGGTTCCTAGAGCGAGCATTCGGCGCAAGTTTTTCCGTGACCTGACCGGCCGCACGGGGTTCCGTGATCTTCTCTACGTCGTGAGCCAATCTACGATTGAGAACCGCTTGCCGTCCATCGTGTGGCACGCCGCCGTCCTAGGAGCGCTTACTCTGGCGGGCATGTGGTACGCCTATCCGCTGTTCTGGGTCGGCTATCTCTTCATTTATCCCGCCTTCATGCGGATGCGCGTGATGGGAGAGCACGGCAATGTTGAGAACATCCTAGACCGTGACCCGCGCAACAACACGCGCACGACCCTTGCAGGGCCGCTCGCGCGGCTGTTCATCGCTCCCAACTTCGTCAATTTTCACTGCGAGCACCACATGCTCGCGAATGTGCCGGGGCCAAAGCTCCCGCGCCTGCACAAGATGCTGAGCGAGAGAGGTTTCTACAAAGATCACCCCTGGGCGGTCGAGCCTAGCTACCGCGCCGTGCTGAACCGCTGCACTGGCGAGCGCGCAGACCGGGTCGTTTTCGCCGCTTCGAATGGCGCGGCATCAATGGAAAATATGAGCTAAGGACACATCCATGAGCGAATACAAAACATTGAAACTTGAGACCAAGGGCCGCGTTGCGACGGTCACGTTGAACCGCCCGGAACGCCTCAACGCTATTAACGATGAAATGCCTGGCGAGATACGCCGTGCGATAGAAGCGCTCGATCGGCGCGATGATATTCACGCAATCGTGCTACAAGGCGCGGGCAAGGGCTTTTGCGGCGGCTATGATCTAAAACATTTTGCCGAGCGCGATGGCGAGATCACGGGCAGCCAAGAGATGCCGTGGGATCCAACGGTCGATTTTCGCATGATGTGGCGCAACACCGATGACTTTATGGCGCTGTGGCGCTCGAACACGCCGACCATCGCCAAAGTGCACGGCGCCGCAGCAGCCGGCGGCTCTGATATCGCGCTGTGCTGCGATTTTCTCATCATGGCTGAGGATGGCCGGATTGGATATCCCCCGGCGCGCGTATGGGGCGTGCCGACGCCGTCGATGTGGGTCTATCGCCTAGGCCTGCAACGCGCCAAGCTTATGATGATGACTGGCCATTTGATGAGCGGAGTTGAAGCCGCGCGCGAGGGTCTTGCGCTTGAAGCTGTTCCGAATGAGCAACTCGATCAGGCGGTCGAAAAGCTCTTGGACCGGATTACGGGCGTTCCCAAGAACCAGCTGATGATGACCAAAATGGTGGTCAATCAAGCCTATGAGAATATGGGCCTCAAAACGACCCAAATGTTTGCAACCTTCTTCGATGGCGTCGCGCGCCACTCGCCCGAAGGCCTATGGTTCCGCGAACGCGCGCAGGATGTCGGCTTCAAACAAGCGGTGAGCGAGCGCGATAGCGGCGAGCCGATTGCGCCTGGCGTCTCGCGCCCAATCGATACCGAAAGGTCCTGACGCGGCGCTGCAATCGGGTAAAGCGGCCTTTATGTTTCAAGACTTTCACAAACGCCTAACCGAACCGCCCACAGCGGGCCGGTTCATCATGTCGCTACTTTCTGCGCATGATGACGGTTCAATGCCTGTGGCCCGAATTCGACAGGGCGGCGAGGCGTTCGGATTTAGTGAGAACGCAATTCGCATCGCGCTTATGCGCTTGGTTCAGGAAGGAAAACTGAAGTCGGAGGAGCGTGGGATCTATTCGATAGCGCAGCGCGAGGGGGGGATCTTTGGCGCGATTAGGGGATGGACGAACTATCCTGCGAAGACGGCTCCTTGGGATGGACGATGGATAGCCGTGCACACAGCTGATCTGCCGAAGAGGGATCGCAAGCAAAACCTGCGCCGCGAACGCGCCTTAACGATCAAAGGGTTTCGGCAGGGCAAACCTGGGCCTTGGATGCGACCCGCCAACCTTTCGGCGAATTTGGACGAATTGCGAGAGGATCTTACCAATCTCGGGCTTGAAGGTACCGCCTTCATAATGATGGGTGAAGCACAAACCCAGACGGCGCCTAACCCTGAGGACCTCTATGACCGCCACGGCCTGGAAAGGGCATACGAACTTGCCTGCACCGTGATGGCCAAGAGCCAGGATGACAAGGCTTCTCAATCGATAGCCGATAAAGCGCGCGAAACATTGCTGATTGGAAGCGCGGTCATCTATCTGCTTACCTATGATCCGCTGCTGCCAGCGCAATTGGTTAATGTCACCGCTCGCGATGCGGTTTACGAGACTATGCTGACCTACGATGAATTTGGTCAGAAAGCATGGGACGCATATCACGCGCAGCTAGAGCGAAACTTCGCGATCTAGAAGATCGCCCATGGCTCAAGCGCACCTAGCTCCGCCCCATCAACGCCGTTTCCGGTGAATTGGATTGACCCAAGCGCCAGAACACACTGGCTACGGAGCGTATTTATCAAGCGACATGTCATTGCGTTGTTGCCCCAAGGCTGTAATTTCACCACATGGAAAACTTGCGAGAAGCGATCGATTTCATCGGCGGTCCGGCCGCAATCTGGATCCTGGCAGGTGTCTATTTCGGAAGCGTCATCCTAGAAAGACTTTGGGCGCTGCGCGGAAACCCGGATTACGATGACAAAGACGCTCTTGCGAGCATCGGGCTGAACCTTCTCTCAAGCGCCATCAACATCGTTCTTGGCGTGCTCATCCCGCTCGCGATCTACGTGCTCGTCTATGACAACTTCCGATTGTTCGATGGACTGCCGCTGCTCCTTGCGATTGCGATCTCCTTCATCGTTCATGATCTCAGCTATTACTGGGAGCACCGCTTGGGGCATCGTGTAGGGCTGCTCTGGGCGTTCCATTCGATCCACCATTCCTCGAATGAGTTCAATCACTCGACTGCCGCCAGAGGGTTCTTTCTCGATGGTCTGCCGCGGCCGTTCTTTGATGCATTCGCAGCGCTAATGGGCGTGCCGCCCGTCGTCTTCATCGCGGTCAGTGTCGTCAAAAACGCTTTCGGAATTTGGAACCACGCGAGCTATGTCGGGCGCCTGGGATGGCTGGATCGTTGGTTTGCCACGCCCATGATCCACAAGGTTCACCATGCCAACCAACCGCAATATATCGATAAGAACTACAGTCAGGTTCTGATTGTCTGGGATCGCCTGTTTGGAAGCTATGCCGCGGTCGAGGAGGAGCCTAATCCAGGCCTCGTGAAGCCCGTTCATGACTATAACCCGCTGACCGCTCAATTCGCCGGATTGAAGCAGCTCAAGGATCGGATGGATACGGCAGAACGCTGGCAGGACAAATTGGCCTACCTCTGGCGCCCGCCCGAATGGTCGCATGATGGCGTATGCCGATCTGAATGCCCAAAATACGGCAGTCCTCAGTCGGCTTGAGGTCGAGTTTCCCGTTAAGGGACGTGGCGGAATGGCAACTAACGCAGCCATTTAAGGTCGTATCGGACATTAATTTCAGCGAAAGTGGCCGCCACCCGAAAAGGGGGCGGTAATCAATTTAGGTGGTTCACAAAGAGCCCCCCGCGGCGACCAAAAGCCAACAATTGTCTGTCGCGCTCATCCAGGATCACGATGCCGGTGACACCGTTGGAATCCTAACTCTACCTGTCGGATAAGAGTAGCTCGGACCGCTCGCTTCTCGAAAGCGCTTGCCGGTCTTTCCTACCTATCAGGTATAGAATTGACCCCGCCCAAAGCCAAATCGTCAGCATCGACCACTCAACTGGCATTCCACCTCCGCTGCCCTCATAAGGCAAATAGAACGCGTAGAGCGCGAGAGTAGAGGTCAACACGACGGCAACGGTTCGCATATGCTGACCTCCCGCCATGCGGTACACAAATCCTTGTTCGCGCGGGGTTCCGCCGACCCGAAATGCCGCAACGCAGACGGCGAGATAGGCCAACACAAATGCCAGTGACCCTGCGTCGATTATCGGCAAAAGCGCACCACGTCCGAAAAAGCAGCCTATCGCCCCGACGATTGAAATCGCAATGAGCGCACGCGAGGGGGTGCGATATCGCGGGTGGAGCTCGCCGAATGGTGAAAAGACGATCCTTGCCCGACCGAGCGCAAAAAGAAGTCTTGCGGCACCATAGGTGAATGTGTTCCAGCCGGTGACCAAGCCTAAGAGACCAGCGAACAGAACAAGTTTGCCCCCCATGCTCGATCCCAAGGCTTGTGTGATCGCTGTTGCGACCGGCAATTCTTCCTGCAGCAGTGCGGCACGCGGCATCGCCATGGCTGCAGCTGCGATGACGCCAATATAGAATAACCCTGCTGCAATGATGCTGAGGGCAAGAACTAAAGGTACACCATGCATCGGGGCGTCCTCAGATTTTTCGCCCATGGCTTGCGGAATGACATCGAAGCCGCTGAAGAAAAAGGGCACAATGACTAGGATCGCAGCAACACCTGGCCAGTAGAGCCCATCGCTATCAGGAACGAAGTGGGGCTGAAGGTTTCCAAGCTCACCACGAGTAAATGCTGCAAGGCAAAATACGGCGGTTACGCCGATCAATAAGAATGACATGAATTCTTGTAGTCGGGCCGCGCTTTTTGCTCCGCGGATGTTCACCCAAGCAATACCCGCCATTCCTAGCAAACCCGCACTGAGCCCGCCGAGCGTCACCGGGGTCCCGGCCACCGAATAGAGTTCTGGCCCTTCTATACCTGGAAACAACGCCCCTAGGATCCAACCGACCGAGATAGCCTCGAACACGACCACGCTTACGTATCCGAGGATGAGAAGCCATCCGGCGATAAAGGACAACCGCAGGCCGAATACCTCGTGCAGATAGACGATCTCGCCGCCCGAAACTGGAAAGCGTGTTGCCATTTCCGCGTAGCACAGAGCGATCATTATTACGATAATCGAGCCGATCGCGAAGGCGAGCATCGCGCCCAGGGCACCTGCTCCAGCAAGCCATGCCCCTAACACTGTGATCCAGCCTACGCCGATGATTGAGCCAAAGCCCAGAGCAAAAAGCTGTCGAAGCGAAATTTCCTTTTTCAATGCTCGCATTCGCGCTCCTTCTCAGGAATTGTCGCGTCCGTTGCTCCTCAGCGACGTCGCTCAACGCACACCACTAGGGAGGCTCAATCGAGATTGCAAAAAAAACCGAACATTGCTATGTTTTAGTCCAAACTTCATCAGGGATCGTTCGGCGGATGACATTGACTACAGCGATTGAGCGCTTTGACGAGGTGGTGGGCGAGCGCCACTTCAGGCGCCAGCTCGCGGAATTCTGCGCCGTGAATTGGGGGATCGTTGCCGACATAGATACTCTTGGAGCTGAAAAGGATCTGATCTTTGCCGTGCGCTGCTGCGAAACCGATTCAGATTATGTCCTTCGTCTAAGCCATCCCGAACGAAGCCAGGCGGAACTGGAGCTGCAAACCGCAGCAATGGCGCACGTTTACCGAAAACGAGGGGCGGGTTTCTTTCCGCGCCCGATCCCAGGCGCTGATGGGACATACATCTCCTCATTTGCCGTAAGTGGCGATCTGCATCTTCGATCAACCCTGTCGACTTGGGTGAAGGGGACGCTCCTTATTGCAACCCAGCGGACAGAAGCCCAAGCGCAGAATGTCGGCGTCGCGATAGGGGCCCTTAGCGAAGCGCTTTCGGACTTTGATCATCCTGCCAGTCGACACGCTATGGATTGGGATATCGCTCGCTGTGGCGAAGTATTGGCATTGACGCCCGCAATTGAGGACGCAAGCACTCGTCGTCTTGTGGAGGCGGCGGTTGAAAGGTTCGTCGGCAAGACGGCGCCGCTGTTGGCCGAGGCGGAGCATCAAGTCATTCATGCGGATGCGACCCCGTATAACGTCCTCGTTTCGGAAACGAACACAGACCGGGTCACGGGCATCATCGATTTCGGTGATACAGTATATTCCGCGAGGGTTTGCGACGTCGGTGTTGGTGCGAGCTATCTGATGGAACGTCGACAGAACGCTCTGCGCATGCCTGCGGCGCTTGTGCGGGGGTTCGAAACGGTGTGCCCGCTCAGTGTTCTTGAGCGGCAACTGCTGGTCCCCTTGATGGAAGCGCGCCATGCGATGACCGTCGCGATCACGACGGAGCATGCACAGCGACGTCCAGCAAATTCGGCGGCGATTACTAAGAACACCCTGACAGCCATTGAGGGGCTGAAGGCGCTGAGCCGCAAGTCCCACGCCGAATGGACTGCGGACCTCTTGTCTCAGATTTGAATGAAAGACTTCGAAAATGCGCTCGAAACCTCTCATGATCAACCAGTTCGATCCCGAAAATTCTCAAGTGAACGATGCTGAGTTGCAGCTGCTTATCGATCGGCGATCTGCAGTCCTAGGACCGAGCTACAAGCTCTTCTATGATGATCCACTTCATTTCGTGCGCGGTGAGGGCGTCCGCCTTTATGATCAGGATGGCACGGCGTATCTGGACGCTTACAACAATGTTCCGTGTGTCGGGCATTGCCACCCCGCAGTAGTTTCAGCCGTTTCTGAACAGGCTGCTAAGCTCAACACGCACACTCGTTATCTTTCCGAGATCATCGTTGCCTACGCCGAGAAGCTTACGGCGACCTTTCCCGATCCGCTCTCGTTGGCAATGTTCACCTGCACGGGGAGTGAGGCGAATGATCTTGCGCTGCGTATAGCGCGCCAAAAGACCGGGAACGACGGCGTGATCGTCACAGAGAATGGATATCACGGCATCACGGCCGCGATTGCAGAAATTTCTCCATCGCTTGGGGCGGGCGTGCCTCTTGGAGCACATGTGCGCCGAGTGAAGGCTCCAGATCGCCTAAGGGCGGGTCCCGATGGGGTTGCCGCTGAGTTTACCGCCTCGGTGAAGCGAGCGATTACCGACCTGGAACGGCACGGGATCAAGCCTGCGGCAATCATCTTCGACACAATCTTTTCGAGCGATGGCGTTTTGTCCCACCCAGCAGGCTTTATTCAAGGGGCAGTCGAGGCTGTCCAAGAAGCAGGGGGGCTCTTCATTGCTGACGAAGTGCAAGCGGGCTTTGCAAGGACGGGTGATGCGATGTGGGGTTTTGAGCGACACGGTGTCATCCCAGATATCGTCGCTATGGGGAAGCCGATGGGCAATGGCATGCCGATTGCCGGTCTCGTCTCCAGCATGCATGTACTGGAAGAATTCGGCCGCACAGCGCGCTATTTCAACACGTTTGGCGGCAATCCTGTTTCCTGCGCTGCAGCGCTCGCAACATTAACAGTCATCGAGGAGGAAGGACTCCTAGAAAACTCCCGGGTCGTCGGCAAATATCTTCAGGCAGGCTTGAGGGACATTGCCCAAAGCTTCGATGAAATTGGCGAAGTGCGCGGCGCCGGCTTATTCGTTGGGGTCGATATCGTCAGCGACCCTGCCACGAAAGCGTATGGTGACGACTTCGCACGTGCGCTGGTCAATCGCCTGCGCGAGCTCAAGGTGTTGATTGCGGCAAGTGGAAAGGGTGGACATGCCCTGAAGATCAGACCTCCCCTGCCGTTCTCCAAAACTCACGCGGATGAATTTCTTGCTGCGTTCAAGATAGCGATGCGCGATGTCAGTGTGTCCAATCGCAGGGCCCCCTGATGCGTCGATACCGCATCGCCTCGATCCCCGGAGACGGGATTGGGAAGGAAGTGCTGCCAGCAGCATGCAAGGTGCTCGACAAGGTCGCAGCTCTCCATGGTTTCGCGCTCGAATATTCGCAATTCGACTGGAGTTGCGAAACCTATCTAAGAATTGGTCGAATGATGCCGGAAGACGGCATTTCTCGATTAAGCGATCACGATGCCATCTTCTTTGGAGCCGTGGGTTTCCCCGGCGTACCCGATCATGTGTCGCTTTGGGGTCTTCTGATCCCCATCCGTCGAGAATTCGATCAGTACGTTAACTTGCGACCTGTCAGGCTTCTGCCGGGAATTGCTCCGTTGCTCGCCAATAAAGCGATCGGTGCGATCGACTACTGGATCGTGCGGGAGAACACTGAAGGCGAGTACTCGCAGGACGGAGGCGTCCGCGATGAAGGGGCCGAAAATGAGCGGGCTGAACAATTGGCCACATTCACTCGCAAAGGCGTCGATCGTATCATTCGCTATGCCTTCGAACTCGCCCTCTCGCGTGGTCTGAGGCGCGTTACTTCAGGCACTAAATCAAACGGCATTTATCATTCGATGCCGTACTGGGATTCACGCTTCGCAAAAATCGCAGAGCAATTTCCGAACATTGAAACGGAAAGCGATCATATCGATATCCTGGCTGCCCGCCTGGTTATGCGGCCGGAACATTATCAGGTGATCGTCGCGAGCAATCTGTTCGGTGATATCCTCTCCGATCTTGGTCCGGCAACGACGGGAACGATTGCTGTTGCGCCATCGGCGAACATTAATCCGGAAAAGCGATACCCTTCGATGTTTGAGCCCGTGCATGGTTCGGCGCCCGATATTTGTGGAAGAGGGATCGCCAATCCCATTGGACAGATATGGAGCGGCGCGATGATGTTTGAGCATCTGGGCGAGGCCGAGGCGGGTGCGATGGTCATGCGAGCAGTCGAGGCCGTTCTTGGTTCGGAAGATGGTCCGAAAACACCCGACATAGGCGGCAAGGCTGCAACTGGAGACGTTGTTGAGGCAATTCTGGATGACCTCGGATGAACGCCAATGGACAACTCGATCTTGCGGACCCAGGATTATTGCGCTCGCAGTGTCTTATCGATGGGGAGTGGATCGATGCGCGATCAGCCGAAACGCTGGCAGTCTGTGACCCCAGTAACGGGGCGACAATCGCGCGGGTCACGAATGCGAGCCAAATAGAGGCTGGTGTCGCCATCGACGCGGCAGAGGCGGCCTTCGCAACTTGGCACCATGCAGACCCGTCAGAGCGAAGTAGGATCCTGCGTGCTTGGGGAGAGCTCGTCGAGGAACATCGGGAAGATCTCGCCTCGTTGCTCGTCACCGAACAGGGCAAGCCAATGAATGAGGCGCGCGGGGAAATTGACTATGCGCGTGGTTTTATCGATTGGTTCGCCGAGGAGGCGCGACGCATTTACGGCGACGTCATTCCCACAGCACCTGGCCGGCGGCTTTTTGTCGAGAAGCACCCGATAGGCGTGGTCGCCGCGATCACTCCGTGGAACTTCCCCGCAGCTATGATCACACGGAAAGTCGCTGCTGCTATAGCTGCGGGTTGCACGGTCGTGCTAAAACCCTCGGAATTGACGCCCCTCACGGCTCTTGCACTGGGAGAACTGGCGGTGCGTGCCGAATTGCCAAGCGGGGTGCTCAACATCGTAACAGGGATGCCTGAGGCGATCGGAGCGAAGCTGACGTCCGATCCCAGGGTTCGTAAACTTACTTTCACGGGCTCGACAAAAGTCGGGAAATTGCTTGCGGAACAATGCGCGCCAACACTCAAGCGACTTTCGCTGGAATTGGGGGGAAATGCGCCGTTCCTGATTTTCGAAGACGCGGACATCGAGCCGGCGATCGACGCGGTCATGCAGAGCAAATTTCGAAATACCGGGCAGACATGTGTGTGCGCCAATCGAATCTACGTGCATGACGCAATCCACGACGAATTCCTGAAAGGGCTCTGCGCAAAAGTGGAATCACTTCGTATCGGTTCCGGGTTCGACGAGCGCAGCACCCAAGGCCCCCTGATCAACAAAGCTGCAGTCGAGAAAGCCTCGAGGCTGGTCGAGGACGCTCTACGAAACGGCGCATCGATCGCATTTCAGCATGACTGCTCGCCGTTGAAGAATTCGGGCACATGGTTTCCTCCCACGATCGTTACGGGCGCTCATGAGGAGATGGCGATCGCCAAGGAAGAAATTTTCGGTCCTGTTGCTGTGCTCTATCGATTTTCGGACGATGCCACCGCCATCGAAAGTGCCAATGGATCAGCGTCAGGATTGGCATCTTATGTGGCGACCCGTTCGCCCGCCAGAATGCTTACGCTCGCTAGCCAGTTGGAGTTTGGAATGATCGGCATCAATACAGGACAGATTTCCGACCCGATAGCGCCATTCGGTGGGATCAAGGAATCGGGATATGGGCGCGAAGGCTCCAAGTACGGGATTGAGGAATATCTAGATCTTCGCACCGTCGCAATCGCAGGTTTGCCGCTACCGACGAAGCTTGGGGATGATCAAGACTGCGTTTCCGCACTTGTAAATCATGGTACGACCAGAAGGGGATGATGGATGGTTTACCCGCTTCAACAAAACGAATGGGGCGATCCGCCTCGCCCGATCGAAGGGATCGAGCGCTCGCCTCGACAGTCTATAAATCCCTCCGCTGCGTTGGACCTCGTCCTATGGCCTTGGCAGAGCGCAATCGAGATCGCGCGTTGGGCATTTCCCAAGGCCCCGTTTTGTCCCAGCAAACGACCAGTCGATAAGCGCCGCTAAAGGACGACTTCGTACCTTTGACACGTTCCGGCAGAAAAGGCGAAAAGATGTACAAGCTATACGGCGCGCTTGCTTCGCCTTACTCGCAAAAGATGCGCGCTGTCCTGCGAGCCAGGCAAATCGACCATATCTGGGTGCACGGACAGGCAGCGATGGATGAGGCGCTATCGTCAGTGAAGGCCCCTGTGATCCCGGTGCTCGAATACCCGGATGGGACGTTCGCCAACGACACGACACCGCTGATTTACGATTTGGAAAAGCGGCACACCGAGCGGTCCATCGTGCCCGATGACCCGGTCCATGCATTTCTTGCGCATCTAATCGAGGATTTTGCTGACGAGTGGCTTACCAAGGCGATGTTTGGGTATCGCTGGCTGGAGATCGTCGATCAACGCCAGATGAGTGTCTGGCTTGCCTTCGACTCCATGAAGGGCGGCGGGCTGAATGCCATTGAGGGGTTCGCCAGTCGTTTCTGTGAGCGTCAGACCGGACGCATGACGCTCGTTGGATGCACCCGCGAGAACTTTCCGCTGATCAAACAGTCTTTGGGGTGCGTACTCGATGCGCTTGAGGCGCATGTCGCGGATAAACACTGTCTGTTTGGCTCACGGCCATCCTTGGCCGAGTTTGGCCTTTTTGGGCAGCTCTCGCAGCTCGCTGTTGACCCGACTGCGCAGGCGATGATGCGAGCAGATTACCCATTTACCTACCGTTGGCTGCTCCATGTCGATGACATGTCGGGTGTTGAAGGATGCTGGGGCGAACCGGAGGAATTGCCTCCCGTGGTGATAGCGCTAATCGAGGAGATTGGGCGCGTTTACGTGCCATTTCTGCTCGCAAATTCTTGCGCCGAGGAAAATGGCGCGAGTGAGTTTGCAATCGAAGTCGATGGTCTGCCTTACACTCAAGGCGCTTTCAAATATCAGGTGAAAGCTCTTGGCGAGATCCGTAAGCGGTATCACGCGCTGTCTCGCGTGGAGCGTGACCGTGCTGAAGCCATTCTTCAACGCTGCAGGTGCATGCCACTGTTTTCTTAATAGCAGGCGTTTGGAAGCGTGGGATAGGTCGCCGTCATATGCGCCCATCTGATCAGAAGTGCGGCATCGAAAACCGGAACTCCAAATTCACTCTGCAAGCCAGGTGCGAAAGGACATAGGTCGCTGCATTGAAGGAGGATGCCCGCGAGCGTTGGATCGGTTGCCTTCAGTTCGCGCGCGGCCTCGCTTGTTTCGCGTGATAGTTTGTCGAAATCGATGTCGCGTTCGCCGGCGATGAACCGGTCGAACTCCGGCCGCCCGATCATCTCAGCGATGGTGAGACCGCCCGCGTCGGCGACGCCGCACTGCTCGTAAACCCGCTCATTCATTGCCGAGGCTGAGGCGCAGATCACGCCTAACCCGCTGCCCAGCATAGCGCTTTGAAGCAATGGCAATTGCATCAGAACCGAAAGATAGGCTGGCACCGGCAGTCGCTCGGTCACAAAGCGCTGATGGTAAGCAAATGATCCGCACGCCCCTACAATGCTGCGAGCGCCATTATCAATCGCTCGCTGAGCGGCCTCGAGAAGGCGCTGGCCGATGTAGTCGGCGCCTGAAAAAAGGTCGTCGAGCTCGTCGATTTCAACCTCTTCGTAGAGCACGGGGAAGGAGAAAGATCCGGCGTGCTGCGGGTTTCCGGGAAATAAAGCATAGCGCGAAGCGATATGGAGAACGGCTACAGAATATCCCGCGGTCGCGCGGCCATATTCTGCGGGCTTGAATTCGGGAGCATGCATTCTCTTGCGGCCTCCATCCAGGGTTAGCTTGACAAGACGTAGCCCGTTTGGGATCGGAGCTCAACAAAACCGAGTAATGCTCGCTTATGTGACCGGGGCTGGCATGAGGCCGCACGGAGTGATCGGCCCGCCGTGAGAAAGGAGGCTCCATTGACGAAAATAGGGCGAGCTTCGGGAGCAGCGGCTGGCCGGCGAGTCATCATTACCGGCGCGCAAAGTACTGCGCGCGCCGTCGCTGAAGCCTTCCTCGCGAGAGGTGACCAAGTTGCTGTGTGTGATGTGGACCGAAGGGCTGTCGCCCAATTCTTAGAAAGCGACCCGGAAATCTTCGCTCGCGCGGCCGATGTTAGCGACGAAGCTGCGCTGACAGAGTTTCTAGATGCGGCGACCACAGCGATGGGGGGCGTCGATTACCTTGTGAATGTCGTGGGAATCGCCGGTCCGACTAAGCCGACAGAAGATGTTGAGACGAGGGATTGGGAAAAAGTCCTGCGTGTCAACGTCACGGCCATGTTCTGGGCAGCGCGCGCGGTGATCCCATTCCTCAAAGCTCAGAAATCGGGAGGGATCGTGAACTTCTCGACCGCGTCCACGCGAACGCTGCTGCCGAAGCGCAGCCCTTATATCGTGTCAAAATATGCAGTCGAAGGTCTGACGAGAAATCTTGCACGCGAACTCGGCCCGCACAATGTGCGCGTCAATGCCCTGTTGCCTGGACCGATAGACAATGATCGGATGCGTAGTGTCCTGCAAAAAACCGCAGACGCGCAGGGGGTCACGCGTGACGAGGCCATCGAGAGTGCGCTGCGCTATGTATCGATGCGTAGCACGATCCAGCCTGCCGAAATCGCGGAGATGGTCACATTCCTTTGCAGCGATGCCGCGCGACACGTCACCGGGCAGCTCATTGGTGTCGATGGGAATGTCGAATGGGAGGAATAGCCGTCTTCCGGCTCGCCAAATCAAACACTCATGGGAGAAATGTGTCATGTTGAGAGATAGCAAGGTAATCGTTACCTGCGCGGTTACTGGTGCAGCGCCGTTCAATCCCAAACATCCGTCCTTCCCCGTAACGCCAAAAGAGATCGCCGATGCCACCTCAGAGGCAGCAAAGGCTGGGGCGGCGATCGCCCACATCCACGTCCGTGATCCCGATACCAAGCTTGGCGTTTTGCGATCCGATCTGTTCAAGGAAGTCGTGGACCGCATCCGCGACGATGGCGCCGATATTCTCATTAACTTAACCGGAGGCGGCGGCGCGACCTTCTTCCCGTCTGAAGAGGATGAGGCGATGGCTGCCCCTGGATCCCACGTCGCCTCGCTCGATGAACGGATGGAGCATATCGAGCTGTGCCGTCCGGATATCGCTTCGCTTGATATCAACACAAGCAATCAGGTGGAGGGCGAGGCTGAGTTCGTTTATCTCAACTCAACGCGGACTTTGCGGGCAATGGCAGACCGGTTTCGGGCGGCGAATGTCAAACCCGAGCTCGAAGTGTTCAGCGCGGGCGACATCGAATTCGGGAAAGCGTTGCAAGCCGAAGGACGGCTTGTTGGCCGGCCCATGTACCAATTCGTCCTCGGGGTGAAATGGCAGGCCCCTGCGAGCACGTTTGGTATGGAGTACTTTAAGGGCTTACTCCCGGATGATGCTGTCTGGGGTGCTCTGGGCATTGGCCGCGAGCAGATGCCTGTCGCGGCGCAAACAGCAATAATGGGCGGCAATGTGCGCGTGGGTCTCGAAGACAACCTCTACCTTCGTAAAGGCGAGTTCGCGACGAACGGTGACCTAGTGACACGAGCAGTCGAACTTATCGGCCACCTCGGATATGAGGTCGCTTCGACTGCCGAAGCCCGTAATATCCTTGGCGTGGACTAGCGTCGGCTGAGCCGGATCGATTGCTCAGCCACCCTCTCTGGCGAGTAACGCGCTTCGAGTACTTCGATCGGTTTCGTCCCGCACGCGTTTGGAAAGGAGAAAGAATGCGAGCCCCGCAGCGATCCAGACCAGAAAAATCATCCATTCTACCGGAATGCTATTCTCGCTCGCGGCGTAGGGCTGATAGAATGCGAAGATCGCTAGCGCGGATGCAAGGATCGCCGTCAGGGCGCGGGTCGCTGTCCCACCCGGCATGGTGAAAGCACCCGTGGTTCGCTTTTGTTCACCCCGTAAGCAGACGAGCGCCGCGAGACTGACGGCTGCATAAGTGGTGACATAAGCAAACGCGCCAGCGTCGACGATCGGCAGGATTGCGCTACGCCCAAAAAAGCTTCCTGCAATCCCTATCGCCGATACAAATAGGATTGCGCGCACGGGAGTCCTGCGCCGGGCGTCGAGCTCGCCGAAATAGGGGGCGATGATACGCGCCCGACCTAGCGCGAATAAAACGCGCGTGGCTCCGTAGGTAAGCGAGTTCCAAGTCGAAATGAGTCCGAGCAAACCTGCGAACAGCACAATCTTGCCGCCAGTGGTTGATCCTAGCGCAGCGGCCATCGCCTCAGCGACTGGAAGGTCTGAGTTAAGAAGCTCCTCGCGCGGGAGCGCGTAGCTCGCAGCGAGGATGATCGCGACATAAAATAGCGCTGCGGCAACAATTGAGGCCCCGAGCGCCAGCGGTACACCCTTCAACGATGCGCTTTGCGATTTCTCGCCCATCGCCTGTGGGATCACATCAAACCCTCCGAACCAGAAAGGCACCGTCACCAGCAACGCAACCATTCCGGTCCAGATCAGTCCATCGCCATCGGCCACGAAATGCGGCAACAGATTATCGGGTGCTCCGCGGAGCAGGGAAAGCGTGCAGAAAACAATCGTCAACAAGATGAGCAAGAGGGTGATAATCTCCTGCAGCCGGGCTGCAGTCTTAGCTCCGCGAATATTGAACCATGCGATTGCAATCATGCCCACGATGCCCGCTGTGAGGCTACCAAGCGTCACATCTCCTCCGCCGATCGAATAAAGGACCGGCCCTTCGAGCTGGGGAAAGATCGCACTGACGATCCAACCTACGGAAATCGCTTCAAATACGACGATGCTGGAATAGCCCATCGCGAGAAGCCAACCGACCGCGAAAGCAGGCGTTACGCCGAAAATTTCGTGCAGATAGACGATCTCCCCGCCGGTCGAAGGAAATCGCGTGGCAAGTTCAGCATAGCTGAACGAAATAAGCAGAACGACCACAGCCCCCACAAGGAACGCCGCCGCCGCGCCGAATGCGCCCGCGCCAGCCAACCATGCACCAAGAACCGTGATCCAGCCCACCCCGATAATCGAGCCAAATCCCAGCGCGAAGAGCTGGCGCAACGAGATTTCCTGTTTGAGGGTCGGCAGGTGTTCGATTGCGCTCGCCACCTTAGCCGTCGCGGGATCCCGCATCGATCAGCTGAGCTCAGGCATCGAGAAGGGTGCCGGGTCTGCAAAGCGGCGAAGGACATTACCGGTCAATCTTGCGATATTGTTATCGTAGTCGTTGTGCCCGAGTGAGCCGATGTATGACATCGAGCCGACGCTGAAGACCGCGCCGCCATTAGGGGTCTCGAAGAAAGCGAGATCGGCGGTGGGCGAGGGGTAAATCAGATTGTACTTCGGCGGTGCGATACCGCTCACAACACCCCAAGGGCGATCGAAATCCGTGCTGGTCGCCAAGACAAGCGTGTGGCTGGGCGAGCCTGAGCGATATCCGACGTTATCAACCTCCATACCTGCCGCACCGCCACCGCTGTAGCCGAAGTCACCGAGCAGCTCGTCCCCTATGCCTTCGAATATGAAGGCGGCGCGCGGGTCCATCGATCCGGGTTGACGGCGATACGGTTTGGAAAGCGAGGAGAGCGTTACATCCTGAAAGCCAACGCCGACTATGCCTTCGGGAGGGCGGTGGGAGAGTGACCAGAGGCTCCCTGTCTTTCCGCTAAACTCGTTGATCCGTTCCTGCTGTATCCAGTAGGGCTCCTGCTCGTGACTGACGATCTTGCGGACCTCGATCAGTCCCGAAATCTCCCTATGAAATGCCGTGTTCCAGTAAAGGCCGTTCCCACCAAGGTACATGAAGCGCCCGCCTTGGTCAGTGAAGCTTTCCACTGCGTCCAGCATCTCGCCTGAATAATATTCCGGATGATGGCCTGATATGACAACTGTGTAATTCTTGAGCAGATCCAAACCTTCGGTCTGCATCAGGTCGTCGGTGATGACATCGACATCAATTGCTTCATGTTCCAGCCAATCCAAAAGGAGGCTGTCCATCGTTAGCTTGGTATAGCCGGTCGCCAGCTTGATCGCGGTGCTCGGAACCTTTTGCGTCGCGTGCCACACGGGGTCGCCGCCGGTGTGGATCCGATAGACTCCACCGCCCATTTCGCGTCGATGACGCGCTGTGAAAAGCGAATCCTGAATAGCCTCTCCGAGCAGCGAGGGATGAAAGGCCACTTCCTTGGTGATCTTTGGTTGCCCATCGGCTCCATCCGCAACGGTTGGCACAACCACACGGATCAGTTCATCAAAATTGGCGTAGGCGCAATAGCTGGCGGTCGACGCCAGAAACGCGATGCGGCTGCTCGTCCGACCTTTCGGCGGGGCGACAAAGAATGGGATGTGTTCAATAAACTCGCCGTGGCGGATTTTAGCGGCGTAGATCCCGGAAGGCAGGTCTGCCGGGATTTGGTAGCTGAAATCGGTATCCCATTCGGCATCGACGAGATCATCGTCGTGAAAATGGCATGCGCCATAAGAGTTGGGTGCTTTCGTCCAATCGTTCGAGGTCCCATCCCATCGAACGCCAACGACACCCCGATAAGGAGCATTGATTGTCTCGCCGTTCAAAGCGTTCGGTGAGAGGTCGTGTACTTCGGTAGTGCCTATGCCGGGCGCAAAATCCCAAAACCCGATGCTCGATGCTGCCATGTCATCAGGCAGGACCAGCCCGGAGAGTACGCGGATCTGTCCTTGCGTGAGGGACCCGCGCGACAGCCGAACCGAATCGAGCCGACCGTTGAGAACCTGTTCGGGTGCGCGGCGTTTCGTTCCGCGCCTTTGTCCCGAAACCGCGCCGAAACGCAGTGGCCCGGATTGAGTGGGCGCAAGTCCGGCGGGCAGGTCAGCCACCGCGCTTTCGGGGCAGATAGCATATTCGTTTGCCGCATATCCTTCGATGAATTCGCTCGCGACCCTGATCCGCCGAGCGTCAGCGTCATAGGTCGCCGAAACCAGGTACCACCGTTCGGTAAGGAGCGAGGTATCGAGAACGACGCTCACAAGCGTGCCTGATGCATCTGCCACTTTAAACATCGGCCGACCGATACGATCCAGTGCAAGGGACCAACCGTTGCTTGCCTCTGCATCCCAGCGGGCAACCAGCGTTTGCTCGGCGATCTCGCCGTCCAATTGTTCGAGTCCAAATCCCTCGAACCGGGTCGAGACATTGGCATAGTGCCGATAGGTCTCACCTTCCTTGAGCACCACTTTCGGCATCACAAAAGTCTGAACTGTAAAGCTTCCGATGCTTTCGAGCGCATCAGCGGACGGGATCTCGACAAAGGAGCCCGGCGCGGAGTGCTGTCGGCGGCCCGGATAGGCTCCAGAAAATGGGGCCGGGATTTCAGTCTCGCGAAGCATGTCTTGCGCCGGCCACATGTTCCCGCGCCTCACTCGGACCAAATCGACCTCGTACGGCTCGTCTGTATACGTGCTGACCTTGAAGTCGACCGTCTCGCCCGGACGTGCGGTCCAGGGCCAGCAATATCCAATGACGGATCGCTCGGGGTGCTTCGACCAATCCTCCAGTTCCCAATAGGCTATGTTGTCGACAGCAGCCTTTGCCGCAGCAGGCCAGAACGCGATCATGCCACTGCCGCTCGCAAGAGCGGCTGTGGAGGCAGTCACACTCAGAAAAGTTCGTCTGTTAAAGGCCCCGGCGGCGCCCGATGCGCGGTTTTCGGAGGCCCTAAAGCGACCGGACTTTTCTCTCGTCATGAAGCGCCTCCAACCGGCTTTCAATCAGTAGTTCACCCCGAGCCGCACGCCGATGGTTCGCGGCGTGTTGCGTGAGAAGCCGGTTGCAGGTGCGCCACCTAATTCTGCGAAATTGTCGAAAAGATTGTTCGCAAAGGCGGTGACGGAGAAACGATCGGTTTCGATACCAATGCGCAGATTAGCCTCGACGTAGCTTTCCAGCGTATCTGCCAGACCGATCGTTGGAGCGGTGTCTTCGCGAGTCGTGCTGTTTACGCGATCGCCAATAAGAGCGATGTCGCCATACGTCACCAGGTCGACTGATGAGGAGATGGGATACGTCCATTGAGCATACATGCTGGCCGTCAAATCGGCTACGATCGGCAGACGCTGACCTTCTTCGATAAGGAAGATCGTGTTGCCACCAATCACTTGCGGCAGACTGTCTTCAGCAAATTCCGCGTCGGTATAGGCAAAAGCGCCACCAACTTCGAAATTGTCGGACGGGAAGGCGACCAATTCGAGTTCGATCCCTTTTACTTCCGCGCTCGCCGCGTTTCTTGTGACTGGAAATTGCGGGTCACGGCCGTCGCTGAACTGAATGTCGCTCCAATCTGTGTAGAAGGCAGCGAGATTAAGAATGAGCTGATTGTCGAGCCACGAGGTTTTCGCGCCGACCTCGTAGCTGACGACCGAGTCAGAAGAGAATGTCAGGGGAGAATCTGTGCCGGGCGCAGGGTTCGGGTTGGCCCGCTCGTTTAGCCCACCAGGGCGTACGCCATTTGCGACCTGGGCATATAGAAGAAAGTCGTCGTCCGGCTCATAAGATAGGCCGACCTTGTACAGGACTTCGTCTTCATTGAGCGGCTGCGTCATGAAAACCGCTGTGTTGAGTTGAAGAAACGTAGGGCCAGGGATAGGATCGATGGCACCGATCGAATTGGCCGCCTCAACACGTTCATCGAGATAACGCAGTCCGCCAAGGACTGTCAGTTTATCCGTAATGTCGAACTCTACCTCGCCGAATACCGCATATTGCCGGTAATCGACGTTGGCGCTTGTTTCCTGGATGCGCCCCGCGAAGTCTGGCGCGCCCGAAAGTGGTCCGCCGAAGGCCGGTGGCACCAAGAGAAGCGCTTCATTGACCGGGATCAGGTCAGGCACATCGGTCGTAACGTCGCTCGAGACTTCGCGCTCGCGGTAATAACCGCCAAGCGTCCACCGGAAAGGACCGGTGTTATTTGAAACCAGCCTGATCTCCTGTGCGAAAATCTGGTTGGTTTGCGTAGCGCCCACCTGAGTGCCGTTTTGGAGAACAAAGGGACCTGCGAGGCCAAGCGGGCCAAAGATTGGTGCAAGTCCGGGGTTCGCGGTGAGCGGAGTGAAACCGGCTTCAAGTTGGCGGCTCGTTTGCAATTCGTCGGTGAGCAGAGTGCGCTCACGATCGTAATAAGAAGTTGACGATGTAAGGCTGGCGAACCCGAAGTCGTATTCGATGAGCCCGTTGAGGATGTACAGCTCGTCCTCGGTGAATTCGTCGACCTGGCTGAAAGCGGTTGTCTCGCCAACATTCGCATCTGTCAGCTGGGGCGGCGAAACGCCAGCGAGCGCTTGTGTGAACACGATCGGACCGAGGCCAGCGTCGAGCTTTTGGTACATACCTGTAAGCGTGATTGAAAGATCGGTACTTGGGCGAATAAGGAGCGAAGCGCGGCCGCCATATTGCTCGAACGCATCAGCATTCTGCTCACCTGTGAATACGTTGTCGACGAAGCCTGCATTGTCCTCATAGAAACCCGCCACTCGCAGCGCAGCGACGTCGGTAGCGATTGGGGCGTTTACAACGCCCGTGAGGCGATAGTTTTCCGAGCCGCCGCGCGTCGAGGATATCTCGGCGGTCCCGCTTGCGGTGAAATCGTTGGGGTCTGGCGCGTTCGTGACAAAGCGAATGGTTCCGCCCATTGCACCCTCACCGTAGAGAGTTCCTTGCGGGCCGCGAAGCACTTCGACCCGGGCGAGGTCCAACAATCCGACATCGGGTATGCGAGCCTCCGAGATCGGAACCTCGTTGATGTAAGAGCTCACGACTGGAAAGTCGGAAGCATTTTGGACGAGGCTACTGAGGCCTCGTATGGCGACGTTGTTGTTAGAGCGGGTGGTCCTCGTAAGCGAGAGGCCAGGCGTGCGTACCAAGACATCCGTAAGGTCGGCTGCACCCGCAGCTTCGAGGTCTTCGCCGCTGATCGCTGATATCGCCAGAGGCACATCTTGCAGGTTTTCTGCGCGCTTTGTTGCCGTGACAATGATGACGTTGCCTGAGGTTTCCTGTGCGGACTCATCATCGTCGGTCGACTGCGCCAGCGCTGCGCTCGGCAGTGCTGCCAGACAGGTGCCGACAAAAAGCATCGCCCGTGCCGTGCGCCGCGAAATATTCAAGCCGTTCATAGCCCCACTCCCGTAATGTTTCAGGAAACCGAACCTACTTCGGTTTTGTGACATGTCAAGCAATGCTGGTGATCGACATCTTGCCGAATGGGGCGGGGAGACTGCGGTCGGGTCGGGAGAAGATGCTTGTTCCGCTCCCGCGCGTCGCTCGCAATTCCTCTGCCAGAAAGATGACGGGCCGCGACATGGGCGGCCCGTCAGTTATCAGGTTTGGGTTCGTCTGCGTCGTGGCGCGTCAATTGGGGTCAGCGGGCTCTATTCGGAGACGCTGCATCAAGATCGCCGATTTGAGCACCCCTGCACCATCATAGGTGGGCGGAGAATCGGCGGTGTATCTGTTCGAGGTTACGGTCAGATCGGCATCCGGGCAGTGAAATGTCGAACTCCCGAAAAAGCCAGCATGCCCCCAGCAAACTACGCCATCTATCGTCGCACGCACGATCCCCAGGCCGTAACCGTCTCCACTGGGCTGCCGGTTGGTGTCGGCAATCTCGAGCATTAACGTTAGTGTCTCATCATTGTCGAAAACATTGCCCTCGAAGAGCGCTCGATAGAATGCCGAAAGGTCTTCATGTGTCGAGACGAGACCACCTCCGCCGTAGAGGTCGAACGACGGGTTGGCATCGGTTACATCCTGGCCATTGGCATATTGCCGAGCACGAACTCCAGCGGCTTCGGGAACATCCTCCAGAGTTTCAAACCAAGTTTCATCGAGGCCGAGCTTGCTGAACTTCAACAGCTCGCGGAAAGCTGGAGCTTGATCCATGCCGGATTGGCGCTCGATGATCTCGCCCGCGATCACGTAGCCGGTATCGCTATAGTGATAAGCCTCACCGGGCTGTCCCAGTTTGGCCATCCTGTTTGTTCCCCAAGCAATCTGTTCGTCGCGCGTCCACTGCCGAAGCGGATTTCCGAGCGCTTCTTGGATGTAGGCCCTATCCATAGCGTAATCCGGCATTCCGGACGTGTGATTAAGCAGCTGGCGAAGGGTAATAAGCTGTGGATCGTAGCCCCCTTGGCGCAGGACTGAGATCGTCAGATCCGAAAGATAAGGCTCAATGGGTCCATCAAGATTGACCTTACCGTCTTCAACGAGACGTAGTGCCGCCGCCGCAGTAAAAGTCTTGGTCTGGCTGGCAATCCTGAAAGGTTCATCACCGGTTGTCGGCCGTGCGGATGGTACGAGGCGGCCGTCCACATAAACCTGCCCCGCAACGTTGATCTGCGGTGCGATGACATGGACTGCCCGCGCCGGGAAGCCATACTTCTCGACCGAGTTCGCCGCATGCGTTCGTACGAGGCCCAGCGGCTCGTCTCCGCCAATGCCGGCCGCTTCAGGGACCCAGACCGGTTCATCAATGGCAGCAACGCAGGAAGTGTCGAGCGGTCCGCCCGGATTTTCGATAAAGGTCCTCATCAGGAGGAAGCCGCAGGGCTGGCGCTCTGCAATCACGCCGTGAGCGGTCCATGGGAAGATAACGAGCTGAGAGTTGGACAAAGACTGGGCAGCGGTCGCGCTATGCGCTGGCGGAGAGATAGTGTCGTGTTCGGCAGTCAGGATCAGCGTGGGCCTATCTCCGGTCGGCGCTTGCGCCTGCAATGGATCATCCTGACCGAATCCCCATAATTCGCAGACTTCGCGTTCGCGTTTCTCGGTATCGGCGAGCAGATTTACGATATTGTCGCTCCATCCCGCCTTTTGGGCGAGCGACGGTTCGTCGACCGATCGGTTGAAAGGAAATTCTTCCAGGCACAACATTGCGACCTGCTGAGCATTGCTACGCGAATCCGGCGTATAGCCGGGCACAGTAGGTTGCCACTTAGGAGCGTATTCACCGTAAATCGAATTTATGGCGAGCAAGCTGTTAAAGTCTCCTCGACCGGCAGCCTCAATCGCTTCGGGGAGCCTGGTCATCTGGTCGAGGCCGAGTTGATAAAGCGACCAATCGACCAGATGCATATAGCCATAGGCGGTCAGCGTATCGGGTGTCCCATTGCGGCTGATCGCGACGGGCTGATCGATTAGAGCATCGATTGTCGCCTGGTAGGTTTCACGAAGGTTTGGATATAGCGATCCGCATTGAGGAGCGGCAGCGCACCGATCAAAGAAATCACCGACAGCTTTTAAACGCTCCCAGCTGGAGAACCACGTACCGGTGACCTGAGAAGAGTCGATGATAAGCGAGCGGATCGCGGCAGGGTCCTTGCGCAATAGGGTTGTCCCCACGCGCCCGCCATAGGATACGCCATAGACGTTCCAGCTATCGAGCCCTAGCGCTTTGCGGAGATCGATCAGATCATCGGCGGCAAACGGTGTGGTGTAGGCTTCCAAGTCCATGCCCTTGGCGAGCAAATCGGCCTTACACGCATCCACCGATGGCTGACCGTCAAAGTGGACCGCAGAATTGTAAAGACGGTGAAGCGGGATCGCCTGCGGAACGCTAGGGCAGGTGTAAGCCGGCGTCGCCATCGGGTTGCCGCGTTGCTCTACGACGATCACATCGCGGTTCATCACCGCGGGCAGGGGACTAAGCAATGGAAGGACGCTAAAGCCACTGCCGGTGCCGCCCATGAGAAACAGAAATGGGTCTTCTGCTTTGTTGGCTTGATCGGGCGCGCTGATATACGCGATTGGCACCGTGATTGTAGGGCTCTGCGGGTCGTCGCGTCGCTCTGGCACCGTGAGCTCCCCGCACCGAGTGGCAGGGCCTGCAGGAAGCGGACAAGTATCCGTCCAAGTAAGCTGACTGCCTCCGGCTTCTACCGTTTGAGCGCTTGCACCGGTCGGGATTGTCGCAATGCCAAGCGACATGGAAGCGGCGAGCAGCGAATGGCGGTATTGCATATTGACCTCGTTCTTCAAGATTCTCGACCCGCACGGCCGACAAGAAACCGAGGAATGATCGGTTTTAGACCGACTGTCAATTCAGCGCATGCTTCGGCGCTCGAGCGAGGGCTGGGAAAGTGAGGTCAGGTAATAGCTGACGGGTCCTCGCCCATCACGCTCCGGTACCACAAAATAGCCTGCTGATCGACGAAGGCCTCCTTGCTCGAAGCGATCTGACGCAACTTTTGCGAGCCTTGCGCCATGAACACCGAGAACAAGAAGTCCTCCAAGCTCGACAAGAGCCAATAGGAAGTGAAGGTAGGGTCGAGATCGACCTTGCGGCGCCCCTGAGTTGCAGATGTTATCGCATCTTCGATCCGTTGCCGGAGAATCTTCCTGCTTTTTCGCCATCCTGCATAGGCTTTGGGACTTTTGTATACGACAGCATACATCATTTTCGTGAAACTGGGATTGTCGATGTAGGTTTGATAGCTCGACCCGATGATATCGTTGGCAATCTGGAAAAAGCCTGCATCCCATGCGACACGATCGACGATTTCTGCGTGATAGTCGTTGCAGCAATCGATGGCGATTTCCTCGAGCAGTTCGTCCTTGCTCTTGAAGTGGAAATAAAAGGCTCCAACGGTTAGGTCGGTAGCTTTCAGGATGCGGTCCAGCGTAACAGACTTTGTCTTGGGTTGCCGATACATCTCGAGAACGGTGTCTTTGATGAATTGGCGAGTGCGCGTACCCTTGGTGATTTTCTGTGCCGCGCTAGTGCCTGCCATGTTAATTCATCCCTTCGTTCGCGCGCGACGTAATGCCACCAGTTTGCCAGCCTTTCATAGTGTATCGGAATTAGCGCGTCTACGTAGCGCTTGACGATCCACCTTGCCGATCGGCAGGATGGGAAACTCTTCGACAACCTCAAAGCTCTTGGGAATCTTGTAGTTTGCAAGTCGCCCATCAAGCCGATCCTTGATGTCCTTCGGATCGAGTTTTGACTTTGGCGCTATTCTCAAAAATGCATGTCCCACCTCGAAGAAAATCGGGTCACTCTTGGCTGCGACCACGGCTTCCTCAACCTCATCCAATTCCTCCAGCGCAGCTTCTATCTCCGCGGGATACACATTGTATCCGCCCGACTTGAACATTTCTTTTGCACGACCTCGCAGACACAGCCGACCATTTGCGTCGAATTGCCCAAGGTCGCCCGTTTTGTAGAAGCCGTCTTTTGTTATCGCGTCTTTCGTTGCTTCCGGGCGCCCCAGATAGCTGTGCAGGACACCCGGCGATCGGGCCTGGATTTCTCCCACTTCCCCAGGCTCGAGCGGCAGGTCGGTCGCGGCGTCGGCAATGCGAACGCCATAATCCGCATGCGGTCGGCCGACTGTCTCTAACAATTCGTCTAGGCCAGCGTCAGGGTCCGTGAATGTCAAGCTCCCGGTGGTTTCGGTCATGCCATAGAAGTTGTGCATGGGAAGCCCAAGCGCAGCAAGCGCCTGCCCTGCGGGACGCGGCATCGGAGAACCAGACCAGAGGATTCTTGCGACAGAAGATAGATCAGCCTTCGAAAACTGCGGCTGAGCCATGAGGAACTGGAGCATCGTCGGGACACCGCCCAGCGATGTAATGCTCTCTTCTTCGATCGCGGCGATATAGTCGGCGGGATCGAAATCGGCCATAAAGACCTGCGCGCCTCCGGTCACGAGCGTTGTCGTGCCGGTATCACATATCGACCCGACGTGATTCATCGGCAGAGGGTTAAGCACCCGCCCAGATGCCTGCCCGTAGTGATGCGCCTGCACGCGCGAACACTCGACTAGCCCGCTTTGGCGAAGCAAAGCCCCTTTGGGATCACCGGTTGTGCCCGAAGTGTAAACGAGCAGACATGGTTTGTCCGGCTCAGAGAAATCCTTGCTCGGTGTTTGGTGTGCAGCGCTTGGCACATCATCGAGCCATAACAATGTGGCATCAGGAGCAGATGATTTTAAAGCATCCAACTGCGCCTGTGCAGCTCCTCGCCACGCAAGGATAAGTTTGGGTGTTGCGTCAGTGAGGATATATTCCAGTTCAGTGGCACCATAACGGGGGTTCAGGCCCAGCCAGACAGCCCCCGACCTTACCGTAGCCAGAAAACTCACCCATGCGCGGGAGTGAGGCGGGGACAAGACGGCGACCCTATCCCCGGCGGCCACCCCATGTACGATGAGCAGTTCCTGGACGCCTTCAATACGGGACTGAAGCTCACGATAGGTGAGACGATCAACCGGGAGGCCGAATCCGTCGCGATCTGCTGCGGCAAGCTGACTTTGAGATTGACCGGCAAATACTCTCACGTAGTCGTTGAGCCTCGGAAGCTTGGGGATCTCGCTCAAATTTAGTCTGTTCCAAACTTCGAGTGTGGGGGCGTTCATGCATTTCCTCCGGGATACTGTAAGAAAACAGATTGACGTTCGGTTTTTGTCAAGTCAATCTAATCTGCACAAAATGGGGTCGGTTCTTCGGCCTTCATACGAAAGGCTTCAGACTAAATGACGCAGACGAACGCATTTTCCGAGCTTGCCGGGAAGAAACTCGGCCCCACCCCTTGGCTGGAGTTGACGCAAGATAGGGTAACGGCTTTTGGAGGCGTCACCCTTGACTTCGATCCTCACCATATTGACCCGCGGCAAGCAAAGAATGGCCCGTTCGGCGTTGCGGTTGCGCAAGGGTTTTTGACGCTTTCGCTTCTCACTCATTTTGTTGAGAAGCTACCTGGCAACACGATGCCAGAGCAGAACGTGAATTATGGTTTTAACAAGGTGCGCTTTATCAAGCCTGCCATGGTCGGCTCGAAACTTAGAGCGTATTTCACCTGCGTTGGCGCAGAACAGCGTGCGCCCGGCCAACACTTGATGACCTTCGAGACAATCATCGAGTCCGATGCCGATGGCGGAACCCCCGTTCTCGCAGCAGAGTGGCTCACACTCGTTTACGCCTGATTGGTTAGTGACCTCGCGGCCTGGTTCAGAAATACGAGAGAAAATGCCATCGCCATGGCGGGGACGACAGCGGTGAACAATAGCGCCGTCTCCCCAGGCTCGCCGATAGACATCAGCAGGCTGAGAACAAAAGCGCCGCTGGCTAGTCCGGCTTTCTCAAATGCAATCCAGATTCCCGCATACTGGGCCTCCTGAGCGGGTGCAGTGCGACGGGCGATATCGGCTGCCAGCGAAAAAGGCAGGACCTGAAGTCCGGAAAAGAATGCGCCGCACAGCGCCATGAATATCAAGACCAACGACCAATTCCCGGAAGAGCCTGAAATCGCTGCAAGAGCGAGCGTGCCGATCCCATAACCGATTGCCGCCGTGACGATCATCCGCACGAGGCCATAGCGCTTGCCGAGATGTGCCCATACCGGCACGAAGAGGAAAGACAGAACGATCAGAATGCCCAGCCCGGTCCCAATATCCGCTTCCGGTCGTCCCAGCACATTGGTGACGAGGAAGGGGAAGGCTGCCGAAACCCCTCCATAACCGAGCGCCTGCAGGATGAAGGCAAAAAGCATTGGCCGGTATGAAGGGTTCGAGAAGACGGTACGCAGCTGACTTACAGCCGATCCGATGGCAGGCCTTGCCGCCGTTTGCAGCTGCGGGCGCGACCGATCGCGTGTTCGCATGAACAGTGGACACAGCATGAAGGCCAGCGCTAGGGTCCCAACGACCATCCCCATGGCTGAATAACCAGCGCGCCCACCACCAAATTCAGCGATCAATATCGGGGTGGCTGCCCCGCCAATCAGGATTCCGACCATCAGCACCATCATCCTGGCGCCGATCAGGCTGACGATGCTGTCTTCCTCCCCTGCGATGTCGGCAGGCATGGCGGTGTAGGACACTGCAAAAATGCTGTAGAGGAGCGAAAGCATCAGATAGGTTAAGCCCACCCAGACGAGCAGTCCTATCATCGCAAGATCGGGCGGCGTAAACAGCGCGACAAAGAGCACGCTAGTGCCGATGGCTCCGATGAGCAGAAACGGCTTTCGGCGCCCAAACTGCGACCGGGAGGAATCGGACCACAGGCCAACCAGGGGATCCCAGATTAATGAAACAAGCTTCGGCAGCAGGATGATCACCGAAATGGCAGCCGCAGCCAGGCCAAGAATTTGTGTGGTATAATAGAGCAAAAGGATTGAAGGGACGGTTGAGAATACCCCCGTGCCGAACGAACCCATCGCGTAAGCCCAACGATCGGGAGCGGCAATACCGACAGCCCTCGATTTTATTTCATTCTCAACAACGACCATAAAACCGAGCGTAGCTCGCTTTTTCTGGAAAGTGCAAGAGCGATCTGATAAGTCCCTTTCAAACGAAAGGGGAGTCAATGAAGAATACCGGCGCTTTATCAGGCCCATGCGCGGGGTTGCTTTTGCTGCTCAACACTTTTGCAATATCGGCGTGCTCGCAATCGACTACGGCGAATGACGAGACCCTGCTCGATAACGCAGAACCTGCCAGAATTAAGGCCCATGTTTCATTTCTTGCAGACGATCTGCTCGAGGGTCGTAAACCTGGCGAGCCAGGCTATGATCTTGCAGCTATCTACGTTCGGTCGCAGCTTGAGCAGACTGGCGCTGCCCCTCTTTTTGGTGCCGAAGACTTTTATCACCCCGTGAATCTCAAGCGCAGCGAACGACGATCGCAAGAGAAGATCAAGATCGGTTCGTGCAAACTCTCGCCAGACGATCCTAGCCTCGTGTTCGGGCCAGCTCTAAATTCGAGTGGGAAGCAGGCGGTTAGCGCTGAGGCTGTCTTCGTAGGATACGGGATCGATGCGCCTGATTACGGTATTGACGATTTCGCCGATATCGATGTGGCGGGAAAAGTCGCCGTATTTCTCAACGGGTTTCCCGACGCACTTCCTGGCGAGGTTGGTGCACACTACATGTTGGCGAAACCACAAACTGCGCGCGAGCACGGGGCTATTGGCACGATCGAGGTCGAGACAAGACACTCGGAGCGTCGTCGGCCTTGGACATTGATACGGCAGACTTTCCATGGACCGGTTATAAATCTGTCCGACCCACCCGCGCAGATATCGCCGCTGGGCAACCGCGCCGATATCAGAACCTATGGCGAAGCGTCCCATTGCCTGTTCGAAAATAGCCCGCAGCGATTGAACCATGTTCTCGCCTTGGTTGATGAGACGGACGGATCACCCGGCAGCTTTGATCTGCATACGCAGGTTCAATTCACCCGCTCAAACACGGACTATCAGTTTACCAGCCCAAATGTCGTGGCTTCGATCACGGGCCGAAAAAAGTCTGATGACGTCGGCGCTGTCTTATTGCTCGCGCATCTTGATCATATTGGTGTCGATCCACAAAAGGCACGCGAGGGTGACGGAATATACAACGGCGCGCTCGATAACGCGATGGGCGTTTCCGTGCTGCTTGAGGTGGCCAGAACACTTAAACAGCAAGAGGACGCACTTCATCGCCCTGTCATCTTCGCGTTTCTCACCGCAGAAGAGTCGGGAATGATCGGATCGGCCAAGCTCGCCGAAGAACTTACGCGCGATTATCCAGGCGGAATTGCGGCGGTCATTAACGTGGATATGCCGGTCGTGCTTCACGAGCTGAAGGATGTCGTAGCGATTGGTGCGAGCCATTCAACGCTGGGACATTTGGTCGAACGGGCTGCGGCGACACAAGAGTTAACGCATTCTCCCGATCCGGCGCCACAAGAGGGGCGCTTTACGCGCTCAGATCACTATCGCTTCGTTCAGTACGGTGTGCCCGCAGTTTCAATTGCGGTTGGAAAGATGGGCGATGCAGATGGGCTTGGCTTGGCCTTTGGCAAATCCGGCTATCACCAGCCCACCGACGATCTGTCGCTGCCAATTGATTGGCAAGCCGCCGCAGATCTGACCGATTTTGTTACGCGCCTCACATGGCTTGTTGCGTCGTCGAGAGAGGCCCCGATTTGGTATGAAGGCAGTATTTTTGGCGATACTTTCGCGCCTTCTGCGCCCAAAGCAAAAACCGGAGATGAAATGTGAAGCCCCTTCGGATAGGCGCTCTTTCAGCGTTTGTGCTGTTGGTCAGCTGTGTCGACGCTGAAGGAGGCGTGTCCAGCGTGCGCACAGCGAGCGCGGTGCCTGAGCGCTATCTTCCCGCCACCGAGGGTTTAGCTCCCATCCCGAGACCGGGCGGATCTTACACTTGGACCGAACAAGCGGGCGTCGATGTGCCAATGCGCGATGGAATTGTTCTCAAGACTGACCTATATCTTCCGCAGGGGTTGCAAGCTGCACCGCTTATTCTGGTGCGTACGCCCTATAACAGCCTCAACTTTCACCCGGACCGATCTGGGGCTGGGACAGTCCAGTTTCTCGTCGAGCACGGTTATGCGGTGGCCGTCCAGAACACTCGATCAAAATACGGGTCGGGAGGGGAGAGGTTTGTTCCATCGATCAAGGATGACACCGACACATATGACACCATGGAATGGGTGACCAGGCAGAGCTGGTATGCAGGCGGCATCGGCACCATCGGCTGTTCCTATCTCGGCGAGTCGCAAGTCATCGCGGCGCGCGATCCGCATCCCGCTTGGAAAGCCGCCATTCCGATGGGTTCGGGCGGAGCGAACTTCAATGTCGGCGGGCTCGATCGTCCTTTCGCGCTCTGGAACGGCGGTGCGCTTGAGCTCGCGCAAGCTTTATCCTGGTTTGTTGATCATGGCGAGCCGACGGCGAGGCCAAATACGGATGCCGACAAGTTCACAATGATGAAGTCGCTGCCTCTGATTTCCGCTTTGGAGGCTGCGGGATATTCCGGAACAGAATATGAAGAGTTCGCCAGCGAGCCACCCACAGCTTCTGACTATTGGGATCGATACCCCTATCTTCGTGAAGGAGAGACGATCAAGGTGCCCTCGCTTTTCGTCGAGGGTTGGTACGATTACGGCCCGCATGATGTTGCGCTTCAGTTTGAGGCAGCCCGCGCTTACAACGGTGTGCCTGAGAATGCGCACCGGCTGATTATCAGCCCATCCACCCATTGTACTGAGTTGGATCTTACCGGCGATACAGTTATCGGCGAGCTGGGTTTGGGAGACCCACGCTATGATTTCCGCCAGCTTTATCTCGACTGGTTCGATCATCATCTGCGCGGACAAGGGCCTGGGCTGTCTTCAATCCCGGTCGTGCAAACCTATCTGATGGGTGACAATCGCTGGCAGGCGCACGTCGCCTGGCCGCCGCCGAAATCGGCCCCGCAAAGTCTTTATCTTTCGCCCGCAGGAACGCTGGAGAAAACTGTACCTGACCAAGGGACAGTAACGTTTACCTATGATCCGTTCGATCCGGTTCCGACAGTGGGAAGCCCTGTATGCTGTGTTCCCGAGATTGATGGTCAGGCGCCGGAAGGCGCATTCGATCAGGCACCTCTCGACGAGCGTAACGACATCCTGCGGTTCCAGACCGCGCCCTTAAGCGAAGACCTCAATGTCTCCGGACCGGTCGAGGTCGTGCTTTACGTGTCGTCGGATGCACCCGATACGGATTTCACGGCTAAGCTGATCGACGTGCATCCGAATGGGAAGGCCTACAACATCCTTGATGGCATACAGCGCATGCGCTGGCGCGAACGGGGGCGCAAGCCTGCGTTTATGGAACCAGGGACTGTCTATGAGGTGCGCATCCACTTGCAGGCGACGAGCAACCTCTTCAAACAGGGACACAGGCTGCGCCTGGATGTCTCAAGCAGCAATTTCCCGCGCTTTGATCGCAACATGAATGTCAGGACCGCGCCCGCGCTGGCCGCCGAGGGACAATCAGCGCGCAACACCGTCCATATCTCGGACAAGTATCCCTCGCGTTTGATCGTTCAGGCTGCGCGCTAAGCCTATTCCCGAATTTGCGGAATCTCGGTGGAATGGAGAAAGGCGACGATCCAGCCATCGTTGCCTTTCTCCAACGTGGCGCTTTCCAGCCATTCCTTGACCCGGACTTCGTCACCGCGGCTCGCCCGAAGGGCGTTGCGGTAGATAATCGTCGCCTGATCGCCCGAAACAGAGACCTTTGGCTGGGTCAAAGTCCAGCGGCGCGACCAATCGGAGCTGTCCGCAATGAGGTTGAAGATGCGATCGCCGCTCCAGACCTCACCGACCTCGAAAAGCGTGAAATCGTCTGTCACGGCGTTATCGAAAGCGTCGCGATCCTTCATACCGAGCGCTTCAAAGAAACGACGCAATCCGGCATAGACCTCGTCCGCTTCGGGATGACGCGTATCGGGCAACGCCGGCACGAGCGCCGCCGCCGCCGCATCTAGAGCGACGAGTGCAGGGCGCACGCGATCAGGATCGGGTGATGGCGCATCGCCCACCCCCTCACCAAGCCGAACGACGACAAGGTCGCGCGATGGTACGATCATCACTCGCTGCCCTTCGATCCCGTTCATGGAGTAGGTGTCGCACGGCCATGGCGCGCATTCCTCTGCCGAACTTCCCGGCCTCAGCCACACCTGTCCGCCGTAGATCGGCTCTTCCCAATAGGGAGCCGCCGCCCGGGTAAGCGACATAAATTCTTTCGAGAAAAGGCGCTCACCTCCCCAAATGCCCTCGTTTGCATAAAGTAGTCCGAGCCGTGCCCAATCGCGTGCCGTAGCCAGACTGTAACCTGCGGTAAGTGGGTTTCCAGCGCGATCCTCCTCCAGCACGAACGACATCGCCCCAAGTGGTGTGAAGAGATTGGTATTCGCCCAGCTGCGTAAAGTTTCGCCGCGTTCAGCCAATGTGGTTTTTAGAAGATGGCCAGTCACGTGCGGCTGGCAATTGGCGTAGTAACCACGCGGCTTGCCCGCTTCTAGAGGAGGGCGGGAAACGGAGTAGCTATAGGCATCGTGCGGTCCGCTGAAGGTGTAGAGGTAGAATGGATATCCATTTGAACGCCACGCCGTATAATCGAATTGCGGGTCGCCGTTTCCGCATGAGATCGGAGCCGACATCCGCAAAAGATCGGCAAGAGTGGTGTGCCGCCGAGGGTCGTCCAGCTCGTTCCATTCAGGCAGACTGATCGGTTCATAGAGTGACAGCAACCCCTGCTGCTCCATCCGCCCGGCAACCGCCGCTTGCAGGGTCTTCGTCATCGACCAGCCCGGGAGGCGCGTTTCAGCGTCAATCCCATCCGCATAGCGCTCGTAGATAAGGTTTCCCTTATGCAAGACCAAAAAAGCGAGCGTGTGTGCATCCTCCGCAAAAGCAAGAACGCCCGCGCGAGAAAGAGTGGCTTCATCTACGCTCGCCGATGTTTCGACGAGATCGCCCATGGGCCATTTCTCTTCCTGGTTTGGCTCAACTGGGGGCAGTGGCGCACCGACATGAGAGGGCTGAATTTGAGATGGACCAAGGGCAATACATCCAGCTTCGCCGGCGAAAACAGCTTGCGCCCTGGTGCCTTTCGCGAGTGTCAGCGTGACAGCCGAACGATCACGATCCACCATCACACCCAGACCGTCCTTGTCCTCCGGGAGCATCCAGAACTTTGAACTTCCTGCAAGAAACGTTTCGGCATCACGTCCGCTGACAAAGACTGCAGAACAGACCTCTTTAGCAACGCTTGCGGCCCCAAGGGCTGATACGTCGCTTACAGGATAATCGTCCTTCGCCTCCTGATCGCCAGTGTTGGAGTGGCCGTGCGCGCCGGATGCAAATGGAATGGTGGCCGCAATCAGAAGCGCAACGGAACGCAACATTTTCATAGCTCAATTCTCCGGTGATGTGATGGGTAGCCAGATCGAGCTCGGTGCTTGAGGACCGCTCAGGATTTGCTGCGTTGAAATGCGGTAATCCTCGCTGCGCGCATGGAATATGTTATCGACATAGGTCTGCGGATTCCGGTCGTAGAGCGGGAAAAGACTCGATTGGATCTGCACCATGATCCGGTGGCCGGGGCGAAATACGTGGTTCACATCGGTCAGATCAAAGCGATAGCGCTCCACCTTGCCAGGCGTAAGCGCGCGAGGCTTCGCGAAGGAATCGACATAACGGCCTCGAAAGATCTCCATCGAAACCGGGAGCTGATATCCCGCCATCATCGGTTCGTGGGCTATTTCGGGTGGATAGACATCGATCAGCTTGACGATCCAGTCGCTATCGCTGCCGCTCGTAGCGGCGAAGAGATCGACCCGCGGTTGTCCGGCAATCTCTATCGCTTGCTCCAGCGGAGGCGTGACATAGGTGAGAACGTCCGGTCGACCGTCGACGAAACGCTGATCGGCTAGCATCCAGGTGTGCCAGCGATCGCTCCCGAAAAAGCTCGCGGGTCGCTGCATGAATGGGACGGGGTTCGCCGGATCGGAAAGATACTGATCACTTCCTGCACGCAATGGCTTTTCGGGCGAAAGAGCGCCACCTTCAGCCAGGAAATAGGGCGTCGGTATTCCCGCGGGCCAGACATTGCGCTCGCGCCATTCATTCGCACCGGTCGCGAATGTCAGCACCGGCGGGATATCCGCTGGCTGGGTATCCGGCCTCAGGCGAGCGTCGAGAAAGGGTTTCTGGACCTTCACCCGAAATTCGCGCGCGGTATCGCCGGGGAATTTCAACGGCCCGAGCGCGCTGCCATCATGCAATACACCGCTATGGCGCCACGGCCCGATGACATAAAATATTTGATCGTTCCGCACATCCGATGGTTCCAAGGCCTTGTAGACCGCAGGCGCACCGTAACTGTCTTCGGTATCCCATTGCCCTATTACGAGCATGGTTGGCACGGTCAGTTCGCGCCCAGCGAGGAGCCGATCCACCGCCTGCAACTTCCACCATTCGTTGTAGGCTGGATTGTCCATGACCTTGCGGATGAAGGGCAACTGATCGAGCTCCCACTTTCGTGCAAAGTCACCTGCCGAGCCAGTATCGAGAAACTCTCGATACTGATCGCGCTGGCCCATGGGGACGAGCGAGCCCATTCCCTTCGAAGCCGTAACCCATGCCATGAAATCGAACGTCGATTGCCGAAACGCGCCATTGTGGAACCAGTCATCGCCCCGCCAGCCATCGACCATCGGCGACATCGCAATAACGGCCTTGAGCGCCGGGTGGGGATCAACCGTAGCCATCAGCGCCAAGAAACCGGGATAAGACGAGCCGTTCATGCCCACATGGCCGTTGCTCTCGGTGACGTTTTTTACCAACCAGTCGATCGTGTCATAAGCGTCCGTCGCATGATCAGTCTCGGTCCGATTGATGGGGCCGCGCAGCGGTCGCGTCACGACGTAGTTACCTTCCGAGCCGAAACGACCGCGCACGTCTTGAAAAACCCGAATATATCCGTCAGCAAGAAGTTCTCGATCGGCGACCGGAACTGTCTCAAGAACGCTCTGGCTTACATTGCGACGGGCCCATCCGGCAGCACCGTAAGGCGTGCGCGAGAGCAGGATTGGGGCGTCTGCGGCCCCTTTCTTCATGATGATGATTGTGAACAGTCGAACGCCGTCGCGCATCGGAATCATTTCCTCGCGCCACGTGTAATCCGCAAAATCCTTGGTTACGCTGTAGTCCTCAGCGATGTCCGAAGACATTTGAGGGAAGGGGTTTTCAGCGTTCGCAGGGAACGCGAGGGCCAGCATCACAAGCAACCAGCCGGCGATCAGCGAATGCATTCGTGATGAAATCAACCCCTAAATCCTCCTCAAAGCGCAGCTGAAGCATAAAACCGAATTACGCTCGCTTTCAAGTCAATCGTTGATTATCCCAGTCACTGGAGATGGAGTAGCGGGAGGAAAGCTTGTCGGATCCTTTGATGATGTCTCGGGCCGACGTGCTGCGGCTCGGCAGTGCAGGGCTCGCTTCGTTGCTTGTGCCGTCCTCGGCAAGCGCTGCAACTGCAACCCGCATTGCGCGCCCCGCCGCTCACCCGACCGACGACTTCCAGCGCCTTAAGCAGAGCATGAGGGGAGGGTTGACGCTGGATTACCGTGTCGATGACGGCAGCGAGCTCATGCGCATCGGGCAATGGGCAAGAGCGCGTGGCCTTTTGGGTGATACGTACGGACGGGGCGCATTCATTGAGAAGTTTGAAAGGCGCATGGCCCGCATGCTCGGATTTGAAGCGGCATGCTTTATGCCCACTGGCGTGATGGCGCTTCTGTCCGCGCTGCGTATCTTCGCCGATCGCGCGCCGACCAGGGCAGTAGGGATGCATCCTTCTTCGCATCACTTGCTCCATGAGGAAGATGCCTATCGCATTGTTCACCAGCTCGAGAGCGCCATAATTTCCCCCTGGGAGCGACAGATATTGTCCGAAGATGTCGAAGAGGCACCTGCACTCAGCTCGGTCAGCGTCGAGATGCCCGTACGTTGGATCGGCGGACAGCTTCAAAGCTGGGAGCAGCTCGCAGCGCTTAAGGCCGCTGCGAAAAGTCGGGGCATGAAGCTGGTGATGGACGGTGCCCGGTTGTGGGAATGCCAACCCTATTACGATCGCAGCTATGCCGAGATCTGTTCAGGCTTCGACGCTGTCTTCGTCTCGTTCTACAAAATGATTGGCGGGCTAAATGGTGCGTTGCTGGCGGCAGACAGAGACGTGATCGACGAGGCGCTGATATGGAGAAGGCGCCTAGGCGGCGATGTCTATCAGTTCTTCCCTTATGTTCTGTCGGCAGCGATGCGTATAGACGATGTCCTGCCGCGGATTGGGGGCTATACCCGCCAAGCAGCTAAGCTCTTCAGGCAACTGACGGCCCATCCAGAGATCGCAGGATTGCCATCCGTCCCTCCGACAAACCTCTTTCGGCTGATCCTGCCGGGCGATCGACCCTCACTGATGGCGAAGAGAGATCAGATCGCACGGGAAACTGGTATTTGGGTAGGAGACTCGTTTCGGCCCACGCGTGTCCCAGGCCTTGCTCAGGTTGAGCTCCAAATAGGCCCCTTCTTGCAGGCGCTTGAGCCTGATGAAGCTGCTGCAGCTTTCTTTAAGCTCGTCGACTGAAAGGACATCATCAAAAACAGAATAACGCTCGCTTTTTGGCTCGCAAGGGGCTAGCCGATTTGCCATACTTGAAACTGGCGGGTTGGAAGTGGTGGTGACGAACAAAGGATCATTGAACGATTTCGAAGCGGACGCGCTGCCAGGCTACTTCAATTCGCCCTATCCTTGCGAATGTGCGGGGCCCCGCAGGCAGAAAGCTCCGAGATCTCCAGGATTAGGCTTGGCCGACGGCGAAAAGCTTGTTCAGCGTTCGCGTGCGACAGGCGAATGGAATGTCATGATCCTGTCGCGCGAGCGCGGTGAGACCTATCTTCTCGGCAACAACATTACCGGCACGCAAACCGCTTATGGTTTCATCGAAAAGATCGATCCCGTTTCACTCGAACCACTCGTGCGTTCGCCCAATCTCTCTCCAGGCGGGCACACATGGTGCGGTGGGGCGGTCATCCATGAAAACGGCGACATTTATGTTGGCGTGGGTGATCGTCTCCACCGTCTGAATGCCGATTGCGATCACCTGGCCGAGGCGATTCTTCCGAGACCGCGGGCTTACAACGGTGTCATGATCCTCGGCGATGGCACGCTCATTACGAAAAACATGGAGATTGAGGCCGATAAGGTCTCTACTATCAGCCTGCTTAATCCCGATACCCTTGCAGCGATCAGTCCGCCGATCGACATGCCTGAAGCAAGCATGGGCCGGTTTGCTATCGATACGCAGGGCACGGAACAGCACGTATACATTCCCGGCGTCTCCACTGTTTATCGGTACATCTACAAGGGCGGCGCACTCAAGCGGGATCCGAGTTGGGAATATAAGTACCGGGAAAGCGACGACCGGGCCCATTCGGCTGCTTGGGATGTCGTCATCTCAGGTGGCTATTGCTGGTTTCAGGATAATGGCTGCAACCAGGCGCTCCAACACATCATGGCAACCTCCCCGATAGGTGCATCTGTGCCGCCGCGTGGGACTAGTTGGCGTGGCACCGCCGACGGGCCAGTGCACCTACACCGTGTGAGCTTGGATGACTGCAGCGATGCGATAGCCTTTGCGCCGTTCGATCTGCCTGGAGGGAGCATAATCAGCCCACCTGTGCACGACCCGGTCCGCGATATCGCAGTCGCATTCGATAGTGTGAATGGGCATGTTGGCGGTTTTCGCATCGCAGAAGATGGCGCTGTATCAAAGCTTTGGGTGAAGCCTGCCCGCACATCGATGCAAATGTGCCTTTTCCCCGATACGGCAGAATTGGCGATCAACGATTTCCAGGACGGACAGGACTGTGTTGTGCTTCTCGATATCGAGACGGGAAGGGAACTGGGTCGCGCAGTCACTGAAAGCCGCTTCGCCAACGGCATGATCCTCAGTGCTGGCCAGAACAGGGACGTATATTACTGCTCGATTGGCTTTATCGCCCGGGCCTGGATCGAGTGACATGAGATGCTCGCTGATCGAAATGCGCGAAAGCTTGGAGGGGTAGACAATGCTGTCGATCCTCGACCTCTTTCGGATCGGTATCGGACCTTCGAGTTCCCACACGGTTGGCCCTATGCGCATAGCCAATGCATTTATGGCAGAGGTGTGTGCTAGATTTGAGATCCTGCCTACCGCGCGGATACGCTGCGTTCTCAAAGGGTCGCTTGCGCTTACCGGGCCCGGCCACGGTACGATAGATGCACTTGTTTTAGGACTATCAGCGCTGAGGCCGGAAGCGATCGAACCCGATACGCGTAAAGAAGTCTTGGAGCGCGTGTCATCGACCAAGGTTCTTCGTATGGCGACTGGGGGCACCATTAAGTTTGACCCGGCTCGAGACATAGTGTTGCGCGGCGATATTATTTCCGACTTGCATCCCAACGCAATGACGATTGCTGCGATTGACGCGCAGGGCCGCCGCCTTCTTGAAAAAGAGTATTTCTCCGTCGGTGGAGGATTTATCGCTACGGCGGCCCAGCTTGCTGCTCCAGCGGTAGGCGATCTGGTCGCTAGTCGGACCGAAGTGCCTCATCCCTTCAGTTCTGCTGCCGAGCTACTCGCAATTTGCCAGGAAGAAGGCTCGAGCATCGCGGATGTCGTGCTGCGCAATGAAGACGCTCATCGCCAGCGCCGCCTCACCAGCGCTGGCATCGAGCGTATATTGGTGGTCATGAGCACCTGTATCGATCAGGGGCTCCAAAACGAAGGGATTCTGCCAGGCAGCCTGCAAGTGCGCCGCCGTGCCCCCGAACTCTGGCGCAAGTTAAAGGCAGCGCCTGGCGCCAACGAAACCGAGCGTCTATTCGATTGGCTTAATTGCTATGCGATGGCGGTCAATGAAGAAAATGCGGCAGGCGGACGGGTCGTTACAGCACCAACCAACGGTGCTGCCGGGATCATACCCTCAGTCTTGAGGCATTATCTCGCTTTCGGTGAAAAAGAGGCCGACCTTCAGGCGCAAATAAGGTTCCTCGCAACGGCTGGTGCAATAGGTCTCCTCTACAAACAGCGCGCATCGATATCAGGCGCTGAAATGGGTTGTCAGGGTGAGGTCGGCGTAGCCTGCTCGATGGCGGCAGCCGGACTTGCTGCGCATTGGGGCGCTCTGCCTGAACAGGTGGCATGCGCAGCGGAAATCGGGATCGAGCACAATCTCGGCCTGACGTGTGATCCGGTCGGCGGCTTGGTTCAAGTTCCTTGTATAGAGCGCAATGCAATCGGAGCTGTGAAGGCAGCGAATGCCGCGCGCCTTGCTTTGCACCGAACAGGGAAAACCTGCGTATCGCTCGATCAAGCGATCGAAACGATGCGCCAGACCGGACTCGACATGTCGTCCAAGTACAAAGAGACGAGCCAAGGCGGGCTCGCGGTCAACGTTGTTGAATGTTGAGCTCGAGGAGGGAAACGTGAACCCACTAGATCATCCCGAAGCGGATCATCAGCGTATCGTTTTTCGGCGCGATGAGGACACCGGTTTGGAAGCTATCATCGCATTGCACGATACAACCCTCGGCCCAGCAATCGGTGGATGCAGGATCATGCCCTATCCGACCCGCGACGATGCGCTGCGCGATGTCCTTCGATTGTCACGAGGGATGACCTACAAATGCGCCATCGCGGGCATACCCTATGGTGGCGGTAAAGCGGTGATTATCGCTGATCCCGCGACTCAAAAAGACACCATGCTTCTCCATGCAATGGGTCGGATGATCGATGAGCTGGGTGGCGAATACATTTCCTCATTCGATGCAGGAACGACCATAGATGATGTACGGACCATGGGAGAAGTCACCCGGCATGTCGCCGGAATAGCAGAGGGCTTTGGGAATGCGTCTGAATCGACGGCACAGGGGGTTCTGCATTGTATGGAAGCGTGCTGGAGAAAGCTTGACGGAGGTTCTCTCAAGGATGTCCGTGTCGCGATACAAGGGATGGGAAATGTTGGAGCACGCCTTGCACGCTTACTGCAAGGTGTAGGTGCGACAATAGTCGTGTCCGACGTTCATCAAAGAGCATGTGAGGCATTCGACGTCGAGATTATCGACCCTGTCAAGGTACACGCAAGCGAGGTCGATATACTAGCACCGTGCGCTTTTGGGGGTGTTTTGAATAAGCATAGCATTCCTGAGATCAACGCGCGGCTAATTGTCGGAGGGGCAAACAATCAGCTTGGCGAAGCAAGCGATGCACAACTCCTGCGTGATCACGGCATCCTTTATTGCCCGGATTTTCTCGCCAATGCGGGCGGTATCGTCGAGCTTCATCATCAGCTCAAAGGCGGTTCGAAAGATAAGCTTTCTTTTCATTTGAAAAGCTTAGGCTTTACGGCTCGAGAAATCGTTAGAACAGCTGATGAGCGCAAACTAACCACTGATGTCGTCGCAAAGGAGATTGTTGACGCGCGCATAATGAGGGCAAAGAAATGAGTTGGGCTCGGAAGGTCAATGCATATTACGAAAGCATTGATGCAGGTAAGACTGAAGACGTCATTTCTATGTTCTCTGCTAGCGCAGTTTATGATCGTGCAGACAAGTCGTATGTCGGCCGAAACCGCATTGCCCAATTCTATCGCAATGAGCGAAAAATCAGCGGCAGGCATTTGGTCAAAAATATATGGCCAATTCCATCCGGCATTATCGCAGTGGGAGTTTTTCAAGGAAAAAGTGCGGACGGAGACGCGCGTGAGATTGGCTTTGCTGACTTCTGGTTATTCGACGAACTCGGTCTGGTAGAGAAGAGGCAAACCTATCTCGCGACCGGCCATCTAATCGCTGAAAGGTAGGGCTAGTTGGGGTTGTTTAGAAGAAAGCATGGCGCTTCGGAAAATCAGGAAACTCGAAGCCTCTCAATCAAGAATTGGGCCCTTCGGCCTACACAAACCTGCCTAACTGGCGAGGTGGTGGTCAATTTGGACGATGTGGCCGAAAGGCAACCGGTTTCCTCGAACTGGCAAGCTGCGAGCCCTTCCGTATCTTCGAGCCATAGGAGACAGAAGTGAAGTCGTTGGTAAAGGCCAGACCAGAACCAGGCTTGTGGCTGGAAGACACTCCAAAGCCAGACGCCGGTATCAATGACGTCCTGATCAAGGTGCGCCGCACCGCGATCTGCGGGACCGATATGCATATCTGGAAATGGGACGAATGGGCGCAGAAGACCATTCCAGTGCCCATGGTCGTTGGACACGAATTTCTTGGCGAGATCGTTGAAACCGGCTGCAACGTCAGCGATTTCGCCGCGGGCCAGATCGTATCAGGTGAAGGGCACGTGGTGTGCGGCCGATGCCGCAATTGCATGGCGGGCCGTCGCCACATGTGTGCTTTCGCCAAAGGCATCGGAGTAAATCGCCCCGGCGCCTTTGCCGAATACATCTCAATCCCGGCCGCCAATGTCTGGGTTCACGATCCCAAGATTGATATGGACGTGGCCTCGCTGTTCGACCCGTTCGGTAATGCGGTTCATACCGCGCTGCAATTCGATGTGCTCGGCGAGGACGTGCTGGTGGTTGGCGCGGGACCAATTGGCATTATGGCCGCTGTGGTTTGCCGCCATGCGGGCGCGCGGCACGTCGTTGTAACGGACCTGAACGATGACAGGCTCGAACTGGCCAAGAAAATGGGCGCAACCCGCACGGTCAATGTGACGCGCGAGAAGCTTGAGGACGTTCAGGCTGAACTCGGCATGGCCGAGGGGTTCGATGTCGGGCTGGAAATGTCGGGAAGCGAGCCCGGCTTTGCGTCGCTGATCGATAATATGTGCCACGGCGGGAAAGTCGCGATCCTCGGCCTACCTGCAGGAGACGTCCGCATCGATTGGCACAAAGTCATCTTCAATATGCTGACCCTGAAAGGCGTCTATGGGCGCGAGATTTTTGAGACCTGGTACAAAATGCAGGTCTTCATCCAAAGCGGGCTGGATCTCTCACCGATCATCACGCACCGTCTGCCCGCAGACGATTTCGAGCAAGGTTTTAAGGCGATGCTCTCGGGCGAGGCTTGCAAAGTCGTGCTCAACTGGGAGGACCAATAATGTACGGCGAATTTCAAGCGCATCTGCAATCCGAGCTCGACCAGATCGAGGCCGATAACCTGACCAAGGACGAGCGCTTCATCGCCTCGCAGCAGGACGCGAAGGTTGAGGTTGACGGGCGGGAGGTGATCAATCTGTGCGCCAACAATTATCTGGGCCTTGCGAACCATCCCGAGATCATGGCAGCGGCGCGCGATGGCATTGGTGAACGCGGCTTTGGCATGGCATCCGTACGCTTTATTTGCGGCACGCAGGACATCCACAAGCAGCTTGAAGCTGAACTCTCCGACTTTTTGGGCATGGAGGACACCATCCTCTACCCTTCGTGCTTTGATGCCAATGGCGGATTGTTTGAAACAATTTTGGGCCCTGAGGACGCGGTGATCAGCGACGAACTGAATCATGCCAGCATTATCGACGGTATCCGGCTCTCTAAGGCTAAACGCTTCCGTTACGCAAACAACGATATGATCGACCTCGAGGCGCAGCTAAAGGCCGCCGATGAGGCGGGTGCCCGCTTTAAACTCATCACGACCGATGGCGTGTTTTCAATGGACGGCTACATCGCGCAGCTCGATCGCATCTGTGATTTGGCCGAGCAATACGACGCGCTCGTCCACTTCGATGACTGCCACGCCACCGGCTTTCTGGGGAAGACTGGCCGCGGCACGCACGAATATTGTGGCGTAATGGACCGTGTAGACATCATAACTGGCACTTTGGGAAAAGCGCTCGGCGGTGCGAGCGGAGGCTACACTTCAGCGAGAAAAGAGATCGTGGCCATGCTGCGCCAGCGCTCGCGACCTTATCTGTTCTCGAACACGGTGGCGCCGCCGGTTGTAGCGGGCAGCCTCAAGGCAATGGAACTGGTGCGTGAGGGTAGCGCACTCGCTCGGCTGCGGAGCAACACAATCCGTTTTCGCGACGGCCTGACCAAGCTTGGCTTTGATCTACTTCCGGGGGAACATCCGATCATCCCAATCATGTTTTATGGGGCTGATAAGGCGAAAGCGTTCGCCGAAGAAGCGATGAACGAGGGCGCGTACGTGACAGCTTTCTCCTTCCCTGTGGTTCCGCGCGGAAAGGCCCGCATAAGAACGCAGATGTCTTCTGCGCTGACCGAGAGTGATATCGACTTCGTACTTGAAGCTTTCGCACGCGCGCAGGCGCGCGTCGTGAGTAGCAGGACGTAAAGGCCGCGTGGTCAATTGCTACGGTCTTTGCCGCGCTTCCTTATTCGTGAGATAGCTGAGATCTAGGAACTTCGGTCGGTCCGAAGCCAGTTCAGCGCTTCCGCTTCGCTGCTGAACACCTGAGCATTGCGCTTACCGGCAACACGCTTTGCTTGCAGGTTCATAGTCGCCGAGTTGGTCACGATTGCAACCTTTGACGATGCGAGTAGCGGCTCGTCAATGGCTGCGATTATCGCTTCTGAGACATTCTGCGGCTGAATGGAAGAGGAGGTAAGGTTGGTCAGACACAGGCGTTCTTTCCGAGCGCTTAAACCTCGAGCAGCATTTTTCCAGGCGGCCTGGTACTCGGTAACGGTGTCCATCGTCCAAGTTCCGTAAATCCTTTCGATAATAAGATTATCTTCAGGAACAATCTCAATTTCGAACGCTCGATCTCGATCTGTCACACTCCGGTACCCTCCTCGATCGACCAATTGATGTGAAAGTGTGAATAAATCTCTTTCTCCTCTACCGTTGCTTACGCTGACTTTTGGATTGGTGCAGCATTGCCGTGCCGCGCTTGGCCCAGATGCGATGTTTTCTTGCCTTTCAAGTGAAAGAGGTCGTCCGGGCTTCTTCTATTCGATTATGATGCTGCACTATCATTTCCGAAACGCGCTCGGCTAAAGCTTGGCACAATGATCTGCGAATAGGCTCGAAGTCCCCTTGGCAACAAGAAAGCTGCTCGTGCAGCGTAGTCACTGTCTCGGCGGCGAGTTGAGCTATGGTTTCACAAGTAGGATCAAAGTATCCTTCCGGAGTGTCGAGACACGTTAACGCCAATGTTGCGCGAAGAGGATCGATATCTAAGTAGTCAAATAGAACACCAAACTCTTTTGTGCTAATCTCACCATTGGCCAAGCGATCATCAAAAGCGCGGGCGGTGCATTTTCGAATAACGCCCTCTTCATAAAGTCGTGTCACGCTCACGCCTCGTTTAGCCATTATGGTTCTCACAAGCAGTGCGTGGTCGCGCCGCGTTGCTTTCATGAGTTCGGTAGACGATGTGAGCGATCCCATGCTCATTCCCTCCGAAAATAAAGTGCATAACAACCCGACGCCGACTCAGTTAAAGGCAGCCGTGGCAAAGAAAGCTAATCAACAATGTGAAAAAAGAGCAAGGTTATTTTTTCGCAATACTGATCATGCAGCAATAGCAAACGGCTTCTCGCATGCCGAACCGGCCGGGAAATGCCGCTCCGACGGTTTTTTTCATCATCTCAAATTCTTGTGTGGTTTCGAGTGGGATCCGGACAAAGATCTGGTGTTCTCCCACAAGCGATTGCAGCTCGTTTGCCGAGATTGATCGCAAAATCTCTTCATCGGTCGGAATTCGAAGTGCGTCGACGAGGACATCGCTGAGAGTGGCAAAGCAGTGTTCTTCGTGGCTGAGCTTGGCGATCGCATCGATCATCAAACCCAGCGCTTTGTCATTTACGTGCAATTGTTGCACCGCCGGTCGGCGCGGCGTGCCCTTTTGCGCATTCACAGCTCCCTCCAAGCCTCGCGAATGCGAGAATGCGTCGAGTTCCTCAGGTTTGCCCACCGATTCGCGGTGGATTGTTCTTCAGGCGTTATAGGTAACCCGCCGGTCCTGAACCAGTTTCCGGGCGCGTCGCGATACACGCTGTGCCCGTTCCGCACATATTTGAAGCGCTTATTGGACATGAGGCTCGTCCCAACTCGCCGCGCTGCGGATACGGATCTGACATCGCCTCTGCCCGCTTTGGGCATCCGCCAGACACGCAAGCGGCTGATCGACCAGGATTCCACTCCACCGAGCTTCTGAGCCGGTTGAGACGAGATGCGTTTCGTCGCTCAATGATCCTCGGCGCCGCTGTTGGCACCGAGACACATCGTTGAAAGGCAAAGCTTATGACGACACTCACAACCACCAAGCCGAGCACTGCGAGCGACAAGCTTATCCTGCTCACAGCCGCGCTCGCTTTTGCGTGCCTCGCCGCGACTGGCGCAATGGCCGGCACCGACGCAACGTTCGATACTGCGCTCACCCAGTTCACCAATTTCCTCGAGGGTTCGGGCGGACGGATCATCACCGTGCTTTCGCTGGCCGGCGGGCTTGTAGGTCTGGCATCGGGCCGCTTCTCGCTTGCTCAGATCGCGATCCCGGTAGCGGTCGGCGTGGGCGCTGGCACCGGTATTCCGATCGTCACTTCGACGGTCAGCGCCACGATCTGAAGCTGCCCAAACGGCTCTTCGGGTTCCCCTCGCGGCCGCGCCCCTGTCCCCCTCACACGAGCTGAAGCCCCCAAGTCCAGCTCGTCGGCGCGGCCGCACCCCTAATCACTTTGGCGGAGCAGGACCAATGGATCAGTATTCAATCCCCAAGCATCTCGACGACCCGGAGCTCATTGGCTTTTGGACCCTCGAAGAATTCCTGGTGATGCTGATCCCCTTTGTTTGGGGCGTCCTCACTCAGCACATCGTCACCGGTCTCATCATCTCGATCCTAGCCTGGTTCGGATATCGCAAATTGAGAGCCGGTCGCTCGATGCATTGGGTGATCCACTTTGCTTATTGGCACCTTCCCGGTGAGTTCTTCGGGCTCAAAGTGGCTCCGCCATCCTCTTTCCGCGTGATGGCAGGATAGGCTGACATGGATATCGCGATCTCTCACACCCAGGCGCAAGCGACCTTGCGCCAGCGCAACGCACTCGCCGTCACCGCGCTCATTCTCGGTGCTCTAGTGGTGGTGCTCTTTATCACGTCGATGACCCGCCAGCGCGATGTGATCCTGCAGCCGATCGTGCCGCAGCCAATGACGATTTCGAGCGCGGGCGTGTCAGAAGAATATCTGGAAGCGGTGACGCGCGATGCAGCGCAATTGGCGCTCAATCGCTCGCCCGAGACGCTTCAATATTGGATGGACAGCCTCGTCGAACTCGCCGCGCCCGAAACGCGCGGCAAACTCAAGACCGAGCTGACAGGCATTCTGGAAGAGCAGCAAGGCAGTCAGGTCACGCAATTCGTGACGATCGACTGGATCCGCGTCGATCCCGAAGCGCTCACCAGCGATGTCGGCGGCGTGCTCCACACCGTGGTCGGTTCGCGCGATGTGCGCCGCGAGCACAAGATCTTCCGCTTTACCTGGACCTATACCGGCCTCTCCCTGAAGCTCGCCGGCTTTGGTGTGGTCACTAAGGCCGAAGACGGGGAGGGCGCCTGATGAGCCTCCTCACCCTCTCGCTGTTCGCCACCGGATTAGCACTCGCTTTTCGGCCCTATGCAATCGCATCGCGCAGCCTTGGTTGGACCATGCTCGGCGCAGCCGCTGTGTTGACCGCCTCTCCGGCGCTCGCCGATGAAACCATCCTGGCCGAAGACAATGGCGAAGTGCGCTGCACGGTCTCAGCGAAGGATTTGACCCGCATCTCGCTCGAAGGCGATCAGTTTGCCGCCGTCTCCAAAGTCGATGCGGGCGATCCGACGCAGGATTTCGCTGTGGTCCACGAGCCGACGCGCGGCGACATCTATCTCTCGGTGCCCGATGGCTATTCCAAACCGTCTGTCAGTTTCTTCGGCACGAGCCGCAAGGGCTATGTCTACAAGTTCGCCTGCCGGGTTGGCGGCGCCGAAGCAGTGCAGGTCTTCGTTGCCAATCGCGCTGAGCGCGAGCCTCCGGCGCCTGCCGTCGATCTGACACAGACCCCGAGCCTCGAAGTGCATGCGGTCGGATTGGTGCGGGCCATGTTCGCTGGCCAGAGCGTGCGCGGCTACGAAATTGCCGATGCGCCGCGCGCGCCGGTCAATGTCGGCGCGCTCAAGGTCCAGCTGCTGAGCGAATATCTGAGCCCGACCCTGACCGGCAAGGTCCTGCGCGTCCAAAACATAGGCGCCGTACCCGTCACGCTAACCGAAGGACTCATTGCGGGTGAGGGCGCGATCGCGGTTTCCATCGCCAACGCAAATCTCGCGCCCGGCCAAATGACCGCAGTCTACATCGTCACGCCATCGGAAGGGATCTGAGCCATGAGCCTGCTCGACAGATTACGCGGGAAACCCGCCCAAGACCAAAAGTCCGGTGCGTTAAAGAACGCCGGCGATCCTTCCAAGCTCGGCGGGATCGAAGCCAATGATGCGACCGCCAAGCGCCAGCGCCTCGCGCTCATCGGCGGTGCGGTGGTGACCGCAGGGCTGGGCACTTGGTTTGTGCTCGATGAGGGCGAGAGCGAGGATGCGCAGACGGCTGACGCTGCAAGCGGCGAGATCACCGTCTCCACCGATGCGATCATGAACCGCCAGGTCGCCGACCGCGAATGGATGGGGATCTACGAGCATCAAAACAACGCCCAGGACAAAAGGCTCGACAGCGTCGAGCAGCGCACGGGACGCGTCGAAGAGCTGGAAGCGCAGGTTCAGGCGCTCCAAGGCGAAAACGCCGCAATGGTTGCCGATGGCACGCGCGTGCTGGAATCCTACGAGCGCGAGAACCAGCGGCTGCGTCAGCGCTTGGAGGACGCGCAAAAACGGCCCAGTGCACCCGGACCGCGAGCCGCCGCCGCCGCGATGGGCGTCGCTCAGCCACCGGGCGTAGCCGGACCGGTCGCAGCGCCGCCACCTGTGCGCACCAAGACGATCCAGCTGGCTTCGTTTGACCGGGCCGAAGGAACCGCTGCACGGATCGATCCCAAGGCGGGCGCGACGAGCTTTACCGATAGTCCCAATTATCTCCCGCCCAATTCGATCGCCAAGGCGACCGTCGTGGTCGGGGTCGATGCGACAACAAACACAAGGTCGCAAAGCGATCCGCTGCCCGTGCTGCTGCGCATCACCGGGCCGGCGCGCTCGGTCTATGAAGACGGTCGCTTGCTCGCGACGCGCGTCCAGGGCTGCATGGTCAATGGAGCGGCCTATGGCGATCTGTCGAGTGAGAAGGTCTACGTCAAACTCCAGCGTATGACCTGCCCGCAGCCCGGTGGCCGGTTCGCGGTCTCCGAGGTCAAAGGCTTTATCGCCTTTGGCGGTAAGGTCGGCGTACGCGGGCGCGTCGTTAGCCGCGAAGGCGGCCTCGTCAGCCAGGCTTTCCTTGCCGGTCTGGTCGGCAGCGCTGGCACCGCGCTTAGCCAAGGTTTCAATCAACCGATCATTACCGGCCAGCGCGAAAACCCCGATCTCGGCGAAGTGGGCCTACGCGCGCTTGGCGGCGGGGCGCAGCAGGCCGGAACCACCGTCTCGGATTACCTGATCGAGCGCGCCGAACAATACCAACCCGTCATCGAAATGCCGACCGGAGCCGAGGTCGAGGTCGTGTTCCTCGACGGCACCTTTGTGCGCAACTGACACCTTCAAGGAGGATGGAAATGCCAAAGTATACTCCCATGGCCAAAGGCGCCGTTGCGCTGAGCGTCCTCGCGCTGGCGGGAACCGCCGTTCTGGCCGCTCAAGCGATTGCGGGGCCATCGAGCGCGAATGTCGCGGACGTGTTGGCTGAGCGCCTCCCCAAAACCAACGTGAGCGCGGTCGATTGCGACGCGGTGCCGGGGCTCTGCGCGATCACGGCGGGCGCCAATCTCTTCTACACCGATACAAGCGCGCGCTATCTCATCGTCGGGCGTGTTTACGATATGGAGACGCGACAGGATCTGACCGCGGCTAAACTGCTTGAACTCAATCCCGACAGATTGGTGGGCGCGGCGACCAAAGGCGGCGCGACTGCCGGCGGCAATCCATCGCCCACGAAAGCGGCATCGGGGACCACACCCTCGGTTCCCAAAGCCGCGCTCGCGCAGCTGCCCGCTTCGGGCGCGATTGAATGGGGTTCGGGCAAACGCTCGGTCACGGTCTTCAGCGATCTAAAGTGCGGCTATTGCCAGGAACTGCATGCGACGCTGGCGAGCATGAACGTGCGCGTGGCCGAACGCCCAATCTCTATTCTCGGCACGCGAGCGACCTCCGAAGCGGTGCTGTGCGCCAAGCATCCGGCAAGAGCCTTGGCCGCAGCTTATTTAGGCAAACCCATCCAAGGTTCGCTGGCCTGCGATACATCCGGGCTCGACGCCAATGAGGCCTTTGCGCGCACACACGGCTTCACCGGCACGCCGGTTCTCGTGCGCGAGGATGGCGCGGTCATCCAAGGCTATCGCGACCGGGCCTTCCTCGAAGCCTGGCTGGCGGGAGAGGCGCAATGAGTGGGCTCGCGTGGCGCCGCTCAGCGCTGTTCACACTTCTCATGGGACTTGGTCTGGGCGGCTGCACCACCATGGGCACCAATGTCAGCGGCTCCTTTCGCTGCGATGCGCCCGATGGCATTTGCGCGCCTTCCACGATCATCGATGACAGCGCGCTTGCCGAAATCGACCGCACGATCAGCACCGAGCTTCTCTCGCCCGCCGGTCCTTACCATATCGATGACGGCGTGACGCCATCGCCCACTCAGCGAAGCGCACCAACGCCGCCTGCTCAAATCGCCAACGAGAGCGAGAAACAGAAGCAACCGGCCAAAGCCAGTGCTGACCTCGACAGCTTCGAATTGGCCATAGTCTTTCCCGGCTATGTCGATGCGCGCGGGCGCATAATCGAACGCCGCACGGTGCAAACGCGTGTGGCCTTACCCGGACGCGGCGATGCGGTTGATGAACTGGCGCGCCGCGCGTCCAACGCACGATGGGGAGGGGGCTTGCTCGCGGCGGCCGAAAGCGCACCGCCGCTTCTGGCGCTTACGACGCCGAGTGGTCCTTCTGCATCGGATCTTGCCGCCACGGACGCTAATGCGCAGCAAGGTCCGATCGCCGTGATCAAGACCGAAGTGCAGACGCTTCTCGCCGCCTCAGATCCGCCCGCGCCTGCGCCGGAACCCAATGCAATTCCGCCCAATCGCTCGGCACCAGAGCCTGAGGCCGGCGAAGCCCCGCTGCTTCCAACACTCCGCGCCGCGACTTTCCCTGGCCTTACGCCTTACGAGGGAGGTGAGTAATGTTCGCAACGCTCACCGAGCTCTTGACCGGCGATCGCCGCGCACCGGACACTGAGGCCAAGGCTCCGCCGGTCCCCATGCTCGCGCATTTCCTCGGCTATCGCTCCTATGAGGAAAGCACCGGGCTGTTCTATCAGACGCGCTCCAAAGGCTTTATCCTTGAGCTCGCTCCGCTGATCGGCGCGGATGAGCGCACCGCTGAGATCATCGGCACGCTGTTCTCCGATATCCTGCAGCCGGGCACGCGCTTTGCAATCACCAATTACGCTGATCCACGCATCTCGGATCGCTTGCAGAACTGGATGCTGCCGCGCTTCCAAGCCGGCGGTGTGTTCCAAACTCTGGCCCGCCACCGGATCGACAAGCTGCTGTCCGGGGCCTGGTCGACATTGGCTTCCGATGGCCCCTTCTTCCTGCGCAATTTTCGCTGCGTTCTCTCGGTCGGCGCGCCTGAGGACTCAAGTCTGAAGACCGAGGATCTCACCACGATGCGCGACGCGATCATCGCCGCGCTCGATTCCATCAATGTGCCGGTCAAGGCCTGGGAGCCGGTCGACCTCATCCGTTTCTTGGACGAAATGCTTGCCCCGTCGACCGGCGCTGGCGATGATGCCCCGGGCTACAACCGCTTCGACCCACTCAACGAACAATGCGTGCGCCGAGACCTTGTGACGCAAGTCGAAAAGGATCGCCTGATCCTCGATGCGCAGTCACTGCGACCGTCAGGCAGAAGCGCCGCGGGTGTTCCTGAAATGCGCGATTATGTGCCGACGCGCTTCGATGTCCGCTCGATGGCGGTGCGCAATTTCCCCGACCGTTGGGCGCCCTGGGATACGCAGCGTGTGATCGGCGATATCTTCAACGCCAAGCTCAATCTGCCGTGCCCGACGCTTCAGACCCTGTGCGGGATCATTCCGGGGACCGAGGCAAGCGAAGCCAAATCGGGTTTCAAATTTACCCGCACGCGTTCGCTTGCGGACGGGCACGGCGCCAAATTCCTGCCCGACCTCAAAGAGCAGGCCGCCGAGTGGGAGTACATCCAGAAGCAGGTAAAAGCCGGTGAGAAGCTGATTGCTGGCTATTACGCGGTCTCGATCCTCGCGCCTGATGGCGAAGGCGAGGCCTGCGAGCGCACCATGAAAGCGCTCTACAAGGCAGCCGGGTGGGACCTCATCGATGAGACCCATATCCAGCTTCCCTCCTTTATGGCGCATTTCCCGCTGCTCATGGGAGACGGGCTCGACAGCGACTTGAAGCGCATGAAGCGGCTAAAGACGATGCGCTCGGCCAATGTCGCCGCGACCGCGCCGATCCAGGGCGAATATGTCGGCGGCGATATCCCGCATCTGCTCTTCGTCGGACGGCGCGGGCAACCGCAATTCTGGTCGCCGTTTCAGAACGCAGCCGGCAATCACAATGTCGCGATTGTCGGCAAGTCAGGCTCGGGCAAGTCGGTGCTGCTGCAAGACCTGACTGCCAGCTTTGCCGGGGTCGGCGCCAAGACCATCGTCATCGATGATGGGCGCTCTTTCGAGCACATGGCCAAAGTGCTCGGCGGCACCTTCACCGAGTTCAAACTCTCCTCAGGCATCTCGATCAATCCCTTCCGCATGGTCGATCTGGAACTCGCCGAGAGCGACGAAGATTATCTCGTCGATTGCCTCGCAATGCTCAAAGCTATTATCGCGCAGATGGCGCGCCACGAAAATCGCTTGAACGACACCGAGCGCGGGCTGATCGACCAAGCGGTGAACGCCGTCTGGGAAGCGCAGGCGCGCGACGGCACGGTCGATGCCGTAATCGCCGCGCTCATATCGGTCGATCACCCTTACGCACACGATCTTGCGACCGCGCTGCTGCCGTTCGCCTCGGAAGGCACATTCGGCAAATTCTTTCTGGGTGAGGCCAATCTTGATCTTTCGGCCGATCTGACCGTCTTCGAACTCTCGAACCTTGCGACGCGCGAGGAGTTGCGCGGTGTGGTGCTCACCTCGATCATGTTTATCGCCTCGCAGACCATGCGGCGCTTGGATCGCGCAATTCCGAAGGCGCTGTTGATCGATGAAGCCTGGCAGATGCTCAAAGGCGGCGCGATGGCCGATTTTGTCGAGACCTATTCGCGCACCTGCCGCAAATATGGCGCTTCGCTCATTACCGCGACGCAATCGATCAACGACTATTACAAATCCGAAGGCTCGCGCGCCGCGCTCGAAAACTCTGACTGGTCGGTCATCCTTCAGCAAAAAGCGGAAACCATCGCCGATTTTAGAAGCTCGGACCGCTTCGAGATGGACAGTTACACCGAGGCGCTGCTGCGCAGCTTGAAGCGCCATGGCATCGACTATTCAGACATTCTGATCCGTGGGCCGGAGACCCAGAGCGTCTGCCGTCTCGTCTTGGATCGCTATTCGGCGACACTCTATTCTTCGAGCCCTGACGTCTTTGCCGCGATCGAAGCTGAAGTCGCTGCCGGCGCGCCCATGCACGCCGCGATCGAGACAATCGCTTTTCCCGAAACCCAGTTGAAGGAGGCGGCCCAATGAGCGCGCTTACACAATTTATGCCGAGCCATGGAGGCTGGGCGCTTCATCAGGCGCGGCTTGCCGCTGCGCTCAGCGTGCTGGGCTGGTGCGCGGTGACTTTGCTGACCGCTTTGGGATGTATGGCCTTGCTCGCCTTCATCCTGGGTGGCTTCAGCATCGAAGGAACGATGCTCCAGCTAGACAATCTCGCCTCGCGCTATGTCGAGGCGGACACCGCGCGCACCGATCAGTTCGACCAAATCCTGCTCTGCACGTTCGGGCTGGCGCTGCTGTGGAGCGCCTATGCGCGGCGCAGCAGTCTGAGCGCCCTTCTCACCACAAGGAGCCGGGTTCATGTCTGATCTCTTCGAGGGCACCGAGCATCAGCCCGCACTGGAATTAAAAGAGGCGACAAAAGTCAAAGTCAGTCCCAAGCGGCGCAGGCTTCCGTTCCGCTGGAACGAGATCGCCATCGGCGCAGCCGCCATTGCAGCTGTGATCTGGGGCGCGTGGGTCACCAAGAGCGTGATCGATCGGCCCGATCAGCCGGAATTCGTGCAGCTGCAGCTTCAGAGCCTGATCAGCGAATATCTGCGCGGCCAGGCGCGCTCGGGCAAAGATCAAAACCAGGCGGCGCAAGAGACCGCGCAATTTATGGCTGTCTTGGACGCGGGCGTCGCCGAGCTTGGCGAAGCGGGCAAAGTCGTGCTTGTCCACGAAGCGGTGGTCGGCGGCGACATTCCTGATGTGACCGCGCGCATCAAGCAGCAGGTCTACAGCCAAGTGCCGCTGCCAAGCGTTGGCGCGTCCAAGGGCGTCAACGCGCAGATGCAGGATTTCTTGAGCGAGCAAGGCGCTCCAGTCCTCGGAGGCGAAAATGGCGGACGCTAAGCGGCGACTGGGCACACCGATGCGGCTTGCTTTGCTCGCCATCTTTGGAATTTGCGCCTTCGCGCTGACGATTGTGCATCACTGGTCCGAGCGCCATGCGCTGATGATCAATGCAACAGACTCGCTGCCCAATTGGGCTTTCTTCGTGACTAGCGGCACATTCCCAGACCGCGGCGAGATCGTGATCTTCGATCCCGGTCGCGATCCGCTGACACTGTCGACCTTCGGTGAGCGGCCGCAAGCCTTCGCCAAGATTGCCTATGGCCTGCCCGGTGATGTGGTCTCACGCAAAGGCGGTGAAGTCCGGGTCAATGGCAAGGCTGTTGCATCGCTCAAACCCCGCACGCGCAGAGGCGAGCCGCTTGCCGCCGGGCCTATCGGGATCGTGCCTGAGGGCTGCGTTTTTGCAGGAACACCACACCCAGACGGGTTCGACAGCCGCTACGCAGCCGTGGGCTTTGTCTGCCGCGATCGTCTGGTCGGCACCGGAAAGCCGATCCTATGAAGGCGCTCATCGCCTCGGCGGCGCTTGGCTCACTGATTGGTCCCGTCGTTCTGGGCTTCGCGCCCGCGCGCGCCCTCGACCACGGAACCTTCGGCACCACCTGGCCAGTTATCGAACCCGATCTGCTGCGCGTCATCCAAGGAAAGCTTGAGCGCGCCGAGGCCAATGGCAGTCTAGCGGACTTGAACGCGCGTTTCGCTGCGCGGGTCAAAGCCAAGGTCATGCGCCCGACGCCCGTTTCCGGCATCGGCCCTGCCGTGGAGACGCGCAGCTGGGCCTTCGATCCGGCGATTGTCCTCGAGCGCGATATTCGCGATCACGGAGGCCGTTTGATCGCGGCGGCGGGCCAAAAGGTCAATCCGCTCGAGCGGCTAGCGCTTACGCGGAAGCTAGTCTTCGTGAATGGCGATGATCCCGCCGAACTCGCCTGGGCGCTGGAGCAGGGCTCGGATCACTCTCTCAAGATCATGCTCGTGGATGGCTCTCCGTTCGAAGCGATGAAGGTTCATCAGCGCCGATTCTATTTCGACCAGAGTGGCAAGCTGACGCAGCGGTTCGGGATCACGCATACGCCCGCGATGGTCGAGCAGCACGGCGATATGTTGAAGATCACCGAGCAGGCATTGCCGGGCAGGGCGGCACAATGATCCGGTGCACACTTCTAACCCTTCTGGTCGCGCTCGCTCTCGCTGTTCCGGCGCGCGCGCAGCCGCTGCCCGAAGCAAGCGGCGGACGGTGTTCGGGCAGTTTCGTCAATCCGATCACCGATGTGTGCTGGGGCTGTCTGTTTCCCCTCTCGCTGGGCGGGCTCAAAATCTGGCCCTCAAGCCGCGCCGATACCAAAAACCCCACGCTCCCGATCTGCGCCTGTGGCTCCCCGATCCCGCGCATAGGTCTCGCCGTGGGCTTTTGGGAGCCGGTCCGTTTGATGGATGTGACTACGCGCCCTTTCTGCTTTCCCAATCTGGGCGGCGTGCGCCTGGATCCAGGCTTCAATATAGGCCACGGCTATGCGGCGAGTTCCTCTCAGGTTGGCGGCAGGGGCCAGAACACCGCCAAATACCACGTCCATTATTACATCTACCCGCTGCTCTATTGGCTCGAAGTGCTGACCGATTTTGTCTGCTTCGAGCAGAGTTCTTTCGACATCGCTTATCTCACCGAGATCGATCCGCTCTGGCAGGACGACCAGCTTACCACTCTGCTCAACCCCGAAGCCGCGCTTTTCGCAAACCCGCTCGCACAAGCGGCCTGCTCAGCCGATTGCGTCGCGGCCACTGCCAAGCTGCCTTTGGACGAGCTTTTCTGGTGCTCGGGCTGCCAGGGTCCGATGTATCCAATGAACGGCAATGTCGGTGCCAATATCGGGATCAAGCAATCCGCCCGGCTTGCTGCCGAACGCATGGTCTACAAGATGCACCGCACCGGGCTGGCGCTCGGGACCATGGGCTCGAAGGGCCTGTGCTCCAAATACGCCATGCCCGTACTCAAAAAGAGCCAGTACCGGCTGCAGCAGGTCAACCCAACACCGATGGTGTCGGGCCGGGAAGCTTGCTCGCCGATTGGAGCGACGACCATCCTCCCCAATTCGGGTCAGGTCTATCCGGTCAAAGGCGAGGATGTGGGCTTCCTTCTTTGGCGCAAACGCAATTGTTGCGTGCTGTGATGACCTGCAAACTACTCCTTTCGCTCGGCCTCTTCGCCGCTTGCGGCGCGGTCTCGACGGTGCTGGCGCAGAGCGTAAGCCAGGACAACTGGAGTCTTGATTTGAGCGCGATCGAAGCGCGTGCTGACAGCCAAAAGAAGGAAGCGCAGGAGGTCTTCGACTATGCGATCCAGCAGGCTGAGGCGCAGCGCAGCGATGCGCAGGAGACTGTCCAGGAAGGGTTCGACGCGGCCAAAGACGTGAGCGTCGAGACAAGCGCCAAGGCAGGCGAGATCGATTTGGACGCCATGTTGGCCGGTGCGCAGGCAGCGATGGCAGAGCCCAAAGGCTCGCCGCTTTTCATCGCTTTTGTCAGCCTGTCGATGCCCGAAGAGGCGCTGGCGCGCGTGATCGCCGAAACGAGCCAGGCGGGCGGAGTGGTCGTGTTTCGCGGGTTCTCGGCCGACGATCCCGCAGGCTTTGCCGCGGGCATTCAGGCGGTGGTCGACCAGCAGGCTGCGGGCAATCTCGCGATCGATCCACGGCTTTTTCGATCGTTTGACGTCAATCGCGTCCCGACGTTTGTCGCGCTCTCGCGCGGCTTTGATCCCTGCGATCAATTGGACTGCGTCACCGCGCCGCCGCCGCATGACCGCATCGCAGGGAATGTGAGCGCGCGCCATGTGCTCGAGACCTTCGCCGACGCCAATGGCCCGGGCGCGCCCGTTGCGCGCCAGGCCCTCGCCAATCTCAGAGCAAAACCATGAGACGCTGGGTGCTCCTTATCGGTTCGGCGGCGTGTCTCTGCGGCGCGGGCTGGGCGCTCGCCAATCCGCAAAACGATGCGCGCGACGAAGGCGAGGAGCTGGCGGAGAATGTGCGCGATGCGACCTCGCCTAGTATTCTTGCTTCAGGGAGCGAAGCGGAAGTTCCGGGCTTTGGCGGCACCACCTTCACGGAAAGCACGCTGATCGACGATCCCGATGGGCTGACCTCTGCAGGAGAGACGCAGCGCTTGCAGGACAGCTACCAAACCATCGTCGATCCCTATCGCCCGCAATTTGATCCGCTCACCATCGACCTCTCTGCGCCCGATGCGGTTGCCGATGATCCTGATGCTTATCTCGGCACCGATTTGGGTCTGGGCGGTGCCACCGGCCAATGCGAGCCACTGCCAGGCGGGCCGGGCGAACCGCTCATGTATCTCGAAAGCTGCAATGAAGGCTCGGAGACCTATGACGAGGCGCGGTCTTGCCGCGCACCGCTTGTTATCACCGTTACAGGCTCGCTGCGCCATGAACACAGCTGCTGGCAGACCCTGCGCATTCCCAGCAGCGATGCGGCCGAGGGTTGGTGCCCGGAATTTCACAATGACGCTTTGGACGTCGGCGCGAGCTGCAACTTTGTGCGCTCGGATTACGTCGGCATTTTCTGTCTTCAGGGCACGGTCGATGACTGTACCGAGCCCGAACCGACCTATGTCGATGTCTATTCCTGCGATGCGCCCGTACCCGGATGGAACGCGCGCGAAGTCAACACGAAGCGAATAAGCAGCGAAGCGCTCGATGAAAGCGCGTGTCAGGCGACCACCTCGAACGGGTCTTGCGCACTCGAAACCGAGACCTGCATCGCTCCCAACGAAACGCGCATCGTTGATGGGCTTTCGGTCACACGGCCCTGCTGGGAGTGGGAGCGGAGCTACCAATGCACCGCCGCGCGCCCGGCCAATGATTGCGGCGCATTGGACGCTCGGTCCGAATGCAACTTCAGCCACGACGATTGCTTGAGTTTCGATCCCGATGGCACGACCTGCAATGTCCACGATCGCTGGTATCAATGCACTGCGCCGGGCGGCGCGGCGCCAAGCGAAGATTTCATCTGCGATGGCGATCTCTATTGCATCGACGGCGAATGCATCTCGGTCGCGCGCCAAGCCTCGACCGAGTTCAAAGACGCCATGGTTGCGGTCCAGACCATGGGCGAATTGCGCGATGATTTCGATCCCGACAATCTGACGCTGTTCGCAGGCGAGAATCTTTCCTGTTCCAAGAAGCTCTTCGGCCTTTCCAATTGCTGCTCGGGCAAGGGCATCCCGCTGGTGACGCCGTTTCTGTGCAGCGCCGAGGACCGCCTGGTCGACCAGAAGGACGATGAAGGTCTGTGCCATAAGGTCGGGACCTATTGCTCATCCAAAGTGCTCGGTATCTGCACCGCCAAGAAGCAGTCCTATTGCTGCTTTTCGAGCAAGCTGACGCGCATTCTGCAGGAGCAGGGTCGCGCGCAGCTTGGCAAGCCTTGGGGCAAGCCCAAGACACCCGATTGCACCGGTTTCGAGGTCGCTGAGTTTCAGCAGCTCAATCTCGCCGCGATGGATTTCAGCGAAGTCTATGAAGAGTTTGCCGCTGCTGCCCGCCTTCCCGATGAGATCGAAACAAGCATGCTTATTCAGCAGCGGATCGCCGATTATTATCACTTGCACGCGGGTGCTCCGTGAACATGGCGGACCCGCCTCTTCGTTTGGTCGCGCCGTCCGGGCCGTTTCCGCCGATGACCGTGCTCGAGCTCGCGTTGGCGCGGGCGATCATGCGCAGCGATCCCCAAGCGCTTGATCAGGTGCGCGGGACCTTGTCCGACTGGTTTCTGCGTTCGGTGTCGGACGCCGATATAGCCGCGGCGCTCGCGCATATGGAGCGCGAAGGGTGGATGGTGGATCATGGCGATGGCGGACGGTGTGACACGGCCTCCTGGCTGCTGACCGACGAAGGCATCGACGTCGTCACCACACTCCATGGCGGGTCGATCCGCATGATCGATCGCGGGGTCGAATTGAAGCGCCTGCTCGCGCTGCTCGAACAATTCACCAATGGAAAGGAGCCCGGCAATGACACGTAGATATGGTTTGGCGGCGCCCTGCGTTGTCGCTTTAGCGGGTTCCTTGGCGGCGCAGAGTCTGTCGGCTGAAGAGCAGGCGCGCGCGCCCGATCCCTTCTATTGCTCCGAGCGCGGGCTTGGCAGCTGGTTCTATTGCGATCCGCCAAAGAGCGACCGGGCCAAGCCTGAACCCGAACGGGTTCCACAAACCTCGGCTCCAGAGCCAGCCACCGCGCGCATGGCGGCGATCACCGCCGAGCTGGATGAGCTTAAAGCGCAAGCCATCCTTGAGCCGACGCCTGTCAATGTCTCGGCTTATATCCGCTTTCAGCGCGAGCAATTGGATCGCGCTTCGTTGTTTGCCGATGTTTGGAGCCGCGCGCTCTGGCAGAACCCTGATTTGGATTACACGCTGCAGCGCCCGGTGAACACGCTGGGCAAACAGGTCTGGAGCGCGGAGCGCCGGCTTGAGCGCGAAGCCGCGATGGAAGCGCTGACCTCGCGCTACGGCGTCTTCTACTTCTATTCATCTTCGTGTCCTGCGTGCGCGCGGTTCAATCCGGTGATGCGCGCTTTGTCAGATCGCTTTGGATTGGAGGTGCTCGCGGTCTCGCTCGATGGCGGGGCGAACGCAGTGTTTCCGAACTATGTGGTCGATCAAGGTCAATATGAGCGCATGGGGCTTGGCCCTTCGCGCCAAGTGCCCGCTTTGGTTCTCTTCGACACCCAGACCAAGCAGCCGATCCCGATCGGCTACGGCATCATGGCCGCGGATGAGGTGATGAGCCGGATCTTCACGTTGACGAAGCTCGATGTAGGGAGCGACTACTGATGGCGCGGCGGAGATCTTGGACGCGTCGCTTTATTCGCAGCCTTGGCGCATCGGTGGCGGTGTTGGCGGCGGTCAATCTTGTCGCGGCACCGGTCGCCGCAGATGTAGGTGGGGAGCTCACCGACTTCTTCGACGATATGGGATCGGCGGCCAATGTGACCGGGCCCACCGCTTATCAGGGCCAATCGGCGGGATACTATACCGGTGGCGGGGTGTGGACGCGTTTTCCGCAACGCGCGGTCAATCCGGTCAATCTGCAATTGCCTTCGGTCAACGCCGGATGCGGCGGGATCGATATCTTTTCGGGCTCCTTCTCCTTCATCAATTCCGATGAAATGGTCGCGATGCTGAAGTCTGTCGCGAACAACGCTTTGGGCTTTGCCTTTCAGCTCGCCATCAAATCGATCAGCCCACAGATCAGCCAGACGATCGAAGAATTTGCGCAGAAAGCCCAGCAGCTCAACCAGTTCAATATGAATTCCTGCGAAATGGCGCAGGGTCTGGTGGCCGGGCTCTGGGGCAAGAACCAGGGGCACCAATCCGAAGTCTGCAAGGCGATCGCCAACAGCCAAGGCTGGGCGACCGATTGGGCCAAAGCGCGCCAGGGCTGCAACGCGGGCGGCGAGCGGGCTTCGATCATGGATTCTAACGCCGATCCAGACATGCCAGCTGATAGCTACAATTACACCTGGTATATGCTGGAGAAGAGCTATCCGAGCTTCTCTCGCGAATTCAAAGAATATCTGATGAGCCTGGTCGGCACGATCATTTACGAGCGGCCAGCAGCCACCGGCGATGCACCGACCTATCGCTATTACGGCGTCGGCGACCGCGCCCTTTTGACCGCGCTGATCGATGGGTCCTCGGCCACCACCATCCTGCGCTGCGATGAGGTGGCGCAATGCCTCAATCCTTCGACCCAGACGCTCAACATCGATGCGAGCGAAGCGCTCAAATCGCGCGTGCTCGGCTTTATCCAGAGCATGGAGGCCAAGGTGCGCTCCAACGCGGCGCTCACCAATGAAGAGATCGGACTGCTCGGCGCTACTTCGATCCCGCTCTACAAGATCATCACGGTCAACGCCGCCGCGCAATTGGGCGGCATGTCGACCCAGGAAATGCATGGGCTCGCCGAGATCGTCGCGATGGATCTGCTCGATACGATTGCCAACCAGTTTTATTCCTATGTCGCGCAAGGCGTGGCGAGCTTTGACCGCGCCGACCCTGAAACGCTCGGCCAATGGCGCGACCAGATGCATTCGGTGCGCGAGGTTTTGCGGACCTATTCCTACACGATGAACGAGCGGCTTGTGCGCACCCAGGCGATCGTCGAGCGCACCGTTTTCCTTGAAAGCACGCTTCGCAACAGCCTCTCGCCGCAGCTTTCCGCCGCGCTCTCCTTCTCAACCGCGATGTCGGCGCAGGGAATTCAATAGCGCATCCAGCAGGCGCGCGCCCAATCCAACACTGACCAAGGAATTCGCCATGAACGAAGTCTTCACGATCGGCGGCGGCGAATACATCGTCAATGTGCTGAACGCGGTCGCTGCCTGGACGGGGGGAGGGGGCTTTCGCGCGCTCCTACGCGTCGTGCTCATCATCGGCTTTATCTACGCACTGCTAGTCGTTGCCTTCTCGATGAACTGGCGCTTCTGGTTCCGCTGGTTTCTGGGCTCGGTGCTGATCTACGGCGCGTTGATCGTGCCGACCACGACCGTACAGGTCACCGATCGCCTCAACCCCTCGCTCGCGCCTTCGACCGTCGACAATGTGCCGATCGGGCTTGCCGCGGTCGCTTCGCTGTCGAGCACGGCAGGCGATTGGCTGACGCGCACGGCAGAGACGGTCTTCACCATGCCGTCCGCGCTCCAGCTCTCGAACAATGGGATGATTTATGGCGCCCGGCTGTATGATCGCACCACGCAATTCAAAATCCGCGATCCGCGCGTGCGCTCGAACCTTGAGGAATATTTCCGGCAATGCGTGTTCTACGACATCATGCTGGGTCACGCGTCGTTCGACACTCTGGCCAACTCCACGGACATCCTGACCGATATGGGGCCGGGGTCTCCAGCGCGCGGCATGAAATGGATCGACACGTCGGGCGCGTCTTCGATCGTCACTTGCGAGACCGGCTATGCGACGCTTGCGAACTCCGAGATTCCCGCCGAGACCGATCAAGGGCTGAACGGGGAAGGGCGGCGGGCCTTTCCGGGGCTCACCGAAGCGGCAGCGCGCGCCAAGCTTGATACGGATCTGCCGATCCTCGCCAGTCACTTTCATGGGTCATCACAAAGTTCCGAGCAGGTTTTCCAACAGCGCTCGCTCGTCAACGCCTTCTTGGAAGCCCGCGCCAATCTCGGCGGGGCCGATGGCGACACCTTTGCGATGCTGCGCGCCGAAGAGCAGGCGAGGAACACCTACACCTCGATCGCGCAGCAGGCGATGACCTGGGTGCCTTTGCTCGGCATCGTGCTGACCGTCGTCTTCTACGCGATGTTCCCGGTGATCTTCCCGCTGTTTCTTCTGCCGCAAACGGGGATTGCAGCGCTCAAGGGCTATTTCACCGGATTCTTCTATCTCGCCGCCTGGGGGCCGCTTTACGCTGTGCTCCACATGTTCATAATGGATCGCACCGCCGATGCGATGAACGCCGCCGCGCCGGGCGGGATCACCATGGCGGGTATGGCCGACATCGATGCGGTCAATCAGGACACCGCGACCATTGCGGGGTTTCTAATGATGTCGATCCCGTTTCTCGCGGCCGGTCTGGCGCGCGGGGCTATGGCGGTTTCGAGCCAGGCGACCTCGATGCTGGCACCGGCGCAGGGAGCGGCAGAAGCAGCCGCGGTCGAGCGGCTCACCGGCAACCATTCTTACGGCAATCAGAGCTTTATGAACCTGACCGGCAATGTCGTGCAGCGCGATCAGTGGAACACCGCGCCGTCGCAGAACGCTGGCTTTGGGCGCACCAGCTTCCAGGCTGCCGATGGCACTGCGACCTCGGTCACTTTGGGTGGCACCACACTCTACGATTCCCGCGGCGGCATGAGCAATCTCGGGTTCAATCCGCAGGTTACCGCGGCGCGCTCGGCCGAGTTTGCGGAAGCCGCGTCGGAACTAGAGACGCGAAGAAGAGTGCTGACCGATGCCCGCGCGGAAAGAATGGCGGCGATCGAACGGCTTGGGTTTTCGTCCTCAAGTGGCTCGCGCAGCGCGAGCGGGGTGACCTCGGAGCGCGGCGTGACCGAGAACGCCAGTTCGGCGAGTTCGAGGAGGGATGGCCAGTCAAGCGTGGTGAGCACCGGGCAGGGAAGGTTGATTGGGCAGGATGTCGAGGGGAGGCGGTTGTCTCAGGGGCAATACTCGGCTGCGGATGAGACAAACTGGTCGCTTGGTGCCAACCTCGGCATTCCGGCAGGAGGCAAACGCGGAGGAAAGGGAAGGGGAGCCGGCGCGAACGGAGGAGGAAACATCGGAACCTCGGCGCGAGATGGCGTGGTCTTTCAGGATGGCTACAGCACCTCGCAGTCCGACCGCTCCAACATCAGTAGCGACAGCCGCAACTCCGAGAGCCTCGATATCAGCGATGAAGCGCGCCGGGAGAGCGGGGCCTATTCCCGCGATGGTTCGTTCAGCCGTTCGGAAAGTTTCTCAGAAGACCGCAGCTATCGTGATGATTTGGTCGAGCAGGTTCGTTCGATCGATCGCCAATTGTCGGAGATCGACGAAGCTTCGCGCACGTTGAGCTCGACCTGGACGACCCGAGAAGGGGGCGCGGCGACGATCAGTCAGGACATGTCGCAGATCATTGCGAGCCGCTATTACGATGAGGCTTCGCTAGCGCGTTCTGAAGGGCTCGACGTGCCGCTCAACCCTAACCAGACCGATCTCTCGCCCACGCAAATGACCGGACGAAATCTGGTCGTTGACCGGATCCTCGGCCGCTACATCGACGAGACGATGGCTCCTGTGCGTGACGAGCAACTCCCACCGAGTGAGGTAATGGGACCTGTGCAGGGGCCATCGAACTTCGGCGAAGGCGATCTCACTTTGGGATCAAGAGGCGGAGGACGCTCCGCTTCGGGGGCAGGACCAAAAGGCGATGATCGGTTTGCTGAGGCTGAACGGGTGATTGAAGAAGGTCGAGCGGATGTCAAAGCCCGCCGTGGAGCAAGCCAGCAGAACTATGGCCAAGGAGTGATCGGTGCGAGTGAACTCAGAGAGAGAGCTGCCGAGAGCCAACGCCGCCGCTGGTTTTCGGATCGCGATCAGAAGAAATAGCGCATGCCGAAGACGGCTATTCCGATACCAATTGTTACGACCGCGAAGAGGATAGAAGAGCTGTGAGATTGTTGCCCTTCGTGTTGAAGATCGTCTTCGCCAACCGACCTATCAATCGCCGTGGCGGTTGGAATGCCATTCTGCGCGAATGTGTCGATCCCTGGCTGAAAGCCGAAGTCGAAATCGTTTTGATCATCGTTCTGCGCCATGTGCAAACCATACCACATCGGACGGTTGGGGCCAATTTGTTCTTGCAATTTCCGATGGTCCATTTGCTCGAAATTGGCTGGATCAGCGCAATGGGAACTTAACGGATTTTCGTTGTAGATGGCGATGATTTTGGCTATGTAGGTGCCAAGATGATTGACAAATAGGGTCACAGCCATGGCGAAGCCAAAAGAAAGACTGCTGAAGGAAGCTGTTCAAGACGGCCGCGTCGCGACAGGCGTGCCTTCGCGCAAAGAAGGCGTTGTCATTCAGCGTTTCGAGGCTTCTGGGCACTCGGTCAAAATCAGCAAGCTCGGCGCGGAATATCAGATGACGAACGCGCAGCTTGCGGAGACAGCGGGTCTGAAGCCATCGACTTTGGCGCGCAAGGATCGACGCGACAGCCCTAAAACGCAGCATCGCATGCGCGAAATGGCGGAGATCTTGAGCCGGGTGGAAAGCTGGGCCGGCGGGCCCGGGCAAGCGATGGCTTGGTATCGCGCTGAACCCATTCCAGCGCTTGATGGACGAACGGCCGAGGCGCTTGTGAAGTCAGGGCAAGCGGGGGCGGTCCGCGAATATCTTGATCATCTGGCTTTGGGCGGGTTTGCTTGAATGTCACCGCGCGGTGTTACCGCGCCCATGATCCTTCCTGGTCGTTCAGCCCCACCTCTGGCGAAGGGGCCCGCATCAGGGGGGGGCGCTTCAACGTCAAAGGGACAGCAACGCTCTATCTCACATTCGCAATCGAAACGGCGGTTGCCGAATGGCTCCAAAGCCTTTCGCCTCGCTTGGAGCCGATGACAATCTGTGAATATGATGTCGATTGCGACGACATACTCGATTTGACCGACCCGGCTGTCTGCAAGGACGCAGGCATCGACCCGAATGATCTGGCTTGTGGCTGGTTGAGCTATCAATTGCGCGGTGAAATTGCGCCATCTCAGAAGATTGCTCAGGACAGCATTGATCGCGGGGCTGCTGGCATCATCGTGCCGAGTTTCGCGCCTGGCGCTTCGAAAGGAGCTAAGAACCTCGTCCTGTGGTCTTGGGGGAATAATAGGCCCCACAAAGTGATGGTATATGACCCCAATGCAAGACTGCCGAAGGACCGATCATCGTGGTCCTAGGTGTGCTGACCACCTGACTTGCAAGATCGTCTTTCGGCGCTTCTGCCATCGATAACTGCCACCAAATGAGGCGATTGCGTGTGCTCCATGCTCATGAATGTCGATACGATGAGTGAAGGTCGAGCGGCAAAGTGAATTTGGTCCGCTTTGCGCCCTCATCTCGGACTTAACCTGACGAATTCGATCATCCCGAAAGCGGACACTTTACGCGCTGCATGGTTCGAGCCCGCTAAGCTTTGCAGGTCGCAGGTATTTCCTTTACTGAAATCGAACCTTACAAATTAGTGGATGCCGACAGGAAGTTCGGCCATAACTTTCTCATGGCGGGATCAAAGAAAAAACCTCTGACTTTGGCCGAGAAGATCCGCGCAAGCGCGAATGACGGCGCAGAAGTGCAAACGCCCTTAGCGACGAACGATAGAATAATTGCGAGGGTTACTGATGGCATCTATCGTGAACCGTGGGCTGCATTCCGCGAGCTAATTGCAAATTCCTACGATGCAGACGCTAAGAGCGTAGTAGTCGAGACTGGTGCCCCGGAATTCGACAAGATCGTCATTAGAGATGACGGTAATGGGATGTCACCTGATACTCTCGCTTACGTTCTCCAGAACATAGGCGGGAGCTCTAAGCGAACGCAGGCTGGGGAACTGCTGCATACAGTAAGCACAGCAAACCGCGAGCTAAGCCCAAAGGGTCGCCCACTGATCGGTAAAATCGGGATAGGCCTATTTGCCGTTGCGCAATTGACGCAGCATTTTCAGATAATAACCAAGGCTAAAGGTGAACGGCTCAGATCTTCTGCGACTGTATTGCTCAAAACTCACAATGAGCAGAACATGGCAAAAATGGAGCCAGGTGAGGAGTATACTGCTGGCATTGCAAAGATAATTTCGGAGGAAGTCAACGAGAGCGAACTTGACTCCCAGGGCACGACCATCGTGCTATATGAGCTGCGGCCGGAAATAAGAAAATCAATGCAAAGCCTTCAGACTTGGCAGGCGTCATTAGCAACTGGGCCAGACGGAAAGCCAGTTGCGCCGAAACCGATCTATCATTCTGGTATCCTTCCAAATCTCCTTGATATTCAACCGAACGGGCTAAAAGCCAGTTTTCCTTGGGGCCAAGGAGATTCCTCGAGGGAAAAATTCGCGAAACTGGCTGATGCTGCTCAAGATGCGTCCACACGTGTCTCAAAGCCAGCGAACCTCGACCACTTTGACGAGTACCTAAAGCTCATTTGGAAGTTGAGCCTTTCGTTGCCTCTTAAGTACATTGGCCAACACCCTTTCGATTTCAAAGGGTCAAGTACTGTGAGCTTCTTCCGATTGCCTCGCGGCAAAGGTCAAGCTGTCGAGTTGGAGCTATCGGATGATGAAACCTTGAGAGAGCAACTCGGGCTCAAATCCGGCCTTTCAAACAATGAAGACACTTTCGACGTTTTTGTAGACGATGTGCTCATCAGTCGACCCATTCGTCTCCCAGAAACGATCCGAAAACAGCATCGGATTGGTCAACCAGTGGTACTCGCAGCGAAGGTAGAGGCGCCTTTCAGCGCAGAGGACTTTGAAAGATCGGGCGGCGAGCTGAGTTTTGAAGCTTATCTATACTGGAACAGTCAGATCGTCCCTAAGGATACAGCTGGGGTCCTGGTGAGGGTAAAAGAAGCAAGCGGTACGTTGTTTGATCAGAGGTTCTTCAACTATCAAGTCTCCGAACAGACAAGGCTTGGCCAAATCACGGCAGAAATCTTCGTTTTGAAGGGCTTGGACGGCGCGATAAATATTGACCGAGAGTCGTTTAACTACAGCCATCCCCATTATCTCTACATACAGAAATGGATGCACAAAGCCCTGCGCCTTTTAGTCAACCGACTGAAGGCAATCGCTAAAGAGGACAAGTCGCGTGAAGATGAAAAGAAGCGCCAAGCTTCCCTAGCCGCCAGAATTGGTAAAGCAAACGCCATTTGGGAGGAACGATTAGGTGCAGATTCTGAGCTCCCGCTTCCAAAATCGGCAACCTTGGCAGCACCAGTCAAAGAGGTTGGTAATACGACGATTGACTGGCCCGAAGAGGATCTAAAATCTGAAAGTGAGATCGCCAACGCACTAGCAATCGTGCTGCAGGCATATGGGGTATTGGACGAGCTTTCTCCGGAAGACAGGGGGAACCTAATAAAAGACATTATTGAGATATTCTCTCAGTGAGCGCCGAAGATAGAGAGCAGAGCGATGACGACATCGCCGAAGGTGTCCTGCCAGTTCGTGTGTCCGAGGTTGCGGTCCCAATGGCGTTGGACAAGCTGCAGCCCTGGCATCGCCCGAGGAAACAGTTCATTCGGGAACGTCAGTGGGTAGCGCGATCAAAGTTACTTTTGGAGCATGTGCCCAAATCTAGGCTCCCGGTGAATGCTGACGGGAATCGAGAGATCCGTTACCTTACTCTTCCCGGCATCGACTATCTTGATGTGGTCGAACTAGGGCGCGCTTGCCGAACCGAAGGGCTACAACTCACAAGCACGAGTTTCTTCGCGAGTCATGAGACTTCTCGATCAGTCGCGCGCGCTCAAGTCCGAGAAGAAGCTCTTATCGGCGAAGGCGTGATAACGAGACATTCCCAGACGTTTTATAGGCGGTTTGAGGAAATTGAGACGACGACCGGCGCAGCCTATAAAGAGCTGGTCGAGAGAGGCCCTTTTCAAGTCGTCAATATCGACGCTTGCGGCTCAATCGCTCCAGCCGATTACAAGCACCCTCAAAGGCTTATTGAAGCGTTGCATAGGCTCATCGAATTCCAATTGGATGCGTGTTCAACGCGCTGGGTCTTGTTCGTCACATCCGACGTAAGAAAGGAGAATTTCTCCGACGAGACGCTAGAGCGCCTTTACCAAGCGATAAGAATGAATGCTCGAAGTGAAAAGGAGTTCGAAGAAGGCTTTATCCAACTGTTGTCAGCTGATGCGCCCGATTTCGAAGAAGCGCTGCGGATCGGCCATGAGACCGATGAACTTGCGTTCATCAAATGCTTTAGTCTGGGTCTTGCAAAATGGATGTTGCATTTGGCTGGCGAGAAGAACTGGAGCCTGAAAGTCCATCAGTCCTATTTTTATTCGACCGATGGCGCCGATACGGCGGCCAAAGCGGGACAGACCAGTCGGCCGACGATGCCCTGTTTAGCGTTTGAATTTTTGCCCCCTGAACCTGGCCTACGGGATCGATTCCAAGCATCCAAAGCAGCCCCTCTGCCAACTAAGTACTCTGAGAATTTTTCACTTCGTGCGCTATCAAAGGTGAGTGAAATGCTGGATCTGGATGCAATGATGTTGTCGGATTCTGAGCTTTCCAGCGAGATGAAAAATAGGATGCGAACTGAGCTCGCAGCAGCCGGTTACGCAGCAGAAGCTCTTGAGCAGCTCGGATAAGACAGATCGTCTGCAATTCGCTCGGCTATAGCTTTCCCAAGTGGGGGCGGGACCGCCTCGCTTACTTGAGTGATCTGTTGTGAAAGATTTCCTGAAAGCACAAATTCCTTCGGGAATCCCTGCAATTTCATTGCCTCAAAAACGCTGAGGCGCCGCTTCCCGTTTGGGTGCACATGTACCTCGCGATGCCCATAGGAAACTGTGTAGCTCGGTTCATCCCACATAAGCGTTTTGAAGCTTCGACCGAAGCTTCCGCCCTGATTAAGGCTTCCATCGAAGAACTTTTCTGATTTCGGGACCATGCACCAGTGGTTGGGATGTTCTGGAAAACTTGCAGGATCAAGTCCGCGTTTGAATTGTGTTGGCTCTGATAAGACACCGATAGCCTCCCGCACGGTAACCGGAAGTTCTGAAGTGGCTTTCGGCCGATCCCAACTAGACCCCATTGAAGCAGCGGGATTGTAGGCAACGACTATGAGCCGTTTTCTACGCTGGGGGACACCATAATGGGCTGCATCCAAGATATGTTTGGATACGAGAAAACCTGCTTTTCGCAGTCGTCTGATTTGGTAGTCCAATATGTGTCGGTGCCTGCGCGTGGCGAGACCGGGCACATTCTCCATGACAACGAAGTCGAGTGGCTTCCGGTGGTGCAGGTCAAGAGAGAGTGAAAAAAACTTATTGACCAGACGCGTACGCGGGTCGTGAGGAGTACGTTGACTGTTAGCTATCGAGAAGCTCTGGCATGGGGGACCACCAATCACACCGTTCGGGGTAAACTCAGAGCCAAAGTGCTCGTCCATCGTCGCGAGATTAAGGCTGAAAATGTCTTGAACACGACCGATAGCGAAATCGGGCCGGTTGAGATTCCATGACGCGATGGCCGAGGGCCGCAAGTCATAAGCCAATCCCGAACGAAAGCCGACTTGCTCGAACCCAAGATCAAGGCCTCCACAACCCGAAAACAAGCTTAGCAGCACAGCATAACTCCCGAAGTATTTCGATAGGATAGAAAGTCACTTGGGTCCACCTATGGCCAGCGAGAATCCACCGCAGTAGTTTGGGAGCGCAAAAGACCTTTCTTATGGCTCATGGCTTCAACACTGAAGGGCTGACTGAGCGACTCCTAACTACCGCAGCTGCTTGCCCCGCGCTTCGTTCGCCGGAATTTCCATGAGGCTTCTGATGGACGTGCCTGCTCGAGTTTTTCCGTCACAGGGGCAGATTGTGGAGAAAATCCGCAATGCCATCAACGAGCTTTTGAAGATTCTCACCAAAGGCAAGATATGCAGCTCCCGCAATCACTCCCTTCTTGATGATCTCGTCAATCGCCAAATCGGCTTTCGCCCCCAGATACCCGAGGGCCTTTTCGGAGAACCGAGACAAACCCTTCCTGGTTTCCGTCAGTTTGTCGATGCTAGGCGTCTCTGACGAGAGTTCCCGTTCCGTTTCGGTCAGCAGCGTCTCAATTTCCAAGCGATCGTCATCGTCGTAAGGGGGTGCGCCAATCTCTTCGGGTGGCTGATTGTGGCCGAAGTTTTTTGGCCGAACCGGTAGTTCTGAGAGCTGCTGTCTTAGAGCCGATATCTGAACCAGCATATCTTCGCGTGTGGTGTTCACCGCATCGTCGTCATCTTGTGGTTCAAAGTAAGCACCACCTTGCTTCGGCGCCCATTCGAATACGCCGCCTCGCTCTACCTCATCTGCGGCAGCTCTTATCCAATCCTCTTCGTAGTCCTCAGAAAAGTTGCCATCGAGTATATCCATCGCCTCGAACGGACCACCGTTCCAAAAATAGAAGTTTCCCTCACCATCACTTGGCGTTCGCACTTGAGGATCTTCGAATTGGGACTCGAACCAACCCACCATTCCTTCAATGGCATCTGCACGGCGAGCCGCCAGCTCCTCATCTTCATAGCGAGCTATATCCTCACTATAGGCCTCCTCGGCCTCCTGCCAGAATGCGTAGTCGTCGTTACCTCGGCGCATCCTTTGCGCCGGATCGGCAACCCTCTGGAGATCGTTGTCATCATCATCGTCTGCCATGATCGACATCTACCGAGAAACGCATGACTTGTAAGGATGCTGATCGCTTGTGCTCCGCGTAGCTTGTTGAGAAGGAAGCGTCCGGACCAAAGCTGTCGTAAAGGATTCTGCGATTTCGAGCGGCTGCGAACATCTTAAACTAATCGATGACCGCCGTGAGAACTGACTCATGTTGGTCGGGCAGCCCCCAATCAGCCCACGTCAGAAAATTCAGTTACTCGGTGACAAGACTAGTGGCCAACGTGACTTGTAGACCGAATTTTACGACTTCATGCATCCTCGGAAGCAAATCGCATTTCTGATTCCAAGACGAGGGTTGAGTTGGTCGCGTATTTGAATGGCGCACTGGTTGCCTATGTCAGCGATCCTTCCATATGACTGACATGATGACTGCGAATAACCAAACCCAGTCAAGGCATGAGACCATCTCATTGGCAGACCTCAATGCGCTTGATGTGAACTTCCTCCTGGCAGGGAATGAGGGAAGCGAACCTTTCGCCCTGACCAAGTCACTGCGTGAAGCGCGGGCCGAGGCCGAGAAAGCCGGCGATGATACGCGACGAAAATCCTTGGGCATGCTGCACGATCTTCTCTACATTCATTTGAAGGTGCATGATCGGGCCGAGCCGTTCGGACCTATGTTACAAGGGCCGGAGGGGCGGACCTGTACCGCGAGCGATTTTCGAGGCAATCAGAGCGCGATATTTGCCGAGTTCGCCAGCACTGTAGAGCATCCGGTGTTGAAGGCGCGTCTTGCAGACCTTGCTTGGTATAATGATAGAAGGCGAGGCGATGTCGGGAAGCTGGCGGTCGAAGCCTACTGCGAAATAATCAAGCGCCGACTTAGTGGCGAGCTGCATCGTACGCATGGCGATGACACCCACCTACTCGATATGGCTGATATCGCCACACGCATGATGAGTGTGGCCGCGCGCGTCCATAAGATCGATGCTCTGCCCTCGGCCATTACGGATGTTCTCGATACTCTTTTTGATGCGTGCGTTGCTGCGCGGTCTTATGTCGCTTTCTGCCATGTCGCAGACATTGCCCAAGCCTACGACATTTTTGGGTGGGAGAAGGTACTCAAAGGCGCAGAAGCCATTGTCGCCGATATTGAGGGCCAGGATTATCCAATGGCGGTTCAGGGCGTTTGGGAGCTCGCAGAACGCGGCTATGCGAAGCTCGGCGACAAGGCCAATCAGAAGCGTGCACAAGATGCCATCGTCGAGCAGGATTTGAAGATGCGCTCGCAAGTCGGGCAGGCCTCGGCTGAGGCGCATTGGGTGCGCGTGGCGATCGATAAGTTGCGGCGTTTTGGCGGGAATAAGGAACGCATTGCCGAGCTACGAAAGGAGTTGCGTGAGCTGGAAGAAGCTTCGCTCGATGATTTTGGCGGTATCCCCTACAAGCTGGATATCTCAGAGCTGGCGAGCGGCACGGTGGCGCTATTTCAAACCCTCACCCTGCCCGATATTCTGTTGCAGTTCGCTATGTTGAGCCAACCCCAATCCAAGGAGGCACTCGAACGCGACGCGGATGAATCTTCCGACAAATTCATCATGAGTTCGATGTTTGCCGGAAGCTATGCCGATCGCGAAGGCAAGGTTTATGCGCAGACCCAGGCCAAGCCTGATGGGGATGCCGACAAGACCGATTGGTACAAAGCGCAAGCGCTGATGGCGTGCGAGATGCACCGTCAGCAGGTTGTCGGAGGGATGATCGATCCCGCACGGCGTTTTGTCATGAGCACCTTTCCCCTAGAGGAGCGGCATTTCCTGCCTATCGTTTATAATAGCCCATTCGTAGAGAACGGCTATCACCATACATTCGCGCTCGGCTTTGCGCGGATGTTTCAGGGCGATTTTATCTCAGCAGCCCATATCCTCATTCCGCAGCTTGAAAACGCCATTCGATACGTCCTTAAGAATGCGAATGCCCATAGTGCAAAGATGATGTCCGACCTAACTCAGGACGATCGATCCTTGAGCAGTCTTCTGGATCACATGCGCGAGGAATTGGTAGAATTGTTTGGCGTGGATCTCGTTCACGAGATCGATTTGTTGTTCAATTACCGCCCGGGGCCCGCCCTTCGCCACCAAGCTGCGCATGGCAAGCTTACCGATGGCTTGTGCTATGGCGCAGATGCGATTTACGCGTGCTGGCTGATCTATCAGATGGCGGTTGTTCCGCTGTTGCCTTACTGGAAAGAGCATATCGCACCGCAGATCGAAGAAGCGGCCTTCTAATTCCCGAGTGGCTAAAGGCTTGATGGTTCGCCGGTATTGAGTAGGCCGAAACGTCCGCTTTCAAGGCGCTATCTCCAAAAGCAGGACGTCGGTTTCCGGCCCCGAAACATGCGATCTAACTCTCCGCCATGTAGTCGCGATAGACCTGCTCAATTGATGGACGGCGGCTTAGCCTTTCAAACCACCTTCGCACATGGCCGTATTGCTTCAAGTCAATGTGGTGGAGTTCGTAGTACCAAACCCAGGGATAGATCGCCATGTCAGCGATGTGATACTCATCGCCGCTTACAAACTCGTGATTAGCTAGGTGTCGGTCAAGCACACCATAGAGGCGATTGCATTCCTGGGTGTAACGCTCGATCGCGAAATGGATGGCCTCAGGGGCGAACTCTCGGAAAAAGTGGTTTTGTCCACCCATCGGTGCAAGTCCGCCGACTTGCCAATAAAGCCATTGCAAAATCGCGTAGCGGTCGGGATGATCGCGGAAGTCCAAGAACCGATCAGCAAAATATTCGAGTATCCCGCCAGACTCAAAGATTGTGAGATCACCGTCTTTGATTGCCGGAATTTTGTTGTTCGGTGATATCTTGAGGAAATTCTCGCTAAACTGCTCGCGGTTTTTGACGTCCACAAAGGTCAGCTTGGCAGGAATTTCATGCTCGGACAGAAAAAGTAGCGGTTTCATCCCATTGGTTTTGGCGTAGAAGACTTCCATGGGGCCTCCCTCTTATCGACTTACCGCGGTGCCAAGGAACGGGCCTGCGCTTCATTCCATCTATACGTCCAAAATTCCGCGAGGGTCACAGGTCCGTTCTGAAGAAATTCCATTATGTTGAAAAACAGAATAGTGCCTTTCAAATTCTCCTAATTCATCCGCTTTCCGAAGCTGACTAGATCGTCCCTACACACCCAGCGACTTGGGTTGACCAGATAAGGAAGATCAAAATGCCCGATCAACAACGCCCGCCGTTGCCGCCGTTTACGGCCGAAACCGCAGCCGAGAAGGTTCGCCTTGCTGAGGATGGCTGGAACTCTCGAGACCCGGCTAAAGTCGCGCTCGCCTACACGACCGACAGCCGCTGGCGGAACCGCGCGGAATTTATTCATGGCCGTGAGCAGATCGAACAATACCTAACCCGCAAATGGGCCAAGGAACTCGAGTACCGTCTTATCAAAGAGCTTTGGGCGCATGACGCCAATCGCATCGCCGTGCGGTACGCCTATGAGTATCATGACGACAGCGGCAACTGGTTCAGAGCCTATGGCAACGAGAACTGGGAATTCGATGCCGATGGGTTGATGGATCGCCGCCACGCGAGCATCAATGAGCACCCGATCTTCGAAGAGGACCGCAAGTTCCGCTGGCCACTGGGGCGTCGGCCCGATGACCATCCTGGTCTCAGCCATTTCGGTTTTTGACCGATGCACGCGGCCAATCCCTTTCACCCCGGCGAACTGCGCGCACAGCAACGCGCTGGAGCTGCTGATGTCGCGGAATGGGCTGCGGAATTCATTCGCCCGTTCATGCCACCTCAGCATCGCGATTTCTTCTCCGAGTTGCCGTTCCTGGTTGTTGCGGGGGCGGATGCGAAAGGCCGCCATTGGGTGACGCTTCTTGATGGGGAAGAGGGATTCATATCTTCGCCAGACGAACGGACACTCGTCGTGAACGCCGTACCGGATGCGTACGATCCGTTATCGGATACCCTCATGGCTGGCGGCGACGTGGGACTGCTCGGTATTGAGCTGGCAACGCGTCGCCGCAACAGGATGAACGGGCAAGCCCGCTCCGCTGGTTCAACACTCGCGATCAACGTCACTCAAAGCTTCGGCAACTGCCCGCAGTACATTCATGAGAGACGCTGGAGACGCGTTGACACGGTTTCGCCACAAGAAGCCATCCGATCCGAAACGCTGAGCGAGAGTCAGATCGGGCTCATCCAGTCAGCGGATACGATGTTCGTCGGCACCGGGCAGAGGCAGGACGGCGAACACGCCTCAAACGGTTTCGACGCCTCGCACCGCGGCGGCGAGCCAGGCTTTGTGGCGGTGGTCGATGACCGCCATCTGCGTATCCCCGACTACGCGGGCAACAACTTCTTCAACACCATCGGAAACCTGCTTGAAAATCCGCGTATCGGGCTCGTTTTCGTGGACTTCGAAAGCGGCGGGCTGCTCCACGTGTCGGGAACGGCGAAAATCGACTGGACCCTGGCCGACAGCCACGATCCAGGCGCTCGGCGGATGATCGAAATGACCGTTGAAGCCGTTGTCGAGCGTCCAGCGGCGCTGTCTTTGCGCTGGTCAAAAGACGACGAGAACCTCAGCCCTCTCACCGTCATCGACAAGCTCAAGGAAACGGAGGG
>JBCCCM010000002.1:0-166818 GCA_039033515.1 Pseudomonadota bacterium
AATGAGGCCAAAGGGGATGGATCCCAGCAAGAATCCAAGCGCGGCGGCAAGCAATAGGTTCATGCCGCGTGTCATACCCCGCTTGTCGAAATTGTCTAAGCCTTTGGCCCGCCTGATCGCCTCCGCCGGAGCCTTGCGCATGGAGCTATGTACCAGCCGACCGTACTTTTGCATTCCTCCGCCAATCGCTACACGCAAGGGCCATGGACAAGGCGGACCGCATCGACAGGCTGACAGAGCGCGAGCGCGAATGTCTGCGGCGCTGGATGGCGCGCAAGACGGCTAAGGAAATTGCGCTGGAACTCGGCGTTTCGCACCACGCGGTGGAAAAGCGGCTGAAAATGGCGCGCACCAAGCTGGGCGTCACAAGCTCGCTCGAAGCGGCGCGGCTGCTGGAGGAGGCGGAGGGGTACGGCCAGACGGTAGCCCAATCGGCGCAGGGTCACGCGCACTCGCCTTTACGCCAACAATGGCAACCCCAATTCGCAACACTTGGAGCGTTTGCCATGATCCTTACCGCCGCTTCCGTCGCCCTCGCCCTATCGCAATCGACCACACCCGCCGCGCCCGACACCAGCGACCCGCTGGACAAGCGCTTGGCTGAGATGACGAAGCGCACCTTCGATAGCCTCGATGAAAACGCCTCGGGCTTTCTGGAAGGCGCCGAATCCCCGTTCCGCAAGAAAGTCGTGCTCGATCCCGGCGACCGGATCGATCAAAGCGGCACGATCGTGCGCACCGGGCGCTTGCAGGCTGACGAAACACCCGACCCTGATCGGCTGCGCGAGTTTTACGCCAAGGCGGACCGCGACGCGGACGGGCGCGTCTCCTACGCCGAATATCACAGCTGGTCCGTCCCGCGGCTCGCCGGGCTGGGGCTGACCTTGATCGATGGATTGTCCAAGCCTGGCAGTTGACCCGCCAGAGGCGCTCGGCCATCGCCCCCGAAATGATGGCCGAGACCCCTGAGACCCCTGCTCCCATATTGCTGTTCGACACCGGCGTTGGCGGGCTCACCGTGCACGACGCGCTGCAAAAGATCGCGCCGGGTCTGCCGGTGATCTACGCCGCCGATTACGCTGGCATCCCCTATGGCGAAAAGACCGAGGCCGAGGTAGCCGCGCGCGTCGCCGGGCTGCTGGGCCGCATGGCGGAACGCTGGCAACCGCGCCTCGCCTGTATCGCCTGCAACACGGCCAGCACCATTGCGCTGGGCATGGTGCGCGATGTGCTGGAGATTCCCATCGTCGGCACGGTCCCTGCGATCAAGCCGGCCGCCGCCGCCACACGTTCGGGCACTATCGCACTGGTCGGCACAAGAGCCACCATCCGCCAGCGTTACGTCGACGATCTCGAAGCCGCCTTCGCCTCAGATAAGCGCCTCTTGCGGGTCGCCGCGCCCGATCTGGTCGACTTGGCTGAGGCCAAGCTGCGCGGCGCTCCCGTCGATCTCGCCCCGCTGCGCGCCGTGGCCGATGACCTCGCCGCCAAGGCCGAGGGGCATCCCATCGACACTCTTGTGCTCGCCTGCACGCATTTCCCGCTTTTGCGCGAGGAGTTTGCCGCTGTGTTCGGCGCTGAGGTCCAACTCATCGACGGCGCGCAAGGGATCGCGCGGCGCATCGTCCATCTGATCGGCGAGGCTGCCCCCGCGCCGACACCGCCGCAAAGCTGCAACCACTTTATCGTCACCGGCCCCGCCGAGCGAGCCGCCGGGCTCGAAACGGCGTTGGCCCAGCGCGGCTTTGGCCCGGCGCAAAGTTTTAGCGCCGCGCCTTAAGTGCGCGCGCCAACCCCTGACCAAACTCGTGCGCAAAGCGCTTGCAAAGATCGCATTGGCAAATCCGATGACACTGTCCTAGTTTCCGCGTGAAACAATTGTCCCGGTTATCAGTTAGGTGTCGGGGCCCTTGGCCGATTTCAGGGCGACTTAAAGAGCGAACGCACACCGTGAATTACGATCAGATCTTCGATCAGGCGATTGACCGCCTCCACGAGGAAGGGCGTTATCGCGTCTTCATCGATATCATGCGAAACAAGGGCGCCTATCCCAACGCGCGCTGTTTTCACGGCCATAACGGGCCTAAGCCGATCACGGTGTGGTGCTCCAACGATTACCTTGCGATGGGCCAGCACGATGTGGTCATCGGCGCGATGGAAGACGCGCTGCACGACGTGGGCGCGGGCTCAGGTGGCACGCGCAATATCGGCGGCAACACGCACCTGCATGTCGAGCTGGAAAACGAGCTCGCCGATCTGCACGGCAAGGAAGGCGCGCTGCTCTTCACCAGCGGCTATGTCTCGAACGATGCGACGCTTTCGACGCTGGGCAAATTGCTGCCGGGCTGCGTCATTTTCTCCGACGAATTGAACCACGCCAGCATGATCGCCGGCATCCGCAATTCCGGCTGCGAGAAACGCATTTATCGCCACAACGATATGAGGCACCTCGAAGAATTGCTCGCCGCCGAAGACCCCGACGCACCCAAGCTGATCGCGTTTGAAAGCGTCTATTCGATGGAAGGCGACACCGCGCCGATCCATGCGATCTGCGACCTGGCCGAGAAATACAACGCGCTCACCTATATCGACGAGGTGCACGCGGTCGGCATGTACGGCGCGCGCGGAGGCGGCATTTCGGAGCGCGACAGCGCCGCGCACCGCATCGACATTATCGAAGGCACTCTGGGCAAGGCGTTCGGCGTGATGGGCGGCTATATCACTGCTGAAAAGCGCGTGATCGACTGCATCCGTTCCTACGCGCCCGGCTTTATCTTCACGACCTCGCTCAGCCCTGTCCTGGTCGCGGGCGTGCTCGCCTCAGTCAAACACCTAAAAAGTTCCAGCGTGGAGCGCAACGCGCAGCATCGCCACGCCGCCATGCTCAAACTCAAATTCGCCGAAGCGGGCCTGCCGGTGATGGATTCCACCACCCATATCGTGCCCCTCATGGTGGGCGACCCGGTCCGCGCAAAGAAGATCAGCGACATCCTCCTCGCCGAATACGGCGTCTATGTGCAGCCGATCAACTTCCCCACCGTGCCGCGCGGAACCGAGCGCCTGCGCTTCACCCCCGGCCCGCACCACACCGATGCGATGATGGACGAGCTGACCGAAGCGCTGGTCGAAATCTGGGATCGGTTGGAGCTAAGCTTGCGCGAAGCGGCGTGAGGAATGGCCCAGTTGCGTCGCGCCGGATTGTGGGTGCGCTGCCGTAACATCCTTTGCGCCTGAGCGCCGCTGCGCTAGCTCTCGATGGCATCAAGAGATTCGGGAGAGACACACGTGGCATCGCAATTCGGTTCGCCGGAACAAACCTTCGCCGAGGTCGTCCAGGGACGCCGCTCGATCCGCGGCTATCTGGACGAGCCGGTTCCGCAAGAGCTGCTCGAAGAGGTTCTGGCGATGGCGATGCGCTCCCCCTCGTCCATGAACACCCAGCCCTATCACTTCCACGTGATCACCGGCGAGCCGCTTGACCGCATCCGCAAAGGCAACACCGAGCGCATTCTGGCGGGCGAACCCGACAGCCGCGAATTTCGCAAAGGCCATCCTTTTCAAGGCGTTCACCGCGACCGCCAAGTGGGCTGCGCGATCCAGCTTTTCGAGGCGATGGGGATCGGACGCGATGACAAGGAAAAGCGCCAAGACTGGGTGCTGCGCGGCTTTCGCCAGTTCGACGCGCCTGTCTGCGTGATTATCACCTACGACAAGGAATTGTCCGACGCCGACGACACCGTGTTCGATTGCGGCGCGGTCACCACCGCGCTGGTGAACGCCGCGTGGTCCAAAGGGCTGGGCTGCGTGATTAACTCGCAAGGCATCATGCAAAGCCCCGTCGTGCGCGAACACGCAAGCATTCCCGATGATCAGGTCATCATGAAAGCCGTCGCGCTTGGCTGGCCCGACCCTGACTTTCCGGCAAACCCGGTGAAGATCACGCGCCGCAGCGTTGACGAAGCGGCGCGGTTTGTGGGGTTTGATTGAGGCGGGCGAAGCAGTGGTTGCTTGAGGGAGCGGCTGCTGCAAAGTTGGACGGCCAAAATGGGTGAGAAGCTAGATGTCCATTTCGAGGATTGTTGGCAGCTTAGCAGACTTCATTCTCTCAGTCGTTTGATCAACGATTGCGACTATCTCTCCGTTACTCCGTCAGACCATCAAGCTCGCACGCCTTCAGCCGCACATTGACTGGCAATCCGTCGATGAACTTTCGTAGTTCGCTGCTTGAACTTGGCCACCACACCTTTGTCGGTACAACGTGAGAGATCAATTGTGCATGGCATGGCCCGACTAGCAGAATGGGAGACACAGGTTCTCCAATTCCAGTGGCAATATTAGCATCCGCCGCACGAGTATTTCCAAACCATTCATCGAGTAGTTTGAGGCTGCGAACAAAATTTTGATGGTCACGAACATCGTTAGGGATCAGAAAGCTGTCTTCTTCTGAAGGCGCACCATGGACGAGCAATGTCGTGCCTTGGGTACTCGTGAAAGATGAACCAGCCGGTGCCCAATAATTCATGCAGGAAGAAGCGCATAATCCGAAAGCCTCCACAGCCCACTTTTCTTCGCGGATAATGCGGGCGGCTGCGATGGCGGGGCGAACAAAGCCACCATTCGAAGTCACACGGAGCGTGCGAACATCAGCATCACGATATCGGTCGAAACATTCAATCGCATCACCCTCGGTAGCGCCGATGTAGCTGAGGACCTGAGCATCAGAATCAAAAGCGCATACGGGCTTTCCATCTCGAAGTAGCCGGAGAACTTCCTCAATGGACCGATCTGGAGGCGCGCTCGCGTGACTATTGATGAACAAAAACGCCATGCTCATTGCAACCATAAGGGACGGCAGACTCACTAGCATCGCCATCTTCTGTAAACCTCCCGCAGCGCTTTACAAAAATCCTTTTCATAAGCGCAGGTCAATGCTCGCAAGATGCCCAAGTGCGCTCCGCTGGCCTTCCCGGTCTGATCGGTTCCCTTCACTTCTGCGGCCCCCTAACCAGCCCCCTTGGTGTTCACCACCAGCACGTCCGCGTCCAGGAACCGCAGCATGTCGCTCGTGTTGCTGCCCAGTGTCGCTTGGCGAAAGCCGGTGGCGCCGTGGCTGCCTAGCGCGACCAGCGCGCCCGGATGCCGCTTCAGGCCGTCCTTGACCGCGTCGAAGGCCCCGCCCCGCACCAGGCTGGTGGTCGCGTCCGCCAGGCGCGGTTCGCGCTGCGCGAGGGCTTGCACGAAGTCGCCCAGCCGCTTGGCCTCGTCGCCTTCGGTTTCCGTTGCGACATAGCCGTCACGTTGGAACCCTTCGAAGGGGACGTGCCAAGCGTGCGCGATGTGCATCGCGGTCTCGGGGAACAGGCGCGCCGCCTCAATGATCGCGTGGGCGGAGCCGGGTGAGAAATCGGTGCCAGCCACGATGGTCTCATAGGCCCCGCGCGTGCGTTTCTTGACGATCAGCAACGGCTTGGTCGTGTTGCGCAGAACGTGATCAACCGCCGTTCCCAAGAAGAAATCGCTGAACGAGTTATAGCGCGCCGGCCCGATGAGCAGCATCTCGGCGTCCGAGCTCTCGCAGGCCTTCGCGATGGCAACAGGGGGCGATCCTTCGGGATAGGCGTATTCGATCGGGCCACCGCCTTGGTCCGAGCCCTTTGGATAGCCGACGCATTGTTCCATCCGGCGGTCCAGATCCTCCAGCGTCGGTGTATCGTTCTTGCCCGGTTCCACAGCAAAGAGAAAGCGCACGGGGCTTTTCGCGTCGCGGCCCAATTGCAGCGCGCGATCAATGGCGCGGTCCGCGCGCGAGGAAAAGTCGGTGGCGACAAGGATTGCGGGTTTGGTCATGGTGTCTCCTCCAGTCATGAAGGACACTTTAGCACCGCTGCGTCACACGTAATTGACAATTGTCAAATTAATTGGACAGTCTCACGCTTCCAATAGGATCAACGCAGCGCCACGACATTGCCCGCGTCAGGACGCACGCGCGATCCGTCGAATAGGCTCATCATCGGCTCGTCGGTGACGGTCACGCTGATCGCCTCGCCATAGCCGTTAAAGCCGGTCTTCATCGCCGCGCCGTAAGCGCCCAGCATGCCGATCTCGATATAGTCGCCCGCTTGAATGTCGCCGGGCAGCGGGAACGGGCCCGCCATGTAATCGGCGTCGTCGCAGGTCGGGCCGTAGAAGGCGAAGTCTTCGAGCGGATCGCGCAGATCGTCTTCGAGCGCCACGACCGGAAAACGCCAGTCGACATGCGCGGCGTCGTACAGCGCGCCATAGGCGCCATCGTCGATGTAAAGCTCGTTGCCGCGCCGCTTGGTCACGCCCACGATCATCGAGGAATACTCGGCGCACAAGGCTCGGCCCGGCTCGCACCACAGCTCCGCGTTATAGGCGATGGGCAACGCTTCGAAATGCTGGCCGATGATCGCGAAATAGTCTTCGAGCGGGGGCGGCTCCATGCCGGGATAGACGCTGGGAAACCCCCCGCCCACATCGACCATGTCGATCACGACGCTGGCCTGCGCGATGGCGGCGCGGGTGCGGTCAAGCGCCTGGACAAAGGCGAAGGGCGTCATCGCCTGGCTGCCGACATGGAAACACACGCCCAGCCAGTCGCAATGCTGGCGCGCGGTCTGGAGCAGTTCGGGCGCCTCGGTCAGCTCGCAGCCGAATTTGGCCGCGAGGCTGAGCTGGGCGTGTTCGCTGGAGACGCGCAGCCGCACGCACAGGCGCAGATCGCGCGCCGCCTTGCCCGTCTCGGGATCGCGGCAGGCCTCGACGATCTTGTCCAATTCCTCAGCTGTGTCGAGCGAGAAGGTTTTGACGCCGTGCTGGTGGTAAGCTTCGCGGATCGCGCCTTTGGTCTTGATCGGGTGCATGAAGCACAAGGTCGCTTCGGGCAGGAGCGAGCGCACCAGCCGCACTTCGGCGATTGAAGCGACATCGTAATGCGCAACACCCGCCTCCCATAAAGCGGTAATCAGGCCGGGTTCGGGATTGGCTTTGACCGCGTAGAGCACCTTGCCCGGAAACTTTTCCACGAAGAAACGGGCGGCGCGCCTGGCGGCGTGCGGGCGGTTGAGGATGACCGGTTCGTCCGGCGCGAGAGCGCGAACTACAGACCGAGCGTCAGGATAGGTGTGCAACTCAAGGGACCCCCAAGGGTTTAGTGTGAACCAAACGGTTGTAAACCAAACGGTTTGAGGCTGCCTTGCGGTTAGGCTCCCTTGGGGCAGCGGACGCGCGAGTTATGATTACGGCTCGCGCTTTGCAAGAAAAATCGTCAGCGCGCTGGTTGGTTCCTGCGCTTTTCGCGACGGGTGTGGAGCCGCATCAGCTCAGCCGGTCGCGAAAGTCTTCATATTCGAAGCGTTTGACGCATTCGAGCGCATCGGTGTCGCTGTCCCACAGCCAGATCGAGGGCAATTGCACGCCGTTGAACGTGTTGGTCTTCACCATCGAATAATGCGCCTGATCGAGAAACGCGAAGCGCGCGCCCGCTTCAGCCGGAACCGGCAAGCGGTATTCGCCGATTACATCGCCCGCGAGGCAGGACGGACCGCCCAAACGAATGGGGAGCTGGCTTTCATCGGTCAGCTCGCCCAGCATGGCGGGGCGATAGGGCGCTTCGAGCACGTCGGGCATGTGGCACGTCGCGCTGATATCGGTGATGCCGACCGGGCCATCGTTGAACATCGTGTCGAGCAAAGTGCCCACGAGAATACCCGCGTCGAGCGCGACCGCCTCACCCGGCTCCAGGATGATCTCAGCCCCGGTATCCTCAGCCGCATCTTTCAGGAATTCAATCAGCTCATCGCGTTCGTAATCGGCGCGGGTGATGTGATGCCCGCCGCCCATATTGATCCATTTGAGTTGCCCGAACCAGGGCTCAATTGCGTCGAAAACCCGGTCCCAGGTTTGCTTGAGCGGCTCGAAGGTCTGCTCGCACAGATTGTGGAAGTGGATGCCTTCGACGCCCTCCATATGCTCTTCGGTCAGCTGGTCTAACGGAAAGCCAAGGCGCGAACCGGGTGCGCTGGGATCGTATTTGGGCACTTCGCCGGTGGCGATCATCGGGTTGATGCGCAGGCCTACCGAAACATCGCCGCCGGTGGTCGCGGCTTGGTCCAGGATGAGCGCCGCGCGCTTCATCTGCGTAGGCGAATTGAAGATGACGTGGTCCGACAGGCGGCACACTTCTTCCAAGTCTTCGGGCTTGTAGGCGGCCGAATATGTGGCGATCTCACCGTCGTAGAATTCGCTCGCCAGCCGCGCTTCCCACAATCCGCTGGTCGACACGCCATCGAGATATTCGCCCAAGATCGGCGCGACCGAGTGCATCGAAAACGCCTTCAAAGCGGCGAACACCTTGCACCCCGCCTCATCGCGGATATTGGCCAGGATCTGGCAATTGGCGCGGATCTTGGCCGCGTCCACGACAAAGGCGGGCGTGTCGACGCGCGAAAGGTCAAAATGGGCGAAAGCGCCCGGATCACCGGCTTTTGTTTCCATTAGACAACAGGGACTTTCACGTTTCCATTCGCGTCGCGGACCGAATAGCTGAAGCCCGCGTCGTCCCAGCCCACTTGGGCGCCGCCATGGCGTCCGTCAACGCCGATCGCCGCGATGCCGCCTCCAAATTTGTAGCCGCGATCCGTGATGCGTTTGAGGGCGGCTTCGCAAGCGACTTGCGAAGGGGTGCCTTGGCGCATCAATTCGACCACGTGATAAGTCGGCAAAAAGCGCATCATCACATCGCCATTGCCCGTCGCGACCGCGCCGCCGACCGCTTGATCGCCATAAGCGCCCGCACCCGGAACAGGGCTGTCGCCAACGCGGCCCGGTATCTTGAATTCGCGTCCGTTGGTGGAGCAGCCGACTGAGAGATTGCCCTGCGCATCCACCGCAATCGAGCCGACCGTGTCGTGGCCGCGCAATTCGTCTTTCTCGAAAGGTTCGGGGTTGAACGCGTCGGTTTTCTCACCCTTGGCCGCCCATTCTTCCCAGCGGGTCTGCGAGCGCATATTGGTGAGCGAGGTCTCGGTAAAGCCCATGCGCGCGGCAAAGCGCGTCGCGTCATCGCCCACGATCAACGTGTGCTGGGTTTCCTCCATAACCTTGCGCGCGACCGAGATGGCGCGCTTGACGCGCTTGAGGCACCCAACCCCGCCCCAATCATGGGTCGGCCCCCACAAGATCGTGGCGTCCAGCGTCGTCTCGCCAACCTCGTTGGGCACCCCGCCATAGCCGACCCAGTATTCGTCGGGGAGAAGCTCGACGTAATTGATGGCCTTCTCAACCGCGTCGATGGAGAGACCGCCGCCGGAAAGCACAGGCCAGCCCTCTTCGTTCGCGCCGGGGCCAAAGTCCCATGTGGTGAGGAGAAAGGGGCCGGTCGCCTTGGCAGAAGCGGCGGTGTCGGTCTTTGCCGAAAGTTTCGCGCTCGCCGCTAATCCCAAACCGGTTCCGCTGACACCGATAAACCCGCGCCGCGAAAAGCGTTTTTCATTGTCAGTCATTCCAGCCCCCGTTGACCCTGTTCGCATCAATCACACGAAGGCATGAAGGCACGAAGAGGTCAATGCCTGCCGATACGGCCGAAGTAATTGTTAGCGATGCGTTAAAGGCCGCCTTTGAACGTGGCTTGGCCGAAATTCATCAGCAGGCCCAACGGCAATTCCATGAGGCGCAAATAGGTAAGCACCTGTTTTGCGTGGACCGGAGCGTTTTGCTCGGTCGATTTCAGTTCAACGATCAAGCGCTTCTCAACCAACAGATCAATCCTGAAGGCGTTGTCTACGACAACGCTTTGATACTTGATCGGAACGGCCACTTGTCGTTGCACCGAAAGCCCTCGATCTTCGAGCACTTTGGCCAAAATTGCCTCATATGCTGTCTCAAGCAGGCCAGGACCAAGATCCTTGTGAATGTGAAATCCACAATCAATCACGGCGCGTGCCAGCCGCTCGAGCTCGGCATCGTGATCCGTCTTCATGTCTTTGTGTCTTCGTGTGAGAAATCTTGAAGGCTAAAACCCAACTGGCCCACCCAGCTCCTTCACCTGCCACGGCAAGCCGTGCTGATTCAGCATCTCCATAAAGGGATCGGGGTCCATTTCTTCCATGTTGAAGACGCCCTCGCCCGACCAGATGTTCTGCACCATCATCGCAGCCCCGATCATGGCCGGCACACCGGTGGTGTAGCTCACCGCCTGATTGCCGGTCTCTTCGAAAGCCGCTTCGTGGCTGCAAATGTTGTTGATGTAGAACGTCTTCTCGCCTGAGCCATCGAGCGCTTCGCCGGTCGCGATGCAGCCGATATTGGTGTTGCCCTTCGTGGTCTCGCCCAGCGTCTCAGGCTTGGGCAACACGGCGGCGAGGAATTGCAGCGGGATGATTTCGCGGCCCTGATAACGCACCGGATCAATCCGCGTCATGCCGACATTTTGCAGCACGGAGAGGTGCTTGATGTACTCATCGCCAAAGGTCATCCAGAAGCGCGCGCGCTCAATCTCCGGATTGAACTTGGTGATGCTTTCGAGCTCTTCGTGGTACATCATGTACATGTTCTTCGAGCCGACCGCTTCAAAGTCGAATTCAACCTTCTTGCCCATCGCCGGGGTCTCGACGAATTCGCCATTCTCCCAGTGGCGGGCGGGCGCGGTGACTTCGCGGATGTTGATTTCGGGGTTGAAGTTGGTCGCGAACGCCTGTCCGTGATCGCCGCCATTGCAATCGAGAATGTCGAGCGTGCGGATCGTCTTGAGCTTATGCTTCTTCAGCCACATGGTGAACACGCTGGTCACGCCCGGATCAAACCCGCTGCCCAGCAGCGCCATCAACCCCGCCTCCTTGAAGCGGTCGTGATAGGCCCACTGCCATTTGTATTCGAACTTGGCTTCGTCCTTGGGCTCGTAATTGGCGGTGTCGAGGTAATGCGCGCCCGCTTCCAGACACGCGTCCATGATCGGCAAATCCTGATAGGGCAGCGCGAGGTTCACGACATGGGTCGCGCCGATTTGCTTGATCAGGTTGACCATGGCGGGGACTTCTTCCGCGTCGATCTCGTAAGTCGGCACGGTGACGCCGGTGCGTTCCTTGACCGAGGACGCGATGGCGTCGCACTTGGACCGGGTTCGGCTGGCGAGGTGGATGTCGGGGAAGATGCCAGAATTCATCGCCATTTTATGAACGCACACGCTGCTCACGCCACCTGCGCCGATTACGAGTACTTCGGACATCATCAAGACTCCCTGTGCGCTCCCGCGAAGGCTGGAGCCTTCGAGTCGGTCGCGCGAGATTGAGAAAGGTCCCCGCCTACGCGGGGACTCACCGCTGTCAAACAAACAATTGGGCACCGGCTTTTGATCCGGCGTTTCCTACGCGGCGCGCTTTGGGCATAGTTGAAATTATGGCGATTCTGATTCCAACACTGGCCCATAGACGGCACCGGAAAAGTCGTTTGAAAACAGTGAAGTTTTCTTCCCCAGGACCGTGTAACACGTGGTCCATGTCTCTCACCCGAAACGGCCCATTCGAATGACGACACACGAACGCCTCCCCACGCATAAGGGCACGCTTGATGCGGCGCGCGCGGTCTCGATGATCCTGCGTATGACGCCGCTGCTGCCGGTGGAGATTGGCGGGGTCTCGTGCTTCGTGAAAGCGGAGAACCTGCAACCCATTGGCGCGTTCAAGATCAGAGGCGCGTGGTGGCGATTGTCGAACCTCAACCGCTATGAGCGCGCAGCCGGCGTCGTCGCGGTCTCATCCGGCAACCACGCGCAAGGGGTGGCCTGGGCGGCGCGCCGACTGGGCATAGCGGCGACCATCGTGATGCCGCGCGACGCGCCGAGCGTGAAGCTGGAGAACACCAGGGCGCTGGGCGCTGAGGTGGTGCTGTACGAGCGGGCCCCAAAGGAACAGGGGGGCGAAGACCGCGACGCGGTGGCGGCCAATCTGCTAGAAGAGCGAGGCGGCACGTTGGTCCACGCCTTTGGCGATCCGTGGGTGATCGAGGGACAAGGCAGCGCGGGTGTCGAACTGACGCAGCAGATCGGCGATGGCGGCCCTTCGCGGATCGTTGCGTGCTGCGGCGGAGGCGGCCTCGCCGCCGGGCTGGCGCTGGCCTGCCCTGAGGCCGCGATCCACGTGGTCGAGCCGCAAGGCTGGGACATGGTCGGACAGGCGCTGGCCAAGGGCGAGATCGTGCAAGCGGGCGAGGATGCGCCGGCCACGATCTGCGACGCGCTGCAACCGACCGCGACCAAAGTGATCAACCTTGAGACCCTGCACGGACGCGCCGAGCCCGGCCTCACGGTGACCGACGAGGAAGTGCGCGAGGCGCAGCGCTGGGCCTTCGCCAACTTGCAGATGGTGCTCGAACCCGGCGGTGCGGCGGCGCTGGCGGCGGCGATAGCGGGCAAGGTGGAGCTGGACGAACGCAGCGTCATCATGCTGACCGGCGGCAACGCCGACCCCGCCGCCTTCGCCCAAACGATCGCCCGAACCGTCGCCGCGTAGATGGAACCGACCGGCGCGCGGCTGTGGAAAGCGTCACATAAGCGACACGCGGTGGTCGTAGCTAGGAATCCGACAGGCCTGATGGAGAGCCCCCGAGAATGACCGTGCAACCCAAACGCATCATCGCCGACGCCGTGGTCCGCAAGGACGCCGGCGCCAAGGACAAGCTGCTCGATAAGGCGTTCGCGCTCGCCTTCAACGGCCTGGTCTACGCGCAGATCTGGGAAGACCCGGTGGTCGATATGGAAGGCCTCGCTATCCAGCCAGACAGCCGCGTGATGAGCATCGCGAGCGGATCGTGTAACGCGCTCTCCTACCTCACCGCGAACCCGGCGCAAGTCACCGCCGTGGATCTCAACAAGGCGCACGTGGCGCTCGGCCAGCTCAAGATCACCGCGATCAAGCACCTGCCGAGCTATGATCGCTTTCAGCGCTTCTTCGGGCACGCCGATCACAAGGAGAACAAGGCGGTCTACAAGGAGATGATCGCCCCGCATCTCGACCCGCTGAGCCGCAAGTATTGGGAGAAGCGCGACATACGCGGGCGCAAACGCATTTCGTACTTCACCAAAGGCCTGTACAAGCGCGGCCTGCTGGGCAACTTCATCGGCTTGGCGCATCTGTTTGCGAAGCTTTACAAGATCGATCTATCGCGCTTGCTCGACGCGGAGACGATGGACGAGCAGCGCGAGGTTTTCGAACGCGAATTGGCTCCGGTGTTCGACAAGAAGTTCATTCGTTGGCTGACCGATCAGCCCGCCTCACTGTTTGGTCTGGGCATTCCCCCAGCGCAATACGCGGAGCTGGCCGGTGATGAGCGCATGGCCGAAGTGCTGCGCCGCCGACTTGAGAAACTCGCGTGCGATTTCGAGATCAAGGACAACTACTTCGCCTGGCAAGCCTTTGGCCGAGGCTACGCCCGCACCGAAAACGCACCCTTGCCGCCTTACCTCCAGCGCCAGAACTGGGAGGTGATGCGCGAGCGGATAGACCGGCTTGATGTGGTGCGCGCCAATATGGTGCACTGGATTGCGGACCGGGATGAGGCCAGCATGGATCGCTTCGTGCTGCTCGACGCGCAGGATTGGATGAACAACGCTCAGCTGGACGAGCTGTGGGGCCGGATCACCCGCGCCTCGCGCGCCGGCGCGCGCGTGCTGTTCCGGACGGCGGCGGTGCCCACGATGCTGCCCGGACGCCTGAACGATGCAATCCTGTCGCGCTGGCGCTATCTGGAAGAGGCTTCGCTCGACCTCACCGCGCGCGACCGCTCGTCGATCTATGGCGGCGTGCACGTCTACGAGCTCGCCTGATGGCGACGGGGTCGGCTAGCGCGGGCCACGGGGCGCTGATGGACAGCGTCTACAAGGGCCAGCGGCACATCTATGATGCGACGCGCAAATACTACCTGTTCGGGCGCGACACCCTCATCAAGGGTCTGAATGCGCGCCCTGATATGCGGGTGCTGGAGGTGGCGTGCGGGACCGGACGCAACCTTGCCAAGGTGCGCAAGAGCTGGCCGGGGGTGCGCCTCTACGGTCTCGATATCTCGCAAGAAATGCTCAAGAACGCGCGTAAGGCGCTGGGCGACGGCGCGGTGCTGGGCGCGGGCGATGCGTGTTCCTTCGACGCGGGTGCGCTGCTGGGGGAAGACGGGTTTGAGCGCATCATCCTGTCCTATTCGCTCTCGATGATCCCGGATTGGGAGGGCGCATTGGGCCACGCTGCGGCGCAATTGGCGCCCGGCGGGGAGCTGCATATCGTCGACTTTGGCGATCTGTCCGGCCTGCCCGCACCACTTGAGCGCGCGCTCCACGCGTGGCTTGCCAAGTTCCATGTGCAAACGCGCAGCACCTTGGCCGAGGCGTGCCAACGAGCGGCGAGCGCGAACGGCCTAAGCCTGACATCGCAGCGCGGCGCGCTTGGCTACTTCCAACTCCACGTCCTGCGCGCTTCGGGCTGATTGGCAGCGCAAAACGCTTTCCACCTCGCATCGCGCTTGCCATATCGGTTGCGATTGACAACGGCTCAGCCCTCTCACAGGTATGTCAGGCAGAGAGATAGGGGATCGCTTTCATGCAAGCGCAAATGCTCGCGCCCGCTGCCGTATTGGCCGCGTGGTCGCTGATCGTCATGTTCTGGATCATCCCGGCGCGCTTTGGCGCTCTGGCCAAGCTGAAGGACAAGTCCGCCTTACCAAAGGGCGACGGATTGCGCGGGCCAGACCTTGATCCGCATCTGCCGCCCAAAGCGAGTTGGCCCGCGCATAACTACAGCCACCTCCACGAACAGCCGACCGTGTTCTATGCGCTTGTAGTGATCCTCGCGATTGCGGGGCCTAGCGCTGCGGATCTGTTCCTCGCCTGGATTTACGCGGGCTTCCGGATCCTGCATTCGCTTTGGCAGATCCTGATCAACAAAATCCCCATCCGCTTTGCGCTGTTCCTGTTCAGCTCGCTTGCCCTTGTCGGGCTTGCCGTGCGCGCTGTCATGGTGACGCTCTTTGCCGACCCTTCGGCGCTTCCGGCCTGACACTTCAATGAGAGAAAGCATTATCCTTATGGGAATGGACATCCTGCAACCGGCCGTCGCGCTGATGATCTGGACGATGGTTATCTGGGCATGGATGTACGCCACCCGCATTCCCGCGATGCAGAAAGCGCATATCGAGCCCGACGACGCGGCGGTTGTGGGCTTGCTCGACCAGAAACTGCCCGAGCGGGTGCAGACGAAAGCGCACAACTACAATCACCTGCATGAACAACCCACAGTGTTCTACGCGGTGGCGATTGTGCTTGCGGTCCTGGGCGTTGGCGATGGAATGAACGCGTTTCTGGGCTGGATCTATGTGGGTCTGCGTGTGGCGCATTCGCTGGTGCACGTGACGGCGAACAAGGTGATGGTGCGCTTTGTGCTGTTCCTGCTCTCCAGCATCGTGCTCATCACATTGATCGTGGACGCCGCGCTGATCGTGTTCGGCAGCGGGACCGAGTTGCAAGGCGCCGCGCTGATCAAGGCGGGCTAGTCGATCAACTGCCCGCAGCAGCCGGGCTTTGGGCCGGTGCGGTGTCGCTCGCAATCTCGCGCCAGACTTTCAGCTGGCCGTCGCTCTGGCGTTTAAAGATCAGCACCCAATTGCCCTGCTCGGCCACGACTTCGCCGCTTACGGAGTCGGTGTAGGTCCAGTCATAGTCCGCCGTGAGAACCACCATGTCACCGTCTTGGGAGACTTCGGTTCGGACATTGTCGATGGCAAAGGTAATCGCCTCGTCTTTGAGCAAAGCGGTGTTGCTGGCCAGGGCATCTTCAGGGCCGACGACATTAGGATAGCCATGGCTGTAGAGCTCATAGTCAGGCGCGTTTGACGCCGAGACCTGCGCAGCATCACCACGATTGACCGCCGCCACGATGGCACCGGTGATGGTCAGAGCCTGCACCTCCGGCTTGGCCACAAAGGTCTCGGCTGAGGGCACAACGCGATCGCAGCCGCCAAGAGCCAGCGGCGCGAGGACCAGCATAAGGCCTGCGCGCCTCATTCCGCAGCTTGCGCCTCGACCTCGGCGTTGGCCTCAAGCGTAGCGAGGAAACGTTCGCCGTCCAGCGCGGCCATGCAGCCCATGCCCGCCGCCGTCACCGCCTGGCGGTAGACGTGATCGGTGACATCGCCCGCCGCGAAAACGCCGGGAATAGCGGTCTTTGGCGTGCCCGGCTCCACATCGAGATAGCCCGCCGCATCCATCGACAGCTTGCCCTTGAACAATTCGGTCGCGGGCGCGTGGCCAATGGCGACGAACGCGCCGTCGGCATCAATGGTCGACGTCTCGCCGGTCACTGTGTCTTTCAACACGAGATGGCTGAGCGCCCCATCTTCGCCCGCTTCGAAGCTTTCGACGGTTTTGTTCCACACAACGCTGGTCTTGTCCGATTTGAACAGGCGATCCTGAAGGATCTTTTCCGCGCGCAATTCATCGCGGCGGTGGATCAGCGTCACGTCGTCGGAATGGTTGGTGAGGTAGAGCGCCTCTTCAACTGCGGTGTTGCCGCCGCCGATCACCACGACTTTCTTGCCGCGATAAAAGAAGCCGTCGCAGGTCGCGCAGGCCGAAACGCCCTTGCCGCCCAGCGCTTCTTCACCGGGCGCGCCCAGCCACTTCGCCTGAGCGCCCGTGGCGATCACCACCGTGTCCGCGATATACTCATCGCCGCTATCACCGATGGCGCGGAACGGGCTGCCGTTCTCCAGATCGACCTCAGTGATGATGTCGTACATCATGCGCGTGCCGACATGTTCGGCCTGCGCCTTCATCTCTTCCATCATCCACGGGCCCTGCACCACGTCGCGATAGCCGGGGTAGTTTTCGACATCGGTCGTGATGGTCAGCTGGCCGCCGGGTTGCAGCCCTTGAACGACGATCGGTTCCAGCATGGCGCGCGCGGCGTAAATCGCCGCGGAATATCCCGCCGGGCCGGAGCCGATGATGAGCATCTTGGTGCGATGAGTAGCCATTGTGTGTCTCTTTGGTTCTTGTGTGTCTTCGTTTCGGATTGCGTCGAATATGGGTGCGCCCGGGACGCTTGTCACGCCACGAACTTGTCGCGCAGGCGAGCTTTCCTTGCCTCATCCACACCTAAAGTTTGCGCAAGGTAAGCGTCGATCGATCCGTGATCGCGCGTCACCTCGCTGAAATAGGTTTCGATATAGGCGGGCTGCACGTTCATGAGGTTTTCGATCGCGCCCTCCTCAATCCCGTCATAGACCTCGCGCATACGCGGCAGCGATTGGTTTTCGAGGATATGTTTGTTGGGCGCTTCGTTGGTGCGCAGATATTCAGCAATCGCGTCATCACGGTGCACGCCAAGAACGTAGAGCAGCAGACTGGCGCCGACACCGGTGCGGTCCTTGCCGGCAAAGCAATGGATCAGGCTGCCGCCCTCGCGCGTGTCGAGCGCTTCGAAATAGCGGGTGAACATCGAAATCATCGCCGGGTTCACCGGCATCCGGGTGTAGACCGCGATCATCCGGTCATAGGCCAGCTGAGCGGTCATCGTGACCGCGCCGCCGCCGCCTTCATGCGGGGGTGAGCTGCTTGTCTCGCCCGGATAGGCGAGGATATCCGCGTCAAAGCTGTCGTGCCGGCGGCACGGAAACTTCTCGCGCTCGCTCTCCCCGCGAAAATCGATGATGGTGCGAACGCCCAACTTTTGAAACGCTTCGAGATCGTCGTCGGTCGCGTCGCGGTGCTGGCCCGAGCGCCACAGGAGGCCGGTCTTTACACGTCCGCCGCCGGGCACCGCCCACCCGCCGTAATCGCGCAGATTGTGGATGCCCTTGGTGGGGACAAAAGGCGACGCGTTGGGCTCTCGAATCATGCGCACCCGTGTGCAGAGGTCCGCGCGCCACGGCAACGGCAAAATAGGTAGTGCCAACGGGGCAGCGGCCAACGCGCTCTTCGCGAATGGCCTCTATTTCAGCGATACCCGCAGCCGCATTTACACGGAAAACAAGACCATGGCCCGCATCCTTATCGCTGATGACGATGAACTCATCGCCGAACTCGCTTCGGAGGTGCTGATTGACGTTGGCCACGCCTGCGGGTGGGTGACGAACGCCGACGACGCGTGGGAAGTCGCGCATAAACGCCGTCCGGACCTGCTGCTGCTCGATCAGGATATGCCGGGGATGACGGGGGTCACCTTGTTGCGCAAACTTCGCGGAAGCGCGCAGTTTTACGATCTTCCCGTCGTCATGTTCACCGCAATGGGCGGCGCGCAGGATGAGGCGCAAGCGATCTACGCGGGCGCTCAGGACTACATTCGCAAACCCTTCGACCCATCCCTTCTGATCACCCGTGTGGCGCGTGTGCTCGCCAAACGCGAGGGACGACCGCGACACATCGACCTCAAAACGAGCGTGATGCGCGAGGCGGGTCTGCTGCGCGAACGCAACGAAGCGACGCAGCGATTCCTCTGAGACCCAGAAATAATGCGATTAATTCGCAATCTCTTTAAGAGTCTTGTTGACACTCACTCGCATTAGCACCATTGCCTTCCCTATTGTGAATCGCTCGCAATTAGGGATCGAACGTGTCATTCAAAATTCTCTCAACTTCTCGTCTCGCGCTCGCCTGCGCGCTGTGTCTGTGCGGCCAAACCGCTCTCGCCCAAACCGCTGAAAGCGCTAGCGAGGCCAACGCCGAAACCGCTGAGCCCCAAGATCCGGTCATCACGGTGATCGCGACCCGCAACCCCACCAGCGCGTTTGACTTTCCAGGTCAGGTCACCGTGATTGATCGCGATGTAATCGACGATTTCAACGCCAGCACCTTGCAAGACATCTTCGTCGCCATCCCCGGCACCACGTTCGACAGCGGCCCGCGCCGCACAGGCGATGCGCCTTCGATCCGAGGGCTTTCCGGCAATGGCGTGCTGATCTTTCAGGATGGCGCGCGCCAGAGCTTTATCTCCGGCCATGACGGACGCTTCTTCATCGACCCTGAATTGGTCCAGACCATCGAAGTCGTGCGTGGCCCCAGCTCTGCCCTTTACGGGTCCGGCGCGTTGGGCGGTGTGATCGCAACCACCACCAAAAGCGCGGCAGACCTGCTGGCCGAAGGCGAGCGCTACGGGGTGCGCCTCACCACCGGCTATCAAAGCGTCAATGACGAGTTCCGCGTTGGCGTCACCGGCGCCGCGCAATCCTCGGACGGCATGTGGGACGTGCTCGGCAACGTCACCTATCGCGAGGCCAGGAACATCGACCTTGGCAGCGGCAACACCCTGCCAGCGGATGATGAAATCCTCTCCAACCTGTTCAAAGTGACGGCGCGGCCGTCCGACGCGGTGGAGATCACCGGCTCTTTCTCACGCTATCACAGCGATTCTACCGATCCCGCCAACCCGCAGGGCAATAACATCGCCGGCCCGGGCAACGAGCTGGTCTTTCGCGACATCACCAGCGAAACCGCGCAATTGGGCCTGAACTGGAACCCCGAAAGCGCCGCCATCGACCTCAATCTGGTCGGTTATTACACCAACAACTCAGTCGAAGAAGACGAGGCGTCGAGCGACCGTATCGCGGACCGTCAGGTCGAAACGATCGGCTTCCTCCTCGACAACCGCTCGCGCTTTGACCTAGGCGGCGGCTCCAAGCTTACGCTCACCTATGGCGGCGAATATTACCGCGACGAGCAGACCGGGATCGACACGAATACCGCCGATGGCACGCGCGGCGGGGTGCCCGATGCGGAGACCGAGTTCGTCGGCCTTTTCGCGCAGGCCGAGTTAAAACTGGCCAATCTGGGCTCAATCCCAGGCGAGTTAAACATCATCCCAGGCATCCGGTGGGATTCTTTCACCTCGACCTCCGACGATGACACGTTCGAGATCGACGACGATGAATTCTCCCCCAAGATCGGCGTTTCTTACGAGCCGATCCCGGAACTTTTGTTCTTCGGCAATTACGCGCTCGGCTTTCGCGCGCCTTCGTTCAACGAGGCCTTTGCCGATGGCGCGCATTTCGTGATCCCCGACCTCTCAGCGGCGCCGGGGCCACGGGGCCCGCGCTTTGTGACCAACGAGTTTGTCGGCAACCCCGATTTGCGCGCCGAGGAATCGGAGACCTTCGAATTCGGCGTCGGCCTGCAACTGGACGATCTGCTGAGCGCGGGCGACCGCTTATCGATCAAGGGATCGTATTACGAAAGCGATGTCGACAACCTGATCGGTCTGGACGTGAATATTCCGGCCGGTTGCTTCGTCGCCAGCCCCTTTGTGCCACCTTGCGGATCGGGCCCGGCATTCGGGAATGTCAGCCAGAACGTCAACATTCGCAACGCCGAGATTGATGGCGTCGAGATCGAGTTCTCCTACGCCTCGGACGTCTTCTACGCGCGCGGCAACTTCTCCAGCATTGACGGCGTGGATGCGGGCACGGGCGAGTTTCTCGAAGGGGTCTTGCAACCCGACACCCTTTTTATCGATGTCGGAGCCAACATCGCGGACACGGGCTTTCGGCTTGGCGTGCGCACCATTTACGCGACCGAATTTGACGAGGTGAACGACCCGCTGGACGCGCGCGAGGATTATCTCGTCAACGATATCTATCTCGTCTTCGAACCCGAAGAGGGCCCGCTCAAAGGGTTCCGCCTCGATCTGGGCGTCGACAATGTCGCGGATACCGATTTCGAGGTGGTCTTTGCCGGCGTCAGCCAACCCGGACGCAACTTCAAAGCCGCGCTCAGCTGGTCAAAAGGCTTTTAAAGCGCCGCCAGTTATTGTATGTCATTATCAATAGCACAACAAATGGGACCCCCTGCCATGTTGAAACTCACCAAGCCTCTTCTCGCCAGCGGTCTCGCCGCCTTTGCGCTCATCGCAAGCCCCGCCCCGGCGCTGGCCGATGACCCGATTGAACACAGCGAAGACGCCGCAAAGGCCGCGTTCGAAGCGGATCGCGAAACCATCCTGTCGATGGCCGGCGACTTCGCCGTCACCTTCGACATGCAGGAGTCCACCTCATGGATGGAGGGCTACGCGCCGATCGATAAGAAGATCTCGGGCGGGTACGAATCGGTCCGTGTGATCGAAGACACCGGCACCAAGATCGTGCTCCAGCATCTGCTCGTCACAGGCCCCAAGGAATCGCCCTATGTCGTCAAACACTGGCGCCAGGATTGGGAATACGAGCCCGAGAAGATCCTTACTTTCGAAGGCGGCGAAAACTGGAAGCTTACCGACGTTCCCGAAGCCATGCGGGCCGGACGCTGGTCGCAAACTGTTTACCAGGTCGATGACAGCCCGCGCTACGCCGGATGGGGCGAATGGGAAGTGACCAACGGCGTCAAACGCTGGCGCTCCAACTGGACCATGCGCCCCCTCGCCCGCCGCGACGCGGTCCGCGATCCGATCTATGACCGCTATAAAGGCATCAACCGACACCAGATCACGCCGAAGGGATGGATCCACTGGCAGGACAACACCAAGATGATGCCCGCGAAGGACGGGTCGGGCGAACTCGTCCCGGTGGTGCAGGAATACGTCCTCAACACCTATGAGCGCTTCGACGATTACAACGTCGAAGCGGCGGAAAACTATTGGGCCAAAACCAAGGACTACTGGGCCGCGATCCGCGCCAAGTGGGACGAGGTCAAGCGCGCCAATGGCGGCATCGCGATCGAGCAAGAGCCCAGCGTGGGAACGTCAATCGGGGGCGAGCTGCTGCAAATGGCGGACGCGATCAAAAACGGCGATACCTCGCCCAGCGAAGCGACCGCCAAAGCTCTGGCCATGATCGAGGAGAGCACCACCGCCGCGCTTGGCGGGGGCTGACCCTCGCACGCTTTTCGAGGCTGCTTCCCCAACACGCAATCCGCAGCCTCTACGAGGCCCCGACCGGCGCTGCTCTTAGCCGGTCGGGGTTTGTGTCTGCGGGCGCTATTTGTCTTTCATGATCCAAACGCCGTCCCAGTCCGATGCGGGCGGCGTCGCCTTCATCAGGGCGCAGCGATCAACGTAGGTCTGTGAAAGCGCATCATCCGGATTGGCCGCCAGCGCCTTTTGAAAAAAGCCGGTCGCCCGGTCCCATTCCTGCGCGCGATACTGCTTCACGCCTTCGTTGAAATTGCCGAGCACCTCCATCAGCTCCGGGAAGCTCGCATCGGTGTGATAGTCGAGGCATTCGAACACCGCGACGGGCTCGGTTTTGCCTTTGACGACCACCTTATCGACTTCACGCAGCCGGTAGACGCCCTTGAGCTTGGCGACGGTGTATTCGGACAACAGGATGCGCGCGTGATACTGTTTGCAGGCGCTTTCCAACCGCGCGGCAAGGTTCACGCCGTCGCCGATCATCGTGTAGTCCATTCGCTTTTTTGAGCCGATGTTGCCCGCGACAATGCGGTCGGTGTTGAGGCCAAGGCCCATATCCACGGGCGGCTCGCCGCGCGCGGCGCGTTCTTCGTTCCACCGCCACAGGGTTTGGATCATATCGATCCCGGCGCGAAGCCCGCGGTCCTCATCATCCTCGTGACCCACCGGAATGCCGAACGCGGCCATGATCGCATCGCCGATGAACTTATCGAGCATGCCGCCCTGTTCGGAAATGCAGTCGACCATCAGCTCGAAATAGTCGTTGAGCAAGGCCACCGTGCCCTGTGCGCCGAGCTTTTCGGTGATGGTCGTGAACCCGCGAATGTCGGAAAACAAGACGGTCGCAGTGGTGTCCTTGCCGCCCAGAATGTCGTCTTCGCCGTCGCCCGTCAGCATTTGCGCTGCGAGGCCGGGATCCATGTAGCGCGAAAGGGTCGATTTGGCGCGTTTCGCGTCGGAAATATCCTCGACCATCACCAGCGTGCCGAGCGACGTTTCCTCGCCCGATTCCATCGGCAGGACCGTGACGTTGGCGGACACTTTTTCGCCCGCAAAAACGAGTTCCACATCAGCCAGGCTTTCGCCCATGCGGCTCTCAGCCACGCGCGCGGTTCGGTCGACGAGCCATTGGTTCTCCTCACCGAAGACTTCCATCGGCGTCTTGCCCACCAAATGCGCTGGCTCGGCGCGCAAAATGCGCTCCCCGGCCTGATTGCATGTGCGGTTGAGCCCCTCTTCGTCGAAGGTGATGACACCGTTCGACATGGATTGCAGCATGCTCTCGTTGTAGTTCTTCATCGACTGGATGTCGCCAAACAGCTTGGCGTTTTCGAGCCCTATGGCGATCTGCGCGGTGAAGGCTTTGAGGCGGCTTTCGTCTTCCTCGTTAAACGGCCCGCCGCGCTTGTTCAGCACCTGCGTGACACCGATGACATCGCCCGCTTTGTTGATGACGGGCACGCACAAAATGGACCGAGTAAAGAAGCCCGATTGTTTATCGAACGCGGGATTAAACCGCAGATCGGTGTAGGCGTGCGGGATGTTGATCGTCTCGCCCGAGGTGAAGACAGTTCCGGCAATGCCCAGATGGTTGGGCAAACGGATTTCCATCGCGTCGAGCCCCTCGCCGACCTGGCTGAACAGCTCGTTCGTCTTTTCATCGTTGATGAACAGCGTTGAGCGTTCGGCATCCAGCATCGTGGTCGCTTCGGACATGACGCGGCGCAAGAGCGTGGTCAGCTCCAGTTCGGAGGTCATTTCGGAGACGATGTTCAAAAACTCGATCTCGCGCCGCCGTGTGTCTTCCATCTGCTCGATAAGCTGCATGGATTCCAGCGTGATAGCGCACTGACTTGTGACGCCATCTAGGATTTCGAGATCTTGCTGGGTAAAGGGCCCGTCGGCCTTGTTCAGCACCTGCGTGACCCCGATGATGCGCCCGCGCGCGTTGCGAACGGGCGTCGCGAGGATCGACTTGGTCTTATACCCGGTCTCGGTGTCGACCTCCCGATTAAAGCGCGCATCGCTGTAGGCATCATCGATGATCAGCGGCTCTTCGCTGTGAAAGGTCGATCCCGCAATTCCGACATCGTCAAGAATGCGGATCTCGCGCCGTTTCAGCCCTTGCGCCACACGGCTGTAAAGCTCGCCCGTTTTGGCATCGTGCAAGAACAGCGATCCACGATCCGCGCCCGTCTGGGACACAGCGACACTGACCAGCGTATCGAGCACCGCGTCGAGCGTTTCCATCGAGGCGACTTGCTTTGAGACATCGAGGATCAGTTGCAGCCGTTTCAGGCGCTGGCCTGCATCCATTGCGTCCTTGGCGTCAGCGGTTTGCGCCGCGTCACTCATGCTTGTTTCTCCGTAAGAGCATCGCGCAGATGCTTGATTGTCGCTTCCAGTTCCTGCGTGCGGTCGCGGTTGGTGCGCGCCAGGATCTGGCGATCATCGGCGAACCGCTTGCGCAAAATGTCCATTTCGTCGCGCTGGACCTGGACCGTGTGACGCAATTGTTCGATTTCCGAGGCCGAGGACTGGCGTTCCGTCTGGACGCGCGCGGTGTTTTCGGCGCGTTGGTCCTCGAGCGCGTCGCGCAAAGCTTGCGCGGTGTCTCTGAGCTGCTGGATCTCGGCCGCGGCGTCTTGGCGCGCGGCCTGCGCCTTGGCGCCCGCGTCATGGGATTGTTCTTCCAACTGATCGCGCAGGCTTTGCACCATGGCTTTGAGATGCGTGATCTCAGCCGCCGCTTCGGCCTGCATTTTCTGCAGCGTGCCGCGCGCCTGGACATCCTTTTCTTCCAGCGCTTCGCGCATTTCGGCTATGGTCTGGTGCAGCTGCCTGATCTCAGCCAGCGGATCCATCGGCTCGTTCGACATGGTCGTGAATTATTCCCCCTTCGGCGCTTTCGAACGGGGACGTATCCGAATCAAGTTAATTAGAAGACCTAACCAAGCTTGTCAGACATTGCGTAGGTCGCAGACGTTGCTGGCTACCCTGCTCAGGAGTAGCGCGCTTCGACCCTGGCTCCCTGTTTGCCGGCGGCCACGGTCGCAACGCTCGCGGCCAAATCCGCCAAGTAATCGTCGATGACCTCCGCGTGTTTGGGCGAGAGCATCAGGTGCAGGCTAGGCGGGTCGACAGTGATCGATGTGAACCAGCCCTTGCGGTACATCTCGCCATAAATTGCAAAGCTGTCGTGATCCGGGTGGCGAAAGGCGATCAGGCCGAGGACGGGATGGCCCAGAACTTCAAATCCGAGCGCAGCCACGCCCACCTCAACGCGCTTGCGGGTTTCGCAGACGAGGCCCTGCTTTTCGCGATAACCCTCCACACCCAGCGCGTTCATCACCGCCCAAGCGGCTGATATCGCACCGCCCGGACGCGTGCCGGCGAGGGTCGGCGTCTTCATCGGCGCGCCGTTCCAATTGCGTTCGTCGAACGGCATGTGATCGTAGAGCGCTTGTGAGCGAAACAGGACGGTTGAGGCACCCTTGGCCGCGTAACCGTATTTGTGCAGATCCGCGCTCATCGAATGGACGCCGGGCACTTCGAAATCAAAAGCGGGTACGTCGACGCCGTTCATCCGCGCGAACGGCGCAAAATAGCCGCCGACGCAGGCATCGGTGTGCAGCCACACGCCCTTGGCCTGCGCCACCGCGCCCAGCTCGGCGATCGGGTCGATGATCCCGTGCGGAAAATTGGGCGCTGAGCCGACCATCATCACGGTGCCAGCGTCGCACGCCTCGCCCATGGCAAACGGGTCCGCTTCGTAGCTGCCATCGGTTTTGAGCGCGATCCGGCGCACCTCAAGGTCCATCAGATGCGCCGCTTTATCAAAGGCAGGATGCGCCGATTGCGGCAGCACGATATTGGCGGGGCCCGATTGGCCCTTTTCAGCGCGGGCATAGTCGCGCGCGGTTTTGAGCGCCATCGTGATGCTGTCCGTGCCGCCCGACGTCATTGCGCCGGTTGCGCCTTCGGGACCGTGGAGCAGCGAAAGCGCCATGCCGACCACCTCACGCTCCATCTGAGCGAGCGAAGGAAAGGCGAGCGGGCCCAGTCCATTCTCCGACATGTAGAGCGCGTAGGCGCCGTGCTGCACCTCGGCGATTTCGGGCCCGGCGTTAAAGACGTAGACGGCCGTTTTGCCATCGCGCCACTTGGCGTCGCCTGCGCCGCGCTCCACCAGCACGTCTTTCAGCTCGCACCAGCTCTTGCCCGTTTGTGGCATTTCCATCGCTCGCCCTCTCCCATGACTTCGATGTTCCGCGATCATGAGTGTCATATCGAGGGAGCGAGATCAAACGCGCAAACGAGCGCTCACGGGGATGGCGTTTCGCGCAGCAATCTCTAGGTTTGCGCGCGGTGGGAGGTGATCAATGCATGTTTTCGATCCGGCGTGGCTGATCCATCTAGGCACGGCTTTGCTGCTTATCGGCTATTTCATCCGCGACGAGCTGAAATTGCGCGTTATGATCATCGTCTCCAGCCTCGTGTTCAACGCGTATTACTGGCTCGTTCCCAAGCCGCCCTTATGGGACTCGGTGATGACCGGATTTCTGATGGTGGCGGTCAATCTGTGGGTTCTTTCGCAGGTCATGCTGGATCGCACGACCTTTCGCCTGACCGCCGATGAGAAGCGCCTGTTGAGCGCGTTTTCGACCTTCACGCCCGGTCAGTTCCGACGCCTCTTGAAGCTCGCCAAGTGGCGCAGCGTCGATGCGGGCGATCAAAGGCGGTTGACGAGCGAAAACGAGCCCTGCGCGTCGCTGTTCTTCATCTTCGAAGGCGAGGTGTCGGTCGAGAAAGCCTCGCACAGCTTCACCCTTTCCGATGGCAGTTTCGTCGGCGAGATTGCCTATGTTCAAGATGGTCCGGCTTCGGCAACCACGCACGCTATGCCGGGCACACGCTATGTGGAATGGGACGCGCAGGATTTACGCGCTTTAGAGGCGAAATTGCCGGGCCTTGCCAACGCGCTCAACGCGCGGCTCGCAAACGAATTGGCCCGCAAACTCGGCAGTAGCGTGCAGAGCGACTTTGCACTTCAGCCATTGCCCGCCTGATCGAGACGGGCCGCGATAATGGCTCTATAAGAGCCTCACAGATTTGACCTTTTGCATGACCCAAGGAACCGCAATTTCATGAGCACCCGGCCCCGCATCCAGCAAAACGAAGACATCCGTTTTATGGGCAGAGCCCTGGGCAATGTCATTCGCGAACATGGCGGGGAGCGGCTCTTCGAACAGACCGAACGGATCCGTTCCGCCAGCGTCAATCGCCATCGCGGGGATGAGCTCGCCGACCTTGATCTGGACCAGTTATCGCTCGACGAAGCGCTCGCTTTCGTGCGCGGATTTGGGTTGTTTTCGATGCTGGCAAACCTGGCTGAGGATCGCGATGCGGTGATGGTTACCGAGAACGCGGGCTTCGCCGATGCGGTGGCGCAATTGGAATCGCACGGGATCGGCAAGGACGCGGTCCTGAACCTTCTTAACGAGGCGCTGATTGCGCCGGTGCTTACCGCGCATCCCACCGAAGTGCGCCGCAAAAGCGTCATCGACCACCGCTCGCGGCTGGCCGAAATGATGGTGCGGCGCGACGCCGTGATTGTGGCGGGCGGCGACACAGGCCCGGTCGAGCGCGAGATTGAGCGCCAGATCGCCTTGCTCTGGCGCACCCGCACCCTGCGCCGTGACAAGCTCAACGTGACTGACGAGGTCGACAACGCGCTCGATTTCATGCGCAAGGTGTTCCTGCCTGCCATGCCTGAGCTTTATCGGTCGTGGGAACGCACGCTGTCAGCGCGGCCAAAAAGCTTTCTGCGCCTCGGCAGCTGGATCGGCGGAGACCGTGATGGGAACCCGTTTGTGAACGCGCAAACGCTTCAATACGCGCTCGGTCGGGGCGCTGAAACGGTGCTGAGCTACTATCTCGACCAGTTGCAGCGGCTTGGCGCGGACCTGTCGATTTCGAGCGAATTGACCGAGATTTCGCCTGAGGTCGAAGCGCTTGCCGATGCGAGCGGGGACAACGCGTTACACCGCGAGGACGAACCCTACCGCCGCGCGCTGATCGGCATCTACGCGCGGCTTGCCGCGACTTTTGAGACCCTGTGCGGAAAGCCGCCGGCGCGCCCTGCCTTGCTCACCGGGGAAACCTATGACGGACCTCAGGCCTTCGGGGATGACCTGCGCACCATCGCAGATTCGCTCGATGCGCTGGGCGGCGAGACGCTCGGATCGGTTGGCGCGCTGGGCGGATTGATCCGCGCGGTTGAAACCTTCGGATTCCATCTGGCGACGCTGGATCTGCGGCAGAACAGCGCGGTACACGAACGCGTCGTCGCCGAACTTTTCGCCGAGGCGGGCGCAGGTATCGACTATCTCGCAATGACCGAGGACGAGCGTGTTGCGCATCTTCGCCAAGAGCTCGCGGGCAAGCGCCCGCTGCGCACGCCATGGGCTGATTACTCGGACGAAGTCACCAAAGAGCTCACGATTATCGACGCGGCCGCCCTCGCGCATGACTGCTATGGCCCTGATTGCATCACGCAATACGTCGTCTCGATGGCGCAGAGCGTCTCGGACCTGCTGGAGGTTTTGCTGCTGCTGCGCGAGGCCGGGCTCTATCGCGCTGGCGATGAGGTGATATGCCCGATCACGCCGGTTCCGCTGTTTGAAACCATCGGCGACCTCGAAAACGCGCCGGGCGTGATGCGCGACTATTTCGCCATCCCAGAAGTCGCGGCGCTGACCAAAGCGCGCGGGTCGCAGGAAGTGATGATCGGCTATTCGGATTCGAACAAGGATGGCGGCTATCTCACCTCCAGCTGGATGCTATCGCGCGCGAGCGAGGCCCTGGCCCCGGTCTTCACAGAAGCGAATGTGACCATGCAGCTCTTCCACGGACGCGGCGGTTCGGTCGGGCGCGGCGGTGGCTCCGCGTTCGAAGCGATCCGCGGGCAGCCGCACGGCACCGTCAACGGGCGCATCCGGATCACCGAACAAGGCGAGGTGATCGCGGCCAAATTCGGCACGATTGAAACGGCGGCCAACAATTTGGAGGCGATGACCAGCGCGACCTTGCTCGCGACTTTGGAACCGCAGCGGATCGGATCGGATGACTACGCGCGCTTTTCTAGCGCAATGGACACGATATCCGCGCGCGCCTTTCGCGCCTATCGCGATCTGGTTTACGGCACGCCCGGTTTTGTCGATGTGTTCCGCCAGATGACGCCCATCGCCGAGATTGCGACGCTCAACATCGGATCGCGCCCCGCCAGTCGCAGAGCGTCCAACCAGATTGAGGATTTGCGCGCCATCCCGTGGGTCTTTTCGTGGAGCCAGGCGCGCGTCATGTTGCCGGGCTGGTACGGTGTGGGTCACGCTCTAGCGGGCTGCGAGGACAAGGCTTTATTGCAGGCCATGGCCGAGCAATGGCCGTTTTTCCGCAACGCGCTCGCCAATATGGAAATGGTGCTGGCCAAATCGGACATGGCGATTGCGGCGGAATACGCGACGCTGGTCGAAGATCAGGCGCTTGCCTCGCGGGTCTTTGGCGAAATCCAAGAGGGATGGCAGCGCACGCACGACGCGCTGCTCGACGCGACACAGCAATCATATCTGCTGGAGAAATCGCCGAAGCTTGACGCGTCGATCCGGCTGCGCCTGCCCTATATCGAACCGCTCAATCTGCTCCAACTTGAGCTGCTCAAACGCCACCGCGCGGGCGACACCGATCACCGCATCGCCGAAGGTATCAAGCTGTCGATCAACGCGGTCGCCACCGCGCTCCGCAACAGCGGCTAGCGCTTAGCGTCTAGCCCTTCGCGTCCTTGAACCGCACCATCTTGCGCTGATCTTCATCCCAAAGTGTCAGCAGGAACGGCGTGACCGTGTGCCGCGCGGTCATGCGATTGACGTGCTCAAGCTCGGGATGCGCGTCGAGCGCTTCGCGAAGACGGTAAAACGGGATGCGGCTCATCAGATGGTGGATGTGGTGAATGCCGATGTTCGCGGTGAACCAGCGCAGCGGCATCGGCAAATGCAGATAGGAACTGCCCAGCAGAGCCGCGTCCATGAACGACCACTGCGCGCGGCTATCCCAATGCGCGTTTTCAAACTGGTGTTGGATATAGAACAGCCACACGCCCATCGTCGCGGCAATGATCAGGCTGGGCAGGAACACAAGAGCCGTGGTCGCGACGCCGAATTGCCACGCTAGAAAGGCCAGCAGCGCGAAGGTCACCGCGTTGGTCGCCATCGCGCTGATCCAGTATATCGCGCCCTCGCGCATCAGGCCGATGGGCAGGCGATGGCGCAGCAAGAACAGATAAGCGGGCCCAAGGCCCAGCAGGACAACGGGGTGGCGATAGAGCCGATATCCGAACCTCCCCATGGGTGAGAGCGCTTTGAATTCGCGAACGGTCAGCATGTCGACATCGCCAAATCCGCGCTTTTCAAGATTGCCCGTGCCCGCGTGGTGAAGAGCGTGCGAGCGACGCCAGCAATCGTAAGGCGTGAGCGTCAGCACACCCAGAGCCCGTCCGATCCAGTCATTGCCAGCCTTGCCCGGCATAAACGCGCCGTGCCCGCAATCATGCTGGATGATGAAGCTGCGCAGCATCAACAGGCCCGAAAGTGGGGTCAGCAACAGCGCCGCGTAATAACCATTGGAAACGGCGTAGAGAATACCGCCAAAGACCACCGCGAGCGGCAACAAAGTGATCGCCAGCTCTATCCAGCTGCGCGGCACGCTGGGGCGGCGAAAGTCCGCTAGGCTCTTGACCAGTCGCGCCGCGTCCAGAGACGCAGGCTGCATCGGGTTCGCCGCGCCCTCAACGGATCGAATGTGCAACGCTTCGCTTTGCTCTGATTGGGGCAAGATCATCCTCGGAGGCGATTAAGGGGTTGAAGACACACATCTTCGTAGGAAGGCTGCGTGACTGTAACGCGACAGCCCCGCGCGACAAACCGTACCCTCGTTACATGCGCAAAAGCAACCGGCGATCATCGGTCAGCAAGAGAAATCCCGGCGGTGTGAGAACGGCGTAACCGCTAGGTCAGCGCCCGCCCCGCGCCCGACTGGCGGGATTATCCGAACTAACCTTATCCAGGTCCGCCTCGATGCTCTGCGCCATGGCTTCAAGCTGCTTCTGCGTGCGCTCGAAGCGATCATCGAAGGTCTCTGGTTCGGGCCGCAGCCACAAAACCAGCACCAGCGCCGCCGCTACCACCACAGCCAAGACACCGAGAAGCCGCATCAATAGTCCTTGCGATAGCGCAGATTGACGTTGGTGCCGCCATTTCCGCCAGCCTGGCTCAAGACCGACAGGGTGGGCGTCAGGCTGATCTCAAGCTGGGTCGCGGTGAACCCGCGCGCGTCGGTGATGACTTCGACATAGATATCGTCCGAGATGTACTGCCCAGCGGCCAGCGCCGTGCCTCTGCCGGTCGTATCGTCAGCGCCCACGACCCTCAGACGATCCAATCCGGTCGCGGATTGCAGCACTCCGACCGGGTTGATCCCCCCGCCCGAACCGCTGAGCGTGTTGAGCGATTGCGCAAGCTGCACCGCCTCCAAGGCCGAGAGATTGGCGATCGAACTGCCGAAAAGGATGCGCGCGAGGATTTCATCCTGAGGCAATCCCGGTGTGCTCGAAAAGGCAAATTGCGGCGAAAACGCGCTGCCCGATACGCCGACCGAGACTGTGACTTCCCGGATGGCCTCGGTCGCGGTGATCGCGATCTGCGGATTAAACGCGGGAGCTCCGGTAAAGCGGATGAGTCCCTCTTCGATGTCGAAATCGCGGCCCGCAAAGCCGAGCGTGCCGCGCACAAGCTCAATCTCGCCGACCATGCGCGGGGCCGCGCTTGTTCCGGTGACGCGTAGGTCTGCGCTCCATTCGCTTTGCAGTCCCATGCCGGACACATAGAGCTCATCGTTGGCGACGAGTTTAAGGTCGAGGCGCACATCTTCGAAGCCCGGCTCAGGCTCGGTGCGCGCGGCCATTGTCGCCGCAGCGGGTTCGCCGTCGCTCGATTTGAAGCGCACTCCGGTGAGCTCGGGCACTTCGGATGCGCCGGGATAGGCGAGCGTGTAGCGGGTTTCAGGCAGCGACAAGGTGCCCGATAACAGCGCGCGCTCTCCGGCGCGTTTGACCAGCGAAAGCTCTCCCGTCGCGGTGGCTCCCAGCGCCGTGCTGCGCGCCAGCGCAGCCCGGTTGAGCGAGATTGCGAGGTCCATCGGGAAACCGCGATCCGCTGCGAGGCTGACCCTTCCGGATGCGGATACGTCCCCTTCGCCGGCTTTCGCGTCGAAGTTTTCGATGACAATCGTGTCGCCTTCAAACCGTCCGCGCGCGCTGATTGCAGTCAGCTGTGTTCCGTAGGTCTCGTTTTCATAGGTCAGATTGTTGGTGCGGATGAGGCCCGTCAGGTTTGGCTCGGCAAGTTGGCCTGAGAAATCCACGGCCACGCCGAGCACGCCGGTCAGGCTTTGATCCGCCAGCCCGCCGAGGGAAAAGAGCGTCTCCGCAGGTCCGGTGTAGCGAAGCCCGCCGTCTAATGGCGCGTGGAGGAACCTTTCGGTAAATGTCCCTGGCTGTTGCGGAATCGCAGAGATGTCGGTGTTCAGCCTCCCGATGATGGTGCCGCGTTGCTTGAGGACGGTTCGTCCGATCGCGGCGCCCTCGCGCAGGGTTCCGGCAAAGGTCACGTCAATGGATTCGCTCACAGTCAGCGCGGTCGAGCGTGAGAAGCCTTTTACCGTCAGGCGCGCGTCAGCTTCCGGCTGCGCGTTATCGCCGGTCAGCGCGAAGTCGACGCTGCCACTCGCCTTGCCGTTGATCCCCAGCCCTTCGGCGAAACGGTTAGCAATCGCCAGATCGAGCGCATCAATCCGGGTCTTGAGCGCGAATTCGCTTCCGAACCGGCCAGACAGACGCACGCTTCCCTGATTGAAGACCAGACGCGTGGGCAGCAGTTGATAGACGCCGGCATCAGGTCCCTCAGCGCTCGCAGGGATGATCCGCGCCGGAGTGTCGCTGTTGAAAGCGATGCCGCGCACCCGACCCTTGATCGCGGCGCGCCACATATCGGGTTTCAAGTCCGCGTTGGCGGCAATGCGAAACGGCACCGCGTCGCTGCCTGTGGTCAGCAATTTGGCCGACCCCAGTCCGTCGCTAAGGTCCACTTCAGCGCGAAGAGTATCGATGCGCGTTCCGAAATAGCGTGCGTTAGCGAGCTGCACGTCGGCGGTAATCTGAGGCTGGTCATCCAAAACGACACTCGCGTCGATGATGCCTCGGCCAATCCGCGCGCCTGCCGCGCCGGGCAAAGAGACATTGCGGGCTCTGGCGCGGATCGTGGCGATCTGGATCTCGCCTCGACCGCTCAATTCGACATTGCCCGTCAGGCCTTCCCCGGTTGCAACCAGATTGCCGATATAGGGCCCGGCCTTGCTTTGCAGCAGCCGCCCGCGAAGGCCCACGCCGCCCACGTCCGCGCGTTCGATATCGAGCGCCACCGGGCTACTCGACAGATCGGCGCGCAGGTTCGCGGTGACCGGGCCAAAGTCGCTCATGCCATCGGCGTCAATCTGATAGAGGCCGTTATCACCGCGCACCGTCGCGGTGACCTTGGCCAGACCAACGCCCAGACCCGGATTGGGCGCGTCGATGATCGCAACGGGCCGCGCGACAGTGCCCGCCAGTTGAAGGCCAAGAGGCCCGTAATCGGACGAAACGCCGCTCGCCTCGATATCGAGCTCACCTCGCGCGTTATACGTCCCCTGCCCCTCGCTCACCTGCAAAAGCGGCGAGGACAGTCGGATGTTGGAAAGGCGTGTGACGCCATCGCGGCCGTAGGCCACATCGCTGGAGGCGACCATGTCACCGCCGAGCAGGTTCGCGACGCTTTCGTTTGTGACCTGGGTCGAGCGGGCCTGAACCGTGCCTTTAAGCGCCACACCGGCGTCCGTATCGAAGGCAAGCCGCGCCTCGCTCTCGACATCGAACAGGCCGACGCTTTGCAGCCGGTAATCGCCCAGTTCGCCATCGATAGCGCCGCCATAGCGACCAGCCTGTGCGTCCGCGATGAGGGTCACCCCAGCGTCGATCCGCGGCGAGCGAAGCCGCAGATTGTCGGATACAATACGCGGCCAGTCGATCAGAATATCGCCGGAAAGACGCACATCCCTCAGCGCGCCGCCCGCTGCCTGGTCCAACCCCGTGATCCGGGCCACGCAGGCTGAGATGGGCAAAACCATGTCGTCGAGCGAGACAAGAGTTTCGCCAGTGGTTGTGAACCCTTCAAGCCCGACACTTGCGTAGCTCAATCGCTGCGCGGCGAGGTTATAGGCGACGTCGGGCTGGGCGAGGTCGCCATTCAGCGTCATTCGCGCGTCGACGCCCGACACGAGCGCGCCCGATATCTCGTTTGGCGCTGAGGCGGTTGTGAGTTGGGCTGCGAAAGCGTCCCATTGGTTGTCTTCGAAATTGACGCCGCCCTCGCCGCCAAACGTGAAAGCGTCACCGGTGAGGCCGGCTTTGATCAGAGCCGCTCCCTCATTCAGCTGTGCCCGCGCGTTGACTTCGGTGACCCCGCCTACCAAACCCGCAATCGTCTCGGGAGCAACGAGAGCCAACCAGGCCTCACCCTCCGCTGCAAAGGTTCCATCGCGCGCTCGCAGGTTCAGGGCCGCTAATTGCTCCCCGCTCCAGTCCGCGTTCAGTTGGCCGTCCCATTGGGCCCAGGTGCCCTCGCCTTCGAGGCTCATATTGACCGGCGCCTGCCATCCTGTCAGCGCCGCAATCACGCCATCAGCGGGCGCAGCGATCTCCATATCGAGATCGAGGCGATCGTCCTCCGGCGCGGCGAGCATTTTGATCTCCACCACATCACCTGACGCCGCATCAGCGAGTGTCGCAACGCTACTCGCGGATAAAGTGAGGTCCGCTGCAAGATCAGCGATCCGGGCCTTACCTGAGATCTGCGCGATCCGCCGCGTACCCGTCACCGGTGCTTCGACCACCAATCGCTCCAGCGCGAATTCTCCGATGTCGATGGTGTAGTCCGGCAATAACGGCGCGTCGCTTGGCGGGGTTTCGTTGAATTCGGGGATGCGGCTGAGCGTGGCGGCCTCAATCGTGACTGAATCGATATCGATATCGCCGGACGCAAACGCCCACGGGTTCCACTCGACCAGCACTTCTGGCACGCTGGCGAAGACGCCTTGAGGATCAGAAAGCGTCAGCCCGCCCAGCGTCATCGCGCTGAACAGCGATCCGTCGATTGATCCAACGCCGATCTTCAGCCCGTTTTCAAACTCGAGCGCCTCAACCTGCCCTCTGACCCAGTCGCGCCCCGCGCTCGTGTTGAGCGAGACCAGGGCGAGCCCGGTAAGCGCCGCCAAAGCGACGATAAGGACCAACAGGCCCAGACTGATCCGCTTGACCCAGACCATCAAAACGCCTGCCCGATGGAGACATAGACGTTGAGCCGGCCTTCGCCTTCGCGCCGGTTGATCGGTGTCGCAATGTCGACACGCAGCGGTCCGAAGTTGGTGTAGATGCGCCCGCCAATGCCCACGCCAAAGCGGATGTCGGAAAAGGAGGGTACGGTGTCTCGGTAGACTTGACCCGCATCAACAAACGCGACGACGCCGTAATCACCAAAGCGATAGCGCGCCTCGGCGGAGGCTTCGATGACGCTGCGCCCGCCGATGGGCTCTAATGTGAACGGTTCTTCGTCGGAGTCCGGGTCATCGGGATCGAAATTGTCGTTCACCGCCTGCGCTCGCGGGCCCAACTCTTGGAAGCCAAAGCCGCGGACCGATCCGCCACCGCCCGCGTAGAGCCGGCGCGAGGGCGCGATATCGACGCCATCCGCGCCTTGCAGCGTGCCAAGCCGCGCGCGTCCGGCCATGACGAAGCTGTCGCCCGCCGGGACATAGGCCGAGGCGTCAAACACAGTGCGCACATAGGGCGTAAAGCCGCCTTCAAGCGATCCCTCGGGCTGAACCAAAGCCTCAAGCCGGAACCCGCGCGTCGGGTTGAGCAGATCGTCCGAGGTGTCAAAACCGATCTGCCCGAAGACCGCGCCGATCAAATAGGTCTCATCGACAAAATCATTGGCTTCGATGTCAAACGCTTCTTCGACGCTCGCCAGAACCTCCGCGCCGAAGGCGTAGGTGATACGTTTCTGCCAGATGGGTGTAGAAACATAGGAATAGGTCGCGCCCACGCGTCCGGTGGTCGCCTCAAACGCGTCGAAGTTTGAGCGCAGCGCGCTCACACCCACTTCGAATGTGCGGTCGCGTTGCCCTGCGTTCGCGCGGCGGAAACTGACCCCGGCCCCCTGCTCCAACGTCCCCGCGATCAAGGTTCCGGTTAACGCGCCTTCGGGTGGGAACAGATTGCGGTGCGCCCAGCTTCCCTCGACGCGCAGACCCTGCCCCGTGCCATAGCCGACGGTGCCCGCCAAAGTGCGCGCCGGACCTGCTGTCTGGTTGACTTCGATTGCAACGTACTCGGTGCCATCGCCTGCGTCCTCCCCCGTGGGTTTGGGTTCCACGCTAAACGAGCGCAGCAAGGTGGTCGCCGCAAGCGCCAGGCGAAGGTCATCCAGCCCCCGGCTGTCGAACAGCTCACCCGTCTCAAAACGGGCGATGTCGGCAATATGCTCGGCGTCAAAGACCGCATCTTCGTTGACCCGGATTTCGCCGAAACGCGCGCGTGGTCCGGTTTCGAACGGCAAGGTGTAAACGCCATCGCCGCTGTTGGAATCGAGCAGGATTTCGCGCTGGCCCAGCTTGGCAAGCGGATAGCCGTTCTGCGGCAAGACGGTCGCTACGACCGCTTCGTTGACCAGAATGTCCGCCGCCACAATCGGATCGCCCGGCGCCACGGTCAGCGCGTCTTCGATCAGCGTTTCCGGGATGGTCGCGTCAGCCTCGACATTGATCTGGGCGAGAGTGAAGCGCTTCCCCGGCTCAACCGTGAGCGTCGCGAGAGCGCGCGCGTCCTCGTTTTTATCGGCGGGTTGAAGCTGCCCGGTCACTTGCGCTTCATACCAGCCCTGCGCCTTTAACAGGCGCACCAGCAGCTCTTTGTCATCGCTAAGCCGCGCGGCCAGCATCGCGACATTGGCGGCTTTGCCGTCGCCTTGCTCAAGCGTCGACAGCTCCCCAAATTGCCCGGCGATATCGACACCGTCGAAGAAGTCCACGAACTCAAGCCCGCTCACCTGCCAATCGTAGCGCAGTTCGGCGGTGGCTTGCGCGCTCGCTGCGTTCTGCGGCTCGAACGCAAGCTCTTGCTCCATCACGCTTTCAAGCGAGGGCAGCGGCTGCAAAAGCTCCGCATCACTGAGCGGCGGGGAAGGCGGGCGGTCGTCCTCTTCACCCTCTTGAAGCGCGGTGTCGGGAGCCTTTGGGGTCAGCGCGTCAAAGCGGGCATCGAAAACGTCTATCGGCTCTAGCTCCTGGCCTAGATCAGGATCGTCCTCGGTCAGATCAGGGATCGCGGCATCAAGCGCTTCATCGGTGATGATCGGTTCTTGGGCCGGCGCCGGTTCAGATGGCGGCTCGACCGGCGGCTCAGAGGCCGGCTGCGATGCGTCTTGCGCCCAGACGCCTTCCTCTAGCCCTGCGGTGGCGAGCAGCGCGCTAAGGCCCATAGCGCATACGAGGCGGGCTCGAAGAGAAGGATAGGTATTGGCGGAGGGCATAAGCGATGCAACTGCGCCAATGGGCTGTGCGTTCCAATTTTAAAAGAGAAATTTGGCGGACGGCCCCGCGATACCGCGCTTGATCGTGTATAAAGCGGGTTGCGGAGAGCCTGCGCGACGCGGAACTCTCGCGGGCTCGGGCGGGCCATTAGGCGGCGCGCGGTGGCCAAGGCCGCCAATACTGGCTAGTCGGTGCGGCCATATGAACACCGCCACGCTTTCCACGCTCGCTCTCTACTTTCTCGTCATGATCGCCATCGGCCTTTACGCCTGGCGCAAATCGACAAGCACATCGGAAGGCTATCTGCTTGCCGGGCGAAACTTGCCACCCTCGGTCGCTGCACTCTCCGCCGGGGCTTCGGATATGTCTGGCTGGTTGCTGCTTGGCTTGCCGGGAGCCTTGTTTGCGGCGGGTCTGGTCGAAGCGTGGATCGGGATCGGCCTGTTCGTTGGCGCGGTTCTCAACTGGATCATCGTTGCCCCACGCCTGCGCGAACAAACAGAGCGGTTCGGCAACGCGCTGACGATACCGCAATTTCTCGCCAACCGCTTTCCCGAACAAGGGGCGGCGTTGCGGGTTGTCTCCGCTGTCATCATCGTCGTGTTTTTCACCGTCTACACCGCCGCTGGTCTCGTCGGTGGGGGCAAGCTGTTCGAAACGGCCTTCGTCGGTGCGCTGCCCGGATTAGGTCTGAGCGATTACGCGCTGGGTATCTGGATCACCGCCGGGATCGTGCTCGCTTACACCATGATCGGCGGATTTCTGGCCGTCAGCCTGACCGATTTCGTGCAAGGCATCATCATGATGCTGGCGCTCGTTATCATGCCTCTGGTGGTGATGTTCGGCAGCGGCGGCGAGGCGGGCGGGTCGATGGCCGATGTCCCGGTCGATGGATTTTTGAGTTTGACTCAAGGCCTCACCGCGCTCGGCTTCATCAGCGCGGTCACATGGGGGCTGGGTTACTTCGGACAGCCGCATATCATCGTGCGTTTCATGGCGATCGACACGGTCGAAAAGGTCGCGGCTGCGCGCTCGATCGGACTGAGCTGGATGGCGGTCTCGCTGCTGGGAGCAGTCGGGATGGGCCTTGCCGGGCGCGCTTACGCTGAACGAAACGGCATTATCGTCGAGGATCCCGAAACGATCTTTATCGTGCTCTCAGACCTGCTGTTTCACCCGGCGGTGACCGGGTTCCTGTTCGCCGCTTTGTTGGCCGCGATCATGAGCACGATCTCCTCGCAATTGCTGGTCTCCTCAAGCTCGCTGACCGAGGATTTCTACCGCCTGTTCCTGCGCAAAAACGCCAGCGAAGGCGAAGCGGTGAATGTCGGGCGGGTGTGCGTGGCGCTGGTCGCCTTGGCCGCGATTGCGCTCGCCTCTGATCCCGACAGCCAAGTGCTCGGTCTGGTCGCCAACGCCTGGGCCGGATTTGGCGCGGCGTTTGGCCCGCTGATCCTGCTGGCGCTGACCTGGCGCGGCATGACCGGAGCAGGGGCGCTTGCCGGACTGGTCACAGGCGCCCTTGTGGTCGGTTTCTGGATTGCTCTGGGTTGGAACAAAGCCCTTGTCGGCGGCGAAGGTCTTTATGAGATCGTCCCAGGTTTTGTCGCGGCGCTGCTGGCGATCGTCGTGGTGAGCAAAGCCACCGCTAAAGAGCCGCAGGTGCAGCCCGCCGAGTAACCGCCCCTACCGGCCGCACCAGGCCGCTGCCCGCAACAACCCGATGTTAGGAAAGGCGGTGTAAACGCTTTCTAAAGCACGGCAAAAGGGCACATACGGGCGTTATGGGACCGGACAGTTTCGATATTCCAGACAGCGCATCCATCATCGCCGCTTGGATCGGCGACGCATTCACCGTGCTCTCGCCTTTCGGAACAGATTCGCGATTTCACTGGACGGGGCTCAGCGCGTTTGTCGTGCTGGGACTGGCAATCTACGCGCTCGAGCGTAAGCGCACCAACTCCGCTCAAACCGGACCGCTTGGATTTCTCTTTCCACCCGCTCTGTACCGCTCTGCGTCCTCTTGGGTCGATGTGAAGGTCTATGTCGCGGGGCGCTTTGTCAGGCCCCTGACCGGGGCCATCGTTTGGCCGATGCAGGTTGTCGTGATGGGCGTGACCGCGAGCTTTGTGTCAGCGTCGATCACGTCAGGAGAGGTATCCGAACCGACAGCATGGTCGCTGCTCCTTGGCACGGCCCTCGTCGCTCTGGTGTCTGACCTAGGTTATTATGTGACCCACCGGATTTCCCATGAGTCGAGATGGCTGTGGCCCTTCCATAAGGTCCACCATTCTGCCGAAGTGCTCACCCCCATAACGGCGAAGCGTAATCATCCTGTATTCAACCTCGCGCTGGCGCTCGTTCGAATGCTCTTGAGCGCGCCCATTTCGGGCGCCATTCTAGGCGTCTTCGGCGTGGTTGAGCTTGCGACGATTTTCGGTCTGACGATGCTAATCGCACTGATGAATGTGACGGGCGGCGCGCTGCGTCATTCGCACATCTGGCTTGATTTCGGCCCCATTCTTGACCGGATCTTCATCAGCCCGGCGCAGCACCAAATCCACCACTCGCAAGCGCCGCGCCACCACAACAAGAATTACGGGCTGACCCTGGCGATCTGGGATTGGATGTTCGGGACGTTGTATGTGCCGCAAGAACGCGAAGCCCTTGAATTCGGCGTAGCGGACGCGGAGGGTAACGCCCTTCCCCAAGCGCATAACGGCTTGATCGAGGCCTATCTAATGCCTTTCAAAGAGGTCTATGCGGTCGCACATGAGAAAGCTCCAGCTCCTTTGCACCAAGCGCCTGATGGGATCGAAGGAGAACGCGCATGACACGCGGATATTCGATCTATCTCGACGCGATCCGGTTCCTCGCCTCGCTGCTCGTGCTGTTCTCTCACGTGGCCTATCCGCGATACTCGAACGGCGATCTCATCTGGATGCGCGAGCTTAATCTCGGCTCCGACGCTGTCATCTTGTTCTTTGTCCTCTCCGGCTTTGTGATCGCCTACACCACCGACGCAAAGAGCCGCACCGGCGCCAGCTACGCGCAAGCTCGCATGGCTCGGCTTTACAGTGTGCTGATCCCGGCTCTTGTCGTGACGCTGCTGTGCGATTTTGCAGGCCGCTCGATCGACCCCGGGGCCTATCAGGGATGGTGGTTCAACGCCCACAATCCGCTCGAACAGGTGCTGCGCGCGCTCACTTTCTCGACTCAAGCGGCCGGAGACAACATTCGGGTTGGCACCAATGGACCGTTTTGGTCAGTCGCCTATGAAGCGTGGTATTACGCCGCCTTCGGAATCGCGGTTTTTGCGCGAGGCTGGGTGCGTTTAGCCTTGCTCGCTCTCACGGTCACCTGCGCGGGGCTGTCGATCATTTTGCTTGCCCCCTGTTGGCTGGCAGGGGTCGCGCTTCAGTCGGTTTGCGCGCGAAAGGAACGCGCCCAGATCGCACCACGAACCGCGTGGGTACTCGCTGTCGGGCCTTGGGTCATCTACGCGCTCTGGCTCGCGATCGACCTTCCGCAAACCCTGACCAGTTTGACCTTTATCCTGACATTCGCGATCACGGGTGTCGCCCAAACCCCCTTCCAATGGCTTGGCTTCGCTGACGAATTTTTGTGGAACAACCTGTTAGCGATCCTGTTTGCCGCGCATTTCTTTGGCGTCTATCGCTTGGCGCAAGACGGCTCGTGGGTGAGCGTCAAATGGGAAACCACGATCCGCTGGCTGGCGGGTGCGACCTTCTCGATCTATCTCTTCCATTACCCGCTTTTGACGTTGTTCCATGCGTTGCCCGGGTACGAAGCGGCCAATCCTCTGCACTATGGGGGCGCAGGGATTGTTACGCTGATCGTGTGTTTCGGGTTAGCGGAACTGTCCGAACGACGCCTTTCGCAATGGAAGCGTATCTTTGATGGTGTGCTCGGACTGACCGATAAATATCGTAGCGGCGGGAGCGCCCGAAAAGCAGCGGTGCTTTAATAATGAGGCTGCCCAGAAACCCAGGCCAGCACAGTCACTTCCACGTCTCCAGAAGCTTATCGTAAGCAATCGTAATCGGCGCAGGATCCTCGTTCGCGAGTTTGGCCTTTGGCGCGCCGGGTTGACTGAGCCAATACTCAGCGTCGCGCTCTTCGTTCAGTTTGGGCCCGAGATCGCCTTGAAGGCCCGCTCGCTCAAGCCGTTCCAAAACCCGCTCTTGCTGCTCACACAGCGCATCGAGCGCGGCTTGCGAGCTCTTCGTCCCTGAGGACGCATCGCCGATATTCTGCCACCACAGCTGCGCCAGGCGCGGATAGTCGGGCACATTGGTGCCGGTGGGCGACCACCGGGTGCGCGCAGGTGAGCGGTAGAATTCGACCAGCCCTCCCAGCTTGGGCGCGCGCTGTGTGAAGCTGTCATGCTGAATGGTGGATTCCCGAATAAAGGTCAGCCCGACATGCGCCTTTTGGACATCGACCGTCTTCGAGGTCACGAATTGCGCGTAAAGCCACGCCGCCTTGGCGCGGTCTTCGGGAGTGGACTTCATCAAGGTCCAGGCGCCTGCGTCCTGATAGCCGACCTTCATGCCCTCCTCCCAATAGGCGCCATGCGGGCTCGGCGCCATACGCCAGCGCGGCGTCCCGTCCTCGTACAGCACCGCTGAGGCCTCTTCGCCGACCATGTTGGCGGTAAAAGTCGTGTACCAGAATATTTGCTGCGCGATCGCGCCTTGAGCCGGGACCGGGCCGGCCTCGGAAAACGTCATGCCCGCCGCAGAAGGCGGAGAGTATTCGGAAAGCCACTTCGAATATTTATCGAGCGCGTAAACGGCAGCGGGTGAATTGGTCGCTCCCCCGCGAACCACGCATGACCCGACGGGCTGGGATTGCTCATTCACGCGAATGCCCCACTCATCGACCGGCAGGCCGTTGGGTTCGCCCACCGATCCCATGCCCGCCATCGACATCCAAGCGTCAGTGAATCGCCAACCGAGCGAGGGGTCTTTCTTGCCGTAATCCATGCTGCCATAGACCGATTGCCCATCGATCTCGCGCCCGGTGAAAAACTCCGCGATGTCCTCATAGGCGGCCCAGTTGACCGGCACGCCGAGATCATAGCCATACGCGGCCTTGAAGTCGGCCATGATCGCGGGATCCGTGAACCAATCGTGCCGGAACCAATACAGGTTCGCGAATTGCTGGTCGGGCAATTGGTAAAGCTTGCCATCCGGCCCGGTCGTAAAGTCGGTGCCGATGAAGTCGCCAAGGTCGAGCGTGGGGCTGGTCACATCCCTGCCCTCGCCCGCCATCCAGTCGGTCAGATTGCGCACCTGCTGATAGCGCCAGTGGGTGCCGATCAAGTCGGAATCGTTGACATAGGCGTCATAGATGTTCTCGTCCGACTGCATCTGAGTTTGCAGTTTCTCAACGACATCGCCTTCGCCGATCAGATCGTGCGTCACCGTGATACCGGTCATCGCTGAAAACGCCGGGGCGAGCACTTTGGCCTCGTATTCGTGCGTCGCGATGGTTTCGGACACGACCGAGATCGACATGCCTCTGTAGGGCGCGGAGGCCTCCATGAACCAGGCTAGCTCCGCCTCTTGCTCTTCGCGCGAAAGAGCCGACTTGTCGCCAATCTCATTGTCGAGAAAGGCCATCGCTGCGGCCTCGCGCTCTTCATCGCTGAGGACGACGCCGGAGGTGTCGGCGCTTTCCGAGCAGGCCCACAGAATCACGCTTGTGCTCAGAAGGATTGCGGCTTTCAAGACTTTCATGATGTCGTTTGTTCCGATCGTTTGAAGTTCTAGGCCCAGCGAAAGACGCACAGGCCATAAACGCCGCAAAGCAGTAGCGCCGCGTATTGGGTCACATCCGTGAGCCCAATCCACGCGAGATTGATGAAGGCCGAGCCCAGTAGCGTGATGAACAGGCGATCCCCGCGCGTCGTCTCAATCCCCAAGACGCCGCTGCGCGGCACGCTGGGATAACGCATTTGCAGCAGCGTCATCGCCATCAACGCCCCCGCGATGCATGCGAAAAACGCAGCCGTGGGCCAGGTCCAGGCCATCCAGTCCATCTAGGAAATCTCTCCCATTTCCTTCTCGCTTACACCCGTCCCATGGCGAAGCCTTTGGCTATGTAGCCGCGCACGAAATAGATCACAATCGCACCTGGAATAATGGTGAGCACACCCGCCGCCGCGAGCACGCCCCAGTCGAGCCCGGAGGCCGAGACCGTTCGGGTCATGGTCGCGGTGATCGGCTTGGCCTCCACACTGGTAAGAGTGCGGCTGAGAAGCAGCTCAACCCAGCTGAACATGAAGCAGAAGAACGCGGTCACGCCGATGCCCGGCGCGATCATCGGGATGAAGATGCGGGTGAAGAACCGCGTGAAGCCGTATCCATCGATGAAGGCGGTTTCATCAATCTCACGCGGAACGCCGCGCATGAACCCTTCCAAAATCCACACCGCGAGCGGCACGTTAAACAGGCAATGCGCCAGCGCCACCGCGATATGCGTGTCAAACAGCTCAACGCTCGAATAGAGCTGGAAGAAAGGCAGCGCGAACACCGCTGGCGGGGCCATGCGATTGGTCAGCAACCAGAAGAACAAATGCGTGTCGCCAAGGAAACGATAGCGGCTGAACGCATAGGCCGCCGGGAGCGCGACGACGAGCGAAATCACTGTGTTTAGAATAACATAGATGAAGCTGTTCACATAGCCCATATACCAGGAGGGATCGGTCAGGATCGTTTGGTAATTGGCCAGCGTGACTTCTTGTGGGAACAAGGTGAAGGCGCCCAGGATCTCCGCATTCGATTTGAAACTCATGACGAGCAGCCAATAGATCGGCACCATCAGGAACAGCAGATAGGCAACCATAATCGCGCGAGCCGCCCGGCGTTTGGGGGCCGCCTTTGCTCGATGTGTGCCCGCGCTCACGAGGCCGCCTCGTTTTTATCGATGGTGACCATCACCGTGTAAAACACATAGGAAATCAGCAGGATCACAAGGAAATACATCAGCGAAAACGCCGCCGCAGGCCCGACATCAAATTGGCCCAGCGCCATCTTGACCAGATCAATCGAAAGGAATGTCGTCGCGTTGCCAGGCCCGCCGCCGGTCAGCACGAACGGCTCGGTGTAGATCATGAAACTGTCCATAAAGCGCAGCAAGATCGCGATGATGAGCACGCCGCGCATTTTGGGCAGCTCGATATAGCGAAAGGTGCTCCAGCGGCTCGCCTGATCGATCTTGGCCGCCTGATAATAGGCCGGCGGGATCGAACGCAGCCCGGCATAAGCCAGCAACGCGACAAGCGACGTCCAGTGCCACACATCCATGGCGATCACGATCAGCCATGCGTCGAGTGCGTTCTGCGCGTAGTTGAACTCGATTCCCAGATCGGCAAGCGCGCGTCCCAACAGGCCGATATCCGCGCGGCCAAAGACCTGCCAGATCGTGCCCACGACATTGTATGGGATCAGCAGAGGCAAAGCGATCAAAACGAGACACAAAGAGGCCCAAGCCCCCTTTTTCGGCATGGCGAGCGCCACCAAAATCCCCAGAGGCACCTCAATCAGCAAGATGGTCGATGAAAACAACAACTGCCGCCCGAGCGCGTCCCACAGGCGCTCGGATCCCAGCAGCTCGTCATACCATTCCAGACCGACCCAGAAGAAAGTGTTGCCGCCAAAGCTGTCCTGAAAGGAATAATTCACGACCGTCATCATCGGGATGATCGATGAGAACGCGACCAGCAACAGGACCGGCAGGACGAGGAACCATGCGCGCTGGTTGGCTGTCTTTTCCATCAGGCGTGCGCCTCCCTATCGATCCGCCAATCATCGCAGAACACGCTGATTTTCTGCGGGTCGAAAGTGACCTTGGTCATATCCGTCTCAATCGTTTGGGCGGCGTCGCACACGATGTTGATATCCTCGCCAAACAGGGTCGCGCTGATGGATTTCTGGCGCCCCGTATCGCTCACTTGGTTGATCGTCACCGGCAAGCCTTCACCCTTTGTCAGTTGCACGAATTCAGGCCGTATGCCCATAACCACATCCCCTTGAGGCGCGCCGTAATCGTGCGCCAATTGAATGACTTCGCCATGCGTATGCGCTGCGCGTCCGGCGATGGACACGGGGAGGAAATTCATGCCCGGCGATCCGATGAAATACCCGACAAAGCGGTGCGCGGGCCTTTCAAACAGGTCTTGCGGCGTGCCAATCTGCACCACCGCTCCTTCGTGCATCACAACGACCTTTTCGGCAAATGTCAGCGCCTCTGTCTGGTCGTGCGTGACATAGACCATAGTGTGACCGAACTCGGCGTGGAGCGCCTTTAGCTGGGTGCGCAGTTCCCATTTGAGATGCGGGTCTATGACCGTCAGCGGTTCGTCAAACAGGATCGCGTTCACGTCCTCGCGCACCATTCCCCGTCCCAGCGAGATCTTCTGCTTGAGATCCGGCGTTAGCCCGCGCGCTTTCTGGTCGAGCCGGCCTTCAAGCCCGATCATCTTTGCCAACCGATCCACCCGCTCGGCAATATATTGCGCGCCCAGCCCGCGATTGCGCAAGGGAAAGGCAAGGTTCTGGCCGACCGTCATCGTGTCGTAGACCACGGGAAACTGGAAGACCTGCGCGATATTGCGCTCGGCGGTTGAGGCGTGCGTCACATCGCGGTCGTCAAACAGAATGCGCCCGCGCGTCGGATCAAGCAGCCCGGACATGATATTGAGCAAAGTCGACTTGCCGCATCCGCTTGGCCCCAGCAAAGCGTAGGCGTGCCCGTCCTCCCATTGCAGGTTCATTTCCTTCAGCGCGAAATCATCGGGACCAGCCGGGTTGGGATGATAGCTGTGCGCAAGGCCTTCCAAAGTGATCGAGGCCATAGCTAGGCCTCCGCCAGAAGCGCGGCGGCGCGCGGGCAGCTCGCCAATTGACCCGAGCGATCAAAATAAAAGGCATCGTGCGGGTTCAAAACGACCGAGAGGCTTTGCCCCACGCCAAAGGACTGAAGACCGGGCACGAGACCTATCCAGCGTTGCCCGGCTGCTTCGATGTGCAAAAAGGTATCCGATCCGGTGAGCTCGGTCGCTCTCAGTATCGCTTCGAAGCCGATGTGTCCGTCTGGCGGTGTGCCTAATTTCAGGTGGTAGGCGCGAAAGCCTGCGCGGTATTCGCCATCCGGCCTGTCCGCGAGACCGGCTGGCGCGCGCACGCATTGTCCACCGGGAAAGCGGATCTGGTCGCCCGTCTTGTTCACCGGCATAAAGTTCATCGGCGGGTCGGAATAGACCCGCGCCGAAATCTCATCGACCGGCTCGCGATAGACGCCGAGCGCGGGGCCGAATTGCGTCACGCGCCCTTCCCAGAGCGTCGCGGTGTTCCCGCCAAGCAGCAGCGCCTCTTCGGGTTCGGTGGTGGCGTAGACAAACACCGCGCCCGAAGCGGAGAAAAGGCGTGGGATCTCAACCCGCAGCTCTTCGCGCAGCTTGTAATCGAGGTTGGCCAGTGGTTCGTCCATCAGGACCAGGCCGACATCTTTCACCAAAGCGCGCGCGATCGCGCAGCGTTGCTGCTGCCCGCCGGAAATGTCGCTCGGCTTGCGGTCCAACAACGGCGTCAATTGCAGCAGATTTGCCATGTCGCGAACGCGGCGCTCGATCTCGGCCTTTGCTACCCCCTTTAGCTTCAAAGGCGAGGCGATGTTGTCGTAGACGCTCATCGAGGGGTAGTTGACGAACTGCTGGTACACCATTGCGACATCGCGCTTTTGCACCGGTGCGCCGGTGACATCTTCGCCGCCCCAATAGATGCGACCCGTATCGGGCCGATCGAGCCCGGCCATCAACCGCATCAGGCTGGTCTTGCCCGCCGAGGTCGGGCCCAACAGGACATTCATCGTGCCCTTTTGCAGCTCCAGATTGACCGGATGAATATGCGTTTGCCCGCCAACGGATTTCGAAACGTCTTGCAGTCGCAGGGTCATGGCCGCGACCATTGCCCAATCCGCCAACGCTCGCAAACGCGAAGCGCGCGCTGTCACCGATTTCGACAAATGGCGCGCGGCAAGAGCATTTTTCGGTGCACTGGACTTGCGCTTGGTGCCCGCGAAACCCTCGGGGCTTTACCTGCGGCTCAAATGCGCAGAAGATGGCTTTTGAAAACGCCGGTCAATCGCAGCCTTGGGCAACCGCCCGATGCGCCTTTGAACAGAGCGTCAGGGGATTGGGATGGCCGAAGCCACGGTGCATGCACCACACAGCGCGCCTCGCGCATCAGACGGATTCGGGACGCCCGGCTACCGCGCTTATGTTCTCAGCGCGCTGCTGATCGTTTACATTTTCAATTTCATTGACCGCACGATCATCAACATTCTGACCGAGCCTATCAAGCTCACCTTCGGGCTTGAGGATTGGCAGATGGGTCTGCTCGGTGGCCCCGCCTTCGCCGTGCTTTATACCTTTATCGGCATCCCGATTGCGCGCGGGGCAGAACGTTATAACCGGGTCGCCATTATCGCGGCGGCGGTGGCGGTCTGGAGCCTGTTCACCGCGCTGTGCGGGTTCGCCATGTCGTTCATGATGCTGTTTCTGTTCCGCATCGGCGTCAGCATCGGCGAGGCGGGATGCACCCCGCCCGCGCAATCGATCATCTCGGACTATTTCGCACCCTCGCGGCGCGCGACGGCGGTCTCGGTCTACGCCTTGGGTGTCCCGCTGGGCGGTATGCTTGCCTCGATCTTCGGCGGGCAATTAGCCGGGCTCGAAGGCGCGCAGTTCGGCGTCTGGATCAACGCGATGGGCCTCGGGTTTTTCTTTGGCGATCTGGATTGGACCCAAGTCGAAGGCTGGCGCGTCGCCTTCGTCGTGGTCGGATTGCCCGGCTTGCTGCTCTCCGCCATCGTGTGGCGCACCGTCAAAGAGCCACCGCGCGGGTACACCGACCCGGCCTCCATTCAGGGTCTGGAAAAAGTGAGTTTTCGCGAGGCGCTGCGCGTGCTCAGCAAGAAGCCCGCTTATTGGCACGTTGTCGCAGGCGCGATGCTGGCTTCGTTCGTGGGCTATGGCGTGGGCCAGTTCACCACCTCGTTCCTGATCCGAACCCACGGCCTGACCATCCAGCAAGCCTCGCTGTTGTTCGGGATTATTCTCGGGCTGATGGCCGCGATTGGCGTGTTCAGCTCCGGTTGGCTCGCCGACAAGGTGTCGCAGCGCCATCCCAACGCGCTCTCATGGTTGCCCGCGATCGGCATGGCCGCGTCGGTGCCGCTCTACGCGTTTGGCTTTTTGAGCGAGAACCTGTGGTTTGCCATGCCTGCTCTCATGATCGCGGCGATGATCCATTATTTCTATCTGGGGCCGATGTACGCAGTGTCTGCGGGCGTGGTCGACAGCCGTATGCGCGCAACGTCCGTGGCGATCACGTTGTTCGTCGTAAACCTGCTGGGATACGGCCTCGGCCCGCCGCTGATCGGGATCCTGTCCACCTTCTTAAAGAGCGTGTTCTTGAGCGGCGAAGGCCTCGGCCTGACCCTGGAGATGTGCAAACCTCTGCTCTCGATGGCTCCGGAGGTGAAGGCTGCGCTCACCAGTGCGGACCTACAGTCGCTCAACGCATGCGCCGCGTCAGAGGCGCGCGGGCTGCAATGGTCGATCGTCATCTTCGTGTGCGGTTATGGCTGGGCGGCTCTGCACTATCTGTTGGCAGGGCGGACCTTGCAGCGCGACATGGTCGCCGGTTCGCCCTCGCTGCAAGGGGAGGAATAAGGCGCGCTTCAATCCGGACTGACCGACGCCATCATATCCATCAGATTGCGCGCGGCGTCTCGGTCTGAAGGGTCTTCAAAAGCCTCGTCCAGATCCGGCGCAGCGTCCAGCATGTAGAGCAACGTCCACAGCGCAAAGCGCCGCTCGCGCGCTTTTTCCAAGCCAAAGTCGACCCGCATGCGCTCCGTTGCGGCGGGCACCGCGACGGGATCGATATCAGCCAGATCGGGCGTCCCGAAATAGCGTTGAAGCAAGTCCTGCATGTCCATGCCGCCTGCGCTATACCACCGCGCGCGCCATGCAAGCGGTGATCGCCTAATTCCTTTGGCCCCGCGCGCCGAGCCTGTTAGGGGCGCGCGCATGCTGACAATCGACGACGTAACCGTAAGGCTGGGTGGCCGAACGATCCTTGAACACGCCAGCGCTTCGATAGCGACCGGCGCGCGGGTCGGTTTGATCGGCCGCAACGGCGCGGGTAAATCGACGCTGATGAAGGCCATCATTGGTGAGATCGAACCCGACGATGGCGCCATTAGCAAACCGTCGCGCTCGCGCATCGGCTATATCGCGCAAGAAGCCCCCAGCGGAACAAGGACGCCGGAGGAGGTCGTGCTCGCCTCCGCCACCGAACGCGCTGCGCTGCTGGAGGAGATGGAGAACTGCACCGACATGGATCGCTTAGGCGATGTGCATGATCGGCTGCTCGCCATCGACGCCTACAGCGCCCCCTCACGCGCGGCCAAGATCCTGAGCGGTTTGGGCTTTGATGAAGAGATGCAGCAGCGCCCCGTGGAGAGCTTTTCGGGCGGCTGGAAAATGCGCATCGCGCTCGCCGCTTTGCTGTTTTCAGAGCCGGACATCCTGCTGCTCGACGAGCCATCCAACCACCTCGATCTCGAAGCGACGCTGTGGCTGGAGAACTTCCTCAAATCCTATCCGGCGACGCTTTTGGTGATCAGCCACGAACGCGATCTGCTCAACAAAGTAGTCGACCACATCCTGCATCTGCAAGGCGGCCAGTTGACGCTTTACCCCGGTGGATATGACGCGTTTGAAAAGCAACGCGCCGAACGCGCCGCCCAATTGGCTTCGGCGAAAGCGTCGCAGGACGCGCAGCGCGCTCGCCTGCAAGACTACGTGAACCGCAACAGCGCCCGCGCCTCCACCGCCAAGCAAGCGCAATCGCGCGCCAAAATGCTGGCCAAGATGCAGCCTATCGCATCGCTGATCGAAGACCCGGAACTGGGCTTTGACTTTCCTGACCCGGCTGAATTGCAATCGCCCATGATCACGCTTGATCAGGCCGCCGTGGGTTATGGCGAAGCGCCGCCGATCCTGCGGCGGTTGAGCTTTCGCATTGATTCTGACGATCGCATCGCGCTGCTTGGCCGCAACGGGAACGGCAAGACCACTCTGGCGCGTCTGATGACGTCGCAATTGGCCCCGTCCGAAGGCGAGATGAACGCGCCCGGACGACTAAAAGTCGGATATTTCACGCAGTATCAAGTCGAAGAGCTCGCAGGCGAAGACACGCCTTTGGACCTGATGACCCGCACGATGGAAGGCAAAACGCAAAGCGCCATCCGCGCGCAATTGGGGCGTTTCGGCTTTTCAGGTCCACGGGCGCAAACGCGCGTTGAAAAGCTCTCAGGCGGCGAGCGCGCGCGGCTCGCACTGGCGCTAATTACGCGCGACGCGCCGCATCTGCTTATTCTGGACGAGCCGACCAACCACCTCGATGTCGACGCGCGCGAGGCGCTGATCCAGGCGCTTAACGGCTATTCGGGCGCGGTCATCCTGATCAGCCACGACCGGCACATGGTCGAATTGACAGCCGACCGTCTGGTGCTGGTCGATAGCGGAACCGCGCGCGAATATTCAGGCAGCATGGACGATTATATCGACTTTGTGCTGGGCCGAAACCAATCGAAGGGCGGCGGAGGAAAAGAGCTAGCCGACGCGGTGGGCAAACGAACCGGCGGGTCCAAAAAGGCCTCCTCCCAAGAGACCCGCAAAGCCAAGTCAAACCTGACGAAAGCCGAGGCCCAGGTAGAACGGTTGAACGCGAAGCTGGACGAGTTGGACAACCTGATCGTTTCAAATGCCGACACCATCAATATGCAGGATACGCTCAAAGCGCGGTCGCAAACGGCTGACGCTTTGGCATTGGCTGAGGAGGCGTGGATCGAAGCGGGGATTGCACTCGAAGCGCTTTCCTGACGCTGTCGAAGGCCAACGCCGCTGAGCGGGCTCAGCGATGGAAACTGCGGGCCTTGTCGGGATCCTGAACGTCGTAGGCGAACCACGCGTCTTCCGCGTAATCGTAGAGCTGGACGACGCCATCAGCCACCCGCGCCGAATAGTCGCCAGCGGAGGCGCGATCATGGCCGCTTGCCGACGCGCCGTCGATGGTGATCGACACATAACTCTGATCACCCGCGTCATAGATCTCCGGCAGAGTCCCGCCAAATTTCGCGCCGCGATCCCCGTCGAAACCCTGCAACTGATCGCCCCGGCATTCGGCGGCGATCTTCAATCGCTGACCGGCCGCATGGTCATATATCCCGGCCACTTTCTTGCCCGTGATTACGGCAAAAGTGGCGGCGGCGATCATGGCGCGGGTGTGCGGAGACATGCGAGCCTTTGGCATCAGGTGCGAGCCAAGATCAAGAGCGCTGCGCGATCACCTGTGAAGCGTCCCATTGAGGGGGAGCGCCTTAACCTTCGCGTTTCACCGCGTCGCGAAGAAGCTGAATGTATCAAGCAGCGAGGAGGAATCCCACGGCACCTGGTCGCCGCTGGTCACTTCCACCACTTGCTTGCGCACTTCGCGAAACGTCACTTCGATAGGGCGATCAGGCACCAGCATTTGCGTGGCGAGCGCTTCGGCGAACGGGCTGTGGATGTTGCGACCGCCATCATCAGCGGTGCTTCCCGGCGACGTGGAATAGGCGACAAAGCTGCCGTTCGGGATCTCCATCCGCGCCAGGCCGCGCGCTCCGTTTCGGGTGCGGCGGCGCAGCGGCATGTTGCGGCACGCATCAAGAATGACGATCCGGGTCGAGACATACGCCTCCTCCATCTGCGCCAGAACCGCGTCGGCCTTCACCGCTTCGAGCTCAAGATCGCTTTCGGAATCCACGACCGATCCGACCGGAATGAGGAAATTGTTCCCCTGCGACTGCACTCCGTGGCCCGCGTAGTAGAACAGCCCGGTGGCGTTATCGCCCGCAGCGGCCAGACGATCACCCAGACGCTGAACCGCTTCCTTCATTTCGCGCTGGCTGCCATCGGTCACGATCTCAACGTCGAAACCGAGGCTGCGCAAGGTCGCGCCGATCAGGACCGCATCGTTCACCGGGTTGGCGAGCGAGCCCATAGAGCCCGCGTAATCCTCGTTCCCGATCACCAGCGCTATGCGCGGACCGCTGGCTTTCATGATGGCAAGCTCGATCTCTTCCTGAGCGGTTGGGCCATTGCCCGGCGACAGCATACGTCCGCGGGTGATCCCGGAGGGCGGCCCGCGCGTCAGAGCGGGCGCGGTTTCGGTGCGCTGGGCGGTGGAAGGCGTGCTCGCGGCAAGCGCCGGGTTGTTCGGCTCTTGCGTCGTGATTTGAGGCGCTGAGCGCGGGGGCACGACCTGCTGTCGCGCTGGCGGGGCTTCAGCGATCTTCGCCGGTTGCGTTTGCACTGACGGCGTCTGGACGGGTGGTGTCTGCACAGGAGCGGTGCGCAAGGGCGCCGTTTGGGTCGGCGCTGGGCGCATAGGCGCAGGCTGCGCCGATGCCACTTGCACCGGAGCGGTCTGCACAGGGGCAGCCGCGCCAGGCGGATCGGCGCGCGCCAACGCTGGCGCGGAGGTTTCGTTTGCCGCCGGCTGGACCGGTGCGCTTTCTGCCGTTGGCTTACGAACCGCTGCTTGCTGAACCGGCTTCGGCGCGGGCGTGACAGAGCGCGTCGCCGTCGACGCGGCAACCTTGGCCCGCACGCTTTTGGGAAGCCCGGCGAGCAATTTCTCATGCGCCGCCTTGTCGATTTCATATTGCCGTTGCTGGCGCTCGATCTCGGCCACTTCGGTGTTGTGGCTTTGCATGCTGAGCTCGTACTCGCGCTGCTTGCGTTCGAACTCGCGCTTCTGACGCTCCACCTCAGCGACCTCGGCGTTGTATTGCGCCATGGCGTTGTCGAATTCGGTGGCGCGCGTGGCGTTCATTTCATTGATCGCCCGCGCGTAGACGATGCCTTCTTCGGTGACAGAGCACTTTTCAACGGCGCGCTCGATATCTTCGGGAAGACTGTCGCCCGCCTGCGACATGACCTTGTTGCGGCACGCGATCCGCGCGCGCGCCATGCGATCGTCGATGTCGATGCCTTCATCCCTGAGCATCTGCATGATCACCGCGATTTCGGAATCGACCTCGGCCTGACGCCCAACCGGCGCTGTAACCGGTGTCGGGGCGCTTGGCGGCGCGCCAATTGCGCTGCCCCCGCCGGGCGCGGCGTTTGACTGCGCAACACCCGGGGTATGCGCCATCGCTAGCGCCATTGCCCCAAGTATAGAGAACACAGAAACACCCTTTGACGCCATATTCCCCCCGGAGATACGTCTGGCGAAATGACCTAGCCGATCACGCGCGTGAGTCAACACAAGCTCCGCGCGCCCAACAGCGCAACTATAGACACGCGTTCGTCTTGCTCTGGTACAGCTAAGCGCCAAGTGATGACTCAGTCAAAGGCGGAAAAGTTCAAAGGACTCAAACGAGAAGGCGCGCCGCAAAGTAGCCAAGTCGCCACGGGGCGCGAACGACTCCAGGCATCTTTGCGGCTGGGAAACGCGAACACTGGCAATCCGCCGCGCGGCTTAAAGTCCCAAAACGTGCTTTGCGATGATGTTGCGCTGGATCTCGTTTGTGCCGCCGTAAATGCTTTGCGCTCTGGTGCCGAGATAGGTCGCAACGCCCGGTGCGGCAAAGGCGGCTTCGCCGGTCCATTCCGGGCTGACGCTGTCTTCGAATTTGCGCATCCCATGTTCTGCCGCCGCGACGCAGAACAAGGTGGTGATCTCCTGCGCGGTTTCGGTCGCCATGATTTTGAGGATCGAAGCCTCTTTACCGGGCGCCCCGCCCTCCGCCACCGAACACAGCACGCGCAAGGTCGTGATTTCCAGCGCATCGACCCGCATCTCCGCCGCGCTCAATCGTGCGGCGAAGGCGTGTTCATCGATCAAACGCTCGTTGCCGCCGGTCGGGATCTTTGAGGCGATGGCTCGAATGCTGGCAAGCTGCGCGCGTTTGCCACCGATCCGCGCGTAAGACGTTCGCTCATTGCCCAGCAGATATTGCGAATAGGTCCACCCCTTGCCCTCTTCCCCGATGCGATGGGAAACGGGGACGCGCACATCGACGAAATCCACTTGGCTCAAGGCGTATTTGCCATCGATCGAAATGATCGGTTTCACCGTGACGCCGGGCTGATCGAGCTCAGCGCAGATAAAGGTAATGCCCAGCTGCTTTTTCGCTTCGGCAGAGGTGCGGGTCAGCAGGAAAATCCAGTCCGCGTGGTTCGCCGCCGAGGTCCAGATTTTGGTCCCGTTGAGGATATACTCATCCCCGTCGCGCACGGCGGAGAATTGCAGGGACGCCAGATCAGAGCCTGATCCCGGCTCGCTGTACCCCTGCGCCCAGCCGACCGATCCATCAGCGATACCCGGCAGCCATTGCGCCTTTTGTTCCTCGTTTCCAAAGGTGTAGACGACGGGGCCGACATAGACGACGCCCATAGGCGTGACTGTGGGCGCGCCCGCCCGCTCCAATTCCTCGTCAAAGATGTACTGTTCTTCGATCGACCAGCCCGGCCCGCCATGCTCCTTGGGCCAGGCGCTGGCGAGCCAGCCTTTTTCGCCCAGAGCCATTTCGGCCTTACGCACTTCGGCGGTCGTCAAACTCGCGCCCTTGGCGACCTTCTGGAGGATGTCCTGCGGGTATTTGTTCTCGAAATAGGATCGGATGGACGCGCGAAATTCTTTCAGCTGCGGTGATTGATCGAGGTTCATGCGGGGCCCGTCTTTACGTTCAAAATTCTGTCTCTCGCCAAGGAGTAACAGGTTTGAGTGTGACGACAATGGCGTCGGGTATCACAGGCGTCTGTTCGCGCGCTGCACAGCTTGTTGTCTTCAGCCTGACGGTGGCGTGTACCTTGGCAGATCGGCCAGCAAATCCTCATCGTAAGGTTTTTCCGGGAACATCAGCGGATAATGAAACGCGCGCAGCTCAGCATGAAAGCGGCGCACCTCGTCCTCATAGGCAATCATCGAGGATGTGTCAGTTTGCGCCAGACTTTCAAAGGCGCGTTCCACAAAAGAGGTCGGCGATGCGAGCGCAATCAGGCCCGCTTGCCGGTCGCGTTCCAAGCGCGCTTCGCGATATTGCCGGGCGAGCGGGCGCACTTTCTGATCGCCGACTTGCTGAAAGGCGTAATACCACTTCCACGCCCATGGGCCATCTATCGCCGCGTAATCTTTAAGCTCGGGATGCTCGGCGACGAAGGGTTTCATCGTATCCTCTTTGGGCAGATCCCAAGCGTCGTTCACCGCCTCGCGTTGGACCAGCAGGATCTCGCCGCCATCGGGCACGGGATAGCTCGCTTCGATCGCGGCTTTCGAAACCGCCGGCATCACAATCGCCAGCGCCAGCCAGACGCCGATCAGCGACGTGAGCAAGACCGATGACGAGGCGTTGATGCGGCTGACAACTTCCGCGATCCCCCACCAGATCGCCAGAGCGCCGATTACAATGCCGCAGGCCGTCGCACTGGTGGCAAGCGTGGTGCCTTCGATCAGGGCAGCCACCCAAAGCGGTACGAGCAATAAAAGGCCAAGCGCCGCCACCCGGATAAAGGCGCGCGTGAACCACAGCTTGCTCGACGATCCCGCCGTGGCGACCAGCAGGTCATGCCGTCTCGCCGTGCGCTCCGAGGCGCGCAGATCGTAGAGCAGCAAGATCATCAAGAGAGGCGCGACCGACGCGGCGAGGAAAGCGAAATCAAACCGTCCGACCAGCCCGAAATCCGCGTTGCGCGTGTCGGCTTCGTGGATCTGCCCTTCGAGCGCGAGCATGCGTACCCGGTGTTTCCAAGGGCTGCTGTCGCGTTGGCCCATCGCAGCAAAGGCAAAGTCTGATGGCGGCGCGTAGGTGAAATGGAACGCGTAATAGGCGGCGCTCCCCCAATCCTCGTGGCCCTGCAAGGCGTTGGCCCGGTCCGCCGCGTCCTCTTCGATCAGCGTGGCAATGGTCGCGCGCTGCTCGCGCACTTCGGTAATCCCGAAAGAGACGGCGATGACCGACAAAACGAACGCCAGCGCCAACCAGAAGAGCGCGCCGCGATCTTTGAGCAGAAAGCGCGCCTCACGAATCAAGCCGCCCATCACACGCGCACCCGGCGCGCCGCCATGAACACGGCGCCGCATGCAACCGCCAGCCACCCCATCAGGACGAGGAGCGAGCGCGACGCGCGGCTCACCCGCTCGCTCGCGCTGTCGGGTGCGAAGCGAAACTCGTCGAGCACTTGCCAGCTTGCTGCGTTGATCCGCGCGGCCTGCGATGTTTCCGCGTTGGTGTTGCGATTGAGATCGACCGCGTAATCGAGCTCTTCGGTGTGTGCGCGGTTGAGCGATTGAACGAAGTCAAACCGCAGATCCTCGGCCTCGCGCAGGAAACGGTGGTGGGCCGCAAGGTCGGTCCCGGCCAAGGTCCGCGAGATCGAACCGATCGCAATCGTCGGCGAGATCAGCCCAAACAGATCGAACATCCGCGACTGGCGCGCCTCCAACCCCATGCGATCCTGAGCGTAACTGTTGAGCAGGTCGGTCAGCTCGGCTTCGGAATAGGAGGCGACCACGCCGCGCCAGTTGATCGGCAAGTCTTCAACCGTTTCGACCTCGTATTGTTCGAGCACCTGCGCTTGCAGCGCCTGAAAGGCGGGATCGGCCGCGTCGTGGCCATCGCCAAGCTTGCGCTGCTCAGCGAGCATCACGAGGTCGCTTTCAATCTTGCCCGGGGCGTCAATCGCAGCGCTGCTGGCGTTGATAGCGAAACGCGGCACAATCAGCGCGGCGAACAGCCACACGAACACCAGCACCCCAAGGGATACCGAACGCTGCTTCACAAGTATTGAGGCGGCCAGAATAACCGCGCCCCACACGCACAGATAGACGAAATAGCCAAGGACCAACGACAACGCGGCGAGCGCGCTCTCACCAAGCGTAATCGAATACGACGCCACCGCGGCGAGCGGGATCATGAAAATCGCCACCACGCCAAGCAAACCCGCCGCCTTGCCCATTGCGAGGCCGACACCCGATTGCCCTTGCGCCAACAGAACGGCCAACGTGCCGCTTTCCCTTTCGCGCAGGAACATCGCGTGCCCCAACACAATCACGAGCAGCGGCATCAGGAGTTGATAGAGGCTGGCCGGGGTCAACGTCGAAAAGCCGCCCATATCCGCCGCCGCTTTGGTGTCGGCGAACATCGCGGTGTTTTGCCGATGCCCTTCGAGAAAGATCGACTGGCCCGTTACCGCGTCAACGCCCGGCTCAAACACGGCGAGCGGAGGCGGCGGGCGAAAGGCGTAGTGGCCGTAATGGACCATGCGGTGCGGGTGCCGGTCGGGCTGCGCGAAGAAGGTTTGTTCCGCGGCGACCTGTTGCTCCATGCGCTGCGACTGTTCGCCTGCGACGCGGTTTGCCGTCAGAACGCTCGTGGTGATCAGCATGACGGCGACGATCAGCGCCGCCGCCACGACGACTTTGGAACGCAGCCACAGCCGCCATTCCTCACGCGCAATGCGCGCCGCACGGCTCATGCGGCGTTCCTTTGCGCGAAGGCGGCGTGGACCGTTTCGGTGTCGATACGCTCGCCGTTTTCGGCCGAAAAGCTTCCGACCAGTTTGCCATGGCGCAGCAATCCGACCCGGTCCGCCACCTGACACGCGCCATAGACATCGTGCGTGACCATCAGGATCGTCCGTCCGCCTTGCGCGAGGGTCTTCACCAGATCGTGAAACTCATCGATCGCAACCGGATCGAGACCCGAGGTTGGCTCATCAAGCAAAAGGATTGGCGTTTCGCGCAGCAAGGCGAGCGCAATCGCTGTCTTCTGGCGCATCCCCTTGGAATAGGACTGCAAGCGGCGACTGCGCGCTTCACAGGGCAAAGCCACCCGATCAAGCGCTGCGTCGATATCGCTGTGGCTCGCCGATTTCCCGGCCAGATCCAGAAAGTAGTCCAGGTTTTCGTAAGCCGTCATATGCCCGTAAAGCGAAGCCGCCTCGGGCAGATAAGCAATCGCGGCGCGTGCGGCGGCGACATCGCCGCCGACGCTGCGCCCATTCACCAAAACCTCGCCGCCTGCCGGATCAAGAAAACCAAGGAAGGTCAAAAGGGTCGAGGACTTCCCCGCCCCGTTCCCGCCAAGCAGCGCAAACACCTCCCCCTTGGCGACCGAGAAAGATACGCCGTCCAGAACCGGCGTGCCATCCCGAACCAGCGAGAGCGAGCGAGCCTCAAGCGGAGCCGTCATTGCGAACGTCCCCCAACGCCTAAAAGCTGAACCGGGCCGTGACGCGCGCGGTTGTCGGAGCGCCCGGCTGCACCCACACATCGGCGAAAGAGTTCGTGTAGAACGTTTCATTGAAGATATTGTCCACATCCGCTCTCAACAGGAAACCATCGGCGACTTCGACTTCGGCAAAGGCGCGCACCGTGGTGTAAGCGGGCAGGTCAAAGTCGAAACCTGCAAAGCCATTGCGTCGACCCACATGCAACAGTCCGCCGCCAATTTGAACCGGCATCTCAGACACCGCAAATTCCTGGCTCGCCAGCACGCTCAACTGGTGATCAGGCGCGTTGATCAGCGGATCGCCCGCTTCGATCGTGGCTCCAAAGCCGTTTTCATCGAGCAGATCGTTGCGATATTCCGCGTCGGTGTAGGCGTAGGAGACATACAGGCTGAACCCACTGTCGAAGTCGAGGTTCGCATCAAACTCCACACCGCGGCTGCGCGCCTCCCCCGCTGTGAACAGGAAGAAGCCCGCCGCGACCGCTTCGGGGCGGTCATCGTTGTTAAGGATGTTGCTTTGATCCACCTGGAAGAAGGTGAGCGTGACGAGGCCATCCACGCTGTTGGAATACGCGCCGACATCCAGCTTTGCCCCGAACTCGGCGCTTTCGGTGATGTTGGGCGCGAATTGGTTGCCTTGAAAATCGGAGCCGGTTTGCTGGCGAAAACCTTCGCCATAAGAGGCATAAAGGCTGAAGCCATCATCGACTTGGTAGACCGCTCCAAATTGCGGCGAGAAGCGATCCGACGCACTGCTCGTTGTGGTGACGGGGTTCGCCCGCAGGTTGGTGAGGTCTTGCTCGAAATCGTCAAACCGGCCGCCGACGCGGACCTGTAGCCGGTCCGTGATGCTGATCTGATCCTGAATGTAGAAACCAAAACCGCTCAGCGTTTCTTCGCGGTCGGTGTTGGGCCCCGGCGTAGGGATCGGAAACTGTCCATAGACGGGGTTGCTGGCGCTGAGGAACAGAAACGTAGCCGGATCCAGCAGCGAGATATCTGCGTCCGCCGGGACGAAAGGCGGACGAAAGCGCTGAATGAAAAGGCTGTTTTCAAACCGGTCGTAATCCGCACCGAACAACAAACGATGGCCAAGCGAGCCCGTCTCGAAAGTGCCCGCCAATTCGGCGCGGGCGACGAAATAATCGGAGTCGAAATCGCGGAAACGGAAGAAGCGCGTGATGGTGTCGCCATCGCGGAAATAAAGCTGGCGCCCCCCAAAATTGTTCTCCGACGCGTTGCCGACCAGCGCGGTTTCGCGATAGCCGAGACCGGTCAGCACGCTCCAATTGTCCGAGAAATTGTGCTGCAACTCAAACTGGTGACCGGTCGCCTCGGTCTCAATCGGGCCATCGCCCGGTTCGCCCGTAAAAGTGCGACGCGGGCTAAAGCCAAAGTCCTCGGAAAAGATGACACCGCGATCAAAAGGAATATCCTGGCTGGTGTATTCAAACTCGTAGGTGGCCGAGGTGTTCTCGCCCAGCCGAGCGGTGATCGAAGGGTAGAAACCAAAACGCTGGGTCTCGACCGTTTCGCGAAAACTGCCCGCGTCTTCGTAGAACCCGGCCAGGCGCACGCCGATATCGTCGCTCAGCGTGGTCTGGAGATCGACGTCACCGCGATAGAAGTCGAACGAGCCGCCTTGGAATTGGACATAGCCCGAGGTTTCAAACTGCGGGCGCTTTGTCACGAGATTGACCGTGCCGCCCGGCTCGCCGCGACCGTAGAGCGCTGAGCGCGGCCCCTTGAGCACCTCGACCGCTTCGATGCCCGACAGATCGCGCGGGCCGCCAAAACCGCGACCGGCGTTAAAACCGTTCACGAGATAGCCGCTTGGCAGGTTGATATCCCCCGAAAAACCGCGCACCGAAAAGGCGTTCCAAAGCCCGCCGAAATTGTTCTGACGCGCGACAGAGGCAGCCAGATCGAGCGCTTGGTTCAGGTCGAGAGCGTTGGCTTCGCGCAGCAAGTTTTGGTCGATCACCTGATCGTTTTGCGGCACGTCGAGCGGTTCAAAATCCCCGCGATAGGCCCGGCGATCCGTGACGATGATCTCGTTGGTGGACACCCCCGCTTCTTCAGCGGTCTCAAAGTCCTGCGCGTAAGACGGTGTCGCCGCCAGCGCGCACAGAACGAAAGCCGAAGTCGAAAGGCAGAGACGGTGGTTCATGATCAAAGGGATCCTGTCCGTTTGGGGGAATTCGATGAAACGATAAGCGAGCAGCACACCGGGGTCACAAGGGCCTGGATGTGACTATATAACATCGCCGCTAAATTGAACGCTACGAAGCGTCAAGCGCTGCCTTTCTAAAGGCAGGCATTGTCGATGAAAGTCTGAATTTGTGCGACTAATCGAACACGCGGCTCGCAGCGATTGGAACCCGGGTCGGGTGCCGCTGGTGCGATTGAATGGCGCCATCCGCACATGTCACTAGAATAGTCGGAAGGTCGAGCAAAAGTTCGGATCCGGGGCTCTGACACCGCCGTCCATCAGCTATCCCTCACTGCCCAAAAATGAAAACTGAATTGGTAGCGGAGGAGGGACTTGAACCCCCGACACGCGGATTATGATTCCGCTGCTCTAACCACCTGAGCTACTCCGCCCCATTGGCCTGCAATTGGGCAATTCGCGAGGACCAACGCCTCGAGCGAGCGGCGCGTTTAGGGCGCTGTTCGCTTGCGGTCAACTCCCTGCGGGCGCGGGGAAGCGCTTTTTGGCATTACAGGCGTTCATTGCCCCGAAAGGCGCTGCGTTTGGTGAGCTCCCATGGGCCGCCTTGATAATGGTGCAGCTCCAGCGCGGGGAACGCGAAGGGCCCGCTATCGGCCTTTATCTCGACCTCGAGCTTGAGGGCCGCTTGCAGCGCCCTCGCCTCGCGTTTGGAGACCTTGTTCTGGATCGTGATGTGTGGGCGCGGCTCGTGGAGGTCCTGATCGGTCAGGCTGCCGTGGAAATGATCGGCGATCATCGCGCGCAGCTCCAGCAGCTCGCTCGATGCAAGCGCGATCGCTGTCCCGGTGCCGAGGTCCATGATCCCTGATATCGCCGCCTGCGGGGGTGCGGACTGCGCTGTCACCCGCGGCAAAAAGTCTTTCAGCTCAGCCAACAAGGACGGCGCGAAGGAGTGAAACATCGTGACATGGGCGTGCAAATGGTTGCGCTCTGGCGGGTAGTGCGCCTGTCTCAGACCATTGGCCCAGCCCTGTATCTCAGGCGGCAGGGCGGCGGTGAGGACGAATGGCTGTGCCATATTATCGTGATCGCATGGCCGAACCGAAAAGCCGGTGCGCTCTCTTTCTGGCCATGCTCATGGCTTCACATTTCTCCGCGTTCACGGCGCAACTTGTACCATTCTTCGACGTTGGCGTTGTGCTCTTCGTTGGTATCGGCGAATTTATGCCCGCCCGTGCCATCGGCCACCATGAACAGCGCGGATGTGGGCGCCGGGTTGAGCACCGCAGCGATGCTCTCGCGCCCCGGATTGGTGATGGGGCCCACCGGCAAACCGACGCGCGTGTAGGTGTTGTATCCGTTGACCGACGCGATTTCGGACTGACGGATGCGGCGGCCCAGCGGCTTGCCCTTGGTGATCGGGTAGATGATCGTGGGATCAGCTTGCAGCAGCATTCCGGTGCGCACGCGGTTGGAATAGAGTCCGGCGACCATCCGGCGCTCTTCGGGAACGCCGGTTTCCTTTTCGACGATCGAGGCGAGGATCAGCGCATCGCGCATCGTTTCGACCGCCGTGTTGGGGCCGCGCTTGGCCCATTCTTCGGCGAGCGCCAGATCCATCGCCTCTTGCATCTGCGCGATCAAGCTCGCGCGTGTCGCTCCGCGTTCATAGGCGTAGGTGTTGGGCAGGATCGATCCTTCGGGTGGCACCTCGATGTCGCCGGTCAAAAGCTGCGTCGCCATCAAGCGGTCATAGACCATGACCGATGGCATGCCCTCCGGGATCGTCACAAAGCGGCGGATGACATCGCCCGATTGGAACGCAGTCAGGATTGCGGCCTGATCCATTTCGGGCGTGAGCTTAAACTCCCCCGCCTGGATCGGGTCCGACGAACCGAACAGGCGCGCGCGCATCAAAAAGCCATCGGCGGAGGCAATGTGCCCCTCATCCTCAAGCTTTTTCGCAACCGATGTGAGCGACGCGCCCGCCGGGATGACAAAGGACGTTTCCTGCTTGACCGTTGCGCCGCCGAGAAGAGTGCCGCCCAGATAAAGGCCCGCCGCACCGATGAGCAGCGCGATAAGCCCGACGATCAGGCCGAGCCGCTTCACCTGATCAGTCCTCCAGCTTTTGCATGATGATTGAGGCGTTGGTGCCGCCAAAGCCGAAACTATTGTTGAGCGCCGCTCGCACTTCGCGCTTCTTCGCTTTCAGTGGCACCAGATCGATGCCTTCGGTGCCCTCGTCGGGGTCGTGCAGGTTCAGCGTGGGCGGAACCACGCCATCGCGCATGGCCAGCACACAGAACACCGCTTCGACTGCGCCTGCGCCGCCCAGCAGATGGCCGATAGCACTCTTGGTGGAGCTCATCGATGCGCCTGAGAGATCATCGCCCAGCACGCGTTTGACGGCGGCAAGCTCGATCGTGTCCGCCATCGTGCTGGTGCCATGCGCGTTGACGTAGTCGATATCGCCCGGCCCCAATCCGGCCTTCTTCAAAGCCATACGCATCGCAAGCTCAGCGCCCTTACCCTCTGGGTGCGGCGCGGTGACGTGGTACGCGTCGCCCGACAGGCCATATCCGGTCACCTCGGCGTAGATTTTCGCCCCGCGCGCTTTGGCGTGTTCGTATTCTTCGAGCACGAGCACACCTGCGCCTTCGCCCATGACGAAGCCTTCGCGGTTCTTGTCATAGGGTCGGCTCGCCTCGGTCGGGCGGTCGTTGAAACTGGTGTTGAGCGCGCGGGCCTGAGCAAAGCCGGCGATGCCCAGCGGGTTGACGGTACTTTCCGCCCCGCCCGCCAGCATGATGTCCGCGTCATCCATTGCGATCATGCGCGCGGCGTCTCCGATGGAGTGCGCTCCGGTGGAACACGCCGTCACAACCGCATGGTTTGGCCCCATAAAGCCGTATTTGATCTGCACCTGGCCGGTGACAAGGTTGATCAGGCGACCATGCACGAAGTGCGGGCTGACCCGTCCGGGGCCACGTTCGTTTAGGTTGACCGATTCCTTCTCGATCCCCGGCAATCCGCCGATCCCGGCCCCGATAGAGCAGCCGGTGCGCTCTTTCATCGCGTCGCTCATATCGGTAAGGCCTGCGTCTTCGAGAGCCTGACCCGCCGCGTCGATGCCAAAGACGATGAACGGGTCGACTTGCCGCTGGATCTTGCCGTCAACGCGCGTGTCCGCGTCAAAGCCCCAGGGGTGATCCTTGGGCTTTACTTCGCAGGCGATCTTGCACTTTTGCGCTTCGGGATCGAACTTCGTGATCAGCCCTGCGCCGCTTTCGCCAGCGATCAGATTGGCCCACGAGGTTTCGACGTCACCACCAAGCGGGGTGACAAGACCCAGACCCGTTACGACAACACGGCGCATTTCACTCTCCAACAGGCTCATGGCCTAAACGCTACAGGCCCGAAGACCCTTTCGGGCTCGGGCCTGTGAACATATCACCCGCAAGCGGGCGTTTCGTGCGGGCTGGATTAGCCAGCGTTCTCGTTGATGAACTTGGTCGCATCACCCACGGTCGAGATCTTCTCAGCCGCATCGTCGGGGATTTCCACGCCGAATTCTTCTTCAAACGCCATGACCAGTTCGACGATGTCGAGGCTGTCAGCGCCCAGATCATCAATGAAACTTGCGTCCTGGGTTACCTTGTCGGCTTCGACGCCAAGGTGTTCGACAACAATTTTCTGCACGCGGTCGGCAGTATCGCTCATGTGTATCCCTCGTAAATTCTTGGGGTGTTGATTTCCTCACTCGCCCTAGAGATCGGCTGCGTTCAGCGCAAGTCAAGATAACGCCACCGGCAAAAGCGCGGCGCAGAGCCGTTCAGACAAAGAGCGATGCGGCGGATTTGACGATAACGTCTGGGCGGCGATGAAGGTTTTCAAGGATCTTGTATTTGTGCGCCGTGCCGAACGTGATGAGCACGTTAAGCCCTTGTTCTGAAAGCAAATCCAGCGCTTCGCTGACCAGAGCGTTGTGCCCCTCGTTGATCTGCGTCCAACCGCCAGCGCCCAGATCCGCGTCGAAAAAGCGCGCGTAGGGTTCGCGCGATTTGGCCACCAATTGGTCAAATTCTGAAGTGTGAATAAAACGCGGATCGTCCGAGCGACCGCGCGTTTTCTCGGCGAATTCGCGCATCGCGGCGCGGTGCTCAGACCATTGCGCGGCGCGCAAGGGATCGTTCCTGATGGCGTCCAGCGCCGCGCGGCGAGCGCGCGCAATTTCCGGCGTCCAGGCGGCCGTGCCCAAGACCCTCCAGCCTTGCGGACGCGCCAACGGGATGACCACATCGGTGTATTCGGGGAAAACCTTCGTGCGCGGTTCGTCCACTTCGCCGGTGGCGTTGAAAGTCTCAAAGGCCGCCTCGACCCGCTCTGGAGGGATCTCGGTCAAGATCACGTCCGGCTTCGCTCGCATTATCGCGGCCTCCAGGATCGGGAGCGAATAGGCCGCACTGGTCCGATGGCGGCCATGGATCGTGCCCAGCACATGCACTTTCGTGGCGCTCGAATGGTCTTCTTGCGCCCGCTTTTGCGTCGGCGCGCCGCCGCAGCCGATCAGGCCCAAAGCGCTGAACGAAGAGGCTAAGACGCCTTGCAAGGCGGTACGGCGCATCATGTCCTGCATATTTGCCCTTTCGTTTGCGCCAGCGCTGCGGTTACGAAGCGCGGCGCACCGCTTCCTCTATGCGAGACCCATTTATGCTCACCCTCTACAGCGAAAACCAGATGACCCACGCGCCCTTGCGCGAATTGAACAACGGCGACTGGATGGATTTCGCTGAAAGCCCGGCGCGGGTGGGCTCTATTCTGGAGAAACTGCCCACCTTCACCGCGCCCACGGATCACGGGCTCGACCCTGTCCTTGCCGTGCACGACGCGGGCTATATCGAGTTCCTGCAGAGCGCGCATCATGAATGGCTGGAGCAAGGGCGTGAGGGCGACGCGATCGGCTACGCTTTTCCAGTGCGCGGGCGGCGGGCCTTGAAGCACGACCGGATCGATGCGCGGCTTGGCCAATACGGGTTCGATGCGGCCTCTCCGATTGCGGCGGGAACGTACCAGTCCGCTCACTGGGCGGCGCAGTCCGCGCTCAGCGCGCTGGATGCGATTGTTGCGGGCGAAACGCGTCAGGCCTTTGCTCTGTGCCGTCCACCCGGCCACCATTCGGGCGCGGATTACTTCGGTGGCTATTGCTACCTCAACAACGCGGCGATCGCAGCGCGCGCCGCGCAGGCGGCGGACCTTGGACCGGTCGCCATCCTGGATGTCGATTATCACCACGGCAATGGCACGCAGGACATATTCTACGAAGACGGCGCGGTTTTCTTCGCCTCCATCCACGCTGATCCCGTGAGCGATTATCCCTATTTCTGGGGCCATGCGGATGAGACCGGCGCGGGCGATGGCGGCGGCGCGACGTACAACCAGCCGCTCGCTCGCGGGACCACATGGGACGATTACGGCCCAGCACTGGATAAGGCGCTCGAACACATCACGGCTTTCGGCGCGAAAACGCTGATCGTGAGCTATGGCGCGGACACGTTTGAAGACGATCCGATCTCTGAATTCAAGCTTACGACCACCGACATGAACCGGATCGGCGCGGCTGTGCGCTCGCTTGATCTCCCGACGCTCACCGTGATGGAAGGCGGCTATCGCATCGACGCTCTTGGCCGCAATGTCGAGGCGTACCTGACGGGGCTTGAAAGCGGCTAGAAACTGCTCAAGAGCGTCGATACACGCCGCCGCTGCTTGATCTCGCAAGCTAATACAACGACTTATCTCACCTATTGCTCGCTCCGCCTGCCGTTTGGAACGATTGGTCCGGCCAATTTATTTGTGTGATGAAAGCGCGATGCAAAGCGGCCCATTCGGGGTCCGCGACGCTTTTACCAACCCTTTCTCAAGGAGAATCATGAACACCATTGAACTGTTGAAAGACCTCACCCAAACCACTTACGATTCAGTCGAAGGCTACCGCAAAGCCGCCGAGCAGGTCGACAAGGCCGCATTCAAGCGCGCGTTCGAACGTCGCCGCGACACCCGCAGGCAAACGCTTGAGCGTTTGAACTCGGCCCTGCAAGCGCAAGGCGAAGAGCCGATCACGAGCGCGAGCATCTCCAGCCAAGCCCACCAGTATTTCCTGACGCTGTCTGACGCTGTCATCAATGACGACAAGGCGGTCATTTCCCGGATTGAGGAAGGCGAAGGCTACATCGCGGACGAATTCCGTGACGCGCTGAAGAAAAACGAAGATATGGAGACATCCGTCCGGCTCGTGATTGAACAGGCCTATCGTGAAATCAGCGAAGGCGAGCGTTTCGCAGAAATGCTTGAAGAGAATTACGCGTAAGCGTGAGTTCGATGGCGGTTGGGGACAATCGCCTTGGGCGTTGAGCGCGAACGCGGGGCCCCAGACGCCACGCGACGCGCTCCGCCCGCACTTTCAAAACACAATGTCCTGGCAAACTGGGCGCGCCGCGATTCTTCGCAGCGCGCCCTTTTTTTGGCCCAAACGGATCGATTGAGAGCTTATCAGCCCTCTTGGGCGCTCGGCTTTTTCGGCGGCTCGACGACGCGAAGGTGCAGCTCGCGCAGTTGCGCCGGCTCTGGCCGCGAAGGCGCACCCATCAGCAGATCTTCGGCCTTCTGGTTCATCGGGAAGAGGGTCACTTCGCGCAGGTTCTTTGCCCCGACCAGCAGCATGACAATCCGGTCGACCCCAGCCGCCATCCCGCCATGGGGCGGCGCGCCATATTGGAACGCACGGTACATGCCGCCAAACTCGCGTTCGACGTCTTCTTGCGACAGACCCACGATTTCGAAGGCTTTTACCATCGTTTCCGGCTTGTGATTACGGATCGAGCCCGACGCGATTTCGTAGCCGTTGCAGACCAGATCGTACTGATAGGCGTTGATTTCGAGCGGATCGGTGTTCTCGAGCGCGTCGAGCTCGCCTTGAGGCATCGAAAAGGGGTTGTGGCTGAAGTCCACCTTCTTGGCGTCTTCGTCGTATTCGTAAAACGGAAAGTCGATAATCCAAGCGAGGTCGAACCGATCCTGATCAATCAGGTCGAGCTGCTCGCCCACCTCGATCCGCGCCGCGCCCGCCAATTTGGCCGCGTCGGCGGCTTTCCCGGCTGCAAAGAACAGGCCGTCATTGTCGCCCAGCCCCAGTTCGGCGTAGAGTTCCGCCATACGATCCGCGCCGTGGTTCTTGGCGATCGGGCCGCCAAATTCGCCGCCTTTGCGCGTGACATAGCCGAGGCCCGCGTAACCTTCTTTGCGCGCCCAGTTGTTCATGTCGTCAAAGAATTTGCGGCTCTTCTCATTCGTGTTCGGCGCCGGGATCACGCGGACCACGCCGCCGCCGCCCACGATCTTTTCAAACAGGCCAAAGCCCGATTTCTCAAAGTGGCTGGTGACATCCGAAATGATCAGCGGGTTGCGCAGATCGGGCTTGTCGGTGCCGTATTTCATCATCGCTTCGGCGTGCGGGATACGCGGGAATTCGCCCGCTTTAGTCACCGGCTTGCCATCGGCAAAGGCTTCGAACACGCCCGCCATCACGGGCTCCATGGTGTCCCACACCTCTTCCTGCGTGACGAAGCTCATTTCGAGGTCAAGCTGATAGAACTCGCCTGGCAGACGGTCGGCGCGCGGGTCTTCGTCGCGGAAGCACGGCGCGATCTGAAAATAGCGATCAAACCCGGCGACCATGAGCAGCTGCTTATACTGCTGCGGCGCCTGGGGAAGCGCGTAGAACTGGCCGGAATGCAGACGGCTGGGCACGAGGAAGTCGCGCGCCCCTTCCGGGCTCGACGCGGTCAGGATCGGGGTCGAAAACTCGTTGAAGCCCGCTGCGTTCATACGCGCGCGAATATCCGCGACGATCTGCGTGCGCGTCATCAGGTTTTTGTGGAGCGTCTCACGGCGCAGGTCGAGGAAGCGGTACTTAAGCCGCGTGTCCTCTGGATAGGGCTGCTCATCAGCGACGGGCAGCGGCAGCTCAGCCGCCTCGCTCTGCACCGTTATCGAGCGCGCGAACACTTCGATTTCGCCGGTTTCCAGCTTGGGGTTCACCGTGTCCGCCGAACGCGCCTTAACTTCGCCTTCAATCGTCACCACGCTTTCCGCACGCAGGCGATCGAGCACCGGCAGCGCGGGCGAATCCACGTCGGCCACAACCTGCGTGATGCCGTAATGGTCGCGCAGATCGATAAACAGCACGCCGCCAAAATCGCGCTTGCGGTGCAGCCAGCCCGACAAACGCACGGTTTCGCCGACATTGGCAGCGGAAAGCTGGGCACAAGTGTGACTACGGTAGAGGTGCATCTAAACTCTTGTCCTGTTCGAGGGTATGGCCCAAGGAGCCAATCACGCTGGCGCGCCAGCACAATGGGGCGATCAAAACGCCCCCGAATATGCGCGCGCTAACAGGGCAAGGCTGCGGCTTTGTCAAGGGAGGAGGCGGCGCCCGGAACGCACAACGCGTTCATATAGGCGCTGGGAATGACCCGAGAGCGGCACTCCGCTCGCATGCAAGAATACGAGATGTAATGAAAATTCACGACCTTATCACCACCACGCCAGCGCTCGCCGATCTGTGCGAGCGGCTCGCGCAATCCGAATTCGTCACCGTCGACACCGAATTCATGCGCGAGAACACATATTGGCCTGAGCTGTGCCTCGTCCAGATCGCGAACACCGAAGAAGCCGCCGCGATTGATCCGCTGGCCGATGGCCTTGATATGACGCCGCTGCTCGACCTGCTGACCGAGAACGAAGACGTGTTAAAAGTCTTTCACGCGGGCGGGCAGGATGTCGAGATTATCGTCAACATGACGGGCAAGACGCCCTTCCCCATTTTCGACACGCAAATCGCGATGATGGCGATCAGCCAGTCCGAACAGATCGGTTACGCAAATCTGGTTGAGACCTGGCAGAATATCACCATCGATAAGGGCGCGCGTTTCACCGATTGGAGCCGCCGCCCGCTGACCGACCGCCAGATCGAATACGCAATCGGCGATGTGACGCATCTGTCGAAGATCTTTCCCAAGATCCTCAAAAAGCTGATCAAAACGGGGCGCGGCGCATGGCTGGACGCCGAGATGGAGAAGCTGGCCGACGTCTCCAAATACCTTATCGATCCCGACACTTCATGGAAACGCATCCGCTCGCCAGGGCGCAACCCCCAGGTTCTGGGACGGCTCAAAGCGCTCGCCGGATGGCGCGAAGGCGAAGCGCAGCACAAAAATATCCCGCGTGGGCGTATCATGCGCGACGAAACGCTGGCGGACATCGCGTCGCATCCACCAAAGAAACAGGCCGATCTGGCCAAAGTGCGCGGGCTTTCTGCGGCGTGGAAAGACAACGATATCGGCAAGCGCATGATGAAGATCATCGCCGATGCAGAGCCTTTGCCCAAATCGGAAATGCCCGAAAAGATGAAGCGCGGCGCGCCCCTGGGCAAGGAAGGTGCGCTGGTTGCGGACCTTCTCAAGCTGCTTTTGAAAATCCGCGCGCGCGAAATCGATGTCGCCGCGCGTCTTCTCACCCGCGCCGATGAGATGGAAGCGCTCGCCGCCGGTGTGCGCGACCTCAAAGTGCTGGAAGGCTGGCGCTATGACGTGTTTGGCAAGGATGCGCTCGAACTGGTCGAGGGGCGCATGGCGTTTGCGGTGCAAAACGGTAAACTAGCGATGGCGCATATCGACGATATGCAAGCGGGTATGGAAGACGCGCTCGCAACCGAGTAAGAAAGCCGCGTGAGCACTTACCTCCCCACTATCAAGCAGTTGCAATATCTCGTCGCGCTGCACGAGAGCAAGCATTTCGGTCGCGCGGCGGATGCGAGTTTTGTCTCGCAGTCCACTCTGTCTGCGGGCATTCGTGAACTGGAATCGCTGCTGGGTGTGACTCTAGTGGAGCGCTCGCGCCGGGTGGTGCGCTTTACGTCGCTGGGTGAGCAAGTGGTGGCCAAGGCCAACCGTTTGCTGCGCGAAGCCGAAGAGCTCTCCGATCTGGTGCAGGCGGCGGGCAAGCCGTTATCGGGCCAGCTGCGCATGAGCGTTATCCCGACTATCGCGCCGTTCGTTTTGCCTCGCCTGCTGCCGCGCCTTCGCAAGGAGCGCCCCGACCTGCAATTGATGCTGCGCGAGGAAACGAGCCAGGACGCGATTGAAAGCCTGCAACACGGGCGCAGCGATTGCGTCCTGCTCGCGCTGCCCTTTGACACGGGCGATGTCGAGGTTGAGCGTATCGGCGATGATCGGCTGTACGTCGCCTTCCCGAAAGACGACCCGCGCGATCCGCCTGCCACTATCCTACCCGAAGCGATTGACCAGGGGCGTTTGCTGTTGCTTGAAGATGGGCACTGCCTGCGCGATCACGCGCTCGCCGCGTGCAACCGTTCTGAATTGCGCGCCAGCGCGGCCATGATCGGCACCTCGCTGCACACTCTGGTGCAGATGGTGAACAACGATCTCGGCCTCACCATGCTGCCCGAAATGGCCGTCGAGGCGGGCATTCTGACCGGCACCGATGTCGTCGCCCGCCCTGTCGAAAGCGACACCGCCAAGCGCGAGATCGCGCTGGTATGGCGCAAAAATTCGCCGCGCGAGGCGGATTTCCGGCTGCTGGCTGAGGAATTGCGCGCGGGGTGAGACGAAGCAGGCGACTGGGACGCTCGTCTGTAAAGCGGAGCGATCCGTCCCTTCGTCATTTCAGCGTCAGTTGAGTGCCACCGAGCAAAGCTAACCCAAGCTAACCGCTTGAAAAGCTGATATTGTTTGATATGACATTCTTATGACTGTCATGACAAATCAGAGAATCGCGCCCGCCCTGCTCGTCTGGGGTCCGTTGCTGGCGAGTTTGATCTGGGCCGCGCTTGTCTTCAATCCCGCGACCTATGAATGGGCCCTCGGCCGGTTTCGCTATATGCGCGAATACACCTTTGTCGAAGTCGGGACGGTGATGGGGTTTGCCGTCGCCACAATCGCGGGCGCCTATTGCGCCTTCCAGCATTATCGTCGCGGCAGTTCGTGGCTGACCCTTGTGTTCTTCTCCGGCTTTACGCTCGCGGCGTTTCTGGTGGCGATGGAAGAGGTGCAGTGGGCTCAGCCCCTGCTTGGATACGACATTCCCGATTTCATCGCGGCCACAAACGCGCAGGACGAAATGACATTTCACAACCACGAAGGTCTGCAATCGCGCGAAGGGTGGTTTTATCTGGCGTTTTGCGTTGGCGCATTTGCTCTTTTTCTGCCTCGCTTATGGCCTTTTCCCCAAGACGTATGGTCGCAATGGCGAGCGCGCAAAGACCTGCGCGCCATCGTTTGGATTGTCCTGCTCATCAGCTTCATGAAGCTTTATGATCTATATGTCGGCAACCCGTTTGCCCCGCTTAAACCGATCCGCTGGACGACCGAGATCGGCGAAGGCTTAATTGCCTATTGGAGCGCCGCCTTCGCTTCGCTCAAGGCGATAGAACTTTTCAAAGACGAACCGCTGGCGCCGCCCTCAATGTGACGAGCTGTTAGCAACAGACACGAAAAAGGGCGGACCATCGCTGGCCCGCCCTTTCCTTTGCCCGCTATTGCGAAATGGCGGTTTTACTGCCCGTCCACGCTCTTGCTCACCAACACGTTGACGGCAACGCGGCGGTTTTGCGCGCGGCCTTCGCGTGTGGAATTGTCAGCGGTCGGATCAGCATCGGCAAAGCCCGACGGGGCCAGCATGCGCCACGGCTTCCAGCCGCATTGCTGTTGCAGGTGGTTGACCACCCGGCCCGCGCGTTTCTCGCTGAGCGACTGGTTCACCTCGTAACTGCCGGTGGAATCGGTGTAGCCGACCACCAGAAGCAGCGCGTTCTCTTGCGCGTCGGCCTGCTGGGCGGCGTCGCACAATTCAGCGCGCGCTGAGGGCGAGAGCGCGAATTTGCCTGTGTCGAAATAGACATTGGTGGTGCCGCGCACGTTGTATTTGTCGATATCGCCAAACCGGCCGCGCAGCGCCTCGGCAGCCGCCGCGTTGCGCACGGTCGCTTCGGTGTTCTCCGTGATCTTCGCGCCTTGCTGCGCGAATTTCTGCTGCGTACCGCTCGCGATCATTTGCGCAGTCTTCAGGTCGCGCGCTTTCAGACGAACCTTGCTGGCGACAAGGCCTGAGCCCCACTCGACCGTCTCGATCCGAACCGGCACGCCGTTCAGCAATTGCGCCATGCCCAATTGGTCGCGCGAGAGGCCCAGAAAGCCGCCCGACGCTTTGATCTCGGTGCCATCGCCGATGGTCACCATGGTGGCGGAGCCATCAGGTTGCGTCACTTCGACCCGGTTGCCAGCGCGCGCTGAGACGAAGCCTTCAAGCTCGGGCCCTTCGGGATAGGAGGATAGGTCTGCCGGAGGAGAACCCGTCACCAGAACGCCGTTTTCGTTGGTCGCCTCGTTATAGGTGTCCATAGCCTCGTCCACGCGGACGGGTTGAGCGCTGACCATTGCAGCGCTGGCCAGTGCGGCCATAGCGCCTGTGGCGATGACGCCGTTCCAGAGCGGGCGGTGTGTGTTCGCGCGCATATGTATCTCCTTACTACTCATTTTGTATCCACGCCTTGACGGTAACCAAGACGCGGCGCGATCCCTGTTTTCTTCTGAAGCGCCGCGTTCTTTGGCGCACAAACCTGTCATTGATGTGAACGGTCAAGAGCCGCCGCCTCGCGAACCCGATGTGCGGAGGCCTATTGGCGGTGGAACGTGCGGCGCGCGGCGCTGAACGCCTCAATCCATGTGCTTGAGGCCGACGCGCAGGTAATCCCATCCCGTAATGCATGTGAGAGCCGCCGCCGCCCACAATGTGGTGAGCCCGATGAGGTGCATCCAGCTTTCCTCAATCGTCTTGCAGCTGTCACCCAGTTCCTGACAAGGCTGACCGTGCAGCGCCCCGCCCGCGATCAACGCGCCCAGCGAAATGAGCTGAAAGGTCGTCTTCCATTTGGCGAGTTTGGAAACCGGAACCGACACCTGAATGCCGCCCAGAAATTCGCGCAAGCCCGACACCGCGATCTCGCGCATCAGGATGATGAGCCCCGCAATCACGTGGAAATCGCCAACGTAAGGTCCGCGCAAATACCCTTGCGCGGTCAGGACCAGAATGATGGTCGCCACCATAATCTTGTCCGCGATCGGATCGAGAAAAATGCCCAGTTTCGACACCGTCCCCTGCGCCCGCGCAAGGTAGCCGTCGAAGAAATCGGTGATCGCGATCAGCCCGTAGAGCACGAAACCAATCGCGTAGCCGGTCGCCCAATGTGGCCACCACAGGAAAAAGCCCAGCAAGGGCAGCGCCAGAATGCGGCTCAACGTGAGGATATTCGGCAAGGTCAACATCGTGGGATGACGCCCTAGCGCCCCGCGACGAACTGCAAAAGAGGCAGCGTGGTTCAGGCTCGATTTGCCGTGCACAAATGGGACGATGAGGCGCATCGCTTTCATCTGCAGGCTTGTGCGCGCGCCCACGCTCGCTATTTGGAGCGCTCGGGTACGCTTGCGTCCCCTTGCATTGCTATGACCACTTCGACGCACCTCATGCGCCAAAAGCGCTTTTTGCCCCTGATGGTCACGCAGTTTTTCAACGCCTTCAACGACAACCTGTTCAAGACCGCGCTGGTGCTGTTCGTGGTTTACTCGGTCTATTCCGATGAAGCGCAGGAAAGCGTCTTCAGCGCGCTCGCCACGGGCATTTTCATTCTGCCGTTTGTCGTGCTGTCGGCGCTGGCAGGGCAGCTTGCGGACACCAACGACAAAGCGCTGATTATCCGGCGGGTCAAACTGTTCGAGATTTTCTGGGCCTCTTTGGGCGCTTTGGGCCTGTTTATGGCGTGGCAGGGGGTGATGGTGCACACCGTCGCGATCCCGCTGCTGCTGTTTGTCGTGTTTCTGGCCGCCGCTCAGTCGACCTTTCTGGCGCCGATCAAATATTCGATCCTTCCCCAGCATCTCAAACCCGAAGAGGTGCTGCCGGGCACCGGATTGGTTGAAGCGGGCACCTATATAGCGATTCTGGCGGGTACGATCCTTGCCGGTTTTATCGAGGTCGAACACGCGATGATCGGCATCATCGTCACCTCCTTTGTCGGCTATTTCGTCAGCCGCTGGGTGCCCGATGCGCCGCCGCAGGGCGATCATGAAATGCACTATCCGCTGCTCGAACCGTTTGCGAAGAAGCATCGCGGTTCAGTTCTCAAATGGCTGGGATTTGTGCCCGTCGCCGTCGCGGACCAGATCATGATGAGCTGGCGGCTAGTGTTCGACACCAAATCGAACCGCGAGATCTGGTACGCGATCTTGGCGATCAGCTTTTTCTGGACGATCGGCGCAGTGCTGTTCATCCAGTTCCCGCCGCTCGCCAAGAACCAATTGGCGGCGAGCAAGGAAGTGGCGAGCTTTTTCCTCGTCATCTTTTCCATCGGGATTGCGATTGGCTCCGTGGGTATCAACGCTCTGCTCAAAGGCGAGGTGTCCGCGCGCTATTCACCCGTTTCCGTGGTGGTGATGGCGGGCTTCGTCGTCGGATTTTACCTCGTATGCCGCGCGTGGCCCGCCGACCAAGCGGGTCAATTGCTGGAGATCGAGGCGTGGATCCTGGAGCCGCTGGCCATCCCGCTTTCGCTTATGCTGCTGGGTATCGCGACGGCGGGCGGATTTTTTGTCGTGCCGCTCTACGCGTTTCTCACGACCCGCTGCGAACATGACGCGGCCAGCCGCACGATTGCGGCCAACAACATCGTCAATTCGCTGGCGATGGTGGTTGGATCGGTAATGGCGGTGGGGCTGACGCTGGTGGGCGTTCCGACCGCCGAGCAATTGTTGCTGGCCGCCGTGATGTGCGGCGGTTCGGCGTGGCTGGGCTGGAAGCTCTACAGCGCCGAAAGAGAAGCGCGCGAAGGCAGAATACCCAAGGAACCGAAAGCCGAGGCGGCCGAATAGGTCGGATAATCGGCGGACACAGGCGATGCGCCGTGTCCGTTCTCGCCCAAACTCTAGATGATGAACGCCAGAATAGCCGCCGTCGCCGCAAGGTAGACGCTCGCAAAACCGCGCGCGTCGTCCATGGTCAGGCGCCACAGGCTTTCCGCTGGAATATCGAAGATATCGCGCTTCACATGCGGCGGCAGGCTCGCGCGGAACGGATGGTTGGCGGTCTCTTCAGTCAGTACGAGGCTGCGGCGGCGCATTTTTGGCTCTCCCGAAATTATTGGCCCACTGAGGCGGTGCCCGGCGTGGCGTTCGAGGCCGCGTTAACACTTTCTTAAGCATTTGCGAGGCGGGCCTTGAGCCTGTTGCAGGCCGGGACAGTTAGTGGAGCGCTAACTAAACCCGCTAATCCCGGCTTAACCTTAAGCGCGGTTTGCGCGCGCCCCTCGCCCCGGCTAGAGGCGCGGGTGGGATGGGAGATGACATTATGAGCCACGCGCCCCGCAGCGCCGCCGAATTGCTTGTCGATTGCCTTGATGAACAGGGCATCGATCGGATCTTCACCGTGCCGGGAGAAAGCTTCCTCGCGGTGCTTGACGCGCTGCACGCGCGCACGGGTATCGAGACGATCACCTGCCGTCAGGAAGGCGGCGCGGCGTTCATGGCCTGCGCGGATGGTGCGATGAGCGCGCACGACGCGCTTAAGCCCGGCATCGCCTTCGTCACACGCGGCCCCGGCGCCACCAACGCCAGCATTGGCGTGCATGTGGCGCATCAGGATTCGCAGCCGATGATCCTGTTCGTCGGCGATGTCGCGCGCCCGATGCGCGATCGCGAAGGCTTTCAGGAGGTGAACTTCGAGGCGTTCTTTGGCCCTATCTGCAAGTGGGCCGCGCGCATCGATGATCCCAGCCGCGTCCCCGAATATGTCGCGCGCGCTTTCGCAGTCGCTATCAGTGGGCGTCCCGGCCCGGTGGTGCTGGCGTTACCCGAAGACATGCTGTGCGAAACGGTGTCCGCCGCTCTCAAACCGCGCCCCGCCGCCGTGCGCCCAGCGCAAGCGGTGTGCCCGGACGCGATGCAAGCAATGATCGCGCTGATCGCCGACGCGGCCAGCCCCATCGCCATCATCGGCGGCGCCGGATGGAACGCCAAGGCGCGCGAGCATTTTCAGGTTTTCGCCGAACGCATCGGCCTGCCGGTGGCCACGGCCTTTCGGCGACAAGACGCGATTGCGCCCTCTTCCAGCGTTTATGCGGGCAATATGGGCTATGGCCCCAACCCGAAGCTGGTTGAACGCGTGAAGAACGCCGATCTGGTGCTGGCCGTGGGCGCGCGGTTGGGAGAGGCGACGACCGATGGTTACACCGTGCCCAGCCTTGAACACCCCGATCAGACCTTGATCCACGTCCACCCGGACCCGGACGAGCTTGGCCGCGTGTACCGCACCGATCTCGCGCTGGCGTGCTCGGTGGATGAATTCGCCGAAGCCGCCGCCTTGTGGGAGGACAGCGCGATCATCCCGTTCGATGCGGGCACCGAGGCGAACCGCGAATGGCGCGAATGGGCGACGCATACGCCGTCAGACAATCCGCCCGCGCTCGATATGGCCGCCTGCGTGACCGCCATGCGCGAGGCATTGCCTGCGGATACGATCATCGCCAACGGTGCGGGCAATTTCGCGGGCTGGTGGCATCGATACTGGCGCTATGATGGACACCCGACCCAGCTTGCGCCGACCGCGGGCGCGATGGGATACGGCCTGCCCGCCGCAGTGGCCGCCGCCCTGCGCTTTCCCGACCGAACCGTCGTCGCGGTGGCGGGCGATGGCGATTTTCTTATGAACGCGCAGGAGCTCGCGACAGCGGCGCAGCACGGCGCCAATCTGATGGTGCTGGTGGTCGACAACAGAGCCTATGGCACGATCCGCATGCATCAGGAGCGCGAATATCCCGGCCGCGTCAGCGCCACCCGCCTCGCCAATCCCGACTTTGCCGCGCTGGGCGCCGCTTATGGCGCGTGGAGCGCGCGGGCTGAAACCACCGAAGAATTCACCGCCGCCCTAGAGCAAGCGAAAGCGCGCGACGGCCTGCGGCTGATCCACATGGTGATCGACGTCGAGCAACTCGCCGCAAGCGGAGCCACAATCAGCGGGCTGCGCGCCAAGGCGGGCTGAACCGCTCGTCGCTTTCCCGAAGACGCGAAAAGGGCCGCCCCCGTCGGGAGCGGCCCTTTATGCAATGCCAAAAGGCACCCGCGGCTTAGATATCGAGCTTTTCTTTGACCTCGCCTTTGGCTTGGTCTTTCTTGCCTTCAAGCTCGTCCTTCTTGCCTTTGGCGCGGGTTTCGGGATCGTCCGACTGTTGCTTCACTTCGCCCACGGCTTCTTTGATGTTGCCTTTGATCTTGTCTTTCATGCTACCCATGATGTGTCTCCTGATTGGCGCGGCGCATCTGCCGCAGCTTCTACTACACCTATGAGTGTGAGGGCCGGAGCGTTCCATTTTCTCCATTTTGAAGGTGGCAGGCAAAGGCGCCTTAGGCCCCAGCCATGGCGCAGATGATGTCCCATTCCTGAGGCGTGATCCTGGCGACGGACAGGCGCGACAAGCGCACCAGCTCGCAATCGGCCAATTCGGGCGTCGCCTTGATCTGTTTGAGCGTGACGAAGGTTTCGAACTTACGCTTGGGCTTGATCTTGACGGCGGCCCATTTGCCGCTCTCATCGCTCGGATCGGGAATATTGGCGACGGTCACGGTGACGATCCCGACAATCTCCAACCCTTCGCGGGAGTGGTAAAAGAACGCCTCATCTCCCACTTCCATGGCTTTCAGATTGTTCTTGGCCGTGTGGTTGCGCACGCCGTCCCACGTGCCTTCCCCCTCGGCGACGAGGTCGTCCCAGCCATATTTGAACGGCTCGGATTTCATCAACCAATAGTTCTTGGATGGCTCAGACCTATCAGTCATGGGATCGCAGCTCCTTTAATGGAATGTCCTTCAACGCCCCGAATAGCCGCCAAAACGCGGCACCGCCACCCGGCCTGCGCCAGTCATTCCAACGCAATTAACGCGATTTTCACGACCATTCGTTCAAAAAGCGAAAGGTTTAGGGAACTGGAAGAAGGCGCCTTGGGCGGCCATGGTCGACGAACAGCACACACACACCCATGACACGGCAGAGAGCGGCACGAAGCGCAAGGCCGAACGCGACCTCGTGGCGCTTGGCATCGCCTTTGGCGCGATCTGCCTGTTCGTGGCGACCGGCGGCACTGTGTTTCCCGATGTTTTCCGCTCGGTCGTTTATGGCGACACCTCGCCTAATCATCTGCTCGTCAACGCGCTGCTGCTGAATATCGCGCTCGTCGTGTTCAGCTGGCGGCGCTATCGCCAACTGCGCGAAGAGATCGCTTATCGCGAGGCGGCTGAGCAGCAGGCGCGCAAATTGTCCGCTATCGATCCGCTCACCGGGTGTCTGAACCGACGCGCCATGGCGAGCGCTTCGGAAACCATCCGTCGCCATGCCGGCGAGCGCGGAAACGCGCTTGCCTATGTCATGATTGATGTCGATAATTTCAAACAGATCAACGACATGAACGGCCACGGGGTCGGCGATGCGGTGCTGGTCGAGTTTGCTCGGCGTATTCGCGAAGTCTTGCCCAACCAAGCGAAATTGGCGCGTCTGGGCGGCGATGAATTCGCTTTCACGATGAGCTATGATCCCGCTCACCCGGAACGGATCGAAGATATCGTGATCCGTATCTACGAACAAATGTCGGTCCCGATCCAGACCGAAGCCGCCACTGTCGAAGTCGCGGTGTCGATCGGCATGGCAACCGATTACGGCGATCACGGGCTCAACCCCTTGATCAAAGACGCAACCGCGCTGATGCAATACGCCGACATCGCGATGTATCACGCCAAAAAGCAGGGCAAGAACCGCTTTTTCTGGTTTGAAAACAGCATGGAAAGCGAACTGCGCTTTCGCAACGAGCTGGAATTGGGCGTCCGCCGTGGCTTGGCTGAAGGCGAGTTTGTGCCCTTCTACGAACAACAGATCGATATCGAGACAGGCGAGATCGTCGGCTTTGAAATGCTGGCCCGCTGGCGTTCACCACAACTTGGTCTGGTCAGCCCGGAAGTCTTTATTCCGGTCGCCGAAGATATCGGTGCGATAACCGAGCTGAGCGATCAGCTGATGGATCAAGCCTTCGTCGACGCGCGCGATTGGGCCGATCACATCACCTTGTCGATCAACATCTCGCCGGTGCAGATGCGCGATCCATGGTTCGCTCAGAAACTGCTCAAGCGCCTTGTCACAGCGAATTTCCCCGCCCATCGGCTCGAAATCGAGATCACTGAAAGCTGCCTGCACGAAAATATCGACGTGGTGCGCACGATGATCACCAGTCTGCGCAATCAGGGTATTCGTGTCAGTCTGGACGACTTCGGCACAGGCTATTCCAGCTTTGCGCAACTCAAATCGCTGCCTTTCGACCGGCTCAAGATTGATCGCAGCTTCATTCAGGAGTTGAGCGAAAACGGCGGACAATCGCGTATCGTCGACGCCATCGTGTCGCTAGGCAAAGGGCTCGATATGCCCATCACCGCCGAGGGGATTGAGGACGAACAGATCCTCGCCGTGCTCAAGAGAATGGGCGACCTGAAAGGGCAAGGCTATCTGTACGGGATGCCCGAACCGGCCGGCGATGTGCGCCAGCGTTTGGAGATGCACGGCATGCTGCGCGTCATCAACGCGCCTTTATCGAGCGGCGCGAGCGACACGCCCAAGCCCCGGATCAGCCTTGACGCGCGCGATCCGGACGCTCCCCTTCGCAAGACGGGGCAATAAGCTTCCCTTTACGCGGGGGCCACGCGTGCATAAATGCGCGGCGTGATGCGCATCCCTTTTGTCAAAATGCACGGGCTCGGAAACGATTTTGTCGTCCTTGACGGGCGCGACCCGAGCGGGGGCGCTTTGCCGGACATGACTGGCAAGGCCGCGCGCGCCTTGGCTGACCGGCGCAAGGGCATTGGGTGCGATCAGCTTATCATCCTCGGTGAAAGCGAGCGCTGCGATTTTCGCATGCGCATCTTCAACAGCGATGGCGGCGAGGTCGAGGCCTGCGGGAACGCCAGCCGCGCGGTGGCGCTGCTGCATGGCGCGCCCGCCACAGTCGAGACCGATGGCGGCGTGATCGCGCTGGAACCGCACGATGGCGGCGCAAGCGTCGACATGGGAACGCCCCGGTTCGATTGGGACGCGATCCCCCTCGCCTACGCCATGGATACGAGCGCGATGCCGGTCGGGTGGGAAGATTTGGAAAGCCCGATGGCGGTCAATGTCGGCAATCCCCACGCGATCTTCTTTGTCGAGGACGCAGCGGCGGTCGATCTGGAGCGGATTGGCCCAGTGATCGAAACCGATTCCGTCTTCTCCGAAGGTGTGAACGTAAATGTGGCCAGCGTCTCAGGCGACAATCATCTTACCCTGAGGGTCTGGGAACGCGGCGCTGGCCTGACCCGCGCGTGCGGCACCGGGGCCTGTGCGACGGCGGTGGCGGCGATTGCCAAGGGGTTGGTGCAAAGCCCCGTCACGGTTTCACTGCCCGGCGGCGACCTTGAGATTGCCTGGGAACGCGGCCAAACGATCCGCATGACGGGCCCGGCCACCGAAAGCTTTCGCGGCGAATTCGCGTGGGAGGATTACGCGTGAGCGCGCCCTTATCCCAAGCAACCTCTCCCGAAGTCATCTCGCTCGGCTGTCGGCTCAACATCGCCGAAAGCGAACGCATGAAAGGCATGCTGGCCGAGGCGGGCAATGTAATCGTCGTCAATTCGTGCGCGGTCACATCCGAAGCGGTGCGCCAGACCCGACAAGCGATCCGCCGCGCCCGGCGCGAACGGCCCGACGCGCGCCTGATCGTGACCGGATGCGCCGCCGATATTGAACGCGAGGCCATCGCGGCCATGCCCGAGGTTGACGGGCTCATCACCAACACCGCCAAGCTGGACCCGCGCGCGTGGAACGTCCCCGCGCCCGAAGCGCCCCTGCCACCGACCCGCACCAGAGCCTTTGTCGGCGTTCAGAACGGCTGCGACCACGCCTGTACGTTTTGCGTCATCCCCCAAGGGCGCGGGGAAAGCCGATCCCTGACAATTCCCGAAGTGCTCAAACAGGTTGAAAAACACCTTGATGAGGGGGCCAAGGAAATTGTCTTCACAGGTGTCGATCTGACGAGCTGGGGACACGACCTTTCCAACGCGCCGCGCTTGGGCGATCTGATTGCCGAGGTCTTGGCGGTGTTTCATCACCTCAAGCGCATCCGCCTGTCGTCCGTCGACGGGATCGAGATCGACGAAAAGCTGTTCAACCTGATCGCCGACGAACCGCGCATCATGCCGCATCTGCACCTGTCTGTACAGCACGGGGCCGACCTGATCCTCAAGCGCATGAAACGCCGCCACAGCCGCGCCGATGCGCTTGATCTGGTGGCGCGAATGAAGGCCGCGCGGCCCGAAATCGCGGTGGGCGCCGACCTGATCGCCGGCTTCCCGACCGAGAGCGAGGAGCACCACGCGGCGAACCTGTCGATCATCGACGAGCTGGACATCGTGCACGGCCATATCTTCCCCTATTCGCCCCGCCCCGGCACGCCCGCTGCGCGCATGCCTCAAGTGGACCGCGCCGTCATCAAAACGCGCGCGGCGGATTTGCGCGGCGCGGTGGCGCAGCGCCGGGCGCGCTGGCTCGCCGGATTTGTGGGTGAAACCGTGCCGGTCCTCGCCGAACGCGACGGCACGGGCTATGCGCCCTCTTACGCCCGCGTCGCTCTGCCCGCTGGCACCAAAGCGGGCGACGTAGTGGATGTGACTATCACCCAAGTGGACAAAGGATTGCTGCGTTGACGGACCAAACGAGCGACGCGCAAATGAGCTGGAGCGACAAGCTGCTGGGCGGCTTTCGCAAGACGTCGGATCGCTTGTCGGAAAACCTCGCCGGGCTGGCGGGCGGCGGCAAGCTGTCGGACGCGACGCTGGATGATATCGAAGATGCACTGATCGTATCCGATCTCGGGCCGAAGGCAGCGAGCCGGATCCGAGAGCGTCTGGCGCAAAAGCGCTTTGGCGAGCAGATAACGCAGGACGAGCTGAAACTGGCCGTCGCCGACGAAATCGCGGAGATCCTGCGACCCGTCGCTAAACCGCTTGAAATCACTGCTTTTCCGCGCCCGCAAGTCATCCTGGTGATCGGCGTCAACGGATCGGGCAAGACCACCACCATTGCCAAACTCGCGCATCTCTTCACCGAAGACGATTACGGCGTGCTGCTGGCCGCTGGCGACACGGTCCGCGCCGCCGCTATCGGGCAGCTGGCGACATGGGCGGGCCGCGCGGGCGTTGATATCGTGCGGGGGCCCGAAGGCGGCGACCCCGCCTCGATCGTGTTCGACGCCGTCAAACAAGCGACCGACACGGGCATCGACGCGCTGGTCGTCGACACCGCGGGCCGCTTGCAGAACAAGACCGAGCTGATGGAAGAGCTCGCCAAAATCCGCCGTGTGCTGGGCCGTCTCAACGAAGCTGCACCGCATGATGTGGTATTGGTGCTGGACGCGACCAACGGGCAAAACGCGCTTTCGCAGATCGATGCCTTTCAAGAGGTCGCAGGGGTAACCGGCCTGATCATGACCAAGCTTGACGGCACCGCGCGCGGCGGAGTTCTGGTTGCAGCGGCGGAGCAATACGGGCTGCCGATCCACGCAATTGGCGTGGGCGAGAAGATGGAAGACCTGCGCCCGTTCGACCCCGATCTGGTCGCGCGCGTCATAGCTGGGGTGGCGTGATGGTTGATCCTGAGACTGGCGAGACCGCACCGATCAAGAAAGCTGGATCGACCTGGCTCACTCTGCTCATCGATTACGGGCCGCTTGCGGTGTTCCTTATCGTCTATCGCACCACCGCGCCTGACGAAGCCTCGGCCGATGGCGAGCTTATGGCGATCCTGTACGGCACCGGTGCGTTTATGGTCGCGGCGCTCGCCGCGCTGATCGCCAGCCGCTCTCTGCTTGGCAAAGTGTCGCCGATGCTGTGGTTCTCGACCGCTCTGATCGTCGGTTTTGGCGCGCTCACGCTGGTGTTTGGCGACCCGACCTTTGTCCAACTCAAACCCACGATCATTTACGCCGTGATGGGGACGGCCTTGCTGATTGGCTATTGGCGCGGGCTGCCGTTGCTCAAAATCCTGCTCGAAGCCGCGTTTGAGGGTTTGACCGAAGAAGGCTGGCTCAAATTATCGCGCAATTGGGCGGTCTTTTTCCTCTGCCTCGCCATCGTCAACGAAGCGCTGCGGGCGATGTATAACGAGGCGAACGGCCAATTTGAAACGTGGCTTTGGGCCAAATTTGCGGTGTTCCTGCCGCTGACCTTCCTCTTCACCTTTGCCAATATCCCGATGCTGTTGAAGCATGGCTTGGATCTGGGACAGGACGAGGACGACGCCTGAGGGCTCGTGGGCCAACACGCCGGACAGGCGCATCACAAACGCCGCCCTGCCCGCCAATCGGCAATCCAATTGACACCGCGCCGCTTTGGCAATCATACCCCTCGCACGAGGCTGAGGGAGGAAAGGCGCGTGGGGTTCAAACGATCGATGCTAGTGGGTGCGGCGCTGCTCGCTTTCGCTTTACCAAGCGCAGTCTCGGCTCAGACCGCGCCGCTCCCTTCCAGCGCCGAGCAACTCCCGGAAGGGGAGCGCGGCATCCTGTCCTTGCGCGAGCGAGCGGCGGTCATTGACGCCAATCTCAAAAGCCGGCTCGACACACTGATCCCCGCGATCATGCGCGAAGAGGGCATCGATATGTGGCTGCTGATGAGCCGCGAATATTTCGAAGACCCCGTCACCGCCTCGATGCTGAACGCGACCAGCATGCACGCGCGGCGCCGCACCATCCTTGTGTTCTTCGATCCCGGCGAAGGCCAACCGATCGAGCGGCTCACGGTCAGCCGCTACGGTCTCGCGGGCCTGTTCGAGCCATCGTGGGATCCGGCCACGCAGCCCGATCAGTGGCAGGCCGTCGCTGACCTGATCGCGGCGCGCGACCCGGCCAAAATCGCGCTCAATATCTCGGACACCACCCGCTTTGCCGATGGCATGACCAAGAGCCAGTATGACGCAATGATCGCCAAACTCGCGCCGACCTATCGCGAGCGCATAGTTTCAGTCGAAACCCTCAGCACACGCTGGCTGGAGACGCGCACGCAGGCGGAGTTGCAACACTACCCCGCCATCGTCGCCGCCGCGCACGGCCTGATCGGCGAAGCGCTCTCCACCAAAGTGATCACGCCGGGGACGACGACCTGCGCGGATGTGCAGTGGTGGTATCGCGAGCGGTTGAAGGCACTGGGGTTCAAACCGTGGTTTCACCCCAGCCTCGCCGTCCAGCGCGAGGGCGCGAAGGGCTTTCTTGACGGCGACACGGTCATCATGCCGGGCGATCTGGTGTGGACCGATTTCGGCATCACCTATCTGCGGCTCAACACCGACACGCAGCATCTGGCCTATGTGCTGAAGCCGGGCGAAACGCAGGCGCCTGCGGGGCTGCGTGCTGGTCTGGCGAACTCCAACCGCGTGCAGGACATCCTGACCACGAATTTCAAGACCGGCCTGTCCGGCAATGAAGTGCTGGCCGCGGCGCGTGCGCAAGCGATTGCCGAGGGTCTCGACCCGTCGATCTACACCCACCCCATCGGTCTCCACGGACACGGTGCCGGCCCCTCCATAGGGTTCTGGGACAACCAGAAGGCCGATCCGCGCGGGGCGGACACAGTGCGCGCCAACACCGCCTGGGCGATCGAGCTTACCAGTTATTCCAACGTGCCCGAATGGGGCGGCCAGCGCGTCGACTTTCGCACCGAGGAAGACGCCTTTTTCGACGGCCAGACCGTGACCTATCTGGATGGGCGACAAACCGAAATCACGCTGATCGGAGGCGATTGAGGGTGAGCGAGACGCCTCGCCGTTCGGATGGAAGCGCGGGCGATGTCGATTACGGTGAGATCGGCGCGAGCTACAGCCGCTATCGTCAGCCTGACCCGGTGATCGAAGCGCAGATTCACCGCGCTCTCGGTGACGCGAAAACGGTGCTGAATGTGGGCGCTGGTGCGGGATCCTACGAGCCTACGGATCGCAACGTGGCAGCGGTGGAGCCTTCTGCTTCGATGCGCGCGCAACGGCCCGCGCATCTTTCGCAAGCGATTGACGCGGTGGCGGAAGATTTACCCTTCGCCGATGACGCTTTCGACGCCTCCATGGCAAGCGTGACCGTCCATCAATGGTCCAATCTGGAAAAGGGCCTGTCCGAAATGCGCCGCGTCACGAGCGGGCCGGTGGCGCTTCTGGTGTGCGATCCGGCGCGCATGCACGAATACTGGCTCAACGAGTACATCCCCGAAGTTCGGGAAAACGAGGCGCGGCGCTTTCCGGCGATTGAACGGCTCATCGCTGGGTTGGGCGGCAAGGCGGCGGTTGACCCGGTTCCCATCCCTCTGAACTGCCGCGACGGCTTCAACGAGGCCTATTACGGTCGCCCCGAAATGTTTCTCGATCCAAACGCGCGCCTCGCCTGTTCCAGCTGGAGCCTTGTGCCCGAGGCGGCGGTGGAACGGTTCGTCAGCGCGCTATCAGCGGATCTGGAAAGCGGCGCGTGGGATGCAAAATACGGGCGATGGCGCACGGAGCCGTTCTTTGACGGGCCGCTGCGTTTGGTTGTGGGACAACCGGCTTAACCCTCGCCCGCCGTGTCATAGCCCAACCGCAAATAGGCGGCTATCGCGGCCTTAAGAAACGCCTCAGCGTCTTCATGACTGAACAAAATGCCGACGTCATCAAAGTTCAGGAACAACCGATCGCCATCGCCTGCAAAGCCGGTTGTGCCGATACTGATGGTCGCTTCACCTTCCAGTTTGGCGTGGTCTTTGACGAGCCGTTTAAAATCGACCGTAGTGGGCATAGCGTGAGCGCTCCTGATCCGAGGCAATTGAACGCTTTCCTACTCGGCGAAAGCCCGTCAGGATAGCCGCGGCTCTTTCAAAATCGCATCACCGGACCCGCAAATCTGTTGGACAAGTGTCAAGCGGGCTTTTCGACATCTAAGCGCCTCTTTTCCGTAAAGAAAACGGCAATCATACGCGCTTCCCAAGGTGTCAAATATGTCAACTTCGTGCGACATATTCGCAAAGCGGCGCGTAACACCCTGTCGAGGCCATCGCGGCCCTTCAGCCGTACAGTCTAAATCTCGACCTGACTGCCCAGTTCCACCACGCGGTTCGTCGGCAGTTTGAAGAAATCCATAGCGCTCGCTGAATTGCGCAGCATCCACGCGAAAATCTTCTCACGCCAGATCGGCATGCCCGGTTTCTCGCTCGGCAAAAGCGTTTGGCGCGAGAGGAAGAAGCTGGTGTGCATCATCTCGAAATCGCCGCCGCAATACAGGCCCATGTTTTTCAAGCCAATCGGCACGTCGGTCTCTTCCATAAAGCCATACCGCAAAACCGCGCGGTAAAACCCGTCGCCCATATCCTTGTATTCGCACCGTTCCGCTGGATCGACATAGGGCACGTCCTGAATATCAACGGTCAGGATAACGACGCGTTCGTGCAGCACTTTGTTATGCTTGATATTGTGCAGCAGCGCGGACGGGACACCGGAGGATTGGCTCGCCATGAAAATCGCGGTGCCTGGCACGCGCGTCGCGGAGTTTTTGGCGCTCTTGGCGAAGATCTCCATCGGCAGCGCGTGTTCGCTCATCCGGGCGCGCATCAAATTGCGACCGCGCGCCCACGTGGTAAGCAACAGGAAGGCGATGAAGCCGACCAGCAGCGGGAACCAGCCCCCTTGCGGCACTTTCATCAGGTTGGCGGCGAAATACGCCCCGTCAACGATCAGGAAGAGGAGGACGACGGGAGCGGCGTACCACCATTTCCACTTCCAAACGCCGACGAACAAAACGCCCATCAGCAGCGTATCAATCGTAACCGCACCCGTCACCGCAATGCCGTAAGCGCTGGCGAGATTGGACGAGTTCTGAAACGTCAGCACAAGGATGATAACCGCGATCATCAGCGCCCAATTGACCACCGGAATGTAGATCTGCCCACCTTCGGTCTCGCTCGTATGCCGGATCGAGAGGCGCGGGATATAGCCCATCTGGATTGCCTGATGGGTGATCGAGAACGCACCCGAAATCACCGCTTGGCTCGCGATGAATGTCGCTACGGTGGCCAGCAGAACCAGCGGCAGGCGATACTCTTCGCTCGCCAGGAAAAAGAACGGCGACTGGATCGCGGCGGCGGCCTGTTCGGGTGGCAGGCCAATAATCATCGCCCCTTGCCCGAAATAGTTGAGCAGGAGGCACGGCATCACGAAACCGAACCACGACAGCCGCATCGGACCGCGCCCAAAGTGCCCCATGTCGGAATACAGCGCCTCAGACCCGGTCACCGCCAGCACAACGCTACCCAAGGCAAGAAAGGCGAGCGTGCCATCGAGAACGAAGAAGTTGACCGCGTGATGCGGCGAAAGCGCCCACAGGATCTCGGGCGTCTGGACGATCTGCCACAGCCCCATTCCGGCGATCACCGTGAAATAGACAATCATCACCGGGGCAAACAGCGCGCCCACCTTAGCGGTGCCGCGCTTTTGAAGCACGAACAGGAAGATCAGCAGCACCAGCGCAATAGGGATAACGTAACGCTGCAATCCTTCATCGACTACCGTGAGGCCCTCGACGGCGGACAGCACCGAAATCGCGGGCGTGATCATGGAATCGCCGTAGAAAAGACTGGTGGCAAAAACGCCCAGCAGCACGGCAACCCAGCCATATTTCGACTTGGAAATACTGCGCGAAATCAGCGCAACCAGTGCCAGACTGCCGCCCTGCCCCTTGTTATCCGCGCGCATCAGGATTGTGACATACTGGATCGCCACGACCAGCGTCATCGACCAGAAGATAAGGCTGATCACACCCAGTACATGGGGCGTGTCGAGCGCCAGCGGGTGCGGACCCACAAAGGTTTCGCGAAACGCGTAAAGCGGGCTCGTCCCGATATCGCCGAACACAATCCCGATCGCGCCCACCGCCAGCGCCGCCTTGGATGAGGCGTGGCCGTGCCCCGCCTTATCGGGGTGCGATACCGGAGTGTGCGGAGATGGTGTTTCGCTCATTGCCCGTTGGATTTCCCGCGTCTGAAGCCTTTCAAAGCCTCTTTGGTACTGCCCTCAATCGCACGCATCAGTGCGAAGGCGCGGCACCTAGCACCGCGTGTTCGCGCCTGCAACATGCCTGTAACCACCCCGCCTTTACGATCTATTGCAGCATCGGTGCGTTGGCGATCATCTGATCGAGCCGTTCGACGCGCGCTTCGAGCTCTTCACGCCACGGCGCGTCGGCCTCAGAGCGATCAAGCAGATTGCCCCAAACGGCCCGCGCCGCGCGCACCTGCCCTGTTTGCAGATAGGAAAAGCCGAGGAAATAATCCGCTGCCGGATTGGCGGGATCAAGCTGGCGCGCCTGCGAATAGGCGTAACTGGCCGCCGGGGTCACATTGCCGTCCGAATGCCCGACCAGAGCCATGCCCAGCGCCAACCATCCCTCAAGATGGCGCGGGTTTTTGTTGAGGCCCCCGCGCAGCGCCTGCGCCGCTTCATCAAACCGTCCGCGCCGGGCGTAACCATCTGACAGCATCAGCCAGTCCGGCTTGGCCTTGACCGGGTCAAACAGAGCGCGGCGCGCCTCGACCATTTCCTCGCCCGATTCCAACGCTTCGAGCGTTTGAGCCTTGGGGCTGCTCGCCTGTGTGGGAGAGCCCTGCCACGAATATCCCGCCATACCGAGGAGCAAGATCGCGCCAAACACGGCCCAACCTTCACGCGGCAAGCGCAAGGCAAAAGCCGCGAGCGCGAACGCCGCAAAAGCCAACACCAAGACACCGATCCATCCCATTAGGCCGCGCTTCCTTCGCTGCCCATCGAGCGCTTTCGACCAAGCCGCCGGAGCAGCACCAGCGCCGCAATCGCGAACAACAGCGCCGGGATTGCAAAGAGCGGCCACGTCGTCGCGCTAACCGTGGGTTCGTAGCTGACGTAATCGCCATAGCGTTCGACCAGCCAGGCGCGGATCTGGTCGGGGCTTTCCCCCCGCTCGATCCGCACACGCACCTGATGGCGCATATCGCCCGCCATGGGCGCGTCGCTGTCCGCTATGCTCTGCGATTGGCATTTGAGGCAACGCAACGTGAGCATCAGGTCGGCGGCCTGCGCTTCTTGAGCGGGATCGGCCAGCTGGGTGTACGCGTAGGGCGCGGGCGGCACCGCGCTCTGCGCCAATAGCGGCGCGGCGATCAGCGCCATAATAAGGGCGATCAGGCGGTTCATTGCGCCTCTCGCAGTTTCTCAAGCAGCATCGGCACATCGCTTTCCCGGATGTCGCCTATGTGCTGGTGGCGAATGATCCCTTGTCCATCGATCACGAAGGTTTCCGGCACGCCTGACGAACCAATTTCAAGCTGCACTTCGGAAAGATCGTCCGCCCCGATCCGCGAATAAGGGTTGCCGTAACGGCCCAGAAAACCCGCCACATCCGCTGGACGGTCGCGAATGGCGATGCCGATGATCTCGACGCCGCTCGCTTGCAGCTCTTCCAATTGCGGGGCTTCGGCGATGCAGGGTAGGCACCAGCTGGCCCACACATTGAGCAGCTTTGGTTTGCCGTCGCGGAAGTTCGCGGTGGAAGCTCCGGGGCGATCCTGCGTTGCTGGGCGCAATTCAAATTCGGGCAGTGGTTTGCCGACCATCTGGCTTTGGACAAACTCGTCCTTGGGCTGGGTCAGCATGAAGGCGGCGAGAATGGCAAATCCGATGAACAACGCCACCGGCACCCAGACAAAGAGCTTGCCGCCGAAATAGGTGAACCCGTCGCTGTCGGTTACCGCGTCGCTCATTCGGCGGGCTCCGGAGCGGCGCCGCCGGCGCGCACGCCGCCTCGCCGGCTGCGTTCCTCAGCCAGGGCGGCCTCTTCTTCCTGGAGCTCTTGGTTGGCGCGAGCGGTTTTGCGGCGTTTGAGATCGACCTGAAGGCGACCGACGATGGACAGAACGCCGCCAAAGGTAATCAGCAGGCCGCCATACCAGATGAAGGTCACGAACGGCTTCCACCACACGCGCAATTGCCAACGCTGCTGACCATCGGGGCCCGTGCCCGCCGCATCGCCGATCACGGCGTAGAGCTGGCCGTCCCATGTGGTGAGCAGCGCGCTCTCGCTGGTGGCCTGAGCAGGCGCCCAGAAATTACGCGCCTGCGGGGATAGAATGACGGGTTCGCCGCCATCACGGCTGACCGCGATGCGCGCCTCGATGGCGGTCCAGTTGGGGCCCGAGATTGGATCGACGCTTTGCAGTTCGACCGTCCAATCGCCTAATTGCTCGACGCCCCCCGGAGCAACGGCAGCGAGACGTTCCTGCGTAAACGCGCCTTCGCACGCCATGCCGAACAACGCGACCGCGACACCAAAGTGCGCAGCGACCATGCCCCATGTCGCGGTCGGTACGCGCGCCAGTTTGCGGCCCCTCAGCGGCATCAACGCGGCGACAGCGAGCATCGCGGCGAGCGCAAGGCCAAGGACGGGCAGCAAGGGATAGTCGCCAAGGAACACGACCAGCGCGATAACCAGCAGCGCAATCGCTGCCAGGATCGCCAGTTGCGGCTGTATCCGCGATGGCGAATCGTCTTTCCAGCGCAGCAACGGCCCAACCGCCATGACAAGGAACATCGGGATAGCGAAAATTGCGCCCGCCGGATTGAAGTAAGGCGGCCCCACCGACACGCGCACATCAAACGCCTCGGTCAGGACAGGATAGAGCGTGCCCAACAGCACAATCGCGAGGATCGCGGAGAGCATGACGTTGTTGAACACCAGCGCGCCTTCGCGACTGGTGGCGGTAAAGCGCTTGCCTTCCGCAACGGAGCCCGCGCGCATCGCGAAAATGGTCAGGCTGCCGCCGACATAAAGGCCGAGCAGAACGAGCAGCAAAGTGCCGCGCTCAGGATCAACGGCAAAGGCGTGCACGCTGGTAATCACGCCCGAGCGCACCAGAAAGGTGCCCAGCATACTCATCGAAAAGGCCACAACGCCCAGCATAATCGTCCACGTGCGCAGCGCGTCGCGCGCGGCCAGCACGCTCACCGAATGCAGCAGGGCGGTCGCAGCCAGCCATGGCATCAGCGAGGCGTTCTCGACCGGATCCCAGAACCACCAGCCGCCCCAGCCCAGCTCGTAATAGGCCCAGTACGATCCCGCCGTGATCCCGAAAGTGAGGAAAACCCAGGCGCCCAGCACCCAGGGCCGCATTACCTTGGCAAAGTTGGGATTGACCTGCCGCGTAATCAGCGCGCCCATCGCAAGACTAAACGCCACCGAAAGACCGACATAGCCGATGTAAAGCGTCGGCGGATGGATCGCGAGGCCGATGTCTTGCAGAAGCGGGTTAAGCCCGATCCCCTCTACAGCCGGAACGGGCAAACGCTCAAACGGGTTCGAACTCAGCAACAGAAAAACGTAGAAGCCCAGCGCCACAAAGCCCTGAACCGCCAGCGTCGCAGACATCGTGCGTTCGGGCAGGCGACGCTCGGCGAAGGCGAGGAGGCCGCCCGACAGCGCCAGAACCGCGACCCACAGCAGCATCGAGCCTTCGTGGTTCCCCCACGTGCCCGTCAGTTTGTAGAGAAACGGCTTCATCGAATGCGAATTGGTCGCCACCAGCTTCACCGACAGATCGGTCACCGCAAAGGCGTGAAGCAGCGTTAAGAACGCCAGCGCCGCCAGAAACGCCTGAACGACCGCAGCAGGCCGCGCATAGAGCGCAACGGGCGAAGCCTCGCCCTCAGGCGCTCTTAAAGCGAGCGCGCCTGACACCATCTGCAAAATCGCCAAAGCGGCGGCGAGCCACAGGGCGGCGTGTCCGATCTCAGCAAACATTCAAACGTGCCTTTCGGTCAAAGACCCACAATGGTCTCAGCCGCCTTGTCCGAGGCGTCATGCCCTTCGAGCCCTTCGAGCTCTTTGGGCACGTAATTCTCATCGTGCTTGGCGAGCAAATTGGTGGCGAGGAAGGTTCCATCGGGTTGCAAGCTGCCCTCGGCAACGACTCCGGACCCTTCGACGAAGAGGTCGGGCAGGATGCCGCTGAACCGCACGGGCACCGTGCTGGCTTCGTTGCCGGTGACGACGAAACTGACCGTGACACCATCCGCGTCGGTCGAAAGCGACCCGGTTTGAACCATGCCGCCCAATCGCACGGGCTGGCCCACTTGCGGCGGCGTCGCGGACATGTCTTCGGGCAGGTAAAAGTAATTGGCCTGGCTGCGCAGCGCCCACACCGCGATCAGGCCAGCGGCGACAATCGCTACGAGCGCGAAGATGACCAGCGTCATGCGCTGATGCTTGGCCTTCATGCCTGTGTTCATCGATGTTTGTGTCATCGGCGTTTCAACTCCTCACGGCGCTTTTCCGCGCGGTGCATCGAATACCAGCTCCACACGATTAAAGCCGCCATGGCGACAATCAGCACGGCGTAGGCGGCAAGCACGTAATCCCATTGCGGCAGACTCTCACGGTTCATTGCGCGGGCTCCATCGCGGGGGTCATGGGCGCCATAGGTTCATCTTGCAAAGCGCGGCGCCGCAGACGAGCCTCTACCTGTTGCTCCGCGATTAGAGCGCGCATCCGCATCAGCACAATCGCGCCAAACAGCAGCGAGAACCCGAGCATCGCGATTAACAACGGCACAAGGAACGTCGCGTCAATAGAGCTCGACCCGGCGGTGATGCTGGGCGGTTGGTGAAGCGAATTCCACCACACGACGCTGCGATTGATGATCGGGATGTTGACTGCGCCGACCAGGCCGAAAATCGCGGCAATCTTGGGCGAAGCGCCCTCGCGCGCGGTCGCCTGCGCAAGAGCGAGGTAACCGATGTAAAGGAACATCAGCACCAGCATGCTGGTCAGCCGTCCGTCCCACACCCACCAAGTGCCCCATGTCGGCCGTCCCCAGATTGATCCGGTGATGAGGCACACGATGGTGAAAATCAGTCCCGGCACTGCAATCGCGCGCGCCGAAAGCCCGGCGAGCGGATGCTTCCAAATCAGCAAAGCGGCCGAGGACAGCGCGATCCCGGTCCATCCGCCCATGCCCAGCCACGCGGCGGGCACATGGATGAACAAGATCCGCACCGTTTCCCCCATCAGGCGATCGGGCGGCACGGGCTCAACCCCCATCGCTTTCACAAAGCCGGGCAGGTCCGGCGCGAGGCCATACCCGATCACGCCCAGCACAAGGACAAGCCCGCTGATAAACAGCGTCGGCGTCATCCAGCTGGCGAGCGCTAGAAAGCGCTTGGGGTTTGCGTAAATATGCACGGTAACGTAATTCTCCGCGCTTGTTTTAGTGCCTTGATTGCCCCCCGCAAGGGCGCAAATTTCTCAAGCCACGATTGGCTGCGCACAAGATACGCGTCTCGTGCGAGTTTAGCCGCGCCCGATCAGCTCTTGCGCCATGCGATCCGCGACGATGTCGGGCGAGGTTTGCGTGCTCGCGCTGGCCTGCCAGATCTCTTCGAGACGGCCGGGTATAAGCTCAATACGTGTCCGAACTTCCTCAACCGAACCGGTGCGGCCATCGCGCCGGGCGAGGTATTCGCTCGCGACCGAGATGATGCCACCTGCGTTGATCACATAATCGGGCGCGTAAAGGATATCGCGCTGGAACAGCGGCGCGCCGTGGTGCGCGCACGCCAGCTGGTTATTCGCGCCGCCCGCAATGATCGCGGTATCGAGCGCGGCGATGCTTTCCTCATCGAGAATAGCGCCCAGCGCGTTGGGGCTGAGCACATCGCACGGCGTTGTCATGATGGCGTCCGCCGCGACGGCCTTACCACCCAGCTCGTCGGCCAGCGATTGCGCCGCGCTTGCGTTGATATCGGCCAGCGTCAGCTTGGCGCCGTCCTTGGCGAGCAAGCGCGCAACGCCGCCGCCGACGCTGCCCACACCCTGGATCGCGACATGGACGCCTTTTGCGCTGTCCTTGCCCAGCTTGTGCCGGATCGCCGCAAGAATGCCGAGATAGATACCGTAGGAGGTGAAGGGGCCGGGATCACCGCCCGCTGCGTTGTCGCCCGTAACCGGCAGGCCGGAAACGTGCGCGGTGCGCTTGGAAAGCGAGACCATGTCGGCTTCGCTCATGCCGACATCCTCGGCGGTGACATAACGCCCGCCCAGCCCTTCGACCGCATCGCCGAACGCCGCGAGCAATTCTGGCGTCTTGGTGCGCGCGTCATCGGCGAGGATCACCGCCTTGCCCCCACCCATCGGCAGGCTCGCCATGGCGTTTTTGTAACTCATCCCGCGCGACAGACGCAGCGCGTCGCGCAGGCCGTCTTTGGGGTCAGGGTAATGCCAGAAGCGCGTACCACCCGCGCCCGGACCCAGATGGGTGGAATGCACCGCAATAATGGCCGTCAGACCCGATTTGCGCTCGCGCACAACGTGCACCAGCTCATGATCGTCAAAATCGGGTTCGGTCCAGAAAGCGGTCATACGCGTGTCACACCCTTTGCAAAGCCGCGCGCACGCCGCCGGGCCATGGCTCAAAAAGGGCCTGATCAAGCGGGGAAGTGGGGCGATCGACGGGACTCGAACCCGCGACCTCCGGCATCACAAGCCGGCGTTCTAACCAACTGAACTACGATCGCCACAAACCCGCTTAAACTCGCCAGCCAGATGCCACCGGGTTCGCGCTGAGCCAAGGCCCTTTGCGCACAGTCACCGGAGCGTCAAGACCGCCGTAAGCGGGCGCGAGCCAATTGCACAAAGCGCCTATCAAGGGAAGCGAAAACTGCGGTATGCAAACACAAACGTAATTTTATTACGCCTGCATGCCGCGCACGTTTCGAGCCTTGGACGGATCGTCCCACAGTTCTAGGGTTGGACCCCATGGACACTGGCCCCGATTCTTCGGCCGAGCGCTTGCTGATGCGCCCCGGCATCCAGCGCCTTCCCACACCCAAGGCGGACATCTTTCAATGCCGTGATTTCGTGCCGCCCGCGCTATGCGAGACCTTGATGACGCTGATCGACCGCGACCGGCGGCCCAGCACGATTGCCGATGACAACGGCGACCAATATTTCCGCACCTCGGAAACCTGCGATCTGCCAAGTTACGAGCCGGCAGTGGAAACGCTTGAGATGATGCTGACCAACCTGTCCGGCATCGACCCCAAGCATGGCGAGCCGCTGCAAGGGCAGCGTTACGCGGTCGGGCAGGAATTCAAGGCGCACACCGACTATTTCACCCCCGGCGGACCGGATTGGGAGCAATATTGCGCAGTTTCCGGCCAGCGCACTTGGACGTTCATGATCTACCTTAACGATGTCGAAGCGGGCGGTGCGACGCGGTTCAAGGCGGTGAGCAAGACGTTTCAGCCTGAGGCGGGCAAGTTGCTGTGCTGGAACAACAGGCGAGCGGACGGCCGGGAGAACCCAAACACGCTCCACCACGGGATGAAGGTGCGCAGCGGTACGAAATACGTGATCACGAAATGGTATCGCGAAAAGCCTTGGGGTTAGGGACGAAGGAATGGATGCGTTCGAGCAATTGGCCTCTGAGCTGTTCTTCAGGAAAGGCTATTGGGTTCAAAATTCGCTAAAGGTCGACCTCTCGAAAGCTGAGAAGGTGGCCATTGGTCGCCCTTCCTCGCCACGGTGGGAAATAGACTTGGTCGCTTACAGCGGCGGCTCAAATCGCCTTCTTGCGTTAGAATGCAAGAGCTTCCTCGACTCAAACGGGGTATCTCTCGCGGAATTTAGGGCCGAAAGCGCGAGCACTCGATACAAGCTATTCCGCGAGAACGAAACGCGTGAAACCGTCCTCCGCCGCATGAAAGCAGATCTGGTCGCCAAAGGGTTTATCCCACAGGGCTGTGAAGTGCACTTTGGTCTCGTCGCAGCGAAGGTCAGACCAAAAGATAGCGAAACACTTCCGGCCTATTTCGCCGAGCAGGGATGGCACTTTTACGGCCCCCACTGGATCAGAACCGGTGTCACCAAATTGGCGAGTAGCGGTTACTCGAATGATGTTGGCGCTGTGGTCGCAAAAATATTGCTTCGCTAACCATGCGCCCCGCTCGCAGTAAGCTGCAAGCCTACCGCGCCGACCATAATCATCGCGATGAAGACGAATTGTAGCGCGCCCAGCTTCTCATCGAAGGCGAAGAGGCCGATCAGGCTTGCCGCGACGATGCCGACGCCTGACCAGATCGCGTAGACAACGCCCACCGGCAGCGCCTTCATCGCGGGCGCGAGCACCCAGAAGCAAGCCGAGTAGCAGGCAATCGAAAGCCCACCCCAAAGCGGCTTCTCAAACCCATCGGAAAGTTTGAGCAGAAACGTGCCCATCACTTCCAAAGCGATGGCGGCGGCGAGGAAAAGCCAAGGAGACATGGGTGCGCCCTACCCCGCAAACGTCCAAAGAAAAAGGGCGCCCCTGCAAGGCCCGCCCTCTTTCGTAAATCGCGAGCCGCAAAGGCTCAAAGCGACCGGGTCTGAAACCCTTACTTTTTCAGGCTGAGACCGCCAAAGCGCTTGTTGAACGCCGCGACACGGCCGCCTTCTTGGACCTGACGGTTGCCGCCGGTCCATGCCGGGTGGCTGGTGGGGTCGATATCAAGCGCGAGCGTGTCGCCCTCTTTGCCCCAGGTCGAGCGGGTCTGAAATTCGGTGCCATCGGTCATCTTGACCGTGATCATGTGATAATCGGGATGCCCTTCGGCTTTCATCGTCTTAGTCCTTTATAGCGTTGACCCGGTTCCGACCGGGTCTGCTGTTAAACTGGAAGCGGCGCGCCTAAGGCGATTAGACGCAAAACGCAAGCCCTGTGTCGTGCGCGACACCACTCTCAACTCGGTTGCCACGCAACCGCAAGGGCGACCGCCCGCCCGCAGGGGGTCCGCAGCGCAGCGAAGGACGTCTAGCGAGGACTAATCCTCAGGCGCGTCCGCCACCATCGCGGTAAAGTCCGCTTGGCAGGTCACCTTGCCATCGACGCTCGCTTTGCCCGAGAATTTGTGGATCTGTCGGCGCGATTGCGTGAGCTCAACTTCAAGATCGAGCAGACAGCCCGGCGTCACGGGGGCACGGAACTTAGCGCTCTCGATGCCCATGAAGAGGACCAGCTTGCCCGTCCCGGCGAGGCCCAGCGTCTCCATGCCGAGGATACCGGCGGCCTGCGCCATCGCCTCGATCTGGAGCACGCCCGGCATGATCGGAGCGCCGGGAAAATGTCCCTGGAAGAACTCTTCGTTCATGCTCACGGCTTTCACCGCGTGAATGCGTTCACCCAGATCGATGCGCTTGACCCGGTCGACCAGCAACAAGGGATAGCGGTGCGGCAGGGCCTTGAGGATCTTCTGGATATCGTAATCCAAGATCGGATCCGAGGAACGTGTGTCGTCGGTCATGATAGCCTCAATGCCCTGTTGCGCGCGCCGGAGATGGGTCGATTAACGACCCGCGGGCGCCTGCGTGTTGCCTTCGGCGTTCTGCTGTTGCTGCTGGCGCTGTTGGAGCAATTGCGCCTGGATCAGACGCTGCTGGATTTCCTGGAACAGCTGCGCGCCCTGCTGTGAGGGGCGGTAATTCTGCGGAGGCACCACGCCGACGCTCGGCACCTTGGCGTTGAGCGAAGCGGTAACCTTGGCGGTGATGTCGGCTTCGTTGCGCGCGTAAAGGACCGAGTTGATCGGCATGATCATCTGGATCTGATCGGTCGTCGCAACCTCTTCAATCGCCGCGCCGTATTGCTGAAAGATCTGCTCAACCGCGAAAATGCGCGCGTTGTTTACTTGATTGGTGAGCGAGCCGACTTCGCCTTCGAGCTGCTGGAACTGCGCAAAATTGCTGGCACCTTGCAGCGCGGGAAGCTCGCCATCGTCGATGCGGCCATTGGTGTTCGTGTCGAACGGGCGCAGCAATTCGGTCAGCTCTGCCTGCTTGGCCGTGCGCTGGTCAATCTGCGCCTTGTAGGTCGTGGTGACCGTTTCATAAGCGGTGCGCAGAGCGTTGGTGCCGATGATCGCGCGCGTCGTGTCGACCGTGGCGACTTTGCCTTCGACCTGAGCCGAAGCCGGTGCGCCGGCGAGAGCAACCGCTGCGAGGCCAGCGGCGCCGAGAAGCTTGGTAAGATTTTTCATTAGAACTGTGTTCCTACGTTGAATTGTAAAACTTTCTCATCGTCGCCTTCCACCGAGCGAACGATTTGAGCAAGATCGATGCGGAACGGGCCAAACGGCGAGTTCCAGTTAACCCCGAGACCGACCGCGATACGCGGGCTTGGCGAGTTGCCGAGGAAGGTCTCTCGGATGTTCGAGTTGGGCAAGATTTCGCGGCGGTTCGGGTTGCCGTTCACATCAGCCCCGGCGGTCGTGAGCACGCGCACAGGCGCGCCATTCGCGTCGACAATCAGGTTGCCGTTGCCATCAACCGTCGTCGAAAATAGCGGAAGCCCGCTGGCTGCGTCAATTTGCTGGATACCGTTGGGGTTATCCTGAAGGATAGGCCGCGTGACACCCCACAGCGCGCCGACATCGACGAAGAGCGACGGGCGCAGGCCCAGTTCGCGCGCGCCCGTTCCCAGCGGAATTTCGAGCTCAGCCCGGCCCAGGTAATAATTGCGAGCGCCAATGGAATCGTCGCGGGTCTGGTTGATGTCGGTCACCAGCACCGGCTGCCCGTCATCACCGATGACCGCGTTGTTCGTAACCGGATCAAGCGTGTAGAACTGCGTCAAGACACGCGGGCCCACGCCGCGAATGTCAAAGCCGCGGATCTGCGGTTCACCAAGGAAGAAACGGTCCGTCAGCAGGACATCATCGACCCCCTCGCCGGGGCGGTCGCGCAGTGGCAGGATGGTCCCGCCTTCGGCCGCCAGCGAGAAGATGAAGCCGGAATTGCCCAGACCCCAGAATTTGCGGCCACGGCCACGGAAACGCACGTAACGCACATCGCCGCCGAGCCCGGCGAACTCAGTGCTGAGCGAGAGCTGCTGCCCGCGCGTCGGTCGGAAGGCGGAGTTGAGCGAGTTGTAATTGAGGCTGAGCCCGACAATCGAACTTAACCGGTCACCCAGCGCGTCGCACAAAAAGCGTCCAGCCAAGAGCGGGTTACACTCTCTTGTGCCGTCGCCATCGAGATCCGAGAAGAACTGGTTTTCATCCAGGCTGACCTCGTCATAGTTGAGCGTGTAGCTCCCCACGAGGCTCATGAATTCGGTCAGCGGAACGCCCAGACGCGCGGAGAAACCGGTGGTCGCCTGTTCGAAGGTCGTGTTGCGGTCGCCGCCGGTGAAGTTGAACTGGTTGAAATCGCGGCGGTAGATATCGATGCCGGTCGAAATGTTGCGATCGAACACATACGGTTCGGTGAAGCTGACCTGCGCCTGGCTGGAAAACTGCGAATAGTTGACCGACAGACCGATCGTCTGCCCGCGCCCACGGAAGTTGCGCTGACGGATCGAGGCGGCGAGAATGAACTGCTCAATCGAGGAGAAGCCGGCGGAGAATTGCAGCTCACCGGTGGGTTGCTCTTCGACGTTTGCTTCAAGGATGATGCGGTCGGGCGCGCTGCCCTCGACCTGATTGACCTCGAAGTTCTCCTGGAAAAAGCCCAGCGAGTTGATCCGCGCCGTGGTGCGCGCGACGCCGATGGAATTGAACGCATCGCCCTCCGACAGACGGAATTCGCGGCGGATCACCTTGTCCTGTGTCAGCGTGTTGCCGTTCACATCGACGCGTTCGACGTAAACACGCGGCGCCTGACGAAGGACGAACGTGATGTTCATTTCCAGATCGTCTTTGTTGCGCTCGTAACGCGGCTGCACGTCGGCAAAAGCGTAACCGAAACGGCCAGCAAGCTCGGAGAGCTGCTCGATCGTGTCTTCGACCGCTTTCGCGTCGTACCAATCGCCCGGTTTCATCGAGAGCCCTTGCGCCAAGCGATCGCCGTCGAAATCGCGCAGCTGGCTGTCGACTTCGACGCCGCCGAATTTGTAGCGCTCGCCCTCTTCCACCACGTAAGTGATGATGAAGTCTTTCTGGTCCGGCGTAAGCTCGGCGACGGCGGAGACGACGCGGAAATCGGCGTAGCCTTCGGTGAGGTAGAACTGGCGCAGCTTTTGCTGGTCAAACGCCAGACGGTCCGGATCGTAACTGGTGTTGGAGCTGAAGAAGCGGGTGAAGCGCGCTTGCTTCGTCACCATCTCGCCGCGCAATTCGCCATCGGAAAACTGCTCGTTACCAATGATGTTGATCTGGCGAACCTTGGACTTGGGCCCTTCGCTGATTTCGAACACGACATCGACGCGGTTTTGCGGCAGCTGAACCATCTTGGGTTCGATACTGGCGGCGAACCGGCCCTGACGTTTGTAGAGCTCGATAATGCGGGCGACGTCGGCGCGCACCTTGGAACGGGTAAAGATCTGGCGCGGCGCCAGCTTGATCTCGGGCAGGATTTTTTCCGCGTCGAGCCGTTCGTTGCCTTCAAGGACGATACGGTTGATCACCGGGTTTTCGGTAACCGTGATGACGACGTTGCCGTTTTCGTTGCGGACCGACGTGTTGCTGAACAGTTCGGTCGCGCCAAGATCCTTAATCGCCTGGTCGCCCGCGACCGAGGTGTATTCGTCCCCCACCCGCAAACGGATGTAGGACAGGATCGTCGTCGGTTCCAAACGCTCGGCGCCGGACACGCTGATCGTGCGGATGATGTTGGCAGGAGCAGGCGCAGGGGCCGGGGTCGGTGCAGGCGTGGGCGCTGGGGTCGGCGTGGCCGCAGGCGTGGGTTGCGCGTCCGAAGGCTGCGCGTCAGCGGGAGCGGCGTCTTGCGCCAGAGCGACCGTAGGCACTCCGGCCAACATCGTGCTGCACGTCAGAGCAATCGCGAGCCTGCCGGCTGACGGTGTAGGCCCGGAAGTGGCGGGTGAGACACCCGCTGCTTTGGATCGTAGCATGTTCGTAAAACTTCCCGTTCAACCCGTCATCTGTGTTGCCGAAGGGTCTCTTCGGCGTGTCCGGGAAAACGCAGTTTTGCAAACCGACCGCCAGCTTGTGCGGACACGACCGGCTTTCCCCTCGCCATTCCCCGTAAATCTCAGCCTCCGCCTCTGCCCGATGCGAGAGGCGCAATCAAGCGGCCAAAGCGCCTGTGAAGCGCCCGTTCACCGCGTTTCCACGGCTAACTGCCGAACAGGCCGCCGATAAGTGGCAGAGAAGTCACATCGTTAAACGTGACCACCACCATGAACGTCAGCACCAGGACAATTCCGGTGCGATAGGCCCATTCGGTCGCCTGCGGACCAACCGGCTTACGCCGCACCGCTTCGATGGCGTAAAACGCAAGGTGCCCGCCATCGAGCGCGGGGATTGGCAGGAAGTTAATGAACGCCAAGTTAAGCGAAATCAGCGCGAGCAATTCAATGAAGGGCACCGGGCCAAGGCTGAGCCGCTCGCCCGCGACCTTGCCGATCTTGACCGGACCGCCCAGCTCCTTGATCGAGCGTTGGCCAATAATGACCTGCTTGATCCCGGTGATCATCATTTGCGTGATCGTGATGCAGCGGTCGACTGCCATTGGGATGGTCGCCAAAAGCGGCACCTCTTCCCACGTGACATCAAGCGAGCCGCGATCCGGCCCCACGCCGATCATCCCCTTGTCACCCTTGTTGCCAAACCCATCGTCGTCGCTGACCCTGAGTGTACGCACGTCGTAGGTGAGGCGTTGGCCGTCCCGCTCGACTTCGATAGCGAGGGTCTGATCGGGATAGAGCGCGATGTTCTCAACCACCTGGTCGAATGTCGCTGTGGGCGTTCCGTCGATTGCAACGATCCGGTCGCCCACTTGCATGCCCGCTTCTTTCGCGGGCGATTCCTCGCCGAACACAGCGATAGTGGTCGAACCTTCGGAGAATGTCGGCTTGCCCAAAATGGCGAAGAAACCGGCGAGAATAGCGATGGCGACCACCAGATTGGTCACCGGCCCCGCCGCGACGATTAGCGCGCGTTTCCAAAGCGCCGCCGCCTGAAACGATCCCTCTTCCACCGGCGCTTGCGCATCGGGCACCGAAGCCGGGTTCATGTCGCCTTTAAACTGGACATAGCCACCCAGAGGCAGCGCCGAGATACGCCAACGCGTGCCCGCCTTGTCCGTCCAGCCAAACAGCTCTTTGCCAAAGCCGATGGAAAACGCCTCGGCGTGAACACCAAACCAGCGGCCAACGAGATAGTGGCCAAGCTCATGCACGGTCACCAGCGGTCCCAGCAGAAGCGGGAAGCCAATGATGTACATCCAGAAGGGAGGCGATTCAAACACGCAAGGCCTCTAACAGGTCTGTCGCCCGAGCGCGAGCGTGCGCGTCGAGCGCCAGCACCTCTTCAAGCGATCCGGGCGCATCCGCGCTGACTTTGGCCAGTGTGTCCTCGACCAGAGCGGTGATCTGGAGAAAGCCGATCTCATCATTCAGAAACGCCCCAACCGCGATTTCGTTCGCAGCGTTGAGGATCGCGGGCGCGCCGCCGCCAGCCATGATCGCCTCGCGGCAAATGCGCGTGGCGGGGAACAGTTCTTCGTTTGGCGCTTCGAACGTCAAAGTGCCGACCTTGGTCAGATCCAGCGGTTCGAGCGGCGTTTCCATGCGCGCCGGATAGGCCAGACATGAGGCAATCGGCACGCGCATATCCGAGGGGCCGAGCTGCGCCAGAACCGACCGGTCGCGGTACTCCACCATCGAATGCACGATGCTCTGCGGGTGAACCACGATCTCGATATTCTCAAGGCCGACCGGGAACAGGTGGTGTGCCTCGATATATTCGAGGCCCTTGTTCATCAGCGTGGCGCTGTCGATGGTGATCTTGGCGCCCATCGACCAATTGGGGTGCTTGAGAGCCTGCGCGCGGGTCACGGATTTGAGCGCCTGAGCATCCAGCGTGCGGAACGGGCCGCCGCTGGCCGTCAACAGAATGCGGCGCACCTGCTCGATCTCATTACCCGCCAAGCACTGAAAAATCGCGTTGTGCTCCGAATCGGTCGGCAGCAAGGTCGCGCCCGCGCGAGTCACGGCGGATTTCAGGATATCGCCGGCCGACACCAGCGCTTCCTTGTTCGCCAACGCAACCGTGCCACCGGTTTCCACCGCCGCCATTGTCGGGGCCAAGCCCGCACATCCGACAATCGCCGCGACCGTCATATCAACCGGGCGCGCAGCGGCTTCGCAAAGGGCCGCCTCGCCGCCCGCCGCTTCGATGTCGGTCCCGGCCAAGGCGTCGCGCAGCGCGGGCAAGCAGCTTTCATCGCCGACCACCGCGATTTTCGCGTCAAATTCGCGGGCGAGCGCGGCCAGCTCAGGCGCGCTGCAATTCGCGGTCAGCGCTTCGATCCTCCAATCGGCCCGGTTGTGCCGCACGAGATCAAGCGTCGAGGCGCCGATAGAACCCGTCGCGCCGAGCAAAGTAAGGCTGCGCGCCATCAGATCAGACTTCCCACAAGGCCGGGCAGCACGTTGACGCAAAACACCACGAAGAACACCGCCAGAAAGCCATCCACGCGGTCAAACACGCCGCCATGGCCAGGGATCAGGGCGCTGGAATCCTTCACCTGCGCGCGGCGTTTCATCCAGCTTTCGAAAAAGTCGCCCGCTTGGGCTAGCACCGCGATCACGATCCCTGCGCAAATAGCAATGGCGATGGCGGGTAGACTGATTGCGCCCAGTTGCTCGGGCATGAGGCCGCTCACCACCACGCCGACAATGACCACGCTGGCCCCGATAGCCCCGCCGATCAGTCCTGCCCATGTCTTCGACGGGCTGAGCCTGGGAGCGATCTTGGGCCCGCCCACCGCGCGCCCGACGAAATAGGCGCCCACATCGACCGCGATAATCGGCAAGATATAGACGAACGCGACGCCTACCGCTGAGTAATTCTCACGCACTTGCACCATCGCCAGCGCCGCGCCCGAGACGTAAGCCGCCCCGAAAAACAGCCACAGAATTTCGCCCAAAGGCGAGCTGTCCGACCCACGGATCAGGCGGTTCCATTCCCATAAAACGAGCCCCGCGACCAACAAGACAAAGCCAATCCACACCAGTCCGCCAAACCACAAGGCCCCGCCCGCAATCGCGACCATCACCAGCGCCGAGGCCAGCCGAACCGGAAGGTCCGAGACGCCCGCTTTGGTATCGCGAACACGGTGCGGCGGTTCGGGAAGCGCCCCCTTAGCGTCCACCATAGCGCCGCTCCCTCTTCGCGAAGTCATCAAGCGCGCGCGACAGATCTTCGGGTTTGTAGTCGGGCCACAGCGTGTCGACGAACAGCATTTCCGCATAAGCCGCCTGCCACAGCAGGAAATTGGACAAACGCACTTCGCCGCTGGTGCGGATCAACAGATCAAGCGGGGGCAGATCGGCGGTGTCGAGCTCGGCTTCGATGGCGTCGGTCGTAATGCCCCCCCGCTCAGCCGCCTTGGCCGCCGCGCGCGCGATCTCATGCTGACCGCCATAATTCAGCGCCACTGCCAACGTCTGATGCCCACCCGCCGTCTGCGCCAGCGCGTCGTCGAGCATCGCGACAATGTCGGGCGCGAGCGATTGCCAGTCGCCGATGATCTTCAGCTTGACCCCGTTTTCGATGAACTCCGGCAGGTCCGATTTAATGAACCGCCGCATCAGGTTCATAAGGTCATCGACCTCGCCTTCGGGGCGCTTCCAGTTTTCCGATGAAAAGGCGTAGAGGGTCAGGCAGTCGAGCCCAAGCGGCTCAATCCCGCGCACAAGACGGCGCACGGCCTCAACGCCGCGCTGATGGCCCACCGCGCGCGGCAAACCCCGTCGCTTAGCCCAGCGACCATTGCCGTCCATGATGATGGCGACATGCTTAGCGCGGTCTTCCTGCAAATTCCTCCCCAATGTGCCCGCCCCGCGGCTTCGAGAAATCACGAAGCGGCCAAGAGGCCCCCGTGCCTCTTACCGCTTCAAAAAAGGCGTCTCTCGGCTTTGCGCGACAGCGCCGCCAGAGCAAGCCCTTTTCTCGCGCTTATTGCGTGAGGATTTCCTGCTCTTTCTTCGCGGCGGCCTCATCCGTCTGCTTCACGTGAGCGTCGGTCAGCTTTTGCACTTCGTCTTCAAGACGTTTGCGCTCGTCTTCCGAGATTTCCTTTTTCTTCTCGTCCGCCTTGAGGCTTTCCATAGCATCGCGGCGCACATTGCGGATCGCGACCTTGGCTTTTTCCGCGTATTGTCCGGCCAATTTGGCGAGATCCTTGCGGCGCTCTTCGGTCAGATCGGGCATCGGCAAGCGCAGCGTCTGGCCGTCAATCATGGGGTTCAGGCCCAGATTGGCGTGCGCGATGCCTTTTTCGACGGCGGTCAGGTTCGTCTTGTCCCATACCTGCACGCTGAGCATACGCGGTTCGGGCGCCGAAACGGTCGCAACCTGGTTAAGCGGCATCATCGCGCCGTACACCTCAACCTGCACCGGATCGAGCAAGCTGGTGTTCGCCCGGCCCGTGCGAAGGCCGGAAAGATCGCTTTTGAGCGCTTCGACAGCGCCGGTCATGCGGCGTTCAATATCCGCCTTGTCATACTGCATTGCCAATTAGTCCTTTTGTACAATCGTTTGCACGCCTTCGCCCGACAGGACGCGCGCGACATTGCCTTTTTCGCGAATGGAAAAGACCACTATCGGAATGTCGTTCTCACGGCAAAGCGCCACGGCGGTGGCGTCCATAACCTTGAGGTTCTGGGAGAGGACATGGTCGTAGGAAACCGTTTCGAAGCGCGTGGCCTCCGGGTTGTGCTTGGGATCACTGTCATAGACCCCGTCGACGCTGGTGCCCTTAAGCAGGGCGTCGCAGTTCATCTCCGCCGCGCGCAGGGCCGCGCCAGTGTCGGTGGTGAAGAACGGGTTGCCGGTGCCAGCGGCGAAGATGACGATGCGCCCTTTCTCAAGATGGCGTTCCGCGCGGCGGCGAATATAGGGCTCACACACGGAGGACATCGGGATCGCCGACTGCACCCGCGTCTGAACGCCCGCCTGCTCCAACGCGTTCTGCATCGCCAGCGCGTTCATGACGGTGGCGAGCATCCCCATGTAATCGCCCGTCGTGCGATCCAGCCCGCGCGCTGCACCGGCAACACCGCGGAAGATGTTGCCGCCACCGATTACGAGGCAGACCTCAAGCCCTGAATCCTTGGCCGCCTTCACCTCTTCGGCGAGGCGCGCGACGTAAGCGGGGTCGATCCCGTATTCCTGCTCCCCCATCAGCACCTCGCCCGAAAGCTTTAGGAGGACGCGTTTGATCGGAGGCATGGTCATGGATGATGTGCTCTTTTTGGCATTACGGCAGCGGTCAGCCGCCCTTATCCGGGCCACGCTTGGATGCCAAGAGGCATGGTGCGCGCGATGCTTAATGCGTGGACCACACAAGCAGGGGTTTTGCAAAAGGTTCGCTCGGCCCAATTATCGCAAGGGTTCAGGCGCTTGGGCGCGATCAGAGCCGCCCAAGTGTCACCTTCCAGAATACACCCCCTTTTATACCTGCAAACCTTCGCAGAATAGCGCACGATCAGCCGACGATGGGAAAGAGCCTCGGCAAATCTAGGCCATGGCAAGCGAGTAGGAAAATCGGCTGTCCCATCCCTTGTTCAATTGGCCGGCTCAGGGCTCAAAGCGATAGAGAATTCCAGCGGGCGGATCGCATCGCAGAGGCTTCACCGTGTGTCTCTGCGCACATGAGATAGACTGGGACACCGCGTTCGCCACGATATTCGTAACGTCAACGCGCGCACCAGAAGGAAAAAGACAGCCACCTTTCAAACCGCCCTGGCCCTTTTCCTGTCCCACAATGGCGGTCACGCCAAAGCTTTCATTGATAGTTTCGCACCGGATTAAAGCTATGAAACGTCCCTTCTTCTGATCGAATTCAAGAAGGAATTGACTTGCCATTTCCAATACTCGAACCTGCAAAGGCAGAATTGGGGGGTCAGACATGCAAAAACGTGTGGTTTTGTTCTTTGCAACGCTTTTATCCGGCGCCGTCGTGCACGCTCAATCCGGCTTGGGATCAAACGATCTCAAAGTCAGCGGCCTGAATTACGAGAGCGAGGCGACAGCGCTTTACCTGGGCGATTTTGCCAATGCGCGGCTGGAGCCTGAGGGCAACAAATACGCGTTCCTGCTGAACGACTTCATCGACGCCTATTCGAAAAAGTGCGACGCTAACCTGCCCGCCGACAAAGTGGCGCTGACCCGCGAACGCTGCGTGCAAGAGACCGTGACCCGCAATGGCTTCGGCGTGGAAACCAATCGCTATTGCTCTCAATACGTGACGAAAAAGACCGGCTTTTTTGCCGATCCCGACTTGCTTCTGATTTCGAAGGCGCTCGAGAAGAAAATCTCGAGAGAGATCATAGGCAGCATCGTACCGCAGCAAGGCAGCGATGCCGGAGCCACTGCCCGGCGTCTGACCGACATCGCGTTGGCTGGTAATGGTGATATGGCGACGCTGCTATCCCAAAACGGTTGCACCAGCCCGGCGCTCAAACGCTTTCAGTCCAATCTTGAACGGTTTGGTGCCAACCAGACGCCCTTGCGCCTGGCGAGCGGGGCTACGCTCAAATCAATGCGTGGCGGTGATGGTTCCTATGCCCCATCTGACTATGTTAAGTTGATCGACGCGCTGATCGCAAAGAATGCGCAAGGCTGGGCATTCAATCAATATATCCAAGGCAGCGTCTCTGCGGTCAATGTCGGCGCAACGCCGGATGGCCGACCGAACACGATCAACGCCCGCTATCGTTTCAACCAACTTGGTCGACCGAACAACGGATCGGTCCGGGTAACCTTCAAAGACGGGCGGCCTGCCTGTCTATTCTTTTTCGACGCCCCGCGAACATGCCGCATCCCCAGTCCTGGGATCGTGACTGCTTATGAGAAGGGCGAGTTTCGATAGAGGTCGGGGCAATGCTCCTTGATTGTGGGACGCAGGCCAAAGCCCGCGACGTCAGCAAAAGGCCAATACAGGTGGCTCAGCAGTGGACCGCCGAATGGGTTTGTGGTGACAAAGTTCATCCGCCCGCACCGCCGCGAAATTGCTTCTGCCCCCTCGGTGCGTTCATAAAGCCGGGGGCGCGCGCGGTCGGTCAACTTCACGCGTTCTCTCAAGAAACTGAGCGACCGGCCTCAGTCGTCCTCGCCAAACATCAGCGCTTTTTGCTCTGCGCAAGCCCCTTGATCGAAGACGCCATCCAGCTTGTCTCGTCGAGTATGCGATGAACAGCTTTCTCAACAAAGCCTCTCTCGTTTGCGTGATCATCAAGGATGCGGCGCAGGACGGCGGGATGGTAGGAATGGCGCCAATTCAGTTTCAGAACCGGGGCGCCTTGCAAACATTCCTCAACTTGCGCTGGTGAGATCTTCACCCCGCTCTTGTGCAGGTTGAGAAGCGCGTGGCACGGAATGGCCGGCACATCAGGACAGCGCTCCCACATCGCTCGAAACTCGGGATCGACCGTCAACAAATACGCAAAGGTGTAGGCGAAGGCGAAGTAAGGGTACTTCCTATCTTTGCGCCCTTTGCCCGGCATGACTGACGCCACCGGATCATCGGGAATGACGTAAGTGGGAAAGGGAGCGTGATCTTCCTCCCAATAACGAAGGAGCCCTTCCAACCATGTGCCGATAACGGGATTGGCCTTTGTCGAGACAAGAAACCACACCGACAAGACCCGGTCTGGCGCCGGATTGCTAAAGGCGAAAAAGCCATCGGGCTTTTCAATATCGTCCAGCCAGTCACTCAAAGGCCGGGTCGGAAGCAAGGTTGCGTCGGTCCAGACGCCGCCGTGATTATAAAGCAATTGCAGCCGAGCGATATTTGCAAGCGCTGAGGGCTGAAACCAATCGGTGTCGATCCCCGTGTGGGCGAGCAGATCTCGCACGCCTTGCCGATCAATCACTCTGAGCTCGTAGTCAGGATTCAGCCGTTCCCATCGATCGAGATTGGCTTGAACATAAGGAGGCGCGTTCTCGCGGCCTTGCAACCAGAGCGCATGAAGGATCTTGGGGATCGTCTTTGAACCCTGCGATGGCTCAGTCAAAGTGTCGTTGAGCATGGGCGGGAAAGCCTTTTTCTAGCTGCGTCGATTCACTCTTGGCTTTCAATTGATTTGACCAAGAATCGCACGCCGGTGTCTTCTATGTAGGCTTAGGCAGATTTTTACAGGCGTGACAGCAAACAAAGTGTCACCGCCATGCTGGCCATGTCATTTGGGCTATGCAGCAAGAAAAAGGCCGCCGCGAGTTTCCCCGCGGCGGCCCTTGTCTTTGACACGTTGGCCCCCGCGAACACGAGAGCCCAGACGCCGGTTTCAGTCGCCCTTCACCGCCGCTGCGACTTCCGCTGCGAAGTCGCCTTCTTCCTTCTCGATGCCTTCGCCGAGCTGGAAGCGGACGTAATCGGTCAGTTTCACGCTGCCGCCATTGTCCTTGCCGAACTTGGCGACCGTGTCTTCGACGCTGGTCTTGTTGTCCATGACGAACATCTGGCTGAGCAGAGCGTTCTCTTTGGCAAACTTCTTGATCGCGCCTTCGACCATCTTTTCCTGGACGTTTTCGGGCTTGCCGCTTTCGGCGGCCTTTTCCGCTGCGATTGCGCGCTCACGCTCAATCAGTTCCGCGTCAAGGCCGTCAGCGCTGAGCGCCTGTGGGAACATCGAGGCAATGTGCATGGCAAGCTGCTTGCCGAAGGGCTCCAGCACGTCCGCGCCAAGGTCGCTTTCCAGAGCGACGAGCACGCCGATCTTGCCGAGACCTTCAGCCGCCGCGTTGTGCACGTAGGACACGACCGCGCCCGAGCCGACCGAAACGGTCTTCATGCGGCGCACCGCCTGATTTTCGCCGATGGTCGCGATGTTGTTGGTCAGCTTGTCAGCGACCGTGCCGCCGTCAGGATAGTCGGCGGCTTTCAGCGCTTCGACATCGTCGGTGTCCATCGTGAGAGCGACCGCGGTGGTCTTGCGCACGAAGTCCTGGAACTGGTCGTTCTTGGCGACAAAATCGGTTTCCGAGTTGACCTCGACCGCCACGCCCTTCGTGCCTTCAACGGCAACGCCGACGAGACCTTCAGCAGCGGTGCGGCTCGACTTTTTCTGAGCGGTGGCAAGGCCCTTGGCACGCAACGCGTCGACCGCCGCTTCGATGTCGCCATCGGCTTCGCTCAGGGCTTTCTTGGCGTCCATCATGCCGGCGCCGGTTTTTTCGCGGAGCTTCTTCACGTCCGCAACGGAGAAATTGGCCATTGTGGTATCCTTTATCTTTTTGGGGTGCGGCAGACGGCGGGGCTACGAAAGGGTGCCCGCTTAACGGAGTTTGTCTGGCGCTTTAATTCGGTTGTGTGACGGGCGGTTGACGCCGCCCGTCATCAAAACATCGCGTCGGGTTAAGGGCCCCGATGGGGAACCCCGACCGCTTTTACTCAGCCGCAGGGGCTTCGGCCGCAGGCGCTTCTTCAGCGGGAGCCGCCGGGGCTTCAGCCGGCGGCTGCGCCATGGCGCCGACATCAACGCCGGAATCCGCCGCCGCGCCGCCGCGACCCGCGCTCGCCGCGTCCGCAATCGCCTGACAATACAGGCGCACCGCGCGGCTCGCATCGTCGTTGCCCGGAACCGGGAAAGCGATGTTCGAGGGGTCCACGTTGGTATCAAGAACCGCGATAACCGGAATGCCAAGCACAGCGGCTTCCTTGATCGCAAGATCCTCCTTGTTGGCGTCGATCACGAACATCACGTCGGGAACGCCGCCCATGTCGCGGATACCGCCGAGCGAAAGCTCAAGCTTATCGCGCTCACGCGTGAGGTTGAGAACTTCCTTCTTCGTAAGGCCACTCGTGTCGCCCGACAGCTGCTCTTCGAGCGTCTTGAGACGACGGATCGAACCGCTGATCGTCTTCCAGTTGGTGAGCATACCGCCCAGCCAGCGATGGTTGACGAAATGCTGGCCCGACTGACGCGCGGCTTCGGCGATCGGCTCTTGAGCCTGACGCTTGGTGCCGACGAACAGCACCTTGCCGCCTGCGCGAACGGTGCTTTCCACGAAGTCGAGCGCGCGCGCGAAGAGCGGCACGGTCTGCGATAGGTCGATGATGTGAACGCCGTTGCGCGCGCCGAAGATATACGGCTTCATGCGCGGGTTCCAGCGGTGGGTCTGGTGGCCGAAGTGGGCTCCGGCTTCGATCAATTGCTGCATCGTGACGGTGGTGGCCGCCATAAGTAATTCCTTTCCGGTTTGTCCTCTGGAAGGCTTTGGAGACTGACTGTGCGGAGACCCGCGTGCAGCACCGGTATGAAGCGCCTTCCATGTGAATTTCGCATAATCAACCACGCCTGATTCGCGCCGCTGATTGATGCGAGGCCGCGCCATTAGCGCCGCTCACCCACAAAATCTAGTGCAAACCGCTCTTTTGGAACACAAGTGGAACAAAAACACTTGACCCGTAGGAACACTTAGAGAACAAGGGCCGCAGAACAAAGACCGAACAGTAGCCGACCCGCCCCGTCGACCGAACGGATATCAAAAGGAACCTTCTCGATGATCACCCTCGCGCTCTCCATCCTGTTGTTTGTGGTCATCATCGCAACGGGCCTGGCTCTGGTCGATTGCTGGATCCGGGGCCGGTATATGTTTGAATATCTGCGTGAAGAGCGCGCGCTTCTGGACGCGGGCTTTGTGTCGATGGCGAAGAGAGCGTCGCCGCGCGTGCGTCAGCGGGTGGGATTTGAGACGCTCGCAACCCCGGCGCGCGCTGCGAGCCGTGCTGCGGCCCGACCGGCGGCTACACTGCGTCCGGCGACGGATCGTCCTCATTCGCCGCGCTGCGCGCCCGGCGCCGCTTGATCCGGCCATATTTGACCAGAGCGTAGGGCATCAGCAGCAGATAAACCGCGGCTATCACGGTCAGGCTCCACCATGGCTCCAGCATGAGCGCTGCAAAGCCCAGCGTCAGCAAGGCGATCAGCCACAGGCGGATACCGCGCCGGGGACGGATCGCGCCCCAGCTGAGCGTCGCCATGTTCGAAATCATCAGAACCGCGATGCCAGCGACCCAGAAACTCATAAAGATCGGATCGCGCAAGAACGGCTCTTGCGTCTCCTGCCAGACGTAGAATGGAGCGAACGCGAGGCCTGCCCCAACGGGCGCGGGCACGCCTGTCAGGAACCCGGCGGATTTGTGCGGCTGCCCCTCGGTATCGATCTGGGCGTTGAAGCGCGCGAGGCGCAGCGCGCAGCAAATCGCCAGCGCCAGAGCGGCGAACCATCCAAACCGATCAAGGCTGTTGAGCGACCAAAGATAGAGAATGAGCGCGGGCGCGACCCCGAAGGAAATGTTGTCCGCCAGACTATCAAGCTCGGCTCCGAACCGGGACTGCGCGTTGAGCAATCGCGCAATGCGTCCATCAACGCCATCAAGCACAGCGGCGAGGATCACCGCCAGGATCGCGTAGGCCCACTGCCCGTCGACCGCGAAGCGCACTCCGGTGAGACCAGAACACAAAGCCGCCGCCGTGATCGCGTTGGGCAGCATGGCGCGCAGGCTCAAACCGCGCACGTCGCCCGTGCCGCCGCCATCCTCGTCCTCAGCCGCCTTGGGACCGAGGCGCGCGTCGGAAACCGGCTTTGATGGTCGACCGGGGCGCAAGCTCACAGGTAATGCCTCACTCGCATGATTATTGCGCTATCCCTTCGAGCAGGCGTTGGTGGCCCACATGCGCCAGCACCGTCTCCCCCGCCACCACTTTCTGCCCAAGCAGTACCGCCGGATCCGTCCCCGCTGGCAGGTACACATCGACCCGGCTGCCAAACCGGATAAGCCCGACGCGCTGCCCGGCGGCGACCGTGTCACCCGGTTTCACGAACGGGACAATGCGCCGCGCGACAAGCCCGGCAATTTGCGTGAACCCCATCAAGGTGCCGTCCGCGCGCTCAATCAGGAAATGCTGGCGCTCATTCTCTGCGCTGGCCTTATCAAGGTCCGCGTTCATGAACTTGCCGGGAATATAGACGATCCGGCGAATAATCCCGGCAATCGGCGCGCGGTTAATATGAACGTCGAACACGCTCATGAAGATCGACACGCGCGTCACCTCGCCGGGCGGCAGTCCCTGCGTGCCCGAGCCATCGGCGATTTGGAGCTCCAACGGGGGCTCCATCGTGCTGATAAGTGAAATCACGCCATCGGCGGGCGAGACGATCATGCTGTCGTCTTGCGGCACCACGCGTTCGGGATCACGGAAGAATGCAAACACCCCGCCCGAGAGCGCCAGAAGCGGCCAGCCCACCAGTTCCCAATCCATGAACAACAGAAAAAACAGGCTTATCGCCACGGCGATCAGCCCGTATTTGCGCCCCTCAGGATGGATTGCCGGCCACGTCCACGCGGCATCGCCGCGACCCTGATTGTCGAGAATTTCGCCTGCCATGTCCCGTCACTTAAGGGCCCTGCTTCAAGGCCGCAAGCAAAGGGGCGCGATAAGGGCGGGCAAAACCATCCGCCCGGTGGCGCGAAAACGCGCGGCGACAGCGCTTGAATGGCGCTCGCCGCATTCACGTTTTAGTGACGCGTTTACCTTAAACGGTGCGCCGTCATGAACGCGCCTTTGTCCCCGTCCCTTATCGCCGATCCCACCGAGCGCGGTGTGTTGAGCGAAACAGTCACCGAACGCTGGGTGAGGGAGGCGCCGATCCTTGTCGCGGGCGCGGTGCTATTTGCGCTGTGCGTCGCGCTGCTGCTGTCGAAAGGCGTCGCCCCCAGTCTCGATGGCGTCTGGGTGAATCTGCGGCTCTTCGCCCTTTTCATCATGCTAATCGGCGCGCTGGACGCTGGGGTCCAACTGGCCCGCCACCGCCCTGATAGCCCGTTGGAGCACCTCAAAGCGCGCTATTTCAGCCCGCCGGCCAGAGCCACCATGGCGGCGGGCGCGCCGATGCTGGCGGTAGCGGTGGTGCTCCTACCGTTCTTCTCTAAAATGAAAGCCGCAATCCCGCTGTTCAACGATTACAGCTGGGACAACGCCTTCATCAAGTGGGACCGCGCGCTTTTCTTCGGCAACGACGCGTGGGAAGTCCTTCAGCCTGCGCTGGGCTTTCCCATCGTCACCGCCTTTCTGGCGCTTCTCTATCAGCTGTGGTTTCTGCTGCTCTATCCCGGCGTCTTGTTCTTCGCCTTCGCCCGCATCGACCATTCGGTGCGGCGCCAGTTCTTCCTGAGCTATGTGCTCAGCTGGACTGTGATTGGCGGGCTAATGGCCACGTGGTTCGCCTCGGTCGGACCCTGCTTTGTCGGCCCCTTGCTAGGCGATCCGCGCTTTGATGACCAGATGGCGTATCTGAACGCCGCGAACGAGCAAGTGCCGGTCATGACGCTCAAGGTGCAAGCCATGTTGCTCGAATGGTTCGCTGCGGACGCCGACGGCCTAGGCAGTGGGATTACCGCGATGCCCAGCATGCATTGCGCGATCGCGTTTCTCTACTGGATTGCCATGCGCCCGATTTCCGCGCGTTGGGGCGCATTTTTTGGCGTGTTCTTCTTCATCACCTGGGCTTCAAGCGTGCATCTCGCCTATCACTACGCCGTAGACGGACTTGTCTCGATGATCGCAGTGGCCGCGATCTGGGCCGCCTCCAAATGGGTCATCGCCCGCTGGGACGCTTGGCTGGAGCGGCGCGCCAGTGCGCCTCAAGCGACCTTGCGCACAAACACCGCGCCAGCCGAATAGCCCGCGCCAAAGCTGCAAATCAGCCCGGTATCGCCGGCCTCCAGATCATCGCTGTTCAGGTGGAACGCGATGATCGATCCCGCGCTTGACGTGTTGCCATAGGTGTCGAGCACCGTTGGGCTCTCGTCCTCATTCGCTTCATGGCCAAGAACCTTTTGCGCGATCAGGCGGTTCATCCCGGCATTCGCCTGATGCAGCCACATGCGGCGCATCGCGGCCGCGTCAATATCGAGCCGCTCGGCTTCCTCGATAATCATGTTCGCGACCATCGGGACCACTTCCTTGAAGACCTTGCGCCCTTCCTGAATGAACAATTTGTCGGGCGCGTCGACGGTTTCGGGATGCGCGCGGTTGAGAAAGCCGAAATTGTTGCGGATGTTGTTGGAAAACACCGTCTTCAGTTTGGTGCCGACGATGTCCCAATGCGGCGTCGGTGCGATGGCGGCGTCTTCGACGAGCACCGCCGTCGCCACATCGCCGAAAATGAAGTGGCTGTCGCGATCGCGCCAGTTGAGGTGGCCCGAAGTGATTTCCGGGCTGACCACCAACACCGATTTCGCGTTGCCCGCGCGCACATAATCGGCCGCTGTCTGGATCCCGAAGGTCGCCGATGAACACGCGACATTCATGTCAAAGCCAAAGCCTTCGATGCCCAGCGCCTGCTGTATCTCGATGGCCATCGCGGGGTAAGCGCGCTGCATGTTCGAGGCCGCGCACAGCACCGCGTCGACATCGCGCGGTGAACGCCCGGCTCGCTCCAAGGCCTGCAAAGCCGCCTTCACGCCGATCTCCGCCATCGCAGAAAGCTCTTCATTAGGGCGCTCATCAAGGCGCGGACACATCGTATCAGGATCAAGGATGGGCGCTTTGCTCATCACATGGCGCGCTTTGATCCCGCTCGCTTTTTCGATGAAGCCGACAGAAGAGTGCGATAGCTCCTCCACCTCGCCCGCCGCGATAGCATCGGCGTTGGCCGCGTTGTGACGGTCGACGAATTCGTTGAAGCTCGCAACCAGCTCTTCGTTCGAGATCGATTCCTCAGGCGTGAAAAGCCCGGTTGAAGAGATCACGGGACGCCCGGTGAGCGGAGCGTGTGACGCGGTGTTCTGCGGTGCGGTGGTAGCCATGGGGCGCAGGCATTAAGCCGATGGCGGGCCACCTTCAAGAGCGCGCGGCCAGCAAGCTGAGGATTGGCGGCGCGCGCGCGAGGCCATTCTCTTGAGAAAAACTTCGGATTGCGCACAAAAAAGCGGGGCGAAAGAACCTCTCTTCCGCCCCGCTCCTTGTTAGCTCAGCGCCGGATATCCCGGCACCAGTCCCTTAGAACGCGCCGCGCACGCCCAGGTAGAAGTAACGCCCACGCACACCGATTGGACGCACCAGGCTGCCAAGGAAAGGATCCTTGTCAAAGGCGTTGTTCACGCCGCCATAGACGTTGAATTCGTCGGTGAAGTCGTAGGTGAAGAAGAAATCGCTGACGATGGCATCGCCCGTGTCACGCTGCGGCAGCGCGACGAAGCTGTTGTCATCGTTCACGACCACAGAACTGCCTTCGATATCGACGCTGACCACCTCGATATTGTCGATGCCGGGCGACAGCTGGCTGCTTTCAAAGCGGCCCTGCCAACCGAACGACCAATTGTCAGCGCGGTAGGTAACTCCAAAGTTGGCGATCCATTCCGGATTGCCGAACTCGCCCAACTGGTCGTTGGTGATGTCATCAGCGATCTGCGCTTGCAGCTGCTCGGTCGGATCTTCGATCGAAGCAATCAGAGTCGCGGCGGTTGCATCGAACACCTGCTCGTTTTCAAGGAAATGCGTCCCGTTGACCGAGAGGTCGAACGTGCCGCCGTCGCCGCCAAACAGACCATCGAAATCGAAGCTGTAGCGAGCCGAAAAATCGATCCCGCGTGCGACAAGCGAACCAAGGTTCACGTTACCCGAACGGAAGAAGTCGATAACACCGGTCTGCGCGTTACGATCAATCGCGTCGCAGAACTGGTTATCAAGCGTGGGCAAGTCAACGCAGGCCGCGGCCACTTGGGCCCCGGTCAGCGAGCCAATCGCCCCTTCGATCGAGATGTCGTAATAGTCGGCGATCACCAGCAGGCCGTCGAGCGGTCCGCCAGCCGGCTGCCAGACAGCGCCAACGGTGAAGGTCTCAGCTTCTTCCTCAAACAGGTTCGGGTTACCGCCGGTCACACCGGGACGGAAAGCCGACGCAAAGTCGGTGGGATCGAAGTCCGCACCGACCAGTGCGTTACAGTTTGCCTCGCGGAAGGAGCTGCCAGCGCCAATATTGTTGGCATCGCAGGGGTCCGAACGCAGACCCAGGGTCGCGGGCGCTTGCGGGCCGAACAGCTCAGCAAGGTTCGGCGCGCGAACCGCGATCGAATAGGTTCCGCGGAACGTCAGGCTTTCTGTAGGCTTGTAACGACCACCGAAGGAATAGGCCGTTGTCTGGCCGATCGTGTTGTAATCCGACAAACGCACCGCGCCCTGCACTTCGAGCAGGTTGATATACTGCATGTCCGCCAAAATCGGAGCGCGCGCTTCGAAAAAGCCCTCATAAACCGTCAGCGAAGGATCGTTGAAGGCTGGATCGGGCGACGCGAAGGTTGGTCCGCCGCTGATCGCGCCCGCCGTGATTGCCGGTGAATTGCGCAGCGTCGACGGCGTAAACTGACTGGTGTCTTTGCGATATTCAAAGCCGCCCGCGAACCCGACCGCACCGCCTGGCAGTTCGAAGAACTCCGCCGTGTCACCAGCAAGCGTCGCGAGGAATTGCTGCTGCGTGATGACGGTGGAATCGATGATATCGACGAAGGCAAAGTCTGCGCCCGCGCCCTGGATCGAATTGCGACCGAAAATGTTGATCGGCGCGCACTGGCCGGATCCAGCGGTAAAGGACAAAGCCTGTCCAAGACCGTCCGCGTTTGTGGGCGGCTGCGGGAACGGCGAAACGCCCGGTGCGGTGCCATCCAGTTCCGAACGGCAGACAACGTCGCCGATAGCGGCGGTGCCTGGGCTGATCTCGATATCCTGACCGGCGCGCACGGCGTTGAGCGTGCCGCCAACCTGACCGATATTGTCCGGCGTCAGTTCAACCGCGTCGATCGCGAAATAGTAGCGATCTTCAAGACGGGTGTTGGTGAAGGTCGATTCGACCTCGGTGCGACCGTAGTTATAGGAGACTTCCCAGTCCCAACCGAGGCTCTCAAACTCACCGCGCAGACCACCGACCAAACGGAAGGTTGTGCGGTCGGTGTTTTCGAACGGCTGTACCCCCACGTCGAGAACATCGCGCGACACGGCGATAGCGGGGCTCTCACCCAGCGCCTGAAGCGTGTTGAATTGCGTGCGAAGGGCAGGCGGAATGAACGGATTGTCGATTGGGATCGGGATATCATCGCTGAATGGAATACCGGCCTGGTCGGTGCCGTCGGTGAAGGCGAACGTGCCTTCAAAGAACGCCTCGATACCCGGCGTGATTTCGTAATCCGCGCCCGCACTCACGACCACTTGGTCGAGATCCGGCAGAATCAGGCCGAGCGGGTTCTGGCCGATGCCGTCACCGCCTGAGGAATCGAAGCCGCCAACGGCAACACCGGGATTAAACGCGCGAAGCGCACTTCCCGCAAACACCTGCGCCACCGGAATGTCGGTGTCACCGATCGTGGGCGTTGGGCCTCCGGCTGCACCTGCGGCGGTGAGGCCCGCGCTAAAGCCAGAACCCTGAAGCGAAATCAGACCAAACGGGCTGGTAATCGGCAGAGTGTTATCGATGACAAACGCGTTGGCTGGGAGCTCGCCATTGGGCAGGCCTAGCTGGTCGTTGGAGATGCCCAGCAGATCAAGCGTCGCCTGGCTGGCCGCGCTCAGCGAGGAAAAACCAACGCCGGCAAAGCTGCGGTCTTGCGCTTGCAGCGATGTCGTCTTGCGATATTCGGCGGAGAAGACCGCGCTACCGCGGCCATCCGCGAACTCGCCACCCAGCGCGATTGACGCGCTGTAGCTTTCCGCGTCGCCTTCGTCCGAGATACCGCCCTGCACGTTGTATTCGAGACCATCGAAATCGCGGCCCGTGCGCAATTGAAAGTTGACAACGCCGGTCACAGCGTCCGCGCCGTAAATCGACGAAGCGCCGCCGGTCAGGACTTCAACCGTCTTGATCCGCGAAGAGGGGATGTGGTTGATATCCACCGCAGCTGAACCGCCCGTGCCCGGAACATGGCGACGGCCGTCGACCAGCGTCAGCGTGCGCACCGTGCCCAGTTGGCGCAGGTTGAGCAGCGAGAGACCAAGGTCCGAGCTGTCGCCGTTAGCGGCTTGGTTGATCGAGTCGATCCCCGGCAAGGTGCCTTGCAGCGCCGGAATATCACGCAGCAGCGTGGCCAGATCAGCCTCGCCATTGGTCGCGATCTGCTCCCCGCCAACAATCGTGATCGGGCTGGCCGCTTCGGTTGGAGATTCCAGCGCAATGCGCGAACCGGTCACAACGATGACCTGGTCCTCTTCCTCTTCCGTCTCCTGATCCTGCGCCATCGCAGGCGCGGCCATCAAAGCCAGCCCGGAGACGGACATCAGAGAGGCTGCGACCAGTCCCTTACGCGTCCTTCTTTGTGTGTTGTAGGTCATAGATACCCCCTTCTTAGTTTTTTGGGTTTTCATGATTGGTGATCTCCTTTGATGGCAGGAGCGAACTGTGCGACCGCTTCCTCGTCCGTGTGAAATTGGGAGGGATCGGCGCCTTCCGGACCGCCGAGGGCCGCGCGAAAGGTCCGCTTTAAAAGGTAGGGCTCAAGCACGCGGCCCACGAGGTAGATCGCAAAGAAGATGCCGGCGAAGGCATAGGCGGTGGTCGGCGAGTGATAGCCTTCCTCTTCGTCTTTCTCGCCGTCGCGGCCTCGCTCGCTGCGCGCCTCGCTATCCTCTTTGCCCGGTTGCTTGGGCGGGGGCGCGCCGAGCATCTCGTCGATCCAATGCAGCTCGATAGTCTCTTCAGCTTCAGCCTCTTTCTCGGCCTCACGCTCTTCCTGTTCCGCGAGGAAGGCGGGGCGTTCAATTTCGTTGAGGAAGCTTGCAAACTGACCAAAGGCAAGGAAGGCCAGAGGTGCGAGAAAACACAGGAACAAAGCCGTGCTGCCCACGTCATAGGCCAGGCGCGGCGCGCCGTTCTGCGCGTTTTCCACGTTCAACGTGCCCGAAGTAAAAGTGGCGAGCTTGTCCTGCGCGGCCGGATTGGTCTTTGCGTAAGTGAGCGTGTTGCCTTCAATGGCGTAATCGGAGCCCTGAGTATCGAACAGCGGACGAAGCCGTGCGAACACCTCTTGCGCGGACAGCGGCGCTTCGAGCTCGATTGAGCTCGTCACGCGCCACACCCGGTCAATGTAAGGCATTCTGGCTTGCATAAACGTCCGCTGTTCTCCTTGTCCGAGGGCAAAACCCTCCTGATCCCGCAATCGCGGGTTGCAAATTCTTGCCTCTCTTGCGGGGGTCCACCGTGCCGCTTTATTGCCAACGGCTCCGGATAAAGCGTGTGGTCCTACTCGGCTGGTTCTCGCTGGTGGCAGTCGGGGGTGCCAGCGGCTTTCATGCGGTCTGCGGCGCCTTTGTAAGAGGCGAGTGCTTCTTTGAACGGGAACAGCATAGTCTCGCCGATATCCATGCGTCGGCCGCCATCCATCCCCAGTTTTTCCGCCTCGCCGTCGACACAGGTGCCGAACAGGCGGTCAAAAATGATCCAGGTCGCGCCGTAATTGCTGCGCGTTGCTTCGTAGTCCTGCGAATGGTGCACGCTGTGATGCTCGACCGTATTGAAGATATAGCGCCACCAGGCGGGCGTGTTGAAACGCACGTTGATGTGCTGGTAAATACCCACCGTCATACCGAGTACGCCGGCCAGCAGGAAGGCGCGCGGCAAGAAGTCGAAGAACCCACCAACACCAAGGCCGATCAGGAACAATTCCACCGGGTGCCCGACGGCGCCTTTGTTGATATTGAGCTGCGTGATGTAGTGATGCGGTGCGTGGGTCAGCCACAGCGGATACCAATTGTGCATCCCGCGGTGCATCCAATATTGGCCGAATTCAAAGATCAACGAGATTGAGAGCGCCTGCACGATCAGCGGCAATTGCATGAACCAAACCAGGCTTTCCCACGAAAACGCGCCCTGGATCGCTTCAATCATCACGCCGTCGCCCACATAGGTGTTGGCCATGCGCAGGACCGTATAGCCCATCGAGACATAGAAGACGTCGGTTGCGAACTCTTTCCACGTCAGCCGCCAGCTATCATAGCGCGGATTAACCCATTCCAGCCCGAGCAAAAGCACGCGAAAGCCGATCCCGATGATGAACAGGTTTGAAGCCTTCACGACATCATTGGGGCCCCAATAGACAAAGGCCAGCATCGCAAACAGGCAGAAGGGTTGGAAGTAGGTGAAGACGAACTGTTTGATCGGGCCGCCTTGCACCCGGCCGATATTGTCCCAGCCGACCGTCACCGGGGAGTCCGCCCCAATTATTCGGTTACCAACTTGCACACCAGCCATGTCGTTACCCCAACGGTTGAACCCCACAAGGCTCAAGAAATCTTACACGCTTCACCCCGCAAAAGCGGTCAAAGCGTCTCGATCCCTCCCATGTGCGCAATTTTTATTGTGCTACGCAACAAGGGGTATCGATATTACCGTTAGGGTCAAGAGTAACATTACAGGTAGAAGTCCACACAACGGCGTTTTGTTGCAAATTCGCCGCAGTGGTGTAATTTTGTGTCGTTACTGCGATTTATCGATAAAGGCGCGCCATCCACCAAGGTCGGTTATGTCTTGCGCGCCATCGGTTGCGCGGGATTCAGCGACGAACCCCTTCACGCTTGACCCATCGGCCAAAGTCACATTGCCAATCGCCAACGGAGCGGGCACTTCGGCGGTGAAGCTGCCAAATTCGGCCATGCCCAATTCGTAGACCTCAACCTTGATCGCGGTGCCATCCTCGCTGTGCACCAGAGCCGGCTTGGGCGGCACCGAATTGGCGATCGCGTAGAGACGATAAGTCGGTGCGGTTTCAAACGCGCCGACAAATTGAGCGTCGCGCGAGGTGAGCTGCCAGTGCAGCGGCATGTCCTTGAGATGCGCGCCGACGACAGCCAGTTTCACAGTGTCCATTCTTCCCTCCAGATCGAGCGGTGGCGGCGCTGGCAGATCAGCCGCCTTGAGATAATCGCCCGCCATATCGAGCAAAGCGTGATCGGTGTGCGCGGGGCCGATAAAGGTGATCCCGAACCCCGTGCCATCGTCGCGCGCGCCCGCCGGGACCGCGACCGCGGCCATATCGAGCAGGTTTACGAAATTGGTGTAGCGGCCAAAATGGCTGTTGAGCGCGACCGGAGCCTGCGCCAGCTCGCGGATGCGATACGTCGTGCCGGTCGTGGGGAAAGCGAGCGCGTCGACGCTCTCCCACATCAGATCGGCCTCACGCTTGATCGCGGCCATGCGGTAGGCGCCGTTGAAGGCTTCGACTGCGGTGATGGCTAGCCCCGGCTCGACCACTTCGCGCACGGTGGGATCGATTGCGCCGGGATTTGTGGTCAGCAGGCTTTCAATTGCGGCGGTGCGTTCGGCGACCCATGGGCCTTCGTATAGGAGCTTGGCGGCCTCATCGAGCAAGCTGATGTCGAGCTCGACAAGTTCGGCGTTCTGGCTCAGCGTGGAGAGCGCGCGATCATAGAAAAACTCAGACGCCGCATCGCCAAAGAAGGCGCGCTGGTCGCGTCGGGGGACACCGATACGCTTGGGTGCGATCAGGCGGGTTTCGAGCGGGCGCGAATAGGGATCGCTTCCGTCAAAGCCCGCGATGACCTCATCGACCAGTCGCGCGTCGGCCACCGCGTCGGTGAACACCGTGATGCAATCAATCGTGCGGCACGCAGGGACAAGGCCCGAGGTGCTCCAGCGTCCCTTCGTGGGTTTGAGGCCGATCAGATGGTTGAACGCGGCGGGCACGCGGCCCGATCCCGCCGTGTCGGTGCCCAGCGCAAAGCCGACCAGTCCAGCGGCCACCGCCACCGCCGAACCCGAACTGGACCCGCCGCTCACAAAGGCTCGGTTATAAGCGTTGGCGGGCACGCCATAGGGGCTGCGTGTCCCTACCAGCCCGGTGGCGAACTGATCCAGATTGGTCTTGCCGATGAAGATGGCCCCCGCCGCAAGCAGCGTGTCGATGACCGCCGCGTTGGCCGTGGGCGTGTAGGCAAAGGCGGGGCACCCCGCTGTCGTTTCGACTCCGGCGACATCGATATTGTCCTTTGCGGCGAAGGGAACGCCCGCTAGCGGCAGATTCTCTCCGCTTGCGACCCGCGCGTCGACCGCGCGCGCCGCCGCGAGGATATCGTCCGGCGCGGCGCGGCTGATCCAGATTTGGGGCTGGATCGCATCATAGGCCTCAAGGCGAGCCAACGCGTCGGTTGCCACCGCCTCCGCAGTCGTTTTGCCTTGAGCAATCGCCTGCGCGATGGCCGACGGGCGGAGGCGAGTGAAATCGGTCATGCGAGGTGGCCCCTTATTCGTGCGGCGTCAGCGCCAGCATCGCGGCGCCCGGCTCAACTGGCTGGCGTTCGGAAACGTAGAGCGCGGCGACCGTGCCGCTGGCGGGGCTTTCGAGCGGGCTTTCCATCTTCATCGCTTCGATGACCGCGATGGTCTGGCCCGCCTCGACGCTGTCGCCTTCCTTCACCAAAAGCTTCCATACGCTGCCGCCAAAGGGCGCTTCGACGAGATGCGCGCCTTCCGGCACAGTGACGGCTTCATCAGGCGCAGCGCCCTGTGCGTCCTCAGTAAGCTGCGAAACCCGGTCGAACTCCCCGCTCGCCTCCCAAGCCGTGCGTTCCGCGTCGAAGGCGGTCTGTCGGCTGGTTTCATACGCTTTGATCGAGGCGGCGTTCTCGGCGAGAAAGGCACGGTGTTGGGCGAGGCTGAACGTGGTCTCCTCAATCTCTATCGAACGCCGACCGCTGTAAAAATCGCGCCGCCATTCGGTGAGCTCGTCCGCCGAAACCTCGAAGAATTTGATCTGGTCGAAAAAGCGCAGCAGCCACGGCTTGCCATCGCGAAACGCGTCGGTCTGGCGGTGCGTGTTCCAGACCTGGATGGTGCGCCCGAACAGCTGATACCCGCCCGGCCCCTCCATCCCGTAGATGCACATATAAGCGCCGCCAATGCCGACCACGTTGGGCGGCGTCCAGGTGCGCGCGGGGTTGTATTTTGTGGTGACGAGCCGGTGGCGCGGATCGACCGGCGTGGCGACCGGCGCGCCCAGATAGACATCGCCCAGCCCCATCACGAGATAGTGTGCGTCAAAGATGATGTCTTCGACCGCTTTCTGGTCTTCAAGCCCGTTGATGCGGCGAATGAACTCGATATTGTCCGGGCACCATGGCGCGTCGTCTCGCACCGCAGCCATGTACTTGTCGACCGTCTCCTTGGTCGCCGGATCGCGCCAGCTGAGCGGCAGATGCACGATGCGCGAGGGCGTCTCGAAATCGCCGAGATCGCCTAATTGCTCTTCGGCGGCGAGCAGCGCGGCGAGCGCAGCGGACTGATCCATCACCTCGCCATCGAAGTGCAGTTGGAGCGAGCGGATGCCGGGCACCAGATCGATAACGCCGGGCAAGTCCTGCGCCTGAAGCGCGCTCATCAGCGCGTGGATTCGGATGCGCAGTTCCAGGTCGAGCACGATGGGCCCGTATTCCAGCAGGATGTTGCGATCCCCTTGCTGGCGATAGGTGGTGCGCGGGCGGCCATTTCGCTCAGGTGTTTCGTGAAGAACCGGTGATATCGAGCTGATATCACGAACTTCATTGCCCTTCGCGTTAACGGGCACAAACCTCACCCGGTTGCCCGGCGCAAGCTGCCCGATCTTCCACAAATCCTGCGCAATGACGACAAAGGGGCACACAAAGCCACCCAAGGAGGGCCCGTCGGGGCCCAGAATGATCGGCATGTCGCCGGTGAAATCGACCGCTCCGATGGCGTAGGCGTTGTCGTGGATGTTGGACGGGTGCAGCCCGGCCTCGCCGCCATCCAGCCTTGCCCATTTCGGCTTTGGCCCGACGAGGCGCACTCCGGTGCGGTTGGAATTGTAGTGGATCTTCCACGAGGCCTGAAGGATCGCCGCCACGTCTTCCTCGGTGAAGAAATCGGGCGCGCCGTGCGGGCCGTACATGACGCGGATGGTCCACTCATCAGCGAAGCTTTGTGGGCCCACAGGCGCCACTTCCTCGCCCGTTTCGCCGCGCGCCAGATGCAGCGCGTCGCCCGCGACAAGGCAGCGCCCGCCATGCCCCCCGAACTGGCCCAGAGCGAAGGTCGATTGGCTGCCCTGATAGCTCGGAATATCGAGTCCGCCGGCAAAGGCGAGATATCCGCGCACGCCCCCGCCAGCGACGCGCGCCATGGCCAGCGTCTGCCCGGCGGCCACATCGAAGGGCGCACCGCGTTCCACAGGCTCCCCGTCGAGCGTGGCGCCAAAATCCGCACCGGTCAGGCATAATCGCGCGGGCGCGTTGAAGATGAGCGTTGGCCCGGTAAACGCGATTTCGAGCCCGGCGGTGCCTTCGGGATTGCCCAGCAAGCGGTTGGCTAGCCGCAGCGAATAATCGTCCATCGGCCCGCATGGCGGGACGCCCACGTCCCACAAGCCGATCCGGCCCGGCCAATCCTGCACCGACGTGGCGGTGCCGCCGGAAATCACACGAAAACTGTCGGGCGTATAGGCCACCCCTTCGAGCAGCTTCGTGTGCACCTGACCCGCACCAAAACCGGGATGGCGCACTACATCGCGCAACCAGCGCAGGTTCGTCTCGATCCCGTCCAGGCGGCTCGCGTCGAGCGCCTCGCCCATCGCGGCGATAGCGGCCTCGCGTGTCGCAGCGTGAGTGATAAGCTTGGCGATCATGGGATCGTACCACGCGCTCACCTCGCTGCCCGCTTCGCACCACGTGTCAGCGCGTATGTCTTCGGGGAAGCGAAGCCGCGTTATCGCGCCGGTGGTTGGGCGGTAATCTTGCGCGGGATCTTCCGCGTAGAGGCGCACTTGCACGGCGTGGCCGCTGGGCTTGGGTGGCTCCCCATCCAGCATCGCAAAATCGCCGCACGCGCTGCGGATCATCCATTCGACCAGATCAATCCCCATGACCTCTTCGGTCACGCCATGCTCGACCTGAAGCCGGGTGTTCATTTCGAGGAAGAAATATTCTTGCGTCTTCGCATCGAACAGAAACTCGACCGTGCCAGCCGATTGGTATTTTGCACCCTCAGCCAACCGCACGGCCGCCGCGATCAGTCCGGCGCGCACCTCGTTTGAGAGATCGGGAGCAGGCGCTTCCTCAACGACCTTCTGATTGCGGCGTTGGAGCGAGCAATCGCGCTCTCCCAAGGGCATGACGCGGCCCTGCCCGTCGCCAAAGACCTGCACCTCGATATGGCGCGCTTCGGCGATAAAGCGTTCGAGGAACACCCCCGCGTCGCCAAAATTGCCCTTGCCCAGCCGCGCGACGCTGTCGAAGCTTTCGCGCACATCGGCTTCGCTCTCGCACACGCGCATGCCGATGCCTCCGCCCCCGGCGGTCGCTTTGAGCATGATCGGATAACCAATGCGCGCCGCAGCTTCGACGGCTTCGTCCGCATCGGTCAGCAAGTCGGTCCCGGGCGCGAGCGGCACACCGTTCGCCTCGGCCAAGGCGCGCGCGGAATGTTTAAGGCCGAAGGTGCGCATGTTCTCAGGCGTGGGCCCGATAAAGGTGATGCCGTTCGCCGCGCAGCTTTCCGCAAACTCGGCGTTTTCCGCCAGGAAGCCGTATCCGGGGTGGATCAACGTCGCGCCCGTTGCTTTGGCCGCTGCAATAATTGCCTCGACGTTAAGGTAACTTTCAGCCGCAGGCGCGGGCCCCACGCACACGACTTCATCGGCCTGCGCTACATGCAGCGATCCCGCGTCAGCCTCGGAATAGATCGCGACCGATTTGAGGCCCATCGCCTTGATCGTGCGGATGATGCGGGTCGCAATCGCCCCGCGATTGGCGATCAGGACCGTTGAGTGGCCGGCCAGCGTCTTCACTCCGAAACGATCATGCGCACCGGCGTGGGATTAAACCCGTTGCACGGATTGTTGATCTGCGGGCAGTTCGAGACCACCACAGTCACATCCATCTCGGCGCGCACATCGACCAGCAGGCCGGGCGCGGAAATGCCATCGACAATGCCTAGCGATCCGTCTTGCATGACCGGCACGTTCATGAAGAAATTGATGTTAGAGACCATGTCGCGCTTGCCGCGTCCTTCGGTGAGGTTGGCCTCAAGGAAATTGTCGACGCAGGCGTGTTGAGCCTTGGTGTGATGACCGTATCGTAACGTATTGGATTCGCACGAACACGCGCCGCCGATTGTGTCGTGGTAGTCGACTGAGGTGCCGGTCACGGTCAGCATCGGACGCCCTTCGTTCGAGCGGATGACCGAGCCTTCTTTGAGAAAGATGTTACCCTGCGCAGCGATCGTGTCCTGCGCGCTGTAGCGCTCGGCATCGTCATCGGTCGAATAGAGCAGAAAGTCGACCGCCTGATTGCCTTCCATATCGACAATGCGCAGCGTCTGGCCTTTCTTCACATGGTGCAGCCATGGCGCGCGTGCGGGCACGACTTCATCATGGACGATGGCACCGGGCAGGCCGCGCTTTGGATCGGAATTCGGTTCTGTGTCGCTCATAAGGGGAGAGGTCCTTTTGGCGGGCGAGGCGCAGCCTCGTTATCGGCGGTAATAGTCTTCGGAATTGAGGAAGGCGCGCAGGCCCTCGGGCGCGGCGTTGCGCACAGAGTCGTCTGCGGGCGTTACCGGTCCGCGCCACGCGGTCGCGCGCAGCGGGGTGACTGAATATTCGGGCCGGGGGTCCATCACGTGCGGCACGTTGGCGATCACCACGACGACATCCATCTCGGCGCGCAAGGTGACGGTGCGTCCGCCACTGAACGGGCCGATTATAGGCGTCACCGCGCCGTCGGCCTCGATCCGGGTGCCTTTAAACAGATTGACGCAGGGGTGCACATCGCGACGGCCAAGGCCGAATTTCGCGGCACCCAGCAGCAATCGATCGCGCCCGTTGGGATAGGCTCCTGAATTGCGCCCTTCCCCGTATTTCGCCACGTTGGTGGCCGCGTTGGAGGTGCCGCAAAACGCGTCATGCGTTTGCGCGCTGTCTTTAAGAAGGCTCATCAGCACGCGGCCCATGTCAGACAGCAGCAATTTGCCCGCTTCGAGATAGGCGTTCCACTGCACCTTGACCGTGTCGGCGACGTTGAGGCGCTCGGTCGGCATCTCGGCGTTGAAGATCATTAGCGAAGCGCAGGCGTCGCCCGCATTGTCGATCAGGCGCAACCGGCTGCCGCGCGAGAGGCGGCGGGCGGAATAGCCGCCCGCGTCAATCGTTTCCTCCCAGACGAGATCGTCGGGCGAAACGTCGCTGGGCAGGTCATCCGCGATCGGAGGAAGCTTGGGCATCGCCTCCACGACCGTGCCTTCCATGGCTCGCGCGTGATCGCGCGCCGCCAGCGGATCACCCAATTGACCTTTGGGTTCGGGCATCAGGCGGCGACTCCTTCTTCCTTGGCGGTGCGTCCTTCCTGTTCGTGCAGCGGCGGGAGGAGCGAGGTGGTGGTGACGAGCTGAAGCTGGCGCACCCCGCGCACGGAGCGCAGCGCGTCGCACAGATCTTCGAGCCGGTTGGCCGGTCCCTGCACCAGCAGCACTTCGAGCGACTGGTCGTTCTCCAGAAAGACATGCTGCGAGGAAATGACCTCTTTGAGAAACTCGCGCTGCTTGCTGGCGAGTTGCTGGCGCGCACCGCCCTGATCGCCGCGATAGACCAGCGTGATCGTGCCCGCGAGCATCTCGTCCGGGTGGTGCTCGGCCTGGTGATCGGCGACCGCGCGGCGGATCAATTGCGCGATCATTTGCGAGCGCGAGGGCATGTCGCGTTCGTCGACCATGACATCGAGGTGGCGCAAAAGGTCAGAGGGCAAGCTCATCGACAAGCGGGCCAAGGAAGTGGGGTCTCTGGCGGGATCTGAGGCCATGGGGTTCGTCCTCTCATTTATTACGTTTTGTGTCAATCGTAATACTGTAAATGTTACTCTAGCTAATTGATGCCTCGGCGCTCGCATGGGTTCCATCAACGTGCGCCGCCGCAAGTTCCGCTTCGCGAGCAATCTTGCGGTCAAGCGAAAGGTCGTAGACCACCGTCGCGCCGAAGCGGCCGGGCGCGTGCGGATCGTGGCGCGACTTGTCGAGTGTGAGCACCCGCGTGCCCAGCGAGAACGCCTCCTGAATGTCGTGCGTGACCATCAAAATGGTCAGCGAACGCTCGCGCCAAAGCTTGGTGATGAGCGCGTGCATATCAGCCCGGATACCGGGATCGAGCGCGCCGAACGGTTCGTCGAGCAGCAGGATGCGCGGGCGCTTGATCAGAGCCTGCGCGATGGCAAGGCGTTGCTGCATCCCGCCCGACATTTGCGCGGGGTATAGGTCGAGCGCGTCTCCCAGCCCCACCGCTTCGAGCATGTCGGTCGCGGTCTCGATCGCGGCGCGGCGCTTGGCTCCGAACAGCCGTCCGGTGATGGGCGCGCCCTCGCATTCGAGACCGAAGATCGTGTTGCCCAGCACGGTGAGATGCGAGAACACCGAATAGCGCTGGAACACGACGCCGCGATCCGGCGTGCAGCGCGCCTTTAACGGTTCGCCATCCAAAGTGATCGTACCGCGCGACGGCGCCGCCTGCCCCAGCACGAGTTTGAGAAGGCTGCTTTTGCCTGCGCCCGATGGGCCGACCACCGAGACGAACGCGCCATCATCAATGTCGAGATTGACGCGTTCGAGCACGATCTTGTCACCGTACTCGACCCACACGTTTTTGAGAGACAGCGCGCTCAATGGCCCTCTCCATGCGCCCAGGGATACAGCCTTTGACTGCTCATCCGAAGCGCCCAGTCGATCAGCGCCGCCAGCACTGCGATCCACACCACGTAGGGCAAGATCACATCCATCGCGAGATAGCGCCGCACCAGGAATATCCGGTAGCCCAACCCGATATCAGAGGCGATCGCTTCGGCTGAAATCAGAAACACCCACGCCGGCCCCAGCGACAGGCGCAAGGCCTGTATCAGGCGCGGCATCGCTTGCGGCAGAGCAAAGCGCAGCATCAATTGCCAGGTGCTCGCCCCCAAAGTCTGTGCTTTTGCGATCTGCTCTTGCGGCAGACCCCCGATATAGGCCGCCAAATCGCGCACCATGAACGGCGCGATGCCGATGACGATCAGAGCGACTTTCGCCGTCTCGCCGAGGCCAAAGACGATGAACAGGATCGGCAACAAAGCAATAGGCGGGATCACCGCAACGCTCGTGACGGTCATCCCGAAGGTCGCACGAAAGGTCGGCAGGACACCGAGCAGCAGGCCAACGACCAGCGCTGTAAGCGTTGAGATCCCCAAGCCGAGCCCCAGCCTCTGCAAGCTCGCCAAAGTGTCCGACCAGAACAGGTAGCGTCCCGACAACTGGTCTTTCTCAAACACCAGCGCCCACATCGCCTCAAGCATGGCCGAGGGCAGCGGCGTGATCTTTTCCGCCGGGTTGATGGCGTTACGGTCAGCCGCAACGATCAGGTAGACGAGGATCAGCGCAAGGATCGGCAGCAGGCCCAGAAGGACCTTGTTCCCCTTGAAACGGGACGGCCAGTCTTGGCTTGTCAGCCAGCCCATAGGTCTCCTTCGCTGCGCCCTGCGATCGATTGCGAGTTCTGAACTTTACATGCGCGCGCCGTTACAGTGCGCCGTCTGCGGCCATCTGCATAAAGCTTGCGTCAAAGCGAAGCGTGATGTTGCTCTCATCGCCCAGTGTTTCGCCGCCGGGAAACGCCATGCCTACCGCCTCGGCGGACCGCGCGCCCTGCCCGAACAGCCCTTGAGAAAAGCTGAAATCGCGCACCCGCGTCATCGTCTCGATCATCGCGGGGTCGAAAGTCGCTGCGACTGCCGCCGCTGGATCCGCGTAGAGATAGGTGGTCGCCAATTGCGCTTCGAATGTCTCGGTGTCGGTGCCTGCGAGCTTCGCCATCGCGGCGCGCGCCGCCTGCCCCTCGGCGCTGTCCTGCGTCACCAGCGCCATGGTTTCATACCAGATCCCCGCCAACGCCTTACCGAGCTTTGGATTGGCTTTTAGCAGCGCAGTGTCCACCACCAGAAGATCGACGATCTCGCCCGGAATATCGGCCGAACTGAACACCAGATTGGCGCCCTCGACCGCCTTCATCGTGGCAAGCTGCGGGTTCCACGCCACCGCTGCGGTCACATCGCCCGAGGTAAACGCGCCTGCAATATCGGCGTCCGCCGTGTTGACCGTCGACACATCGGTCATGGCTAGGTCTGCGCCTTCCAAAGCGCGCGCAAGGAGGTAATGCGAGACCGAAAGCTCCACCAGATTGATCGACTGCCCTTTGAGAGCGGCGACATTGTCCGAACCCTTCAGCAGCACCCCATCGTTACCGTTGGAATAGTCGCCCACGATGATCGCGCTCGTGTCCTTGCCGCCCGCCGCCGGGATCGTGAGCGCGTCCATATTGGCAACGGTCACGCCATCGAGCTGACCCGCCGTGTACTGGTTCACCGATTCCACATAATCGTTCACCTGAACGAAGTTGATCGTGATCCCGTATTTCTCTTCCCACTTGGCGACGATCCCGGACTGATCGGCATAGGGCCACGGCATCCAACCGGCGTAAATCGACCAGCCGATGTTGAACTCGGTGCGCTCGCTCGCTGCTTCCTCAGCGCTTTGAGAGCACGAGGCCAAAGCGAGGGCAAAGCCAATCGCCGCAAGATTTAGAAGGCGGCGCAGAGCGTTATGCATGAGTCGGTATCCTTTCGCACCTGCAACATCGCGGCATTGCGCGCGCATGTCCATCGCAAATTATTACCGTTGTGATCTTTGGTAATATCCATATGTTGCGCTGAACCCGGAAACGGTTGAGCTCTGCAGGAAAGACAGAGCGCGTCATAGCAGGCGTCTGGGAGGGCGTGCCGAACTTCACCACGCTGCGGAGCGTCCGTGGCGGTTGATGCTGGGAGTAGACCTTTATGAGACGATTGTCCGCCCTGCCCCTTTTGGCCGCGCTCGCCGCATGCGCGTCGGTACCGCCGCCGCCCGATCCAGCCAAGCTGAGCTTTGAAGAAAAGGTCATCAAGGTGCCCGGATTTGTCGATTTTCTCGTCATTGATGGCGACACGGTCTGGGCGACCAACGCCACCTCACGCACCGAAGGGATGGTCGAACAATGGTCGACCGACGGCAAAGTCGCCTCGGTTGAAATGCCACGCCCATGCGGCACGATGGCGCTGGCTGAGGGGTATATCTGGCAAGCGAGTTGCCCGGAGCTCAAAGTCTACAAGATCAACACCAAGACCGCTGAGATCGAGTCCATCCTCGATACAGGGTTGGCTGAACCGAGTGGCGAAACGAATGTCGTCGCAGGCGCGGGCAGCGTCTGGGTGCCGACCGACGCCGCGGGCGAGATCACGCGTATCGATCCCAAGACGGACGCGGCGACCGCACAGATCGAAGTGGCCGCTGGCACCGCCTTCCTGGCCTTTGGTGAAGGCGCGCTGTGGGCGGTCGCGAGCGAAAGCAGCACGCTTCAACGCATAGACCCGGCCACCAACGCGGTCACCGGCACCGTCGCTCTAGGCGACACGCCCGGCTTTCTGGCCGCTGGCGAAGGCGCGGTCTGGGTGCAGGAACAAGGCGATGGCACGGTCGCCAAAGTAGACCCTGCAAGCCTCGAAGTGCTCGCCCGCGTCGCGGTGGGCGACAACCTAAAATACGGCGATATCGACGTCGCCGATGGCAAGGTCTGGCTGCGCACCACCGACGATCAAACCTTTGTGGTGATCGATGCCCAGACCAACGCGATCCTCGCCCGCGTGGGGCGGCCCGAGGGCAGCGGCGCGATCCGCTACACGCCCAAAGGGGTGTGGACATCCGCGCACGATGTGGAATCGATCAATTGGTGGACGCCTGCTAGAGTGCCCGCTTCAGACCAGTAAGGGCCGCTATCGGCCGGGAGAGCGTCGTATGTTTCTTCGTGAAATGGGAATTGTTCCGGGAGCCGGCGCACCGACCGTCGCCGGGAACGAAGGGGCTTCGCTCGTCAATTTGTCGCGGCGCGGTTTTGTCGGCGGATCCGGGCTGTTTGTCCTCGGCCTGACGCTGGCGGGCTGCAATTCCTATGTCGAGCCTGAGATTGACGCGAACGCCTTTACCCTTGGCGACGCCGGGCCGAGCCCGCTGACCGAGGTTACCGGCGGCGATGCGACGCCGGGGATGTGGATCGCGATTGATCGGGATGGCACGGTCAAGATCACCTGCCACCGCTCGGAAATGGGCCAGCAGGTGTGGACTTCAATGGCGCAGATCGTTGCCGATGAGCTGGAGGCGGATTGGGACAGCGTCCAGATCGTCCAGGCCGAAGGGCACGAACGCTATGGCGATCAGAACACCGACGGATCGCGTTCGGTGCGCTACAATTTCCACCGTCTGCGCACCGCGGGCGCCGCGATGAAGCATATGCTTACCGAGGCCGCTGCACTCTATTGGGAGGTCGATGCGGCGGGCTGCACGGCTGAGCCGGGGCTCATCCGCAACGATAAAAGCGGCGAAACGCTGTCCTATGGCAATCTGGCGGAGCTCGCGGCCAAGCTGCCGGTGCCCGCCGAAGACGCGATCACCTTGAAGAATCCCGAAGACTGGCGCTTTATCGGGCAGGAAGTGCCCTCGCTGACCATTCCGATGATCACGCGGGGCGAAGGCCAGTTCGGTATCGATGTCGACGTGCCCGATATGGTCTACGCCGTGATCGCGCGCCCGCCCCAGGTCTTTGGCCGCACCGGCGCGGTTGACGACGCTAAGGCCTTGGCAGTTCCCGGCGTTCTGCAAACCGTGCGCGTCGCCGATCCCAAACCGCCCGCTTTGTTCCAGCCGATGGGCGGCGTCGCGGTCATCGCCAAGGACACATGGGCCGCGATCCAGGGCCGCCGCGCGCTTCAGATCAGCTGGCGCAATGGGCCCAACGCCGCTTACGATTCCGACGCTTATGGCGAAGCGTTAAAAGCAGCCTCGCGCCGCAAGGGCACCGTCCAACGCTCGCGCGGTGATGTGGACGCAGGCATGGCCAAGGCCGCTACCACATTGTCTGCCGAGTATTACGCCCCCCACCTCACGCAATCGCCGATGGAGCCGCCATCGGGCACCGCGCGCTGGACAGGCGATACGCTCGAATGCTGGGGCTGCGTTCAAGATCCGCAGGAAACCCGCAGCGTGCTCGCCGGGGCACTGGGGATCGACAAGGAAAAGATCACGGTCAAGCCGACATGGCTCGGCGGCGCCTTTGGTCGCAAGTCCAAGCCCGACTTCATGATAGAGGCGGCGATGATTGCGCGCGAGGTGGGTAAGCCGGTCAAGGTCACGTGGACCCGCGAAGACGATGTGCGCCACGGTTTTTATCACGCGGTCAGCGCGCAGCGGATGGAAGCCGGGCTGGACGCCCAGGGTCGATGCACGAGTTACCTGCACCGCACGACCTTCCCCTCGATCTCATCAACCTTTGCCAATGGTGTAAGCGCGCCCAGCGCTGGCGAATTGGGCCTTGGCGCGACGGATGTGCCGTTCAACCCGCCCAATCTGCGCGTGGAATCAGGCACCGCCAAAGGGCATGTGCGCACCGGCTGGCTGCGCTCGGTTTGCAACGTCTTTCACGCCTTTGCCGTCCAGAGCTTTGCGGGCGAAATGGCCCACGCCGCCGGGCGCGATCAAAAGGACTATCTGCTCGAATTGATCGGCGAAGACCGCATCATCGATCCATCGGCCGAAGGCGCGGAATACAGCAATTACGGCGGCTCGAACGAGGATTATCCGATCGAGACCAAGCGATTGAAAGCGGTCGTTGAGAAAGCCGCCGCCATGGCAAACTGGGGCCGCGATCTGCCTGACGGCTCCGGACTGGGTATCGCGGTGCACCGCTCGTTCCTCGCGTATGTTGCCACTGTGGTCGAAGTGTCCGTCTCACCGGAAGGCGAGCTTGCCATCCCCGGTATCTGGCTCGCGGTGCATGCGGGCACCGTCATTAATCCGCGCCACGTGCGCGCGCAGATGGAGGGTGGCACGATCTACGGCCTCTCCAACGCGCTTTACGGCTCTATCACGGCCAAGAACGGTGCCATCGTTCAGGATAACTTCCCAAGCTGGCGCCTGATGAAGATGGCGGAGAGCCCGCGCGCTTTCGAGGTTGAGATCATCCGGTCTAAAAAGCCGCCAGCCGGCGTTGGCGAACCCGGCACCCCGCCTGCCGCGCCCGCGCTGGCCAACGCGATCTTTGCCGCCACGGGCCAGCGGATGCGGACGCTGCCGATGATCGGGCCGGACGCCGCGCGCCTGCCGCTAGGTACGCCCGAAACCACTGATATCGCCTGACCGGCGCAGGAGACACCAACATGGCTATCAAGCTAACGATAAACGGGCAGGAGCAGGAAGTGGATGCAGCGCCGGGCACGCCGCTCTTGTGGGTGCTGCGCGATCATCTGAAGATGACTGGCACGAAATTCGGCTGCGGTGTGGCGCAATGCGGCGCGTGCACGGTTCACGTCGATGGCACCCCCACCCGCTCGTGCATCACCGCGCACGATTCCCTCGGCGATGCCAAAATCACCACCATCGAGGGCCTTGAGGGCTCAGCGGCCGACGCGGTCCGTGAGGCGTGGATCGAAGACAATGTGCCGCAATGCGGGTACTGCCAATCAGGCCAAATCATGGCGGCGAGCGCCCTTCTTAACGAAAACTCAAGCCCGAGCGACGAAGAGATCGACGCGGCGATGACCAATCTGTGCCGATGCGGAACCTATGTCAGCATCCGCAGAGCGATCAAGAAGGCGGCGTCGAACGTTTGAAATACGGGGTAACCTCAGCGTTTTTGCGGACTTGTTTTAAATCAACGATTTGCATGATTAACGGTTGACTTAGCTCGCGCGTTACCGTCGTAAGCAGTTGCAATCTGGCTGGTGCGCCAGAAATATTCTAGCAGCTCCGAATGGTCGTCCGGGGATGCTACTTGGGGGGCCGATGACAACCAAAACTGCTCGCGCTGCGGGTGCTCTGGCCACAGCGCTGGGAGCCACTCCGCTTTTTCTTTCCACCCCCGCGAGCGCGCAGATCATTGCGCCCACGCGCGAAGAGCTCAGCGGGATCTCTCGGCCCGACGAGGTGCGAGCCCCGCGCCTCAATATCGAAGGCGGCATTGAACGTTCGCCTTGCGCGCTGGCTGATCCGCAATACGCCGACGTCAAAGTGACCGTGCGCGAGGTCGTGTTCAACGGCCTGAAAGGCGCGACCCTCGAAGAGATGGAATCCGCCTGGAAACCGTTTGAAGGCACGGAGCAGTCGGTCGCGGTGCTGTGCGAAATTCGTGACGCAGCCGCCACTCTCCTGCGTAACAAAGGCTATCTGGCCGCAACGCAGGTTCCCACCCAGCGCATTTCGGACGGCAAGGTCACGTTTGAAGTGCTCTACGGCAAGATCACCGCAGTGCGCGCGGTGGGCGAAACCGGCGGCGCGGAAAAGAAGCTCCAGCAATATCTGGGGCGCCTGTCCGAAAACGAGATCTTTGATCGCAACGAAGCCGAGCGCGCCCTGCTGCTCGCGCGCGATCTTCCCGGATACGACGTCAATCTGAAGCTTGTCCCCGCTGACGGCGAGGCGGGCGCGCTGATCGGTGAAGTCACCGTGCGCCGTAAGAGAACCGCGTTTGATATCGCTATCCAGAACTTCGGCGCTGAATCGACCGGTCCATATGGCGGCCAGATACGCGCGCAGTTCTTCGGCCTTACCGGCATGGGTGATGCGACCTCGCTTTCTTACTTCGCCAGCCAGGATTTTTCCGAACAGCACGTCATCCAAGCGAGCCATGAATTCCGTCCTGGCGGGGATGGCCTGACGATTGGTGGACAGTTCACCTACGCGTGGACTTCGCCTGATATCGGCACGGCGGATGCGTTGGGCATTCCGCTGGCTGATTTGCAGGCTGAGACCCTGTTTGCCGGGATCTCGGCGAGCTATCCGGTCAAGCGGACGCAGGGTGAGAACGTCACCGTTTCGGCGGGCTTTGACTACGTCAATCAGGACGTCGATTTCATCGTTCCGCTGTCGCGCGACCGGCTGCGGGTTGGCTGGCTGCGGATGGATTACGATTCCATCGATCTGGCGCGCCGTGCGCCCCGCTATCGCACCGCGGCCACGATCGAATTTCGCCAGGGCTTTGACATCTTCGGCGCATCCAGCGTGTGCCTCGGCCTCGCGTGCCCGGCGGGACAGGTCAATCCGGGGCGGATAGACGGATCGCCCACCAGTTCGGTCATCCGCGCCAATGGTCTGGCGGAGCTTTCGCTGTCACGCCTGCTTGCCTTGACGCTCAAACCGCGCGGTCAGGTGTCGCTGGGCGGCGGCTTGTTCGGGTTTGAGGAGTTCGCGGCGGGTAACTTTACTGTGGGTCGCGGTTACGCGCCGGGCACGATCATTGGCGATCATGGCCTTGGGCTGACGACCGAGCTGCGCACATCGACGTTGCCTTTGAACAAGAAGCTCGCGGTGCAACCCTACGCCTTTTTCGATATCGCGCAGATCTGGAACCAAGACCCGGATATCGACGACGACCTCGCCTCAATCGGTGGAGGCGCGCGCCTGGCGCTGGGGCGGCGGTACAGCCTCGATGCGTTTGTCGCGCTGCCTTTGAAACGCGCCGGACTGCAAACCGAACGCGGCGATGTCCGGGTTCTCTTCACTCTCACCGCCAGCATCTGATCCCTTAGGAAGACCACTATGAGCAAGACGATCAACCCGATGCTGACCCGGTGTTCCGCCCTCGCCCTGTCGACCAGCTTGCTGTTTGTCGGCGGCGCCGCGCACGCGCAGTCGTTCAATGCGGTCGGCGAAGTTGCCGAAGGCGCTGCAACCATAACCGAAGGCGCCGGCACGACCGACATCACGGTCGAAACGGACAGCGTGGTGATCGATTGGGATCCGACCGATAATCAGGGCCCTCCCTTCAGCGACATCCTGTTTCAGGACGCTGGAACGACGGCTACATTTACGAACGGCACTGGGATTTCAGACTTTGCGGTCCTGAACCGCATTTTGCCAAGCGACACCACCCGGCGCATCCGGCTGGACGGGAATATTGTCTCCACCATTCAGGACGGGTTGGGTGGCAGCGCCACCGGCGGCACCGTTTTCTTTTATTCGCCAAGCGGAATCGTCATTGGCGCAAACGCCACCATCGATGTGGGCAATCTGGGCCTGACGACCGCTGAACCGGTTACCGATGGCAGCGGCAATTTCATCATCGACGACCAGGTGAACTTCCAACAATCCTCGCCCATCGTCGGCGTGGGGATTGAAGAAGGCGCCCAGATCAACGCGCTCAACGAAGGCAGCTACGTCGCGCTGTTTGCGCCGCAAATCACGCAGAATGGCGACGTCAATGTGAACGGCCAGGCGGCCTACGTCGCCGGCGAAGCGGGATCGATCACCTTTAGCCCTGATGGGTTGTTCGATATCGAAGTCACCATCGGCACAGACAACGCCAACGCGATTGAGCATGGCGGTTTCACCGGAGGCCCAGCATCGACCGGCGTCGGCGACAACCACCGCGCCTATCTCGTCGCGGTAGCCAAGAACAACGCCATCACGCTGGCAATCAATAGCGGAAGCAGCATAGGCTTTGATATCGCTAACTCCGCCGGGATGGACGGTGATGTGGTTGTGTTGTCTGCGGGCCAAAACATCGTAGCGGGCGACTTCGGCCTTGAGGCAGGCGGCGCTCCAGCGGAAATCCTGCTGCGCGATTTCGAACAGACGGTCGGCGGTGGTATCAACTTCACATCTCTGGTCATCGGGAATGCGTCAGGCGAGTTGCGCGGCTTCATCGAGAACTCTCTAAACTTCGAAGACGACGCGCAATTCTTCGCCCCGCAAGCGTTCATTGACGTAGGTAACGGCCCGTCGGCCTTTGGTGCATCGCTGACTGCGGCGGGCGATTTGACCATCGCCGCCGACCGACCGACCGCGTCCAGCGATGTGGGCTTCTCGCTGCTTACGGTCGTTCAAAACTCGTCCCTAATCGTCGACGGCGAGCTGCGCCTGTCTGCGCAAGCGTTTCTTGACAGCAACGCCAACGGTATCATCGGGGACTCGTTTGCACGCCTGCGTCTCGATACCGGTTCCGGCGCATCAGTCGGCGATCTGACGATCGATACCCGGGTCGACGGTTTCGCCGATCGCAACCAATTGACGGCGCAAGGCGGCTTTAGCCAGGTTCAGGTTGAAAACGGCGCGACGCTTAACGTCATCGGCGTGACACGCCTCGTGAGCGACGCGATTTCCGGCAACGGAGGAACGGCGATTGGTGGAGTCGCCGAGATTCAGGCGGCGAGCGGCGGAACGATCACCACTGGCGAGCTCAACATTTCCGCCGACGCGCTCGGCCGGACCGAGCCCGGCTTGGGCGGAGGCAATGCAACTGCTGGAAGCGCGTTGATTACGCTGTTTGATGCGGGATCTAACCTAACCGTATTGGCGCCGAACACGATAGGCGGCACCGACGAAGAGCTGGAATTCCTTTCGGCCGAGGCAATAGGAGCTCAGGGTGTCGACGCGAATGGCGGCAACGCCAATGGCGGCGAAGTGGCCATTCGCGTCGCGAACGGTGCGTCAATCAATCTGCCCGATGTTCCAGGCTTTGCGTTAAGTCTGCGCAACTCAGCCATTGGCGGCAACACCGGCGCCAACGACAGCGCGGCGGGCACCGCGCAATCGGGCAATGTGTTCATCGAAGTTACTGACTCAAGCGCTAATCTGGGCCGCTTGTCCGTCATTAGCGACGCGCTTGGCGGAATCGCTCTTGGAGGCGCTGAACGCACGACAGGTGGCAGCGCTTTCGGTGGGCAAACCGCGATCAATTTCATCGAGTCGACGGTTGATGTTGCCTTCGATGATTTCATCATCGATTTGCTGGCTGGCGACAGCACCGGGGAAGACGCGTCGCGCGCAGGTGGGAGCGTGTTCACAAACAACTTCCAGCTCGTCGCAGACAATTCGACGGTGAACATAAACTCCGATCTGATTATTGCTTTTAACGCGACAGGCGGAGCGGGCGGCGTTGGCGGCGACGCCAATCTCAACAATGTCCAGTTGTTCCTGGACAACACCGACATGACCGTCGCTGGCGATTTCGTGTTGGATATTTCGGCAACCGGCGGCGAAGCGCTCGCGCCGATTGTGATTGATCCGATCACTGGACAGCGCGACCTCATCAGAGGCGGCAATGCGGACGCGTTTTCCAATTTCATCGGTGTGACCAACTCAAACCTGAGTGCAAGCGGTGCGGTCACTATCGACGTAACCGTCGAAGGTGGTTCAGCATTCAATGGCGATGGCGGAAGAGCAACGATTGGATCAAGTGTCATCGACATGTTTGGCAACGCTTCCTTCAACGCCGCGGAAGTGCTGATTTCAAACGATACGTCGGGAGGTTCCATTACGGCTGGCGGTTCAGGCCGCGGCGGTAACGCCATTTCGGGCGAAGCGCGTTTCCGCGTGTCTGAGTTCAACTCGGGCCAAGGCGAAGTCGGGAGCGTCAACGTCACCGGAGACTTCCGTATCAGCAACCGCGCCTCAGGCGGCGAAGGCGGCGACACGGTGTTTGTCGATCCGACGATTTTCAACACGCAAATTAACCAAGGGGGCGGCGAAGCAAACACGTTCCCTACAACGCTCAACAGCTTTCAAAACGGTTCGATAACGATCGGCGGAAACCTGTCTGTGCAGACAGAAGTTGCGGGTGGGTTTTCCCCGTTGGGACTTGGGGGATTGGCTTCTTCCAGTTTGAATGACATTTTCCTCGAATTGCTCGACTTGTCGGTCACGGGTGATGTGACCGTCAGCAACTTCACTGATGGCGGCGGCGGCCTGACCGGTGGCGATGCCTTCAATCCGGGCTCGCGCATTTTCATGCGCGTAGGCGACGCTGATCTGCTGGGTGATACCTTCATCACCGCCCTATCCGTAGGCGGGAACGCGCCTCTTAACCCGGACGGCCGGAATGGTGGCAACGCAAACGGCGGAATTGCTGAGCTCAATTTTGAAGGCGGAGATCTCAATATAGATCTGCGCGAGCTTACGAGCGAGGCGCGAGGCGGCAATGGGGCGGTAAACTCAGGCAATTCCGGAGGCAATTCCACGGGGGCCAATGTCAGTCTGCGCCTCGACAACGCTTTGGCGACGTTCCGCAGCGGCATAGACATGGATGCCCTGAATACGGGCGGCGACGGCTTCTCGGGCGGGTTTGCCAATGCAGGTTTCGGCTCCATCGAAATTGTGAACACAGACGTGACAGTCGTTGGCAACGTAATCGTCGATGTAGCCGCCATTGGTGGCAACGCCCTGGGCGCTAGCTTCGATGACGCTGCCAATGGCGGCGCGAACGCCTTCGATGGCGGCACGGGCGGACGGGCCGATGCGAGCGACGTTTCTCTCGCTATCGACACCGGCCTGCTTGACATTAACGGCGAGCTTAGCCTTTCCACCACCGCCACAGGCGGGAGTGCGGTTGACGGTGACGCTGGCAACGCTTCGACCGCCGAAGCCATTGCCTTGATCCGCGACGGAGCCGAGGTGACCGCCTCTGTCTTCAATCTGTTCGCCACGGCGACAGGCGGTTCGGTGGCCGCTGGCGGTGCGGGCAATGGCGGCGAAGCAAGCGCGGCGCGCGCGGCCTTTATCATTGATCCCTTTGACCCGGCGACCGAAGAAGATCGGGCCAACACGGTTGTCACACTCAACACCGATCTGTTTGGCCGGAGCGCAGCTGTGGGCGGCAACGCCGGTTCGTTGGGCGGCGATGGCGGGTTGGCGACAACGGGCCTCAGCTCTCTGACGGGCAACGCGCCGGGGCAACTTCTCCTCGATGGCTTTGCAACGCTTGAAAGCGACGCGACGGGCGGAAACGCTGTCGCCGGGATTGGCGGAGCCGCCACTTCGCCCGGCTCCGAACTTTTTGCGGCTGGCTCTCAGGATGGGGAAACTGGCGAAATTGTGCGCGCGGCTGACATTACGATGGGCGACTTAACGCTCAGCGGAACCGCGATAGGCGGCGATGGCCAGACAGGCGGATTGGCGACAGGACCGTTCCACCGCTTGTTTGTGCGCAATAACGAACTCACCATCAACGGTACGTTGGCGATGAACGCCATTGTGCGCGGCGGTGATGCTTTAGCAAACGTCTCGCCGGGCGATGGCGGAGCGGCCAACGGGGGCGGTGTTCAGGTGTTGCCGCAAAACACCCCCGGCGATGATCCCACGGTCATCACGATGCTTGACCTGACCGTCGACTACCAGGTCGAAGGCGGCGCCGGGGGCAACAGCCTGTCCGGGGCGACTGGCGGCCGCGGCGGAGACGCTTCGGGTAACCAAACGCTCGTGCTCGCAAGGGCGAATGACGGCACCGTCAATGTAACCAACGACGCTGTCTTCAATTTTAACGTCATCGGCGGCGACGGGGGCAGCGCCACATCAGGCACAGGCGGCGTTGGCGGCGAGGGTGTCGGTGGCCAGATGCAGATCGGCTCTTCGTCCGGAACGGGGCCCGACGGCGCGGTTCTCGTCGACGTGAATGGATCGGCCAATTTCGGTACGCTCACTATTACGAATAACGGCTTGGGCGGCGACGGCGGTTCTTCCGCTTCGGGTACGGGTGGTGAAGGCGGCGTTGGCCAGGCCGGGTTTACCGGTCTGCTGGTGCGCGGCGCGCCTCTCAACGCCAACTCTGTTTCTTCCACCATGATCGGCACCGGCGGCGACGGCGGCGCTGGCGCGACGCAAGGTGATGGCGGCGATGGCATCGCGGGATTTGCGTCAGTCCTGATCACTCAAGCGTTCGAACATCCCGGACGTGGCAGCGCAAATATCGACACGCTGACCATTCGTGCCAACGGCATAGGCGGCTCTGGCGCCGTCGACGGCTCCAGCTTCTACGCTGGCGGGCGCTTTGAGATCGAGCAGTCCGATGTCTTTTTCAACTTGGTCGACATTGAACTGAGCGGGCCCGACTTCCCCGACTTCCTCGTTGATGACGGGATGGGCGGACAGGTTCCGGTGACCGTCAATCCCTATAATTTCCTTCTGACGGATGCGACCGTTGATACGGCCGATTTTTTCCTGATCACCCCCGGCGATCTCGAGCTGACACTCGAGAACAGCACAATCGATGCGGACGTATTCGCCGTGACAGCCGACAATTTTGTCGCGCGCACGCCCGACCCCAATCCAGAAGCGCTTCCCTTCGTGGCGGGCACCATCAGCGCCGACTTGGAACTGGAACTGGTCGCCGTTGATGGCAGCATCGAAACAGAAGCGACACTGTCCTCCAACGACATACTGACCCTCTTCGCATCCGGCGGTATCTCGGTTGGGGATCTCTCCGGAGCCAATATTCTCCTCGACGTTGGTAATGGTCCGATCTCGACCGGGGCCATCACCGCTAATGGGGGAACGGTGACAATTTCAACGGTCGGTACTCTCGACCTCGAAACCGCCTTCGCCTCGGTTCTCGCCGACTCTATCACGGCGCAGTCCCAGACCGGAGACGTGCTCAGCGCCTCGGATATTTTTGTAAGCGGCGATCTGACTATCGAAGCGGGCCAGTCAATCCTGGTCCAGGGCCTGAACGCGCAAACGATCACGGCGCGCGCGCTGACCGGGCAGATCTCTACCGGGGCGCTCGAAGCGAGAAATGGCGGGGTCATCCTCGAAGCAGGAGATTCGATCGGCGTCACCGATATCGATGCGGAAAGCGCGATCGTCACGTCTCAGTTTGGCGGTTTTGTCGCCACCGGCCAGTTGATCATGCCGTTGGGGGCGCTCGACATCGATGTCGCGGGTCTGATCTCGCTGCCCTTAGTCGATGCCGACAGCGTGAGCCTGACCTCAACCTCCGGCAATATTGAGGGCCTCGACACGATCGAAGTCGCCAACACTTTCGTTGCGGGAACGGGCGGCTCAATCAATCTTCTCGGCGTGACCGCAGGCTCGATTGATGTCGATGTCGATGGCAGCGTGACGGTCGGCGACACGTTGAGCGCAGCAGGCGGATCCATCCGCCTCGACGCCGAAAACGAAGTTAGCTTTGTTGACGTCGAGGCAGCGTCGCTGGACGCGATTGGGCGAAATGGCGGGATCACCGGCACCGGCACAATCACCCTAAGCGGCGCCCTGGTCGCCCTCGGTGCGGGGAATGTCACGCTGAGTGAAGTCAATGCGGCTTCGGTTACCGCGAACGCGCTGGTCGGCAATCTGAACCTGGGCACGCTGAACGCAGCCACCGGAGCCATCGATCTTGATGCGCGTAACTCGATTATCCTGAGCGGTGTCACAGGCGGTTCGCTGAACGCGACCACGGTGACAGGCGACGTTATCGGCAACGAGGTTCTGAATTTGACGAGCGGGCTCATTGTGAGTTCAGCCAGCGCCATCACGCTAGCCCCGGTCACCGCGCAGACGATCACGTTGGACGCGCCCGATGCGGTCAATCTCAGCAGCGTGAACGCAACATCATTGATCGCGACCGTGACGAGTGGCGCGTTTGAAGCATCGGGCCCGATCACGCTTACGGGCGCGCTTGGCGTGACAGCCTCCGACGTGACTCTGGCCGATGTCAATTCACAAGCCATCTTTGTCGATACCGACGGCACGTTCAACGCTGGCGCGCTGAATGGAGGGCTTGGCGTTGTCGACATCCGGGCACAGCTGGGCGCGACGATAGACGCGATTTCCGGCGGCTCGCTGGTCCTCGTTTCGCTTGGTGGCGATCTCACCACGACCGGGGTGACCAACGTCACTGGGGATGCCACACTGGCAATCCAGGGCGAAGTGCAAACCGGCGATATCACAGCCGACACAATTTCAGTGAGCACGGTCGCTGGTGGAGCCAGTCTTGGCGCGCTGAGCGGCGGGGATGTGATACTCACGATCGAAGCGGGCCTGTCGCTATCGGATGTGACGGCTGACCAGTTCGCCGCGGTGTCCAATGTTGGCGACATCTCACACAGCGGATTGATTTCGGTCGCCGGGCTGTTCAGTTCGACTGCGGCGGGGTCCGTTGCGCTGGATCAGGTGACCGCGGGCGACATCACCGCGACGGCCACGAGCGGCGGCATCACCGCCAACCTGATCGACGCGGCCAATGGCACTGTCACGTTAACCGCAGCAAACACGCTGGATCTTGCCAACATCAACGCGCTTTCGCTCGTCGCGCGCTCGACGGCGGGCGACATTACGAGCACCGAACTAGTCGAGGTCAACGGTGCGTTCGACGTCGAAGCGGCCGGGGACGTTTCGCTCTTCGAAGTGGTTGCGGATACGATAAGCGCCACCGCCGTGAGCGGCGGGATCAGCTCGCTGCTTTTCGAAGGGAGCGATGTAACGCTGACAGCAGCGGACACCATCGCGCTGGATGCAGTCCAGGCGCTTTCAATTTCGGCGGTTTCTTTAGCGGGCGATGTCACCAGCACCGGCGAGTTTGATGTCGCCGACGCGGTCGATATCGAAGCGGCGGGCGAAATCGCTCTCAGCGATGTGACGGCCGGATCAATCACCCTGACCACTCTGGGCGGAGGCATCGCCAGCGGCTTCCTCGACGCCGTCGGCGCGGTAACGCTGACGGCGCGCGATTCAATCGCGCTGACGGACACCGAAGGAGCGTCCATCCTCGCGCGGTCCACGGCTGGCGATATCACGAGCAACAATGCCATCGCTCTGACCGGCGCTTTGGACGTCGAAGCGGCGGGCGTAGTCACCTTGGCTGCGATCACGGCCAGCTCAATCTCAGCGAACGCTCAAGGGGGCGCTCTGACCGTCGGTGTCATCAACGCAGCGAACGGCGCCATCGACCTCGACGCCGCGACATCAATCGCGCTCGCCAGCGTGACGGGCGGCTCGCTCAACCTTGATGCAGCGAGCGGCACCATCAGCGGCCTCGCCCCAATCACGCTAACCGGTGATTTCGTCGCCCATTCGGTCGATACGATTTTGCTCGGAGATATTACGGCCTCGTCCATCACCGCCGACGTTACCGGCGGTGACTTGCTGCTCGGGTCGCTCACAGCCGATATGGGTGTGATCAATCTGAGCGCGCTGGGCGCGATCTCGTTTGCCAACATACTTGGCGGTTCGTTGACCGCAACGACCGACGAAGGCGATGTCGAAGGCACAGGCCTGATCACTCTTAGCGACGCGTTGAACATTGATGCCGGGACCGTTGGTATCAGCGGCGCGATTACGCTCGGCGATGTGACCGCGCAGACAAGCACGCTGAACGCAATCAACTCCATTACCGTCGCCAGCCTAACTGGTGACACGCTCACCGCATCGACGGCGGACGGATTTACGGGCATCAACCCTGATCTGGGTGCGTTTACCGCTTCGGGCGCGATCAACCTTACCGGGGCTTTGGATGTACTCGCCTTTGAGGTGACCCTTGCTGACGTGTTCGCGCAAGGCCTTTCCGTATTTGCCGCTCAGACCCTCAACGCTGGCGCTTTGGACTCGGGTTCCGGAAATGCCTCTTTGCGCGCAAATGGTGGCGTGTCTCTGACGCAGGTGACAGGGGCTGGCCTGGACGTGATCATGTCCAATGGCGATTTGTCAGTGAGCGGCTCGATCGACGTGGACAATCTCGCTGCGTTTTTCATCGACGACGGCTCCGTGCAAGTTGGCGAGATAACCGCCCAGTCGATCCTCGTAAGCAACTCGGTCGGCGGTGCGATCGCAGGCGCGCTGACGGCAGGCACGCTGACCGCCGAGGATATCACGCTTACCATCGGCACCGGCCTTTCCTTGTCGGGCGTTTCGGCCGACACGTTTGACGCGGTTGTGAGCGATGGCGATCTCAACTCCGTCGGACTGATCGCGGTCACCGGAGCGTTCAGCGCCGAGGCGTCCGGATCAGTAGCGCTTAATCAAGTGAACGCAGGCGCGATCACCGCGACCGCCACCAACGGCGGCATTAGCGCCAATCGGCTCGAAGCGGCGAACGGCACCGTCATACTGACCGCTGCCGATACGATCGCGCTCAGCGATATCACGGCGAATGCGATCCTTGCCCGCTCCTCGGCAGGCGACATCACCAGCAGCAGCCTCATAGATCTGGGCGGAGCGCTCGACGTCGAAGCGGCGGGCGAAATCGTTCTGAGCGACGTGACGGCTGGATCGATCACCGCCACCGCGCTAGGCGGCGGCATCACGACCGGCGCGCTCGATGCCACGGGCGGAACCGTAACGCTCACCTCGGTCGACACTATTGCGCTGGCGGATATCCAGGCCGACTCCATCCTCGCGACCTCGACCGCAGGAAATGTCACCAGCAGCGCCTTGATTGATATTTCAGGCCTGCTCAATATCGAGGCGGCCGGGAACGTCGCGCTCAGCGATGTTTCCGCTGATACGCTGAGAGCTGCGGCGGACGGGTCGATCACGCTGGGCGCGGTAACCGGCCAAGCCATCACCTTGAGCGCGGATACCGGAGCCGTCATCGGTGCGGTCAACGCCGACACGCTCACCGCGACCGTCGATAACGGCGCATTTCTGGCATCGAACACGCTTACCCTCACGGGCGAACTGGATGTCACCGGTTCGTCCGTCACCTTTGCCGACGTTTTTGCGCAAGGGATCGATATTGATACGAGCGGCTTGCTTACCGCTGGCGCGCTCGATGGCGGGTCAAGCGCGATCAGCCTCCTCGCCACGATGGGCGCTGAGCTGACGAGCGTTTCAAGCGATACGCTGCTGATCGTTATTCCCGACGGCGATCTGACCGTAACCGGCGCAATCAACACCGCCGGAGCGACCACCGTGTCGCTGGCCGGAGACGTGCAAACCGGAGCCATTACCGCCCAGTCCATTTCGCTCAATTCAGCAACGGGCGGAGCCGCTCTGGGCGATTTGAACGCGGAAAGCGTTTCACTGATCCTCGGCACGAACGTGTCGCTAGCGGACGTGACCGCTGACAGCTCCTTCTCCGCCACAGCCAACAGCGGCGACATCTCAAACGACGGGGTTATTGCGGTAGCGGGCGAATTCTTAGCTAACGCTGGCGGATCAATTGCGCTTGATCAGGTGAGCGCTGCCACCATCACCGCGACGGCGGCCGATGGCGACGTGACAATCGATGTGCTCGATGCGGGCAACGGCACCGTGCGGCTAACCTCACAGGACACGATCGCGCTGGGCGGCATCATTGCGGACTCGATCATCGCGCGCTCTTCGGCGGGCGATATCACCAGCACCGCGCTGATCGAGCTGGCCGGCGTTTTTGACATCGAAGCGGCAGGCGAAATCCTGCTTAGCGATGTTTCGGCAAGCGGGATCACCGCCACGGCGCTAGGCGGCGGGATCACCGCTGGTTTGCTCGAAGCCGACACAGTTACTCTCGGCGCGGTCGACACGATTGCGTTGTCCAACATCGTCGCAAACGCGATCATCGCGCGCTCTTCGGCGGGTGACATCACCAGCAGCGACTTGATCGATCTGGTCGGCGCGCTCGATGTTGAAGCGGCGGGCGCGGTTACCCTTGGCGCTGTCAACGCTGGCTCAATCTCTGCCGCCGCTCAAGGCGGTGCGTTGTCCATCGGGGCGCTCGACGTCGGTGGTGGGACAATCGATCTTGATGCGGCGACCACTATCGCGCTGAATGGCGTGACGGGCGGCTCTTTGAGCCTCGACACCGCCACCGGCGACATTTCTGGCGTATCGCCTATCGTCCTTAGCGGCGATTTCGACGCCAATTCGGGCGCATCAGTCACGCTTGGCGACATCACCGCTGGGTCCATCACGGCCAACGCGCCAAGTGGCAATCTGCAGTTGGGCTCGCTCACCTCGGGCATGGGCCTCATCAATCTGAGCGCGCTGGGCTCGATTTCCTTTGCCAACATCCTTGGCGGCTCGCTCACCGCAACCACCGAAGATGGCGATGTTGACAGCGCGGGCCTCATCACTCTGGACGGCGTGCTGAATGTCGATGCCGGAACCTTTGGCACCAGCGGCGCGATTACGCTTGGCGATGTGACGGCGCAGACGACCACGTTGAACGCGATCAACTCCATTGCCGTGACCAGTGTTGCCGGTGAGACGCTCACCGCATCGACCGCCGATGGGTTTACGTCCGTCAACACGGATCTGGGCGCGTTCACCGCTTCGGGCGCAATCACCCTGACCGGAGCTTTGGATGTCCTCGCCTTTGAGGTGAACCTCGCCGACGTGTCCGCGCAAGGCATTTCGCTGCTCGCTGGTGAGACCATCAACGCGGGCGCTTTGGACGCGGGCTCCCAGAATGCGTCGTTGCGAGGCAACGCCGGCGTATCGCTGACACAGGTTACCGGCGGTGGCTTGGATATAATTGTGTCTGGCGGCGATCTGTCCGTCAGTGGCGCCATCGACATCGACAATTTCGCGGCCTTCTTCATCAGCGGAACCGCGCAAATTGGCGAGATCACCGCTCAATCGATCATCGTGAACACTATGGACGGCGGCGCCACCCTTGGCGCGCTTAACAGCGGCGATGTAACGCTCGAGATTGGCACCGATCTCTCTTTGTCGAACGTCACAGCGGATACGTTTAACGCGGTTGTCAGCGATGGCGATCTCACTTCCCTCGGACTGATCGCGGTTTCCGGAGCGTTAAACGCCGAAGCTTCGGGGTCAGTGAGGCTCGATCAGGTCAACGCGGGCTCCATCACCGCCACCTCTGTTAGCGGCGGCATTACGGCTGGCTTGCTTGAGGCGGTGGACGGAACCGTCACATTGAACGCTGCTGACACCATTGCGCTGACGAATATCAACGCAAACTCGATCCTCGCGCGCTCTTCGGAGGGCAACATCACCAGCAGCGACGCGATCATTCTGATCGGCGACCTGAATGTTGGAGCGGCTGGTTCGGTCGCGTTGGGCGATGTGACCGCGCAATCCATCTCAATTGGCGCTCTTGGCGGAGATGTCGTCACGGGCGCACTTGCCACAGGCACGGGCAACATTGCGCTAGATGCGGCTGGCGGTGTCAGCCTTCTTGGTGCCACGGGCGGAGCGCTATCAGTTGAAGCGGCGGCTGGCGATATTACAGGAACAGGCCCGATCAGTCTGATCGGCGCGTTCGACGCCGCGGCCTCAGGTTCGATTCTGTTGGGCAATGTCACCGCCGGATCGATCACGGCGAATGCGACGAACGGTTCGATCACAACGGGGCTTTTGACGGCTGACGATGGCGTCATCAATCTGAGCGCGGCCACCTCGATCTTTGTCCGTGGTCTTGCATCGCGCGACGTCACCGCCCGCGCTCTGGGCGGCGATTTCGAAGCGGAGGAAGCGATCGATCTCACCGGCGTTCTCGATATCGAGGCTGCTGGCTCAATCGCACTTTCTGATGCGACGGCGCAGTCAATCACAGCGGTCGCGCAAAGCGGCAGCCTGGTGGCGGGCACTTTGACCGCCATTGAGCCGGCCCCTTCACCGATCGCGTTCGGCGGCAGCGGCTTTAAGGTCACGGCCAATGTCCCCGCGGCGACAAGCGGCGATGTGGTCATCGAAGCGGCAACGTCGGTCGACGTGTCACAGATCAGCGGAACCTCTGCCTTTGCGCGCGCCGTTGCAGGCGACGTCACGGTCAGCGATCTCATCGCCTTGAGCGAGACGCTCGAAATCGAGGCGCAAGGCAACATCACGCTCGGCTCCGTGACGGCGGGCACGATCCTGCTGAATGTGGTGACAGGCGTCATCACCGTTCAGAACCTGAACACAGACGACTTTTCCGTCACGTCGGATAACACGATTGACTTGTCGAATGTCTCGGCGAACTCGATCTTTGCCCGCTCGCTTCAGGGTGACGTGATCAGCAGCACCGACATCTTCACCCCGGGCGCGTTCGACGTTGAAGCCGCCGGGTCGGTGAATTTGCAGGCCGTGACGGCGCGATCGATCCGAGCGCGCGCGCTGAGCGGTGATGTCGTCGTGACCGGCGCGTTGACCGCGCTTGACGGGGTGGTCGATGTCGAGGCGCTTGGGTCAGTCTCATTGGCCGGCGTTGTGGCCGATAGTTTCCGAGGCCGCGCGCAGGATGGCGATTTCGCCTCTTCCGGCCTTCTGGACCTTGAAGGCGTGGTGGATATCGAAGCGCAGTCGCTTACGCTCGCCGGAATTGATGCGGGCGTTATCGCGGTCACCAGCCGCGTTGGTGACATCTTCGGCGAACAACCGATCATCGCCCAAGGGACCGCTCGCTTTAACTCGGCGAACGATCTGATGCTGGGTGAGCTGACCGCCGGTCAGATCTTCACCCGCTCGCAAGGGACGACGCAAATCAACGGAACCTGGGCCGCGCAATTGATCGAAGTCGCCTCCCCGCTGCTCGAATTCCTTGACGATGGCGCGCTGGATGCGAGCGGCGAAGGGCAGATCACGCTGATCTCCACCAACGACGATGGCCTGTTCATCGGCGATGTCGGTGAGGCTGGGCTTGACGACCAAGGCGAACCCATCGGTTACACGCTGGGCGAAGGCGATCTGGCGCGCATCGAAGCTGGCGATCTGTTCGTGACCGCGAATGATGATGCGAATACGGGCGATGCGTTGCAGATCCTCTTGGGCACGCTTGACCTCACAGCCGCCGACGAAGTGGGCGCGCTGCGCTTTGGCACGGGGATCGATGGCCTGATCCGTGTGGTCGGCGACGTCACCTCAGACGGCGAAGCTGGCCCGCAAACGCTTGGCTTCCAATCAGGCCGTTTCGAGCTCGACACCGATAGCGGGCGTGTTGACATCGCCGCAAACGGAGGGGCTCTCAATATCGCGGCGGACACGATCATCGTTGCCAGTGGGGCTCTGATCGATAGCACACAGGGTACTGAAGAGGCCGATACGCTGATCGAGGCGTTCAACGCGCCGACGACGGAAACGGGCGGCGAAGCGCCCGCCCCGGCCATCAGCGCGGGCTCACTGTCCCTCGAAGGCGGATCGGCAATCCTGATCCAGAATTCCGGCACCGAAGAAACCGCCGCTGGCTTTGTGGTCGGCAGCGCCGAAGGTCTTGAGCTTAGCGCGATAGATACGAGCGAGCCTTTGGTCGTCATCAACGGCCAGATCGCCGCCGATGGAATAATCGTAACAGGCGACGAGGCGGCCACCGCGATCCTAGAAAGCGCTGGCGAAGGCGGCTTTGCCGGGGTCAGCCCACTCAGTCAGATCAATGGCTGCGAACTGGGTGGTTGCATTGTTGAGGACGAAGGTGAAATCACCGGCGCGGTCTCCGCTCAGGTCAACGGCGTGGTCGATGGCGGCACTTCGGGTTCGGACGCTGGTGGCGCAGGCAATTCCGGCGGCGGCGACAGCACCGGTGGCGGCGATGCGGGAGGCGGCGACACTGGTGGCGGCGATGACGGCAACACGGGCGAAGGCGATGACGGATCCGACGACAGCGGCACCGATGCCGGCGCAAGCGGTTCGGGCGCCGCGGGTTCGGGCGGCTCAGGCTCGGATGGCGGCGACGGCGTCGATAACGCCGATGATGGCGGCGGCGGCAGCGATGACTTCGTAATCGACGAAGGCAGCGACGACGGTTCAAGCGGCGACGGCGCGGATGGCAGCGACGATGGCGCATCGGATGAAGGCGGCTCTGATGAGGGCGGCGACGACGGCGCTGATGAGAGCGGCGAGGACGATTCCGAAAGCGGCGAGGAAGCCGGTGAGGAAGAGGGCGAAGGCGAAGACACCGACGAAACCGAGGAAGAATCCGACGAGGAGGAAGCCGAGGACGAGGAAGAGGCCGCCGAAGAAGAAGAGGAGGACAGCGAAGGTCCGACCACCGGTCCTATCTCGGCCCCGGCCCCGCTGATCAACACCAATAATCTTGAAGAAAACACGGTGATCACCGACCCGATCAGCGGCACGGGTAACCCCGCCCTGCTCGATCCGGACATCACTATCCCCGAGACACCGGAAACCGGAGGACAGGAATGACCCTCATTCGTAACGCAGGTTTGGCGATCGCTGGCGCGGTGGGCCTTGTCGGGGCCATCATGATTGCACCCGCAACCCCAGCGTCTTCGCAAGACGCCTCGCTCGCTTTCCGCAGCAGTTTTCGCGTGGGGAACGCCGGTGTGCGTTGCACGGCGCAAAACACGCCCGCTGAAAAACGCCTGAGCGGGATGTTCGACCGCGCTTACCGCCTTACTTGCCGGGATGCGGCAAGTTCGGTGGGCTCGCTTATCGTGGTGCGCGACGCTTCCTCGATCAGCCTTGAGCCGAGCGGTGCAGGCGATGGCGGACAATGCGGTACGCCGGAAACCGTGGCGATTGAACAGGTTGGCGATGTCGCAAAGCGCACCTGTCTCGACCCATCCTCGGGCGTCTCCTATCGCAGCTATTCCTTGAAGGCGGGTGGCAACACCTATCTCGCCGAGGGGCTGGCAGGGTATGATCCCGTGCTGAGGCTGGCGCTCGCGTCGGTCTATAACGACCGCGCGCTGCCCGGGACGATCCAAGTCGCGCAGACCGAAGTGAGCGACGCGGCGGCCTTTGCCCGCGTCCAGGCCGGCGCGCTTAACCAGTTCGACGCGCTTAGCGAAGCTTACGTTCGCAACAACAGCGGCCGGTTCGCGGAATCGGGACAATTTTTTGAAAGCCTACTAACGCGCGAAGATAACACCTTCACCACGCGCCCGGAAGTGCTGGCCAATCAAGGCCTGCAACAATCGAACCTGGGCAATTTCACCGCCGCTGAGCGCCTCTTCCGCGAGGCCGACGCCGCCCTCACCCGCAGCGATGGCGTTGCGCAGCGTTTGATCCGCAATTACCGGGCGATCAATTTCCTCAACCGACGCTTCCCCGAAGAGGCCTTGAGGGCGCTGGGCCAAGCCATGCGCGAGGTAAAAGCGGATCAGGATGACCTTTCGATCCGCGACGGCTTCATCGACAACCCGTTGGCCGCGCAGATCAACCGCGAGAACGTCGCCCTGCGGCGACTTGGAGGCGTGGAATTGGGCCTCTCGCCGATTGAGCGCGCCGAGTTGCTCGACGCCCAGGCGGACGCCATTGCAGGCTCGATCGCTCGCCAGCGCAATCAATTGAACAAAGCGGAAAGCTTGCTTCAAAAGGCTGACCAACGCATCGCTGACGTGCGCGAGGGGCGGGTCAAATCGGTTCGCTGGCTGCGATCGGAAATCGCGATGGAACGCGCGCTGGTCGCCGAGGGCCAAGGCCGCACCGAATTCGCCGCGCGCGCCTACGATGTCGCGGCTGCCGCGATCTCGCGCGATTATCCGCAATCTCCGGTCCTCTTGGCCGCTTACGCGCGCAAGGCAGGCTTTCTGCTGCGAACCGGCCAGCGCCAAGCTGCGCGCGATCTTTACGCTGATGTCGTCAATCGCAGCTCAAACGTAACGGATAGCGGCGCGAGCCTGCGTAATCTGCTGGAGCCGTATTTCGCACTTTTGGCGGATGACGGCTCGGCTGAGGCGACGGCTGAATTCTTTGGCGCGGCGCAGATGTTGCAACGCCCGGGCGTCGCGCAAACCCAAGCGATCCTCGCTCGGCAAATGTCCGAAGGCAATGACGAGGCCTCAGCCCTCTTTCGCCTCTCGCTCAACCGCAGCCGCGAGATCGCCCGCACCCAAGCGCGCGCAGACCGTCTTGCGGCTCTGCCTAAGCCGACAGCCCTGCAAGCAAACGGCCTTGTCGCCGCGCGGGAGACGCTGGAATATCTTCAGGCTGAACAGGCCGGGCTGCTGTCGCGTCTCGCCGAATATCCCCGCTTCCGCGCGCTCTCTCCCGGCCGCCTGCAACTCGCTGACCTTCAGGCTGATCTGCGCCCCGGGGAGGCCTATTACAAAATCGTACTGGTCGGTGACGAAGCCTACGCCCTATGGATCACACCCACGGGCGCGCGAAGCTTCAAGATCGAAGGCGGTTTGTTCGGGCTGGATGACGCGGTGTCGTTCCTGCGCGAATCCATCGTCTCCTATGACGGCGGACAGATCACCACGTTCCCTTACGAGGTCGAACAGGCTCGCGAGCTTTTCGTAACCCTGTTCGGGCCGCTCGAAGAAGAGCTCAAGAGCGTGACTCACCTGATCTTCGAGCCCGATGGCCCCATGCTGCAATTGCCGCCGCAGGTGCTCATCGCCTCACAAGAGGGTGTGGACGCTTATCTAGCACGCACCGCAAACCCCAGAGCCAATCTGTTCGATTATCGCGAGATCGACTGGCTGGGCCGCTCGCGCGATGTGTCGATTGCGGTGAGCCCGCGCGGCTTCCTTGATATTCGCAAAATCGCGCCTTCGCGGGCTCAAAAAGCCTATCTGGGTGTCGGCTCCAACGCGCTGCCGGTGAACCAGACCGATCCAACTGATCCGTGCGCGTGGAACCTCAACACCTGGCGCGATCCCATCGATCCGTCCGAGCTGTTCTTTGCTGCTAGCCGATTTGGCGAAGCGAACAGCACGGTGAACACCGGCGAAGCGTTTTCCGATACCGCGCTGCTGAGCAACGAGGACATCTCCGATTACCGCGTTGTGCATTTTGCGACGCATGGGCTTGTGACCGCGCCTAACCCCAATTGCCCGGCCCGCCCCGCTCTTGTGACCTCGTTCGGCGCTCCGGGATCGGACGGCTTGCTGAGCTTTAAAGAGATCTTTGACCTCAGCCTCGACGCGGATGTCGTGATCCTGTCCGCCTGTGACACGGCGGGCATGGCGACTTCGGCGGCGTCCAAAGAGGCAGGCATCGTCGGCGGCGGAAATTACGCGCTCGACGGCCTGGTCAGAGCGTTTGTCGGCGCAGGCGCGCGCGCGGTCGTGGCAAGCCACTGGCCTGTGCCCGACGACTACAACGCCACACAAAGGCTCGTTGAAGGGTTGATCTCTGGCCAGCAGGGCCAAGGTCTCGCCTCCTCGCTTCGCACGGCGCAGCGCGATCTGATGGCGGACGAAGACACCTCGCACCCATTCTACTGGGCCGCGTTCATCGTCCTTGGCGATGGAACGCGCAGCATCGGCGGCGCCCCTACCAATGTGGCGCGCGTCGACGGCGGCTCGCCCAAGGCCGCTTTGTAACGCTCTGCGCGAACAGGTCCGAGTGATCGTGTGCGTTTGGGTTGCCCTGTGAAGCCGCATGGCTTGCGCCAAGCGAGTGCGGCTTATAGCTCTAAGGCCTCAAGGCTGACTGCCATCACAAGGGACTTTAAGTGCCACGATGAGGCCCAAAATCTTCAATCTAGGCCTGTCCCGGACAGGCACGATGTGGCTCGACACCGTCTTCAACGAAAGCGGCCTGAAATCGGCTCACTTCCTCGGCGTGGAGCCCGACAAGGCCCTACATCGGATAGAAGCGCTCGATTGCGCCGGAGACACGCCGATCCCTTCGATGGCCGCGCGGCTCAAGGCTCTTTACCCGGACGCAAAGTTCGTCCTGACAACGCGGCCCAAAGAGCAATGGCTCAGCTCGATGGAATGGATGCTGAAACACGGGGCCGTGATTTGGTCATACGGTAAAGCGGTGGATGCCTATCATCAAGACTTCTACGGGACGGCGAAATTTGATCGGCGCATCTTAAGCGATTTCTACGATCGCTATCACGCCGAAACGCAAGAACTGTTCCGTGACGAGCCGGAGCGTTTGTTGATCATCGACATCACAGACAAAGATGTCGAAGCGATAGCGGCGTTCTGCGATCTGGATGTGGAGCAACTGAAAGTTCAGCAAAAGCCTGTGAACGCGCGGCGGAAAGCTGGCCTCAAAGCGCGGGTGAAATGGACGCTCAAACGGGTCTTGAACCGCATTCCATAGCGCGAGCGAGCATGGATATCGCTCGCTCACCTTCAAAGAACACGACTTTAATTTGATTGAGAGCGGTGGTGGACAGGGCTGGATTCGAACCAGCGTACGCTTGCGCGGGCAGATTTACAGTCTGCTGCCTTTAACCACTCGGCCACCTGTCCACACGATTGCTCGCGAAAGTGCGATTGGGCAGCCCTTCAAAGCCGCTCTATCGAGCATCGAACGCCGCCGTTCATGGGCCGCTTCCGTTTGCCGAGACGCGCGCTTTGGCGAAGCGGCGCTTGCCTGTCAATGGGGCGGCTGGCAGGGGGCGTCAATAAATCAGGAATTGAGAAGGCGATCATGGCCAAAGGCGAAAGAAAACGAGCGTTGCGCGGCCGGGCAGGCCGGATGAAAGGCGGGCGCGGTTCAGGGCGTGGGTCACCGGGGGCCGTGCGCTTGTGGGGCCGTCATCCGGTCGAAGCCGCGCTCAAAAACCCGGCGCGCCAGCATCGCAAGCTGTGGGCCACGCGCGAGGCGATCGAGACACTCGATGGCGAATTGCCCAGCGACTTTCCGGTCGAATACGCCGACGTGCAGGATCTGGCGCGCCTGGTTGCCAAAGATGCGCCGCATCAAGGGTTGGTGCTGGAGTGCGAACCGCTTGATAGCACTTTTCTCGATGAAGTCGCCACGGGTGATACGACTCGTCCGCTCGTCGTCCTCGACCAGGTGACCGATCCGCATAATATCGGCGCGATCCTGCGATCAGCCGCCGCGTTTGGAGCCGCGGCCATCGTCACCCAAGACCGCCACGCACCGCCCGAAGGCGGCGTTCTGGCCAAATCGGCGTCGGGCGCGCTGGAAACGGTGCCCTGGGTGCGCGTGGTCAATCTGGCGCGTGCTTTGGAGGACATGGCCGAGGCGGGCTATTGGCGCATTGGGTTGGCGGGTGAAGCCGAACCGACGCTGGCAGAAGCGCTAACGACGGGCCCCGTTGCTCTGGTGCTGGGCGCGGAAGGCGAAGGGTTGCGCCACAATATTGCTCAGCACTGCGACACCCTTGCCAGACTGCCGATCACCTCGGATATTGAAAGCCTGAATGTCTCCAACGCTGCCGCCATATCGCTTTACGCTGTGGCAACCCGAAGCGTGTAAGACCGGGATCGCGCCATTTCAGGAGGGAAAACCCATGAATGCTCAGTTTGATGAACACGACGCTTTCGGAAACCATGCGCCTGTCCGCCGGTCCCCGCGCGTCATCGCCGCTGCTCTGGTCGCTGGGCTCTCGTTGTTTCTTTCCAGCTGTTTCATCACGCCGGGCAAGTTTACGTCCGAATTGGTTTTGGGGGCCGATGATGAGTTCACCTTCACCTATGAAGGCGAGATCTTCTTTCTCGGCCTCTCGCAACTGGCGCAAATGGGCGAAAGCTCTGAGGAGTTCACCCCCGAGCCGTGCTATGTCGATGGCTCTTTCGAAGAGCGCACCTGCACCGCGAACGAACTTGAGGGGCAGCGTTCCGCTTGGGAAGCCGGAGCGGAGGCGCGCGCAGCAAAGGCCGCGCAGGAAGCGGAGCAACTTTCCGCCATGCTCGGCGGAATTGACGCGACCGATCCTGAAGCGACGCAGAAGTTCATCCGGCTGTTGGAACGCCAGCGCGGTTGGAACCGTGTCGTCGACAAAGGCAATGGGCTGTTCGAAGTCAGCTACACGCTCACGGGGACATTAACGCATGACTTCGCCTTTCCCGTGATCGAAGGCGTGCCTTCAACCAACCCCTTCGTCCAGATCTATCTTCGCGATGAAGACGTGATCCGCATCAACGCGCCGGGTTTTTCGCCTCAGAATGATGACAATCCTCTGGGCGCGATGATGGGCGGTCTCGCGGGTATGGCCGGCATGGCAGCCTCTTTGGGCGAAGAAGCGGGACCGGGCGGCGAGACGCCTCCGGACTTTCCAGTCGTCGAAGGCACCTTCTCGATCACGACAACCGACGCCATGAGCATCCTCGCCAACAACACAGATGAGGGCGCAAGCGCAACGGACAGCGGACAGAAACTGACCTGGGACATCGACGCGCGCACCAAAGCGGCCCCGACCGCTCTGATCGACGTGACGCCCTGAACGCGAACCCTGCCGCCCACATCAGCGCCCGATAAAAAGTAAGGCCCCCGCCGATCCTTGCAATCGACGGGGGCCAAAACTTCAACGCATAAAGCTCAGGGCGGCGCAGCGCGGCCAGGTCCGATTACAACTCCGTGATCAGTTGACCGCGTCCTTAAGGCCTTTACCGGCCTTGAACTTGGGCTGGGTCGAGGCGGGAATGTTCATCGGCTCCCCGGTGCGCGGATTGCGGCCGGTCGACGCCTTGCGTTTCGCCACGGAGAACGTGCCAAATCCGACCAGACGCACTTCGTCGCCGCCAGCCAAAGCCTTTGTGATCGCGTCGAACACGCCTTCGACCGCGTGTGACGTATCCGTTTTCGATAGACCGCTCGTTTCCGCGACAGCGCTGATCAGATCGTTTTTGTTCATTCGGAAAAACCCCTTTTGTTGGAAAAAGGATATCAGCGACAGTGAATCGGATACCCGCAGAAACCCTGTAAATGAGCGATTTGCGCCGGACCTGTCAAAGACAAAAAACCTCAAAAACGGCGGTTCGCCGCCATTTTTGAGGTTTTGCGACGAATTGCACCGTCGCTATGCTTAGCAGACGCTTACGTGTGCCTTCAGAACCGGCGCGCGCGGCGCTAATTATTAGTGCGCCGTCGCTCCGCCCGGCGAAGGCGCGCCGCTCGATCCGGCGCCGGGTTGGCTGGCGAGATCATCGGCCTCGCTCCACTCAATCGGCGCAGGCATATCGGTCAGCGCGCGTTCGAGCACTTCATCGACATGGCTGACCGCGATGATGTCGAGCCCTTCCTTCACGTTGCCCGGTATCTCGGCGAGGTCTTTGACGTTCTCCTCAGGGATAAGGACGGTCTTGATCCCACCGCGCAGCGCGGCGAGCAGCTTTTCCTTAAGCCCACCGATGGCGAGCACGCGGCCCCGTAAAGTGACTTCGCCCGTCATCGCGACATCGGGGCGCACAGCGGTGCCTGACAGGGTCGAGACGATGGACGTAACCATGCCGATCCCCGCGCTTGGCCCGTCCTTGGGCACCGCGCCTTCGGGCAAGTGGATGTGGACGTTTTTGCGTTGGAACAGGCTCGGCTTGATCCCGTAAGCGGGCGCGCGCGATTTGACGAAGCTGAACGCTGCGGCGACGCTTTCGTTCATGACCTCGCCCAGCTTGCCGGTGGTCTTCACCTCGCCCTTGCCCGGCGTCGTCACGCTTTCGATGGTCAGCAATTCGCCGCCCACACTGGTCCAGGCGAGGCCCGTGACCGCGCCAATCTGCGCTTCTTCTTCCGAGGTGCCGTGCTTGAATTTGCGCACGCCGGCAAAGTCGCCGAGATTGTCCGGAGTGATGGTGACCGACGTCGCCTCTTTCTCAAGAATCTTGCGCAGGCTCTTGCGCGCCAGCCGGGCGATTTCCCGCTCCAGCGTGCGCACGCCCGCCTCGCGAGTGTAATAACGGATCAGATCGCGCAGCCCCTCTTCGGTGAGTTCGAACTCGCCCTCTTTCAAACCATGGTCATCGACCTGTTTGGCAATCAGGTGGCGCGTCGCAATCTCGACCTTTTCGTCTTCGGTATAGCCTTCGAGGCGGATGATCTCCATCCGATCCAGCAGCGGCTGCGGCAGATCGAGGCTGTTCGCGGTGGTCACGAACATGATGTCGGATAGATCGAGGTCCAGCTCCAGATAATGGTCCTGGAACTTGTTGTTCTGCTCCGGATCCAGCACCTCGAGCAGCGCGGAGGCCGGATCGCCACGAAAATCCTGACCCAGCTTATCGATCTCATCGAGCAGGAACAGCGGATTGCTGGTGCCCGCTTTCTTCAGATTGTTGACGATCTTGCCCGGCATTGAACCGATATAAGTCCGGCGGTGACCGCGGATCTCTGCCTCGTCGCGCACACCGCCCAGCGACTGGCGCACGAATTCGCGGCCCGTCGCCTTGGCGATGGACTTGCCCAGCGAGGTCTTACCCACGCCCGGCGGGCCGACGAGGCACAGGATCGGGCCTTTCAGCTTGTTGGTGCGCGCCTGCACGGCGAGGTATTCGATGATCCGATCCTTGACCTTTTCAAGCCCGTAATGGTCAGCGTCGAGCACCTCTTGCGCTTTGGCGATGTCTTTCTTGACGCGGCTTTTCTTGCCCCAGGGCAGGCCTAGCAGCACATCGAGATAGTTGCGCACCACCGTCGCCTCAGCGCTCATCGGCTGCATGCCTTTGAGCTTCTTGAGTTCTTGGGTTGCCTTTTCCTTGGCGTCTTTGGAGAGCTTGGTCTTCTCGATCTTTTGGGTCAGCTCGGCGATCTCGTCGACATCGCCATCATCGCCGCCGCCCAGCTCGCTCTGGATCGCCTTTAACTGTTCGTTGTGGTAATATTCGCGCTGGGTCTTTTCCATTTGGCGCTTTACGCGGCCACGGATCTTGCGCTCGACCTGAAGGACGGACAATTCGCCTTCCATAAAGGCCATGACCAGTTCCAGCCGCTTGAGCGGGCTGAGTTCGGTCAGCAGCGATTGCTTGTCCGAAACCTTGGCGGTGATCGCGGCGGCGATTGTGTCGGCCAACTGGCCCGCATCATCGACATCGGACAGATCCGTGCCGCCTTTGTCGTTATCGTCGCCCATCTTCTTATTGAGCTTGGCGTATTCAGCAAAGCGTTCGACCACCTGGCGCATCTGCGCGGTGACTTCATTGCCAGCGACGGTTTCGGGCTCAAGCACGCTCACATCGGCGAGCACATAGTCGCCTTCGATCTTGAGCCCTTCGAGCTTGGCGCGGTGCGTCCCTTCGACCAGCACGCGGACCGTGCCGTCGGGCAGTTTCAGCAATTGCAGCACCTGGGCAACAACGCCGGTGTCGTAGAGCTCATTACCTTCCGGATCGTCCGTGGCCGGATCGAGCTGGGCGAGCAGGAAAATATCCTTCGAGGCGTCCATCGCCGCTTCGAGCGCGGCCACCGACTTTTCGCGGCCCACGAACAGCGGCACGACCATGCCGGGAAAAACCACGATGTCGCGCAGGGGAAGAAGAGGGAATTGTTCAGTCATTCTTTAGTATCCGTGGCCGCCGTTTGGGCGCGCCTTTGCGAAGAATATGGGTAGCCAGCCGAGGGCTCGCAATGGTTGGCTTTAGGAAGCTGTGGACGCGACCGGCGCGCCTAGGGCCTCGCGTCTATCCATCCGCAGACCTTATCGCCTTTAGACGGCCAATAGCTGCGCCAGTAGCGCTGCCCGAAAATTGGCGATCCCGGACACCGATCAGACAGGTGTTGCAGCTCTGCATTATCTTCAATCGGAACAAGAATTTTGAGCTGAGGATCATTGCCAGTGCTCCAGTCAATCTCTTCCCAGAACTCAAAGAAAAAGCCCTTCTTGCATTGCTTGCAAGCGAGATGGTGACGCCACCAATGCCCCATGTCGTCTCGCCCAAGCTCAGCGACATGGTCCAGCGATTCTTGAATTGGCGCCTCGGCAAAACGCTCGGGGTCGGCGAAGATCAGGCACTGCCCGTCACACTTCATAGAACACCGACCCCGTCTTTCTCTATCCCATACCCGGCAGATTGAACCCTGGCGGCAGGCCCATTGAGCCTTGCATTTCCTTCATCTGATCCGCCGAGACGCGGTCGGCTTTGTCGCGCGCGTCGTTGAAGGCGGCGGTCACCAGATCCTCAACGATGCCCTTTTCTTCGGGCTTCATCAGGCTGTCATCGATACTGACGCTCAGAATGCGGCCCTTGGCCGTTGCTTTCACGGTGACAAGGCCGCCGCCCGCCGTGCCCTGAACCTCGATATTGTCCAGCTTCACCTGCATGTCATTCATCTGGTTCTGTATGGTTTCCGCGGCTTGCTGCGCGGCTTGCATCATTTCTTCCATGCTCTTCATGGCATTGTCTTCCTTTATCTAGTTCCAGTTTCCGCCCTGCGCCGACGCTCGCGGAGACGCGTCCTCGGCGACGGGTGTGGTTTCAATCAATTCCGCGTCGGGAAAGGCGGCAAAGGCGGCCTTCACCAGCGGGTCGGACATCGTCGCCTCGCGCTGCGCGGTGGCCTTGGCCTCGGCCTGTTCGCGCAAGGTGGGCTGCGCATCGCCTGCGCCTTTTTCCACCGCCCAGCGTTTGCCGGTCAGCTTGAACAGGGCCTCACGCACGTCAGGCCCCGGATCGTCCGGGAAGGCGTCGGCCTGTTGGTAAATGAGCCTTTCCGGACCCAGTTCAATGACCCGCATGCGCGAGCGCATCATTTCAGCCACGTGCATCTGGCCCGCGTGATCGACGCTTTCGACAAGTTCAGCCCAGTCCGAGCTACCGTGCGTGGCAGGCCCGGCGTGAGCGATTGGCGCACCCTCATCCGCTGGCGCAGGAGCAGGGGAGGCCTGCGGCGCGCTCGCGATCTGTTCGATCCGCCGCGCGAGCTTGCCCGGATCTGGCATGTCAGCCGCGTGCAGCACCCGCAGCAGCGCCATCTGCAAGGACACCAGCGGATCCGGCGCAGAGCGCACTTCGTCGTGGCCCTTGAGGAGCAGTTGCCACAGACGGTGAAGCTGCCCGGCGGACAAGCGCTCCGCAAAATCCGCCAGCGCCTCGCGCTCGTCTTCGCTTGGCGCGTCGGGCTCCGCGCCGGAAACTTGCGAGACGGTGATCTTGTGCACCAGGTCCATCAGCGCCCGCATCAAAGCGAGCGGCTCAACGCCCAACGCGTATTGTTCTTCGATGCCCGCTAAAAGCGCCTTGGCATCGGCGTTCAGCATATGGCCCAGCACGGCGCGCTGAGCGCCTTTATCGGCGAGCCCCAGCATGTCGCGCACGCGTCCCGCATCGACTTTGCCATCCGCGTCAAGATCCGCATGCGCAATCGCCTGATCAAGGATCGAGAGACCATCGCGCACCGACCCTTCCGCCGCGCCCGCAATGATGCGCAGCGCCTCTTCATCCGCGTCCACGCCTTCGAGCTTGCACACTTTGCCGAAATGCTCAGCCAAAAGGGTCGCCGGAATACGGCGCAGGTCAAAGCGCTGCGTGCGGCTGAGAACTGTTACCGGCAGCTTGTCGACTTCGGTTGTGGCGAACAGGAATTTCACATGCGCGGGCGGCTCTTCAAGCGTTTTGAGCAACGCGTTGAAGGCGTTGCGCGAGAGCATGTGGACCTCATCGATGATGTAGATCTTGAAGCGCGCGGAGACCGCCGCATAACGCACCGCTTCGATGATCTCGCGCACATCATCGACGCCCGTATTGGAGGCCGCGTCCATCTCGATCACGTCGATATGGCGCCCCTCGGCGATGGCGGTGCAGTTCTCGCAGACCCCGCACGGATCGATGGTGGGGCCGCCCTGCCCGTCAGGACCGATGCAGTTGAGCGCCTTGGCGATCAGCCGCGCGGTCGAGGTTTTGCCTACCCCGCGCACCCCCGTCATGAGAAACGCGTGCGCCAGCCGATCCCGCTCAATCGCGTTGGCCAGCGTGCGTACCATGGGCCCTTGCCCGATCAGTTCGGAGAAAGTCTGCGGACGGTATTTGCGCGCGAGCACACGATAAGGTTGCGCGGAAGGCTCTGTCGGCGCCTTTGGCGCGACCTCAGGCGTCGGCGCGGGTTCGGAGGGCTGAGGTTCAGACGCGGGCGTCGCTGGTTCATCCTGCGCCTCGCCAAACATGGAATTCTGCCCGGCCGCTTCGAGTTCAGCCGCCGTTGGCGCCGCCTCGTCTTCGGTTTCAGGCGTGGTGGGATCGGAATCAGTCACAGCGACAAGCTAGGCCTTTGCCCGCCGTTTGTCATCGCGATGTTGGGGAAAATAAAAGGAGCCGAGCGACCCGCCGCAATTCACCTGGGCTGCTTCCTTCCGGACCTGACCCGGTGAGCGAACGCAAACGTCCACCCGACTCCCGGCAGCGCATATGGCGGCGATGCCGTTAAAAATCAATGTGTCTTTTTATGGTCGCCTAGGTCGCTAAACTAGCGAAAGTTATCGGCGTAAGCCTGGATCTTGAGGCTTTTCGCTGGCGTCGCGTGAACGCGCGCGGAGATGCCGTATTTCTCTGCGTAGGCTTTCGCCGCGTCCTTGGTTGGGAAGTTGAGCTTCACCTGGCTTTGCGTGTCGCCGCTTCCGGTCCAACCCATGAGCGGATCGGGTTTGCGCGCTTCGGTTTGTTCGAACTCAAGCACCCATGTGTCGGTCTTGGCCTTGCCCGATTGCATCGCGCTTTTCGGTGTCTGGTAGATTCGTGCTGGCATTTCGTTGTCTTCCTCGCTTGTTGCGATCCTAGGATCGCATCGCTGCGGGCGCGCGGTCGCGCTTGCGGTTCACTCGCGAGAACCGGCTAATCCCATTGAGCCCCTGCCATTAATCCAAACTCACCGTCGATTGAAGGCGTTTTTGGTCTTTAGGCTCGGCTTTTCCAACCATGGCTGTTCGGGCCAGCGATGCTTGGGATAGCGGCCCTTCATATCCTTCACGACATCGGCCCACGAACCGCGCCAAAAACCGGGCAGGTCGCGGGTCGATTGGATCGGGCGGCCCGCCGGACTGGTGAGCTTTAGCAGGAGCGGCGTCGCGCCCATAATAGGGGGATCGTCGCGCCCGAACAACGCCAGCACCCGCACATCGACGCAGGGCGCATAATCCCC
>JBCCCM010000003.1:0-161411 GCA_039033515.1 Pseudomonadota bacterium
CACCACAGCCGCCGCGCCATAGGCCATGCACAGCCGCGCGTGTTTGAGGAATTCCTCCTCGCCCTCTTTCATGCTGATCGAATTGACGATCGGCTTGCCCGATACGCATTTCAGACCCGCCTCGATCACGTCCCATTTGGAACTGTCGATCATCACCGGCACGCGCGCGATATCAGGCTCAGCCGCGATCAGTTTCAGGAAGGTCGTCATCGCGTGCTTCGCGTCGAGCAGGCCTTCATCCATATTGACGTCGATCACCTGCGCGCCGTTTTCGACCTGGCTGCGCGCGACCTCGACCGCGGTGGCGTAATCGTCCGCCATGATGAGCTTCTTGAACCGGGCCGAGCCGGTGACATTGGTGCGCTCACCGATATTGATGAAGTTGGAGGCGGCTTGGCTGGTCACGTTTGATCAGTCTTTCGCGAGAGGAGAGGGGCGTGTTTAGGAGGCGAGCTTGAACGGTTCGAGACCTGCGAGCCGCATGGCTGTGGCGGGATTGGGCACTGCGCGCGCCGGGCTATCCGCCACCGCTTTCGCCATGGCGGCGATGTGTTCCGGCGAAGAGCCACAACAGCCGCCCAGAATGTTCACCTGCCCCGCATCGGCCCATTGCTTGACCAGCGCGGCGGTGGTTTCGGGCATCTCGTCATATTCGCCCAGCTCGTTGGGTAGGCCAGCGTTGGGATAAGCCATGATCAGTGTGTCCGCGATGCCGGACAGCGATTGAATATGCGGGCGCAGCTGGTCCGCGCCAAAGCTGCAATTGAGCCCGATGGTTGCCGGCTTCGCATGGCGCACCGCGTACCAGAACGCCTCGACCGTGTGGCCCGAGAGGTTGCGGCCCGAAAGGTCGGTCAGAGTCATCGAGATCATGATGGGCACTTCGCGGCCCAATTCCGCCTCAAGCTGTTTGACCGCCATCACGCCCGCTTTGGCGTTGAGCGTGTCGAACACGGTTTCGATCAGGATGAAATCCGCGCCGCCTTCGATCAGGCCCGCCGCCTGCTGCTTGTAAACCGCGACCAGCTCGTCGAAGTCGATCTCGCGATAACCAGGGTCTTCGACATCGGGCGACAGCGAGAGCGTCTTGTTGGTCGGACCGATGGCGCCCGCGACAAAGCGGGGGCGGCCATCTTTGGCCTGGTATTCATCCGCCAGTTCGCGCGCGATCTGGCCGCTTGCGACGTTGATCGCGGTGACTTGCTCTTCGGCCGCGTAATCGGCCTGGCTGATCGTGTTGGCGGAGAACGTGTTGGTTGAAACCACATCCGAGCCCGCGTCAAAATAGGCCCGCGTGATATCGCGGATTACATCGGGCCGGGTCAGCGCGAGGATATCGTTATTGCCCTTCTGGTCAGCCTTGAGGCCCAGATCGCCCGCGTAATCCTCTTCGGTTAGCTTGCGGTTCTGGATCTGCGTGCCGAACGCGCCGTCAAAGATGAGGACGCGGGTCTTGGCCGCTTCGGTGAGAGCGGCGCGGGCGAGAGAGGGTGCGGGGATCATTGGGCGGCCTCCATAACCGCCGCCTCGTTCGCGGGTCTTTTGCCGAGCATATGGCAGATCGCGTAGGCAAGGTCGGGCCGGTTCAGCGTGTAGAAGTGAAAATCGCGCTCGCCACCCGCATACAGACGGCGGCACAGTTCCGCAGCGACGGTCGCTGCGACCAGTTGGCGGGCAGCGGGTTTTTGGTCGAGCCCGTCGAACAGGCCGTCCATCCACGCCGGGATCTCCGCACCGCAGGCGCCCGCGAATTTCTTCGCCTGCGCGACATTGGTCACCGGAAGGATACCGGGCAGCACGCGCTGCTGGATCCCGGCCCCCGCCAACCGGTCGCGAAAGCGGAAGAACGTGTCGGCGGAAAAGAAAAACTGGCTGATCGCGCGGCTCGCGCCCGCATCGAGCTTGCGTTTCAAGTGATCGATATCGGCTTGCGGGCAGTCCGCATCGGGGTGCGTTTCGGGATAGGCAGCGACCGAGATATCGAAATCGGCGATCTCTTTGAGCCCTGCGACCAGTTCCGCCGCGCCTGCATACCCATTGGGGTGCGGGGTAAACGGCGCGCCGGGTTCGCCCGCGTCCCCGCGCAGCGCGACGATATGGCGCACGCCCGCTTCCCAATATTGCTCGGCCACTTCGCGAATGTCGGCCTTGCTCGCCCCCACGCACGTCAGGTGCGCGGCGGCGGGCAATTGCGCGTCGGCGATGATGCGCGCGACCGTCGAATGCGTGCGCTCGCGGGTCGATCCGCCCGCTCCGTAGGTGACGGAGACGAATTGCGGCTTAAGCGGCGCGAGTTCGAGAACCGCGTTCCACAATTGCTCTTCCATCTTAGCGCTTTTGGGCGGGAAGAATTCAAAGCTCACATCGATATCGCCGGGAAGCCCGGAGAACAGCGGCGTGTCGAGCGCGGTGCGGTGTTCGCGCAGTTCGTCAAAGGTAGGGTTCATGATTGCGTCTTTTGCTGGCGGGATGCTGTGGAAATCGAAGTGACGTCGCCGGGCGTGGCTTTGCGCTGGCCGATCCAGATCTTGACCACCAATTGCCCGCCCTCCAGCGCGACCGGTTCGCGCGCGCTCCAGCCGGATCGGCGCAGCAAAGTGGCCATCTGGCGGTCGGAAAAGCCAAGTCGCGCGTGTTGGTGGCGGCTGCGCAATTCCTCGCGGTCATGCGCGGCGAAATCGACGATCGCGATACGTCCGCCCGGCCGCGTCACACGCGCAGCCTCGGCCAGCGCGGCGTGCGGATCGGGCGCAAAGTGCAGCACCTGATGCAACAGCACGGTGTCAAACTGGCCCGCGTCGAACGGCAGATCGGCAAAATCGCCCTGCACCAGGTCCACCTGTCCGGTGGGCAAGTGCTGCAACTTGGCGCGCGCGACGCGCAGCATTTCGAGGTTCTTGTCGAGCGCCACGACACGGGCCGCGCGCGGGGCGAGCAGTTCCGCCATCCGGCCTGTGCCCGTGCCGATATCGAGCACCGCGCCCAGATCCTCGCGCCCCGCTTCGTCAGCGCTCAGGGCTTCGAGTAAGCGCGCCTCTACGTCGCCATCCGGGCTGTGGAGCGCGCGTAACTCATCCCAGTCGCTGGCGTGGCGTGCGAAATAATCGCCCGCCGCCTCGTCGCGCGCGCGGCGGATGGCGGCGAGCTTGCGCCGGTCGTCTTCGCAGGCGCGGGCAAAGGCGGGATCCTGCCCCTCGGCAATGGCAAGCACCCGGTCGAGCGCCGTGACGAGATCGTTGGCCTCCTGCGCACCGGCATCGGCGGAGGCGACGCCGCGCAGAAATACCCAGCTGCCCTCGCGGCGGCGTTCCGCCAGACCCGCGTCGCATAAGATACCCACATGGCGCGAGACGCGCGGCTGGCTTTGCCCCAACACCTGCGCCAACTCGCCCACCGCCAGTTCCATCGTCGCGAGCAGGCGCGCGATGCGCAGCCGCGTGGGATCGGCGAGCGCTTTGAACAGCGCGTCAACCGGCACGGCTTTGGTAAGCGCGGTTGGCGCGGCGCTCGGTATCGGAGCCGTAGGCGCAGTGTTGGAGGCGGATTCGGTCGGCATGGCTGGGTCAGGGATATAAAGATATTTTTATATGTGTAAATGCCCCGCAGGCGGGAGCTTGAATGCGACGCTCTGAGGATGCCGCAGCGTTGAACCCTACTTAACCCTAGCGCCTTTAGACCCGATTGCCTTAACGCAGGCAAACGCGCATGAGATGCGCGAACCGGGGGAGGCTAGCAAAGTGGCGGCGGGCATGGAGGCGAACGGGCCTGATTACGCGCGGCTCGATCAAGAGGCGAGCACGCTGGTCTTTGCCTTGGCAAAAGGCAGCGCGGCGGACCTTGTTTACCTCGGCGCACGGCTGCCCGAAGACGAAGATCTGGCCGCGCTGGCTCTCGCCACGGCGCGTAGCCTCCATGAAAGCCAGTCCGACCGCCCGCCAACGCCGGGCCTGCTGTCCCAGCGCAGAGAGGGCTGGAGCGGGACGCCTGCTGTTAGCCTCGGCCCTAGCGACGAGAACTGCGACGAAGCGCCACACCTTCATGAAGTCGATCTGAGGTTATCGGAGTGGGAGGCGAGAGCGCAGCAGCTTAGCCTGACCTATCAGGATGATCGCTTTGGCCTTGAGATCGAGCAGCGTTGGCGGATTACCGCGAGCGGAATGATCACCGCGAAGGCCTCAATCACAAATACCGGCGCTCACGCGTTCACGCTTGATGGGTTGAGCGCCTTGGCGATGCCCATTCCGGCTCGCTTTGACCAGCTGATCAGCTTTTCAGGACGCTGGGCGAGCGAGATGCACGAAACCCGCCAGCCTCTCGCGCCAACCGGGTTTGCTCGGCATTCTGCGATTGGAAAGCCGGGTTTTGGCGGGGGTAATTGGCTCGTTCTCGAAGACGAGGCATCGGATGAAGTCCTCGGCGCGCATCTTGCGTGGTCGGGCGATTACGACACGCGGGTCGAATGCGATAACGCAGGCGCCAGCGATGGCCGCCCGATCCTGCAGATGGGCGCGCGGCTGGACAGCGGTGAGGTGACACTGGAGCCCGGAGCGCGTCACGAAACGCCCGAAGTCCTCATCACCGCCGCACCGGATCGCTCCGCCCTCGCGCAGCGCTTTCACCGCCACGCTCGCGAACAGATCCTTCCGAAAGGCACACAGACCGCGCCGCGCAAGGTGCATCTCAATTCGTGGGAAGCGCTCGGCTTTAACCTGTCGGAGCCCGACCTGTTCGCTTTGGTCGACGCTGCAAGCGAGCTGGGCATTGAGCGCTTTGTGCTCGATGATGGATGGTTCGGCGGAACCGAGGAGCGGCGCCAGAACGATCGCACCAGCCTAGGCGACTGGTTTGTTTCGCGCGATGTGTTTCCCGCTGGCCTCACTCCGTTGATTGAGCACGTCAAAGCCAAGGGCATGGATTTTGGCCTGTGGGTCGAACCCGAAATGCTCTCACCGCAAAGCGATCTGTATCGCGCGCATCCTGATTGGTGCTTGCACACGACCGGCGCGCCGCGCCCGACGATGCGCAACCAATTGGTCCTCGACCTAACCAAGCCAGAGGTGACCGCCTATCTCGCCGAGCGGCTAAACGCGCTGCTAACCGAGCATGATATCGCCTATCTCAAATGGGATCATAACCGCGACCTGTTCCCGCTAACGGGCAAAGGCACCGCGCACACCCGCGCGCTCTATCGCCTGATCGATGACCTGCGCGCCGCGCATCCGGCGGTCGAGATCGAGAGCTGTTCGAGCGGCGGCGGGCGGATCGATTACGGCATCCTCGCGCGCACCGACCGGATCTGGCCCAGCGACAACAACGACGCGATTGAGCGCCTGCGGATTATTCCCGCCTGGAGCCAGTTTGTACCGCTGGAGGTGTTGGGCAACCACGTCGGCCCCTCCCCCAACCCGATCACCGGGCGGCGGCTCGCGATGGATTTTCGCGCCAAGGTTGCGCTGTTCGGCCATATGGGTGTCGAAGCGGACCCGCGCGCGATGCGCGAGGCGGATCGGACTAACCTTGCGGCGCATATCGCGCTTTACAAGCAATGGCGCGGCACTCTGCACGCGGGCGATCTGTGGCGGCTCGACCATCCCGATCCCGGCGTCGGCGGATTGATGGTGACACATCAAGACACCGCTCTCGCGCTGGTCGGGCAAACGCAATTCTCGCCCGCATTCGACGCCGCGCCGATCCGGCTTAAGGGGCTCGAACCCGAGACGCTCTACCGCGTTACCCTGCCACAACCCTGGCCGCCCAAGGCCGCGCTCTATCTGCCCAACGCGCAAAGCTGGCAGAGCGGCGTCGCGCTTTCGGGGCAATCGCTGATGACGCAGGGGCTCGCGCTGCCGCTCACTCATCCCGAAACCGCTTGGCTTATCGCCTTGGAAAAGATCACCACCTGAAGGCTGAACCGTGAAACTGGGCACTTGCTACTTTCCTGAACACTGGCCTGAAGAGATGTGGGCTAAGGACGCGGCGCGGATGCGCGATATGGGCCTCAGCCTCGTGCGCGTGGGCGAGTTTGCGTGGAGCCGGATTGAACCGGAACCGGGTCGTTACGACTGGGGCTGGCTCGACCGCACAATCGAGACGCTGGCGGCGCACGACCTCAAGGTCATTCTATGCACGCCGACCGCCGCCCCGCCGAAATGGTTGGTCGACCAGATGCCCGATATGGTCGCGGTTGATGCGAATGGCGCCCCGCGCGGCTTTGGATCACGCCGCCATTATTGCTTCTCGCATCTGGGCTATCGCGAGGAAAGCCGCCGGATCACCACCGCGCTGGCCCAGCGTTACGGCGAGCACCCCGCGATCATAGGCTGGCAAACCGACAACGAATTTGGCTGCCATGATACCGTCGTCAGTTTCTCGCAGAGTGCGGCGGCGGGCTTTCGCATCTGGCTTCAGGAAAAACATAGGACCATCGAAGCGCTCAACACCGCGTGGGGCAACGTCTTCTGGAGCATGGAGTATCGCAGCTTTGACGAGGTCGACCCGCCCCATCTGACCGTCACAGAAGCGAACCCGGCGCACTGGCTCGATTACCGTCGCTTTGCCTCGGACGAAGTGGTCAGTTTCAACCGCGAGCAGGTCGATATCCTGCGCGCCGCCTCGCCCGGACGCGACATCACGCATAACTTCATGGGCTTCTTCACCGAGTTCGACCACCACGCGGTCGGGCGTGATCTCGATGTGGCGACATGGGACAGCTATCCGTTGGGCTTCCTCGAACAATTCTGGTTCGATGAAGCGACCAAGCGCACTTACATGCACCAGGGGCACCCTGATATCGCCGCGTTCCATCATGACCTGTATCGCGGCACCACCGATGGCGGGCGCTGGGCGGTGATGGAGCAGCAGCCCGGCCCGGTGAACTGGGCGCGCTTCAACCCGGCTCCGCGCAAGGGCATGGTCGCTCTGTGGACGCTGGAAGCCTATGCGCATGATGCGGAGTTCGTGAGCTATTTCCGCTGGCGTCAGGCGCCGTTTGCGCAAGAGCAGATGCATGCCGGGCTGTTGCGCCCCGACAGCACCGAAGCCGAAGCCGCGCCCGAAGTGCGCGCCGCCGCCGAAGCGCTGGCGACCATGGGCAAAGCGCAAGCGGTCAAGGCGCCCGCCGCCATCGTGTTCTCATACGAAGCGGCGTGGGTGTGCGGCATCCAGCCCCAGGGGCGCAGCTTTCGCTATTTGGAGTTGGCGTTCAAATGGTACACTGCGCTCAGGCGCAAGGGGCTTGATGTCGACATCGTCGCGCCGGATGCAGACCTGTCGGATTACGCGATGGTGCTCGTGCCCACGCTGCCAATCCTGCCGGAAGGCTTTGTCGAAAAGCTCGCGGCGCTCACCTGCCCGATCCTTATCGGCCCGCGCACCGGCAGCAAGACGCCGGATTTCGCTATTCCCGATGGCCTTGCGCCGGGCGAGCTGCGCGATCTGATCCCGATCAAGGTGAACCGGGTGGAAAGCCTTCGCGCTGGCACCAAGGAAGGAGCCGAAGCCTGGCACATCGCGCGCTGGCGCGAGGATATCGAGACCCAAACCGAAAGCGAGTTTGGCAGCGGGCGGCGCGGCGTGGTCTATCGCCAAGCCAACACGCGCTACATCGCCGGGTGGCCGGATCAGGGCCTGCTGAGCCTGCTGATCGCGCGCATGGCGAAAGAGGCCAAGGTCGAGCTGATCCCGATGAAAAAGGGGCTGCGCGTGCGGCGGACCAAGGATCACCTTTTGGCCTTCAACTATTCCGACGTTCCGGTGAACGCGGCTGGCCTGATTTCGGGCTCGCCGCTGATCGGCAAGGCGGTGATGCCACCGGGAGGCTATGCGATATGGAAGCGGGCGTGACCCCGTCTCAGCGCGCCCCTTGCCAAACCGCCAGATCGACCGCACAGCGCCGCGCATGAGTGACACACGCACCTACGCGATTATCGGCTGCGGCATGATGGGCCGCGAGCATATGCGCAACATCGCGCTGGTCGAAGGCGCTGAGCTGGTGGCGATTGCGGACCCGGATGCGGGATCGCGCGAATGGGCCGCGAAAGACGCCGAGCGGTTGGGCCAGACTATCACCGTCTTTGCAGATAGTGCCGAAATGCTGGCGAAAGCTAAACCTCACGCGGTCATCATCGCCTCGCCCAACTTCACCCACTTCGACGTGGTCAAACCGGTGATGGAAGCCGGATGCGCGGTGCTCATGGAAAAGCCGATGTGCACGCGGGTCGACGACGCGCTGGCGCTGGAACAGCTGGTGCGCGATTACGATCCGCTGTTCTGGGTGGGGCTCGAATACCGCTTCATGCCGCCGGCGACCCGATTTACGCAGCGCGTTCACGCGGGCGAAGCGGGGCCGATCACCATGCTTTCGATCCGCGAACACCGCTTTCCGTTTCTGCCCAAGGTCGGCGACTGGAACCGCTTTAACCGCAACACCGGCGGCACGTTGGTGGAGAAATGCTGCCACTTCTTCGACCTGATGCGGCACATCCTGCGCGATGAGCCGGTGCGCGTTTTCGCTAGCGGCGGACAGGATGTGAACCACCTTGATGAGCTTTATGATGGCGAAGTGCCTGACATCATCGACAACGCCTTTGTGTTGGTCGATTTCGCCGGGGGAGCGCGCGCGGTGCTGGACCTGTGCATGTTCGCCGAAGGATCGCAGGATCAGGAGGAGATCAGCGCCGTCGGCCCCAAGGGTAAACTCGAAGTCAAATTGCCCAGCGCCGACGTCATCTGGTCGCCCCGCGCCCCCAGGGGGCCTATGATAGAACGCGTTGAGACCCCGGCCGAAGCGCTGGCGGCGGGCGACCACCACGGCGCGACCTATTACCAGATGCGGCATTTCCACGAAGCCTTGACGAGCGGCGGCCCGCCGCAGATCACCGCGCGCGACGGCTCTCGCAGCGTCGTCATGGGCGCCGCCGCTCAGGAAAGCATCGCGACCGGAATGCCGGTGCCCATCGCATTCAAGGATCAGGACTAACCATGCTCGACACCATGCCGCCCGTTGGCTTCGGCCTCTGGAAAATTCCGCAGGATACCACCGCCGAGACCGTGGTCGAAGCGGTGCACGCCGGCTACCGCCATTTCGACAGCGCGGCGGATTACGGCAATGAAGTGCAAACCGGCAAAGGCCTCTCCAAAGCCATGGCGCAGGGCCTTGTGGAGCGCGAGGATCTGTGGATCACCTCCAAATTGTGGAACACGTTTCACGCGCCCGAACACGTCGAAGAGGCCTGCCGCAAGACCTTGATGGACCTGCAATTGCAGTGCCTTGATCTCTATCTGATCCACTTTCCCATCGCGCTCGAATATGTGCCTATTGCCAAGCGCTACCCGCCCGAATGGGTCGCAAATCCTGAGGCGGAAGAGCCCAAGATGGTGCGCGCCCCTGTCCCGCTACACGAGACATGGGCAGCGATGGAGGGGCTGGTTGCAAAGGGTCTCACGAAGCGCATCGGCGTGTGCAATTACAATTCCGGCCTGCTGCACGATTTGATGGCGTATGCGAGGATCAAACCGGCTGCGTTGCAGATTGAGGCGCATCCCTATCTCACGCAGGAACGCCTGATCCGCGTCGCAGGCGATTACGGCGTCGATGTGACCGCCTTTTCACCCTTGGGAGCGCAGAGCTATTTCGAGCTCGGCATGGCGGATGCGGGCGAGAGCCTGCTGGGCGCCGCGCCGGTGATGGTCGCCGCGCAGGCGCATGGTAAGACGCCCGCGCAAGTGCTGCTGCGCTGGGGCGTGCAACGCGGCACCGCGGTGATCCCGAAGACGACAAAGCCCGAGCGGATGCGCGAGAACCTTGCGATCGACGATTTTGACCTGAGCGCTGTTGAAATGGCCGCGATCAGCGCGCTCAATCAGGACCGCCGTTTCAACGATCCGGGCACGTTCACCGAAGCCGCCTTTGGCACCTTTCACCCGATCTACGATTGAGGGGTCTCAGACCCATGACAGAATTTCCAGCGATCATAACCGGCGGCGGCGATCTCGCCGCGTTTCTGAGGGCCAACAAACCGGCGGTCGACGCGGCGCTCGATGATGCGGGCGCGCTGCTGTTTCGCGGCTTTGACGTGCCCGACGCCCACGCCTTCGACGCTGTGATCGAAGCCTATGGCGAACCCGGGTTCACCTACGAGGATTCGCTCTCAAACGCGGTGCGCACCAACGTGACGCCGCGCGTCTTCACCGCGAACGAAGCGCCACCTTCGACCGAGATTTTCTTGCATCACGAAATGGCGCAAACGCCGATCTACCCGTCCAAACTGTTCTTCTATTGTGAGATCGCCGAGATGAGGGGCGGAGCCACGCCCTTGTGCCGTTCGGACTGGGTGGTGGATCGCTTGGCTGAGCAAGCGCCCGACTTCGTGGCGTGTCTCGAAGCCGAGGGCGTGCGCTACACCAATGTCATGCCCGGCGCGGATGACGCGGGCTCGGGTCAGGGGCGTTCGTGGCGATCGACCTTGAGTGTCGCGAGCCGTGAGGAAGCCGAAAAGCGCCTGCGCAATCTGGGCTACACCTGGGAGTGGCGCGAAGATGGAAGCCTGCGTGTCACTACTGCCGCTTTGCCCGCCGTGCGCGATGTCGGCGGGGGGCGAAAGACCTTCTTCAATCAGCTGATTGCCGCCTTTCGCGGCTGGTCAGACAGCCGCAACAGCGCGGACAAGTCGATCACCTTTGGCGGCGGCGAGGCGATCACCGCTCAAGACATGGCCCCGGCCATCGCGGCGGCGGAAGAGTTTACCGCTCTGTGCGAATGGCAACCGGGCGATGTCGCGCTGGTCGACAATTACACCGTGATGCACGGGCGCCGTCCTTACGAGGGCAAGCGCCGGGTGCTGGCGAGCCTCGTGGCCTAGGCCGGGGCTCTTCGCACAGAGAGACCCCAGACCAGAGCGTTGGCGATCATCAAGGCGCTCATCAACGGCGCGAACCATACGCTCCAGCCGCCCACGACGCCGATTGGCGAGAACAGCAAATAGGTCGCCACCACACAGCTTAGCAGCGTCACCGCCAACGGCTTCGCAAAGCGCCATTCGGTCATATCGACCTGTTCTTTGCGGGTGAACTCCCACGCCTCTTTGCGCGGGCGCCAGGCACCGCACGCCAGCATGATGCCCACCTCGATCACGAACAGCACCGCGTATTGGTGGATGAAGTGCAACGTCACGACGTCCTCAAACGCAAACCGCAACAACCCGTAAGCGATCACGTGGAAGACGATGACGATCTTGGCGCCGAGCGCAGGCACGCGCCGGGTGAACAAGCCCACCATCACAATCGCGATGGTCGGTATGTTGTAGAAGCCGGTGAGCTTGCGGATGACCTGAAATAGCCCTTCAGAGGCAAAGGTCAGCATCGGCGCGATCACGAAGCTGGCAAGCGCAATCACAAGGCTCGCGACCTTAGCAACCCGCACCAGTTCGGCATCGCTGGCCGCGCGCTTCAAAGCGGGCGCGTAGACGTCGAGCGCAAACAACGTTGCTGCCGAGTTGAGCAGCGAGTTGAACGAGGAAAACACCGCGCCCAGCAGCACCGCGAGGAAGAACCCGCTCATCCAGACCGGCAGCACATCGCGGATGAGGCGCGGATAGGCCTCGTCGATGCTCCCCAGACCCGGCCCGTACATATGGAAGGCGATGACGCCCGGGATCATCATCAGGAACGGCACGAGAATCTTGAAGAAGCCGGAGAACAGCACCCCCTTTTGCCCCTCGGCCAGGCTGCTCGCGCCCAAGGTCCGCTGGATCACATATTGGTTGGTGCACCAGTAGAACAGATTGGCGAAGATCATGCCGGTGAACAGGGTGCCGAAAGGCGTCGGATCATCGCTGGCGCCGATAGCGTTGAGCTTTTCAGTGTTCTCGCTGGTGATTATCTCCAATCCCGCGCTCAGGTCACCTGCGCCCAGCGCGGTCAGGCCAAAGGCCGGCACCGCCACGCCAATGATCAGCAGCCCCACGCCGTTGAGCGTGTCCGAGATCGCCACCGCGCGCAGCCCGCCGAAGATCGCGTAGATCGATCCGACCACGCCGATCACCGCCACCATGGCCACCAGCGCTTCGAAATCGCCTAGCCCCGTTAGCGCGGGCACGTCGAAGAAGGCGATCACCGCAAGACTGCCCGAGTAGAGCACGCTGGGGATCGTCACGAGGCCATAGCCCAGCATGAACAGCACCACCGACATCCGCCGGACCGTCGGATCGAACCGGTCGTTGAGGAACTGCGGCAGGGTGGTAAAGGCGCCCGCAAGGTATTTGGGCAGAAACACAAGCGCCATCGCCACCGTCGCAATCGCGGCGGTCACCTCCCACGCCATGCTCGACATGTTGAAGCCATAGGCCGAGCCGTTCAGCCCGATCAGCTGCTCAGCCGACAGGTTCGTCAGCAGCAACGAGCCTGCGATGAAGGTCGCGCCCAGCCCGCGCCCCGCGAGGAAGTAGCCGTCCTTCGTATCCGCCGTCCCGCGCGTCTTGTACCAGCTCACCCACGCGACCAGCGCCATGAAGGCCGCGCATGTCAGCGCTGTGAACGCAAGCGAGCCTGCTCCCATCGCGCCGTTCATCCTGCGCAAGGGCCCGTGTTACACACAAGCCCCCTTTTTGCGAAAGTTAGAGCGGGGTGGTTTATGTTTATTTTCAGCACTATATTTGAGATTCAATGACGTTGAGTGTCACCTTCCGCTTTCCTCGTGTCACAAGCGTTTAGAGCCATTGGTGTACGCATCCGGCGCGGCGTAGGAAAATCGTTTCGCTCAGTGGCTCTCATCCAGCAGTCGCGCGTAATGATCGCGCAAAGTCTCGGTGCCGAATTCGGGGGTCGCATCCGCGTCGTATTCGCCGATGCGCTCGTCCAGCAAAAGCATGCTTTGCGTCGCATAGTATTTCGCGATGCGCGCGTATTCGGCTTTCTCGGCCAGCCATCCTGAAAACGGCGCGCCAAGCCCGATCACCTTTGCGGCCATATCGAATAGGGCCACCGGAACGGACTTGAATTTCGGCGCCTTGCTCGCAACCTCGAACAGCAATTCCCCTTGTTCTTTGAGCGTGATCGCGGGGCCCGGTCCGCCAATCGGCAACTGCGCACCCCGCGCTGCTGGATCGCTTAACGTCCCAACGATGAAGCGCGCCAGATCGCCGTCTGAAATCGGCTTGCACCGTGTCAGCGTGCCGTCGCCAAAGATCAGAAACGGCTTGCCCGCGGCCACCCGCTTGACCTGACCCGAAAGCGATTTGAAGAACGCGGTGGGCCGCACAATCGTGTGGGCAATGTCCGAGGCCTTAAGAGCGGCTTCGAATTCCAGCTTGGCCTTTTGAAAGGCGAGATGCGGGCGCTGCACACAGATTGCGGACAGCAGCACGAAATGATCGACCCCGGCCCCTCCCGCCGCAACGAGCAAATGCATGTTAGCGTCAAGGTCCACCGCCTTGGCGTCTTTGGGCGAGCCCGAGCGCGACGCGATGCACGAGATGACCGCGTCCGGCGCGATCTCACCCAGCGCCAGCACAATCGGCAAGGGATCCGACAGATCGACCACGCGAACATCGGCCCCCGCAAACTCAGGCGTATCGCCAGCCGCCTCACTGCGCACCAGCGCGACGGTATCGTATCCACGCGCCACGCATTCGCGCACCACTGCGCGGCCAATCGTGCCGCTCGCGCCAGCAACGCAGACCTTTTTGGGTGGCGTCATGACCCCGTTTCTCCCGTCGAGCGCAAAGCCTAAAGCAAGGCGGTGTCTTTACAAGCGTGGGACGGGGCAAACGACCCGGTTTTCAGCCGTGTGTTGCAGGGCACATGGACGCGCGCAAAAAGTCGCTGCCTCACGCTCCGCGATGTGCTTAAAGTGCGCTCAAGCTGGCAGGGCCTTCGTCTTGCGCCGCTGCAAAGGGATCATCATGAACGTCGAATTCTCCGCCGAGCTCGAAACTTTCCGCGCCGAAGTCGCGGAGTTTTTCGCCACCGCCCCCACGCCCGCCATCCGCGAAGCCGGACGCAAGACCACCAGCGTCTTTGCCCCCTTCGACCAGTGCATGGAATGGCACAAGATCCTCTACGCCAAAGGCTGGGCCGCGCCGCATTGGCCGGTCGAGTATGGCGGCACCGGATGGAGCGTGGAGCAGCGTTTCATCTTCGCCGAGGAATACCGCAAGGCGGACTTGCCCCCGCTCTTGCCGCAAAGCCTCGGCATGGTCGGCCCGCTGTTGATCGACCTTGGCACCGAGGAACAAAAGGCCAAGTACCTGCCCGGCATCATCCAGGGCGATGATTTCTGGGCGCAAGGCTATTCCGAGCCGAACTCCGGGTCCGATCTCGCCTCCTTGAGCTGCCGGGCCGAACGCGATGGCGACGACTACATCATCAACGGCTCGAAGATCTGGACCACTTACGCCCACCACGCCAACCGCATGTTCATGCTTGTGCGCACCAATTCCGAAGGCAAGAAGCAGCAAGGGATCACCTTCCTCCTGCTCGACCGGATGGACTATCCGCGCATGGATGTGCGCCCGATTGTTGGCCTCGATGGGTTCCCCGAGCAGTGCGAGGTGTTCTTTGACAATGTGCGCGTGCCGCAATCGGGCCGGGTCGGCGAAGAAGACGGCGGGTGGACGGTGGCCAAGCATCTGTTGAAGCACGAGCGCGGCGGATCCGCGGCCAGCCCCACGCTGATGCGCTACGCCGAGCGGGCTCGCGGAGCCGCCGCGAAAACGCCCTCTCCTTTTGGCGGGATGTTGGCGGATGACCCGGTGTTTCAAAGCGAGGTCGGCGCAATCGAAGCGAATATCGCATCGCTCTCTCATATGGAAAAGCTGGCGATTGCGGGGCACCCGATTGCGCGCGACCCCTCGTTCCCTTCGATGAACAAGACGATCAATTCCGAGGCCTTGCAGGACATCTCCACCCTGATGGCGCGCCTTTCAGGGGTCGATGGCCTCGCGCGGCAAGTCGAGGCCTTGCGCGTCGGCTCGAACGTAGAACCGCTGGGCAGCGAATTCGACCTGATCGCCATGCCGCTCTACCTCAACAGCCGCGCGGCCTCGATCTACGCGGGCTCCAACGAAGTGCAGCGCGACCTGATCGCGCGCACGGTTGCGATGCACTGACCGGGAGGGAAAAACGATGGAATTTGCCTTCTCCCAAGAACAGGACATGCTTCGGACGAGCGTCGCCAAATACCTTGAGAAGAACTACGATTTTGACACGCGCCAAGCGCTCGTGCGCTCGGATGAGGCGTGGTCGGATGATGTGTGGTCGCAATTTGCCGAGCTGGGCCTGCTCGCCCTGCCCTTTAGCGAAGACAAAGGCGGGCTTGGTGGATCAATCGCGGATTGCGTAGCTTTCGCGGGCCATTTCGGAAAGCATCTGGTGATCGAACCTTTCGCGCACACCATCATGCTCGCGGGGGCCGCTTTGGAAGCCAGCACGCACGAAAGCGCGCCTGAATGGATTGAGAAGCTTGCCTCAGGCGAAGCGATCGTGGCGTTCGCCTATGAAGAAGGCACAGGCACCAGCACGCCGGACATGATCCGCACCGCAGCCACCAAAGCGGACGAAGGCTACACCATCACCGGCGAGAAACGCCTCGTGATTGCCGGCGCTCAGGCCGATGCGGTGATCGTTGCCGCGCGCACCTCCCACGACGCGCTCGGCCTGTTCCTTGTGGCCAAGGATGCGCCCGGTCTGACCAACAGAGCCTACACGACGATCGATGGGCAAAGCGCCGCCAAGATGACCCTCAAGGATGCACCCTGCGAGGCTCTGCTGGAAGACGCCAGCGAAGCGCTGGAAACCATCCTCACGAACGCCATCATCGTCCAATCCGCTGAAGCGGTCGGCGCGATGGAAGCGCTGCTTTCGACCACGGCGGAATACGCGATGACGCGCAAGCAGTTCGGCAAACCGATCATGATGTTCCAGTCCGTCGCGCATCGCCTGTCGGATATGAAGATCGCCTACACCAAAGCGCTCTCGACGCTTACCTACACGACCGCGCTCGCCAATTCGGGCGGAGCCACCAAGCGTGACATATCGGTGCTCAAAGCGCAGATCGGCGTTCTTGGCCGCGCAATCGGCGAGGCGGCAATCCAGACGCATGGCGGGGTGGGCCTGACCGACGAGCTCAACATCAGCCATTACCACAAGCGTCTGCTCGCCTATGACGCGCAGTTGGGCGATCACGCCTATCATCTGCGCGTGGTCGGCAGCGCCTGAGCGCGCGCGAGCCCTTGCGCAATCGCTCCGGCTCAACCATGTCGGGCGCGACCCCCGATTGACCCTTAGGACACCCGCAAACATGGCCCTCACGCTTCCGCAACTTACCGTCGCCGGCAGCCCGCACGCGATGGGCCAGCACTATGGCGCGCATTTTCGGGAGATGATCCGTCCCTTCGTGGAAGACCGCGTGACGGCGGTGACCAGATATCTGCGCGACACCGGGCATGAAGGCACCGATCGCCTGTTCGAAGCGGGCGCGGCGTGCCTCGACATCGTGCGCGGCTTTCACCCCGACGGATACGCCGAGCATATCGGCATCGCCGAAGGCGCCGGGATCGATCCGGTTCGCCTGTTCACCACCGCCAACATGACCGATGTGCGCGATATCATCGCCTATCCCGGCGATCCGGTCGTGGTCGAAGACGAAGGCTGCACCGTGGGTCTGATCCCGCCCTCGATGAGCGCGAACGGCCACGCGCTTCAAGGGCAGACGTGGGACTTGAACGGGCCGGATGTCGAATATGTGATTGCGCTGCATCGCCTGCCTGATGAGGGGCCGGAAAGCTGGACGGTGACCTGTTCTGGCTGTCAGACCCTGATGGGCATGAACCAGCACGGCGTGAGCGTGGGAACCACCAACCTGAAAACCTACGGCGCGAAAGTCGGTGTGCCTTACCTGTCGCTGCTCCATCTGGCCTTGCAGCAAGAGACGAAAGCCGCCGCGAGCGCGATTGTCGAAGCTGCGCCTGTTGCCGGAGCCCATTCATATTGGGTGGGCGACAAGGACGGCGCGATTGAGTGGGAGAAATCGCCGCAATCCTCGCATGCGCGCAGCACGCAGGATGGCCCCTTGGCGCGCTCAAACCATTGCCTGTTCGAGGATCACATCAGCCGCGAAACCGACCTGTCGCCCAGCACGCATAACCGCTTCGACCGGATCACGACATTGCTCGCCGAAAGCAACCAGCATTCGGTAAGCTCGCTGCAATCCCTGTTCGCCAATCGCGATGATGGGCGGCTGTCGATCAACCGCTTTGCCGAGGACAATTCCGGCGCGACCACCAACGCGGTGGTGGCGTGCAATCCGGCGGACCTCGAATTCCACGCCTGCCGCGGCCCGGCCGATCACGGCGAGTGGACGCACCTGGAATTCGAGCGCGAAACGGCCACGGCCTGAACCGCGACCGACACAGCAACGATCATGACCGAAAACGCCTCCGCTCCCCGCGCTCACATCGCTGACCTTGGCGCGCGGGCGAAAGCGGCGGCGCAGGTTTTGCGCTCGGCGAGCACCGAGGCGAAGAACACCGCGCTCACCGAAGCGGCGAAAGCGCTGCGAGCGGCGAGCGAAGCGCTGGTCGCGGCCAACGCGCGCGACGTCGACAGCGTGCGCGGCGCAAAGCCGGAGAGCTTCATCGACCGGCTCACCCTTGACGAAAGCCGCATCGAAGGCATGGCCAAAGCGCTCGAAGAGATCGCGCGGTTGCCCGATCCTGTGGGGCGCAATCTTGCGACCTTCGAGCGTCCAAATGGCCTCACCATCGATCGGGTCGCGGTGCCGATTGGCGTGATCGGGATGATCTACGAATCGCGTCCCAACGTGGGCTCGGACGCGAGCGCGCTGTGCCTCAAATCGGGCAACGCGGTGATCTTGCGCGGGGGCTCGGAAAGCCGCCATTCCACTCGCGTGATCGTCGAATGCATGCAGGCTGGCCTCGAAGCGGCGGGACTACCCAAAGACGCGGTGCAAACCGTGCAGACGACCGCGCGCGAGGCGGTGGCCGAAATGCTGGGCGCGGTGGATCATATCGACCTCGTCATCCCGCGTGGCGGGCGCGGCCTGACTGAACTGGTGCGCGACAACGCGAAAGTGCCGACGCTTCTGCACCTTGATGGCAATTGCCATATCTATGTCCACGAAGCGGCGGATCTGGACAAAGCGATCCCCGTGATCCGCAACGCCAAGCTGCGCCGCACCGGCGTTTGCGGCGCGGCGGAGAGCCTCGTCATCGACGCGGCTATCGCCGCCAAGGCGCTGCCCTTGATCGCCGATGCGATGCCGGATTGCGAATTGCGCGGCGACGCAGCCGCGGTCGAAAAAGACGCGCGCATCAAGCCCGCGAGCACCGAGGACTACGATACCGAATTTCTCGACGCGGTCCTCTCAATCAAGGTGGTCGCGAACGCCGATGAAGGGATAGCCTGGGTGGCCAAGCACAGCTCGGGCCACACCGATGCAATCCTCACCGAAGACGCCGAGATCGCGCGGCGCTTTATGACGCAGATCGACAGCGCAATCGTGATGCACAACGCCTCCACCCAATTCGCCGATGGCGGAGAGTTCGGCATGGGCGCGGAGATCGGTATCGCCACCGGGAAAATGCACGCGCGCGGCCCCGTTGGGCTCGAGCAATTGACGAGCTTCAAATATGTTGTGCAGGGCGACGGCCAAACGCGCGACTGATCCGCGCAACTTGCCAGCGCGGGGAGCGCTCGCCTGAAAACCAAAACCGACGGGAAAGTGGTGCCGCTTAGAGGATTCGAACCTCTGACCCCATCATTACGAATGATGTGCTCTACCAACTGAGCTAAAGCGGCACATGTCGATTGCCGTGCAGCAATCAAGAGTGGAGGCCCGAGCCGGAATCGAACCGGCGTGCAAGGATTTGCAGTCCTCTGCGTAACCACTCCGCCATCGGGCCGAGAGCCTATTACCGGGAGCCCGGCGATAAGCAGATGCGGGCCACTAGCGCCTCGATTGCGGCTTGGCAATGGGATTCGCACCAAGGCTCGTCCCATCCGCGCCACCTATCGGCGATGGGTTGACGCAAGGTAAATCTGGACCCGCTGCGTTAGGCAAGGCACAGGGCTTTGCATGACGATAGAAAGCCTCCTTTCACCCATTACGGGAAAGCCGGGACCGGCCAAGCTGGCCCACGCGCAAGACTGGATGCAGGGGCGCACCTTATATGGCGGCGCGTCCGCGCTGGTCGCCTACACCATGGCGACGCGTGCGTTCACGGACCTGCCGCCTTTGCGCGCCGCGCAGGTCGGATTTGTGGCGCCGATTGGCGAGGATATTGCGCTCACCGCCGAGATCGTGCGGCAGGGGCGCAACGTCACGCAGGTGCGCAGCGAAATCCTCTCCGATGGTAAAGTCGCGCTGACCGCCTTCTGGCTGTTCGCCGCCGGGCGCGAGGCGAACGCGGTGCGTCCCGCTGATGCGTTGGCCGATTGGCCGGGCGGCCCCGAAGGCCAAGCGTCGGCAAAGATGGGCCAAGGGCCCTCGTTCATTCAGAAGAATTTCGAAGTCCGCTTTGGCCAAGCCAAGGACGCCGATCACGGAGCCACGATCCGGCGCTGGACGCGGTTGACCGAAGACCACGCTCTGGATCCGGTGGCCAAGCTCGTCCTGATGGGCGACGTCATGCCGCCGGGCGCGATGCGCATCATGCAGCGCACCGGACCGATCAGTTCGATCAACTGGTCGTTCAACGTGCTTGATCCCGAGACCCGTTCACCGGACGGTTGGTATCTGTCGGAGAACGCCAGCCAGCACGCCGATCTTGGCTATTCGTCAGAACGGCTGCGTATGTGGGACGCTGATGGCAAGCAGGTGCTCGAAGGCCTGCAATGCGTCGCGGTTTTCGGCTGAGGAGGAGCGGGCACCCGGTCGCACGATTAGGCGTCCGGGTAGGCTGCCATCACAGATCCTCGAATTTGGGCGCGCGCTTCTGCATTTGCGACATCACCGCTTCGATCTGGTTGGGCGTGCGCATGATCGCGTGCTGCTCGATGCTTTCTTCAAGCAGTATGGCGTCGGTATCGCGCTCCATCATGCCCGCCTGTAGACGCTTGGCCGCGCGGATCGCGCCGGGATTGCGATTGGCAATATCGCGGGCGATCGCGGTTGCACGGGTCAGCGGATCCTCGTCATTATAGGTTGCAAAGCCCAGTGTGAGCGCCTCCGCCCCATCAAAGATACGGTTGGTGTAGACAAGCTCGCGCAAGACATCGTCGCGCACAAGCCCGCGCCATAGCGCGTAGCCGCCCATGTCGGGCACCAGGCCCCACTTCATCTCCATCACGGACATGCGCGTCTCGGGGTGAATGATGCGAATATCAGCGCCGCTGGCGATCTGAAGGCCGCCGCCAAAGCACACACCGTGAACCGCCGCGACGACGGGCACGGGAAGCTTGCGCCAGGTCATGGCCACTTGCTGAAACTTGTTGGCGTTGCCGTAGGTGCGCTCGGTCAATTCGGGTTCGCTGGCGTCCGGTGTACGACCAAAGCTTGCGGTGTCGAGCCCCGCGCAAAAGGCGCGGCCCTCGCCGGAGAGAACAACCACGCGGACGCCCTTTGCCTTCGCGAGGAAATCGCCCGCTTCGATGATCGCGGTGAACATATCGGGGTCCAGCGCGTTCATCTTGTCACCGCGGGTGAAACGAGCTTGCGCGACGCCCGTATCCTCAAGCTCGATAGTGATGCGCTCGTTCGAATGGATGATCTGCGATGCGGAAGCGAGTTGTGTCATGATGCGCCTTGGTTCTCTCTCAATCGATATCTGGGATCGAAAATGGCGCATGAGACCGCGCAAGTCCAGCCACTAAAGGCGGCCGAGACGCGGCGGCTCGGCGCGCTATCTTACCCGCCGCGCGCAAAGTCTCCAGGCCCTGGCGGAGTATCCAGAAAATAGCCGCCTTCGGGATGCGTGACCAATATGCGCGCCAGGCCGAAGGGCTGCAATTTGGAACGCACCCGCGCAACATGGACGGCAACGCTGTTGGTTTCGGGTTCAAACGTGATGCGCCACACATCCGCGAGCAATTGCCGCTTGCTCACGGGTTGGCCCAGATCCTGCGCCAATCGCCAGACCAGGTTAAATTCGCGCGGATGAAACCCAAGCCACTTGTCCTCGACGCGGCCATCGCGATGCAGCAGGTCGAGCGTCAGATCTCCCACTTCGCGAAAGCGCGGGATCAGGGCGTCGGTGTCAGGGAAGACGTTATGAGCCGAATTCGAATTCACAGCTCGCCCCCCTTGCGCATCGAATAGATCGCCCTGTGTGAAAAGATCAGATGGTCCAAAATTTCAATCTCCAAGGCATGAGCAACGGCGGCAATGCGCATCGTCGCCTTGATATCGCCCTCGCTAGGCCTGCAATTTCCCGAAGGATGGTTGTGCGCGATCAGCACGTTGCGTGCGCCCACGCAGAGCGCTTGGCGAAACAGTTCGCGCAGATTCAGATACAGAGCGTCAGCGCACCCATCACCAAACCCCGCAAGGCTCAAAATGTGATTGTCGCTGTCGAGGAACGCGACGTGAAACCGTTCCGCCACGTCGGTCGGGCTAAGGACAAGCTCGCGCAGTCTTTCGATCAAACGGGCGCTGCGCCGCTCTTGCCAGTTATGGACTGTGTCCCGCTTGGGAGCCGGCAGCGCAGACCCCAAAGCAAGGTCGGAAAAGACAGGCTCGCAAGTCGCAAGAGACTGCAACATCTAGGTTTGCCTCCATCGGTAGGATAACCACGTGAACCAAGGGCTGGGGCTTCGCCAATCGCGATACGGCCCATATTGGCGCTCGCGCTGGATATGGCGTGAAAGGCCGACGGCCATGATGACGAGTTGCAGCCAGCCCGGTGCCGTAAACATAACCGCGTAAGCAGCCGGTGAGATTGCCTCGATCACGCCGCGCACCATGTGGGCAGCAACGATTAGAATTTGCAGGGCGGCGATGAATAACGGATAAACCCGGTTCGCGTTCAGCGCTACTATCACCCATAATATTCCAGCGACCAAGTCGGCCACAACGAAAGAAACATCAATCGTCTGCAATTGAATACTGGCGCCCCACATAGCTCGGTACGGCACCATCAATATTTCGAACGTAACAACCCAGATCAGAATGACCGCCCGCTCCGGCCCCGCTCCCCATACGAATGCGGCAACGCAAATCGCACAGGTCAGGAAATCCTGAATTAAGGAGCGGTGGTCGAAGGCGAACAGATCAAGCATCAAATCAAAGACACCTAGACAGTCTCGGCGTCCGAAGGTGCGGCATCGGTGACAGCGGAGTCTTCGACGATCGTCTCGATCCCCTTGTCGTCCATCATTTTTTCCCGCGCGACCTTGCTGAGCTCGTCGTGAACGCGCAGCAGGCTGGTCGACATGGCAAGCGCCTGAGCCTCGGCCTGGGTTAGGCGCATAAGCGCTTTTTGGCCTGTATCCACCTCAACCTGCGGATTCTGGCGGGCGGCCAGCATCGCTTGTTTAAGCCGGGCAAAAGCCAGCATGGATTCATCGGCAAGCGCTTCGGCTTCGCGGATCAGTTTCTTGAGATTGTAAGCGTCGGCGCGGATCGTATCGGTCATGTCAAAACTCCCGGCCGCCCCTGGCTCGTCAGGAGAAGCCTTGTTCATCAACAGGCACAGTCACACGACCTTCCAACGCGTCGCTGATCATCATGGCGGCTACGGCTGTGAGAACGCCGGCGGCCAAGAGGCCAAAAGCAATCCCCACAATCGCCGCGAGGCGAAGCGTTATGGCGTGCTCTCCATCGAGCTGCCTGGGGACCACTCGGGGCTCGCCTGGTGTCAGCCAGGGGGCCCGTTCGATCAAAGGCGTCGCGTCGTTGAACTCAACATTTGCGGCGCTGTCCCGATCTCCCCTATCGAATCCAAAGATCGACGCCGGCACCTGAGGATTTGTGTATGCATCTTCGCTTAAGGGCTTATCAAAAGAAGTAATCTGCTGACTTTCATCAGCTTTTTGCTCTTCCGGTGCGACGACTTTTTCCGCCTGAGTCAGGCGGTAAAGCTTTACAAGATCCCTTAAGCTGTCGGCTCCATAGATGTCTTTGAGCGCCCGGATATGCTGATTGATTCGGGTTTCGGACACGCCGAGTTCATTAGCGATCACCTTAATCGGCACACGCCGATCAATTCGCTCCATAACTGCGGCCTGACGCTCAGTGAGCGGCCGCGTTTCACCCGGCGGCATGTCCTACTCCTCTTTGCCCAAAGATGGCGGACTTAATATAATGCATCAGCCTGGAAACTGATCCCAACAGTCCACGGCCCTGCGCGCTTCGCTAAACTCCACTTACGTCGATGATGAGTTAATTCCAACCGACGACAAATATCTTCTTATATTGCGCGCCGCCTGTCTCAATCTTTGCTCATTCTCAACCATCGCAATTCGAACAAATCCCTCACCATCTTCGCCGTATCCAACTCCAGGAGCCACAGCGACTTGAGCTTCGACTAATAATTGTTTAGAAAATTCAAGGCTCCCCATATCCTTTAGCGCGGGAGGCAGCGGCGCCCAAGCGAACATGGACGCCGTCGGAGAGGGGATTTCCCACCCGGCCCGCCCGAAGGATTCCACCATTACATCGCGGCGGCGCTGATAGAGTTTACGATTATCATCAATTATGTCTTGCGGCCCGTTGAGCGCGGCGCAGGCCGCTGCCTGGATCGGCGTGAAGGCGCCATAATCCAGATAGGACTTCACCCGCGTCAGCGCTGAAATCAGCGCGCGGTTGCCGACCGCAAATCCCATGCGCCACCCCGCCATTGAGTAGGTTTTGCTCATGCTGGTGAATTCAACGGCCACGTCTTTTGCGCCTTCAACCTGCATGATCGAAGGGGTCGGATTGCCGTCATAGTACAGCTCGGAATAGGCGAGGTCCGACAAGACCCAGACCTTATTCTCGCGCGCCCAAGCGACCAGTCTTTCGTAAAAGGCGAGGTCCACTACCTCTGAGGTCGGGTTGGAAGGATAGCTCACCACCAGGACGCTAGGCCGGGGCACGGTGAAGGCCATCGCGCTCTCAAGCGAGGCCCAATACCGCTCGTCCGGCGTTGTGGGGACCGACCGGATGGTCGCGCCTGCGATGATGAAGCCGAAGGTGTGGATGGGGTAGGATGGGTTGGGCGCCAGGACGCAATCGCCCGGCGCTGTGATTGCCGTCGCAAGGCTGGCCAGCCCCTCCTTCGATCCCATGGTCACGACGACTTCGGTTTCGGGATCAAGATCGACACCAAATCGGCGCTCGTAGTAATTGGCCTGCGCCCGCCTTAGTCCGGGAATGCCCTTGGATTGCGAATAACCATGCGCGTCGGGCTTGGCGGCGACCTCGCACAGCTTGTCGATGACATGCGGCGGAGGCGGCTGATCGGGGTTCCCCATGCCGAGATCGATGATGTCCTGCCCGCTCTGGCGAGCGGCGTGCCGCATGGCGTTCACTTCCGCAATTACATAGGGCGGAAGCCGCTTCATACGGTAAAATTGATCGTTCATTGCCTGACCTGACCGAAACTGCGCAATCAAACCACTTGGCCGCGCAATTTGAGCATAGAGCATTAACCCTCGCGAGGGGAAGGCGTTTTCGCTAGTGTGACGACAACGCCAAGCGTGGCGGAACGAGTCTCAACCCAAAGTGTCTTTGGTGTGCATCGCGTAAGCCCATATACCTAGGGGCACACAAGGGAGCCAAAAGGGCCACAAGATGTCCAGTGACAAAGCTAAACCAGGCGACGAGACGCAGCCGATGAGCGCTCTGTTCGACAACCCATTTTTCAACATGCAGGGCGATGCGATGAAGGCGATGTTTGCCACCGCTTTGCAATCACCGCCCAATAGCGATGCGAAGGACGGTGCGGCCACCTTCCCCCAAGGCCTCGACGCGAGCGAGCTCGGAGACTGGGTCAAATCGGGTACTGAGTTGCAGAAAATGTGGCTCGAATTTGTCAGCCATCAGGCGCGCAGCGCTGCGGATAAGGCGAAAGAGGGGCTGACCAGCCCGGCTCAGCTTTTGGACCCGGCGCAATGGTTGGTCGTCTCGCGCGCGATGTTGCAGGAAATGCCAAAGGGGCTCTTCGAAGCGCAGGCCAAGCTCGCCAAGGATTCCTTTGAAGTCTGGCAAGGCGTGCTGAGCCGGATGAGCGCTGGCTTGCCCGGAGCGGGTTTTGGAACGCTTTCTGATGGCGAGACGGCTGACAGCGCTGCTTTGCCTGAGCTGCCAAAGAAAGACCGACGCTTTTCCGATCCCGCTTGGCAGGAAAACCCCGCTTTTGCCCTGCTGCACCAGACCTATCTCATGCTGGCCGAGTATTTCCGCCAATCGGTCCAATCCATTGAAGGGATTGATCGTGAAAAGCGCCAGCAGCTGGAATTCGCGGTCAACGCGCTCGCCGAGGCGATGAGCCCAGGCAATTTCCTGCTCACCAACCCCGTGGTCATGAAGCGCACGATGGAGACGCGTGGGCAGAACCTGGTGAACGGCATGCGCCATCTGATCACCGATCTGAAACGCGGCCAGCTCACCCACACCGATCCCGACGCGTTCACGCTGGGCGAAAACCTGGCCTCAACACCGGGCAAGGTCGTGTATGAGACGCCGCTCTATCAGCTGATCCAGTACACGCCGACGACGAAGGAGGTGTTTGAAACCCCGCTCGTCATCTTCCCGCCGTGGATCAACCGGTTCTACATCCTCGATCTCAACGCCAAGAAGAGCTTCGTGAAATGGGCTCTGGATCAGGGCATCAGCGTCTTTATGGTGAGTTGGAAGTCCGCGGATGAAAGCCTCGCTGACACGATCTGGGACGATTACATCCGCGCACAGATGGACGCGATTGATAAGATCCGCGAACGGCTTGACGTGCCCTCGGCCCACACGATCGGCTATTGCGTGGCCGGGACCACGCTGGCCGCAACACTCGCGATCATGGAGGCCCGGGGCGAAGCGGATAAGGTGAAAAGCGCGACCTTCTTTACCGCCCAGGTGGATTTCGAACGCGGCGGCGATCTCAAACACTTCATCGATGACGGCCACCTCGACATGATCGAGAAGCTTTCATCGGACGGCTTTCTGGACGGACGCTATCTCGCCGCGACCTTCAACGCGCTGCGCGGCAAGGATCTGATCTGGAATTACGTCGTCAACAACTACCTGCTTGGCGAAGACTACCCCGCCTTCGACCTTCTGCATTGGAACGGCGACGTCACCAATCTGCCGACCAAGTGGCACAATTCCTATCTGCGCGACCTTTATCGCGACAACAAGCTGGTCGTCCCCGACGCGCTCGAAGCGGACGGGACGCCGATCGATCTCTCTAAGGTCAAGGTGCCCACTTACGTTCAGGCCGGGCGCGAGGATCACATTGCTCCGGCCGAAAGCGTGTGGCGCATCACCGAACACTTTCAGGGACCGATTGAGTTTCTGCTGGCCGGATCGGGCCATATTGCAGGCGTGGTCAACCCACCCGCCGCCAAAAAGTATCAGTATTGGCTGGGAGACAGCCAAGCGCCCAGCCTCGACGCCTACATAAAGGGCGCGAGCGAGCATCCTGGCAGTTGGTGGCCGCATTGGCTCGAATGGCTCGAAGCGCAGGACAGCGCCAAAGTCCCCGCCACCGGCAAGCGCAAGCCGGGCGGGCGCGGCGACCACGTTATCGAAGACGCGCCGGGTCGCTATGTAAAGACGCGCTAGCGCCTTTACGTCCCGACTTTCTCTCCGTTTCAACAGCTTAGCCACACTTTTGTGCAGTGCACAAAAGTGCTTGACTTCGCAGCTGGAATGCCTATTTTGTGCATTGCAACATAACGCGAGGAAAATATGGCTGACGCCAAGACACCATCAAAGATTGACGCCGCTACTGCAGAGGCCAAAGCCGAAGCGGCTGCGAAAAAGACGGTCGCCGCTAAAGTCGCTGACGCGGTCGATGCGGGTGAGCCCAAGGGTGAAGTGAAACCCGAAGTGGTCAAAAAGGCCGTCGCTGCGCCAGTAAAGAAGGCTCCGGCCAAGAAAGCTCCGGCGAAACGCGCCCCGGCCAAGAAGACGACCGCTGCCAAAACCACGCGTACCCGTACAGCGGCAACCAAAAAGGCTGTGGCGAAGAAGCCCGTGGCCAAAAAGGCTCCGGCCAAAGCCGCCGCCAAGACCAAAGAAACCGCGACAACCAACCCGATCACCAAACTCAAGGATACCATCATGGCAACTGCTGAAAAAACCGACATCACCGCCCAAGCCAAAGACATGGCCGCTGACGTGCAAGAGCGTCTGAAGACCGCTTACGCCAAGTCGGGCGAGTTCGCTGGCGAAGTGAACGAATTCAACAAAGCCAACGTCGACGCGGTCGTCGAAAGCGGCAAGATCTTTTTCGCCGGCGCTCAAGAGCTCGTGAAAGACAATGTCGAGACCGGCAAGACCGTCGTCGAGACCGTCACCGAAGACGCCAAGAAAATGGCCGCCGTCAAGTCGCCGACCGAACTCATGCAGCTTCAGGGTGAACTCGCCCGTCGCAACTTCGACGCCGTCGTCTCGTTCGGTTCGCAGCGCACCGAAGCGTGGGTCAAGCTTTACAACGACGCGTTCGCGCCGATCTCGAACCGCGTCAGCGTCGCGACCGAGAAGATGACGAAAGCGGCCTAAGCCAAACCGTCACACCAGATTTCTGAACCGGGCCTCTCCTCTCTCTCCCAAACCCGGTTCACGAAAGCGCGCTTTTCGAAGCGCAGGGCCGGACACCTGATACAGGTCGTCCGGCCCTTTTTTTGCCGCTCGTGCCATTTCATCGCACGCGCGGAACTTGGCGCGGCCTTGTTCATAATGGTTTAGGTGCACTTTGGCATAAAGCGCACCTTGCGAAGACCAAATCGAGCCCCATAATGGAGTCCCATGCGCACCACCCTTCTCGCCAGTCCTGAAATGCGAATTCGCGTCGCGAACGCAGAGCCGCTCGCGGCAGGCGAAGATGATGGCGTGGGTGATGATCCCGGAACCGGCAACGAAGTCGGCATCGCGACCAAAACGCGCGCCAAACCCAAAAAACCCAGCCAGTACAAAGTGCTGCTGCTGAACGACGATTACACGCCGATGGAATTTGTCGTCATGGTGCTCAAGCGGTTCTTCGGGATGGATCTCGAGCAGGCGACGCGCGTGATGCTGCATGTCCATCAAAAGGGCGTGGGCGTTTGCGGCATCTTCCCCTACGAAGTGGCCGAGACCAAGGTCAATCAGGTGATGGACTTCGCACGCCAGAACCAGCATCCGCTGCAATGCACGCTCGAAAAAGCCTGATCGGCCGCGTGTGACGCGGTTTGGCCATCCAGAGCCTGATCCGGTCGGTCCGGGACAGGAAAGTGTGTGGGACTACCCGCGCCCCGCTATCGCTGAGCCGACGGATCGGCGCATTCAGATCATCCATCGAGGCATCGAGCTTGTTGATAGCACCCGCGCGTGGCGCACGCTCGAAACCAGCCATCCCCCGACCTATTATATACCGCCCGACGATGTCGCGATGGACCACCTTCGTCCCAATCCCAAACGCACAATGTGCGAATGGAAGGGTCAGGCGCGCTATTGGGACATCGTCACCGAAGCGGGCGTGATCGAGGCGGGCGCGTGGTCTTACGCCAAACCGACGCCAAGTTTCGCGCCCATCGCGGATTTTCTCGCCTTCTATCCCGACCCTCTCGATCAATGCCTGGTCGATGGCGAGACCATCACGCCGCAACCGGGGCGCTTTTACGGCGGTTGGATCAGTCAGTACGAAGCGGGCCCGTTCAAGGGTGGTCCCGGCAGCCAATTCTGGTGAGCCCGCTGCACGCTCAAACCGGGTTCCATCCGCGAAGAGCGCGCCATGCGACAAAGAAGCCCATGACCGCGGCGAAAATTGACGCTATGCCTGCGCGCGATCAGCCGATACGCGCTGACGCAAAGGATTGAAGCAAGAAGGCAGAGGTGTACGAACCGCCCGTGGCAAGTCTGCTACCCAGTGTTGACCGCTATATTCTAAGGCTGGTCGTGGTCCCGATGCTCGGCGTGTTTGCGCTCGCGGCGTCGCTGCTGCTGCTCGACAAGATGTTGCGGCTGTTCGATTTCGTCGCGGTCGAAGGCGGCCCCATAGCGGTTGTGTTCCAGATGCTGGGCGCGCTGATCCCCGAATACGCCAGCCTCGCGATCCCGCTGGGCCTGTTGCTGGGCATTCTGCTGGCGTTTCGCAAACTGGCGACGTCCTCCGAACTCGATACAATGCGCGCGGTGGGACAGTCCTATTGGCGGCTGCTGCGCGTGCCTTACGCGATCACGCTGGTGCTGGTGGCGGTCAATGTCGCGCTGGTTTTCTATATCCAGCCCGTCAGCCGCTACTATTACGAACAGCTGGAATACGACCTGCGGTCCGGCGCTTTGGGCGCTTCGATCAAGGTCGGCGAGTTTACCACGCTCGCTGATCGCATGGCGCTCAGGATTGAGGAGAGCGAAGACGAAGGGCGCCGCCTCAAAGGCATATTCGCCCGCGTCACCAATAGCCGCAAGCAAACGCTCTCGATCAGCGCGCGCGAAGGCGCATTCCTCGCTACGAGCGACAGCCCCGATACGATCATCTTGCGCTTGACCGAGGGCACGATTGTGCAGGACACTGGCAGCAAAACCCCGCGCGTCCTCAGTTTCAGCCGCCACGATCTGCCCATCGACCTGCCAGCGATTGAGCAATTCCGCCAACGCGGCGATGCGAGCCGCGAATACATCCTGCCCGAATTGCTCAGGATCGGGTGGAGCCAGGACACGTCGGCCGAAGAGCGCGACGCTAGCCAAGCCAGTTTCAATTTTCGGCTGGTCGAGGTCGTCATGATGCTGCTGATGCCGCTTTTGGCGGTGTCCCTCGCCATTCCGCCCAAACGATCGACCAGCGCGCTGGGCGTGTTCGTGTCGATTGTGATGGTCGTCGCCTATCACAAGATCAACCAGTACGGCGAAGACGTAGCCGCTCTGGGGCTTGTTGATCCGATCCTGGCTCTGTGGGGGCCGTTTGTCGTCTTTGCCGCGCTGATCCTGTGGATGTTCTACCAGGTCGCCTATGTGCCCGGCGGACAGGCCATTGGATGGCTGGAGACAGGCTTTGCCAAGATCTCCAAAAAGGTCGCGAAGCTTTTCGCCAGTCGGCAACCGGCGACGAAGTCGGGCAATACGGGCGAAGAGGATGTGGCTTCTTTCGCTCCGGCTGAGTAAGCCATCGCCACACATACGCCACCGACATACGCCACCGACACACTTCATGCAGCTCGACTTTTTCCCCTCGCGCACTTTGACGCTCTACCTCGCGAAGATGTTCGTGGTGCGCATTCTGGCTGTGCTGGTGACGTTGGTCATGGTCCTGATGATGCTCGACCTGCTGGCGGCCACGGGCGAAATCCTCACACCGGAAGGCAACGGCCAAGCGGAGGTATGGCGCTATGTCACCTTGCGCGTGCCGCAGCTTGTTTCGCGCTTCCTGCCCTATTCGGTGCTGCTGGCGACGCTCATCACGCTGGTCACGCTCAATCAGAATTCCGAAGTTGTGGCGATGAAGGCCTCGGGGCTCTCCGCGCATCAGGTGCTGTCTCCGCTGCTGCTGACGGCGGCGTTGATTGCGGTGATCAGCTTCACCTTTAACGAGCGGATCGTGACGCGGGCGAACAGCGCGCTCAAAGCGTGGACGGCGGTCGAATATGGCGAAATCCCGGAGGAAAGCGGCGTTCGCGCCAACATCTACCTGACCGAGGGCGATAACATTCTGGCTGCGTCCTCGCTGGTGGGGTCCGGATCGCAAATCACGCTCGACGATGTGACGTGGTACAAGCGCGCGCCGGGCGGCCTGATCCTCGAACGCGTCAAGGCGAGCGAGGCCACCTACGCCAATCCGGGCTGGCAGCTCAAAAACCCGGTGCGCTTCGATGTGGGCGAGGCGACTGTTGAAGAACTCGATACGCTGGTGGTCGGCCCGTCGCTCACCCCAGAGCGCATCGACGTACAATCGGCTGATCCCGATGGGCAAAGCTTTCTGGAGCTGGGTGAAACCATCGACGCGTTCGAAGCTTTAGGCCGCCGGACATCCGAATTGCGGGCGAAATGGTGGCACAGATTGGCGGGGCCGCTGTCGGCGCTTTTAATGCCGCTGCTCGGGTCGATAGCCGCATTTGGGCTCGCCCGGTCCGGGCAATTGTTCGTGCGCGCGATAATCGGCATGGGACTGGGCTTTGCCTATTTCGTCGTCGACAACGCCGCGCTCGCGATGGGATCGTTCGGGGGCTACCCGCCCTTTCTCGCGGCCTGGGCGCCGTTCCTGCTGTTTCTTTTGCTGGGCGAGACGGTCCTGATCCGGACCGAAGAATGACCCACAGGCCAAAGACCAACGGCCCAAAGACCGATTGGTCCCTGCGGCTGGCGCGCCCCGAGGACGCCGAGGCCATGCCCGCCATCGAACGCGCCGCCGGACAGCTTTTCGCCGAGATCGAAGGTCTGGCCGGGATAGCGGGCGAGCAACCGCTCCCACCCGATCGTTTGCAGCGATACATCCGCAAGGGGCACTGCCTGGTCAGCCATGTTGGCGATAGAATGGCGGGGTTTCTCGTGAACGAACCGTTCCGGCGCGAACTTCACATCTGGGAAGTCAGCGTCCATCCCGATTTTCAGCAACGCGGGATCGGCGCCGGATTGATACGGGCGAGCATGGTCGACGCGCGCAATTCAAGCTTCTCCGCCGTCACGCTGACCACGTTTCGCGACGTGCCATGGAACGCGCCGTTCTACGAAAAGCTAGGCTTTGAAGAGGTGAGCGCGCTGGATGCCCATCCTCGCTTGGCCGGTGAGCTAGCGTTGGAAGCGGACCATGGGCTGCCGGTTGAGCGGCGCTGCGCGATGATCGCGTTCATATGATCGGGTTCGCTTGAGCAATTAGCTTGGAACCATTTTTTCATGTGCTGTGTACCTTTCGGGTAATCCGAAGAGGAGAGGTGCTCGCCATGTCAAACACCACACTGAAACTGTCCACGATCCTTGCGGCCATCGCCGCTGTGTCGCCTCTCGGGCTCACCGCATGCGCTGAGCCGAATGACGACGCCGCCGAGACAGTAATGACGACCGACGAAACGGATATCGAAGAGCGCAGTCCGACGGCGCCCGATGACGGTGTCGTCCCCGACAGCACCCGGTTCGGAGAGCCGGGCTACGAGGGCGCCGAGCCGATCACGGGCGATGATTTGACAGTTCAAGAAGGTATCGAAGATGATGGCACCGAGCTCGATGAGGTTGACGACATTGTCGACGAGGGGCGAAGTCCCTGAGCTAGGCAGCACGCGCTGCCGAGGCTGGATGCCGAGTAAAGCCAGGTGGACCGCTCGCCCGTAAAGTGGTCTTCGAATGAAACTTTGCGCCGAAACGAGCCTTGTTCGCCCGAGGTGCGCGGTCAAGCCCGTCTGCCCTTTTAGCGACGGCTGATCATCGTGCTCTTGGCGATCCGCCCCACAAGGTTGAGCATGCCGAGGTGATTGGCCCCCTGATAGGTCGACGCGCCGCCCAGTTCCTTCGCCAAACGGCGATGCGCTTCGGGCAGGTCGTGATAGGGCATGGCCGGCATCAGGTGATGCAGCGCGTGATAGCGAAGGCCCACCGGGGCCCAGATCTCCGCCGCAACACCCGGCGGCGGCACGTTGACGCTGTCGAGGAACTGCGCGGTCACCGTCATCGGTTCGCCCTCGTTCTCCCACAAATGTGCCACAAGCGTGCGCAACTGGTTTAGCAGCGCCGTCAGCGACAGGATGCACAAAGCGATCGCCAGAGGACGCCAGCCGATCCAGTACGTGCTCGCCAGCACCGTAATCGCCCAGAGGCTCGCCGCCGCTTCCGTCCAAACCACACGCTTGGCCAGGTCGCCCTTGGCCGGCTTGCGGCGAAAATCGGGGTTGATCGAAAGCGACGAAAAACGCTGCCAGGTAAAAGTGCGCAGCGCCGGAAACAGAGCGCCCAGCGGCACCAGCACAGCAAAACGAACCAGCAAAGCAATCGGCGCGAGCAGCGCGACGATCACAAACAGCGGCAGGCTCCACGGCTTCATCAAGGCGAGCGGCAGATATTCCGGATCCTCGATCGTTCCATACTGCGTGCGCTTATGATGGATCGTGTGCACGCCTTCATACATGAAAGACGGCATCAACAGCGGGATGCCCACAATCAGGTTCCAAGCGGTGCGAAAACCGGGCAGAGCGTCGCGGTGAATATGCGTAAGTTCATGAATGAACATGAGCGACCGGTAGAGCGCCAAAGCTCCAACCAATCCCGCCACCACGGCCAGCGCGACGCTGTCGGTCAGAATGGCGGTCGCGATGGCGCCATAGCCGACGAGCGTCGAAGCCAGCATGTCCGGCCAATAGATGGACGGGCGTGCCTCGCCCAGCCCCTGGGTCAGGTCGCGCGCGGCGCGCAGCATCGCCTTATCATCATTGGTCTGATAATCGGCGCGCGTCGCCCGCCGAGCCATATTGCCGGTCGCAGGGGGCGCGGAAAGGGAGGGGGTTTGCATATTCATCGTTTTGATCTTGCCAAGATGGTCCTTTATCTCAGATTTCCAAGCATTGCCAATCCGGCTTTCACGCAGGGTGTGATCGAGATTTTGCACGCGGCCGCTTGCGCCCGTATCCCATGCGTATCACTAGACGCTGTAATCGATAACAATACGGGACGCGCTGCGTGACGGCTTCACACCCCTCAAACTCACTTACCATCGTGCCAGTGGACGGCAAAAAGGGGCGCGCGGCGTTCGTCGATCTGGGCCGCGCCTTTGCCGCGCGCGTGGCCAATTCGGTGCCGCAACTGCGCAGCGAGCAAATCGAATTGGTGGATCCGGCCAAAAACCCGTTCTTCGGCCACGCGCGCGCGCAATTGTTTATCGCTTATGCCGGCGGTTCTCCTGTCGGACGTATCAGCGCGCATATTGACGAATTGGCGCTGCAAATGCCCGCTTCGCAAGGGTTTGGCCCCGGCACCGGCTTTTTCGGCTATTTTGACGCCGAAGACGCAGCCACGGCGAAGGCTTTGTTGAAGACAGCGGAAAACTGGCTGGCCGATCAGGGCATGACCCGCGTCCTTGGCCCCATTTCGCTCTCGATCTGGGAAGAGCCGGGCCTGCTGGTGAAAGGGCAAGACCACCCTCCGATGATCATGATGGGCCACCACCCCGCGCACTACGCCGAGTGGATCGAGGGCGCGGGTTACGGTCTCGAAAAGACGCTCTACACCTATGACCTCGACATCACGCAGGAATTTCCGCCGCTCGTCCAGCGGATCGTCAAATCCGGCGAGCGTAATGAACGCGTCACGGTGCGCCGCGTGGACAAATCAAACTGGGACCGCGACGCGCAGATTGTGCTGTCTATCCTAAATGACGCCTGGTCTTCCAACTGGGGCTTTGTGCCGTTCAGCCCCGAAGAAGTCGTCTATGCGAGCAAGAAGCTCAAACCGCTAATCCACGAACCGCTCAACATGATTGCCGAGGTCGACGGGCGCCCGGTCGCCTTCATGCTGACCTTTCCCGACATCAACCACGTTCTGACGCGCATCAACGGGAAGCTCTTTCCCTTCGGTTGGATATCGATGCTGCGATGGCTGAGGAAGCCGAGCGGTTCCGGCATGCGGGTGCCGCTGATGGGGGTGCTCAAGGAATTGCATAACAGCCGGTTGGCGAGCCAATTGGCGTTCATGATGATCAGCCAGATCCGCGAAGAGGCGACCGGGCGTTACGGATCGGACCGCGGCGAGATCGGATGGATATTGGAAGACAACCAAGGGATGGTTGCCATCGCCGACACCATTAAAAGCCAGATAAATCGCGAATACGCGATCTACGCCAAGGCGCTGAAATCAGACGGCGATCCTTCGCCCGCCTAGGGGTTCCATCATGGCTCACCAGAAAAAAGGCCTCCACTCGGGAGGAGTGGAGGCCTTTCGGGATCGTATCACCAGCCGCTTGGACGGGAGGGGGGTCTCGGCGGTGACATTGATAAAATGCACGGCTCAAAAAGGGGTTCCCGCCTCTTCACTTTTTTTTGAAGAAGGCGATTTTTCGTCGGTTTTCACCCCCGCTCACCCTCGCTGCGAGGGGATCTTTTCTCTTGATTCACAGCGCGCAATCAGATGTTTGCAAGCATGAGGGGCGACGCGCTTGAACACAGGCGCTATGCGGAAGAAAATTCGAGTCGCGTAAAATTACAAAGAGGTTTCTATGGCTCTAGGTCAAGCAATCGCCACCAACCTGCCGTTTCTGCGCCGTTACGCCCGCGCGCTGAGCGGATCGCAAGCCACGGGCGACGCGTTTGTGCGCGCCACGCTCGAAGCCGCGCTGGCCGATGAAGAGCTCAAAAAGTCGCTCGAGGGCGGACGCGTTCCGCTCTACCGCGCGTTCCACAAGGTCTGGGCCAGCGCGTTCATCGACGAAGCGCCCGGCGGCTTGGGAGAGACCCCCATCGGCACGCATGAAGCCGGCGCGCAGGCGAGGCTCGGCGTGATCACTCCGCTCAACAGGCAAGCGCTCTTGCTGACCACGCTTGAAGATTTCTCCCCGGTCCAGGCCGCGCAAATCATGGATCTTGAAACCAGCGAAGTCGAAGCGCTGGTCGCCGAGGCTGTGGTCGAGATTGACCGCGAACAGGCCACCGACGTCCTGATCATCGAAGACGAGCCGCTCATCTCGATGCAGCTCGAAGACCTGGTCACCAGCCTTGGCCACAACGTGTGCGGCACCGCAGCCACGCGCACTCAGGCGGTCGCTGCGGTCGAGAAGGCACGGCCCGGACTGGTGCTGGCCGACATCCAGCTTGCCGATGGATCGTCCGGGCTCGATGCGGTGGATGATATTCTGGCGATTGAGAGCGTGCCGGTGATCTTCATCACTGCCTACCCCGAACGTCTGCTGACGGGCGACCGGCCAGAGCCGACCTATCTCGTGACCAAGCCGTTTCAAGAGCAAACGGTGCGCGCTGCGATCAGCCAGGCGCTGTTCTTTGGTTCGAGCCGCCCGCTTTAGGCTTTTTCGCGGATCTGAAAATCGCGCCGACGCCGGACGGGTACGCGCATCGTGCAGCGCACGCCTTCGCGCTCAAATTCCAGTTGCACCGGATGTTTGAGCTCGTGGGCGACGATCTTCTCGATCAGCTCGGTGCCAAATCCACGGCGGCGTATTTCTTTAACTTCGGGCCCTTCGCGCTCGACCCAGTCGACGATCACCATGTCGTCTTCGACCAGTTCCCAATAGATTGATACGCGCCCGTCGGGCACGCTGAGTGAACCGAATTTGGCCGCGTTGGTCGCCAATTCATGGATCGCCAGTCCAAAAGACAGCGCATCGTTGGGCGCCAACTCAACCGGGGGCCCGTCAACGCTGATAATGTGCTCTCCGCCTGCGCGGAAATGCTGCAATTCGGCATCAAGCACCGCGCGCAGAGGGGTGGTTCCCCAATCGGTCCCGGTCAAAAGGTCATGCGTCGCGGACAGCGACCGGATCCGCCCTTCAAGGCTATCCGCAAAATCATCGAGGTTTTCCGAGCGACGGCGCGTCAGCGACAGGATCGACAGGACATTGGCGAGGGTGTTTTTGACCCGGTGATTGAGCTCGCGCGAGAGCGAATTGCGGATCGAGTGCTGTTCTTCGAAGAACGCAAGACGCGACTGATCTTCGAAGGCCTGCTGGGTGAGCAGGCGGGCCAGCAGCATCAAAAGGCTGCCGAGCGTCAGGCCGAAGACCAGTGTGATCATGGAAAGGACGTCAAGCGTCGCTCCCTTGGGCGCTTCGACGACCAGAAGAAGCTCGCGGTTTGCGACGATCACGGGCTGTTCGATGCGCGTGCCCCCTCCATCCGCCAGACTGCGGGCCACCAACAAGTGTTCGGTTTGCGCAAGACCATCATACAAGCGCACACCGAACGACACAGGATCCGCGTTTTCGATGGCTGTTTCGAGAAACCGACTGGCGCTGAAAGGGCTGTAAACATAGCCCGCAAGCGCGCGGTCAATCGGTCGCCCGCCGGGGATCTGGCGGAACACCGGCATAAAGATTGTAAAGCCCGGCGCGTTCCCCTTGTTCTCCTGCGCCAGCGATATTCGCGCTGACGCGGTGGGCTGCACCGTGCGCCGCGCCTCGGCCATAGCGGATTCGCGCACCGGATCAGAGCTCATATCAAAGCCCAAAACCTTGCGCCCGCGCGAGGTGTCGGGAAAGAAATAGGTCACCGGCGAAACGAACCGTGCATCCTCATCAACGGGCGGGCGAATGTCAGGATAGTCGCCCTGCTCCTCGCGCTGGCGGGCCACGAAGGATGAGATTTCATCGGCTTCAAGAACGGTTACCCACCCGATCCCTTCGGCCCCACGAAAGTCCAGATCCAGTCGCAATTCGCTAACAAACTGGCGAAAAGAGCTCGGCTCGACCGTCTCGACCGTTGAAAAAAGAGCCGCGCCTGCGCGCAGATAGGACGAAAAATTGTTGGCCCTGCGCTCCAGCGCCGAGGCGATGGCCTGCGCAGCTTCGCGGGCCTGCGCCTCTTTACGAGCGCGCGCGTTGCTCTCAATCGCGAAAACGCTGAGCGCAGTGATCGCGGCAATCGCAAGGAAAATCGCCAGGGGAACAGCGCGGGGGTAACTGACAAGCCAGCGGCGGACACGGCTCAGCGAGGAGCCGACCGGTTCGCCTCCTTCCCCTTGCGCATTCGCCCTCGTGTCCGTCGTTTCCATATCTTACAAAGTGTCTTGCGCGCGATTCATTGGGAATGTTGCTGGTGTCCACGGAACCAAAGATCAAAGGCTTCGTTCCCACAGTGTCCCCGATCCCCTTCCGCGTATTGGACACAAGACGCGGCGTTGGTAAAGGAGACACGCCGCATCGATTGGGTGTCGGTTGGGATCAGAAGGTCAACAGATTACACAATGTCATCGGGATCATCCTCTGGCGAGACAGCGCCTGATCAGTCCGAAGCCGGCCCGGGTTCACCGAGGCCGGATTGGGCTGATGGCTTGCGTCAGCTCTACGATTCCGTCGTTGACGAACCTCTCCCCGACACTTTCAAGGATTTGCTTGAACAATTGGACGATAGCGGCTTGGACGATCATGGGTGTGACGCTGCTGGCTCCGACGGGGGCCAGAGCTGATGGCGAAAGACGAGCAGCCGACCAAAACCCCTCCAAAACGGACACCGGCTCAAAAAGCGGATTTCAAGCGCGAGCTGACCGATGTTGTGCCGCACCTTCGCGCCTTTGCGCGCGGCCTGTGCGGGCGTCCGGATATGGCGGATGACCTTGTGCAGGAAACCCTGCTTAAAGCGTGGGCCGCGCAAGAGCGATTTGAACCCGGCACTTCCATGCGCGCGTGGACCTTTGTGATTTTGCGCAACGCCTATCTCACCGATATGCGGCGCAATCGCTTCCGGGGCGAATATGATGAAGGCGTGGCTGAACGCATTCTCACCGCGCCTGCTGGACAAGAAGAACCGATCCACCTGTCAGATATGCACCGCGCTTTGCTGACCCTTCCGCCTGAGCGGCGCGAGGCGCTGTTGCTGGTCGGGGCGGGCGGCTTTTCCTATGAAGAAGCGGCCAGCATCTGCGGTTGCGCGGTCGGCACGATCAAGAGCCGTGTTGGCCGCGCGAGAGCCGCGCTCAACTCCATGTTGGCCGAGGGTGCGATCCCGCAACGCTCCGTCGAGGACGATATCGCGCACCGCGCTATTCTCGAAGAATTGGACGACGTCGCCGCCGGTCGCGGCGAAACCGCGAAAGGCTAGCTCGCTTCGCTGCGGTCCACCGCTGAAGTGACCGCCACATTCATCGTCACATTGCCAAGCGTGCGCATGATGTCGGGGATCATTTCGACCGCCACCAACAGCGCCAGGGGCTCAATCGGGACGCCCATCGCCAGCGCGATCGGCCCGATCGACACAACAAAACTGATCGAACCGGGCAAGCTGACCGAACCCACGCTGATAATCAGCGCGACCGCGATGCCCACAGCGATCAGCGTGGGCGGCACCTCCAAGCCGGCCAGCGCAGCGACGTAAAGCGCCACCGCAAGGTTCATCGCCACGCTCGTCGCGCGAAAGATCGCCACCGCTAGGGGCAAGACAAATTCCGATGTGCTCTCGCGCAGCCCAAGACGCGAGGCGCTATCGAGCATGGCGGGTAGGCTGGCGAGCGAACTTTGCGTCGAGATCGCGACCGCCTGGGCGGGCACGACAGCGCGGGCAAAGCGGCCAAAGCTGATCCCGCCGAGCGTCCACGCCAAAACGTAGGCGAGCGCAAAGATAAACGCGCCCATGCTCGACACAAGCACGATGTAATGCGCCAGAGCGGCAAAGGCGCCGCCCCCGCTTTTTAGCCCAACCCCGAATGCCAGCGCGGCAACCCCCACGGGCGCGACCCACAGCACCCATCCGATGATTTGCAACATCGCGTTGGCGAGCGCGTGAAAGAAGCTGAGCAAGATAGCGCTTTGACTATCGGGCAACCGGGTGATGGCCGCCGCCAGAAGGCCAAAGAAAATCGTGATCGGCAGCATCGCGGTCTCCGCGGCCGCCGCGATAATGTTGGGCGCGATCAGAGACTTCAGGAACTCGAGAATACCGGGCACCGCGCCCGCATCCTGGGGGCTGTCCGCCAGAAACCCGCTCGCGGTGTCCGGTATCGGAAACACCGCCAGCGCCCACGGCAACGCAAGCGCAGTGAAGACGCCGCCAGCCACCGCAACCGCGATCACCAGACCGACAAAGCGGCGCGCTGCCTCGCCTGCACGCGCCGCCTGCACCATTTGTGCGAGACCAAGCACCAGCAGGCTCGCGACCAGCGGGATGATCGTCATTTGTAACGCTCTGAGCCACAGCGACCCGATCAACGCGGCGGTTTCGGTGATCGCCCCCGCAAGCTGCGCATCAGACAGCAGCACGCCCAGCCCCAGTCCGATAATCAGCGCGCCAAACGTGGCCAGCACCGGGAGCCGGATGGGCGTCAGTTCAAAATGACCGCTCACGCCCGTCTGCGCGCTGGAACCGGGTAAATCTGCCAAGTCTTTCCTTTCCATCGGTCACGCCATCAACCAAGAGCGCAACCGTTGCTCTTCCCTTCTGGCGATAACCGCGCCAGAAGCGGCTGACAAATGCCTCGTCAAGGAAGGGACGATCCGCCCACATGTCACGCAAGTTCTTCGGCACGGATGGAATCAGAGGACGCACCAACGCGGGCGTCATGACCGCGACCACCGCCATGAAGGTGGGGCAGGCCACCGGGCGCCACTTTGTGCGCGGTGGACACCGCCACCGCGTGGTGATCGGAAAAGACACACGGCTGTCCGGCTATATGATGGAAAGCGCGCTCGTCGCCGGCTTCACCAGCGTGGGCGTGGATGTGATCATGACCGGTCCGCTGCCCAGCCCCGCCATCGCGCTGCTCACGCGCGAAATGCGCGCGGATCTGGGCGTGATGATCTCGGCCAGCCACAATTTGTTTGCTGATAACGGGATCAAGCTGTTCGGCCCCGATGGCTTTAAACTGTCGGACGGCGCCGAGGCGGAGATCGAGCGGTTGATCGAAACCGACATTCCTTTGGTTCAGGCTGAGAGCATTGGCCGGGCTCGGCGGATCGAAGACGCGCGCGGGCGCTATATTCACGCGGTCAAACAATCGGTGCCCGCCGATGTGCGTTTTGATGGGCTCAAAGTGGTGGTCGATTGCGCGCATGGCGCGGCGTATCAAGTCGCCCCGTCAGCCATCTGGGAGCTGGGCGCGGAGACCATCGCGCTGGGCGTCGAACCAAACGGCACCAATATCAACGATGGCGTTGGCTCGACCTCCATCGAAGCCTTGCAAGCGCGCGTGGTCGAAGAAGGCGCGGATATCGGCATCGCGCTGGACGGCGATGCGGACCGGCTGATCGTGGTCGATGAGCAAGGCAAAAAGGTCGATGGCGACCAGATCATGGCGCTCATCGCCGCCCGGACGCACGAACAAGGCCTGCTGACCGGCGGCGGCGTGGTGGCGACCGTGATGTCCAACCTTGGGCTTGAACGCTATCTCGGCGGCCTAGGCCTCGCGCTGGAGCGTACCAAGGTCGGTGATCGCTATGTGCTGGAGCGGATGAAAGAGGGCGGCTTTAACGTCGGCGGAGAGCAATCGGGGCACATGATCTTGCTGGACCATGGGACCACGGGCGATGGCACCGTGGCTGCCTTGCAGGTGCTCTCCAGTCTGGTGCTGTCGGGCAAACCGGCGAGCGAAATCCTGCACCTGTTCGATCCGGTGCCACAATTGCTCAAGAATGTGCGGTTTAACGGGGGCAAGCCGTTGGAGAATGACGGAGTGAAAGCGGCCATCGCCTCGGCTGAAGATCAATTGCACGGCAACGGAAGGCTCGTCATTCGCCCCTCCGGCACAGAGCCGGTCATCCGGGTCATGGCCGAAGGCGACGACGCAGCAAAGGTCGAGCAAGTCGTCGACGCCGTGTGCGAAGCGGTCGGCGCGGCGACCTAGGGCCCACGCGATGACCCAAAAGCCGCGCACGCCGCCCCGCATCCTGTCGATTGCCGGATCCGATTCCTCCGGCGGCGCAGGCATTCAGGCCGACATCAAGACGATCACGATGCTCGGTGGATACGCCATGACCGCAATCACCAGCGTGACCGCGCAGAACAGCGTGGGCGTCCAGGCCATCGCGCCGATGTCCGGCGATGTCGTCGCGCGCCAGATCGCCTCGTGTATCGACGATATCGGAGTGGATGCGGTCAAAATCGGAATGCTGCACGATGAGGAAATCATCGCAGCCACAGCCGAGGCCCTGCGCGCCCTGCCCTTAGACACTCCAGTCATCCTCGACCCGGTGATGATCGCGACCAGCGGCTCCGCTCTCATCGCGCCTGAGGCTATCGCGGCTTTGCGCGAAACCCTGTTTCCCTTGGCAACCTTGCTCACACCCAATTTGCCTGAGCTTGGGCATCTGGTTGGCCGCTCGCTTTCCACCAGCGATCACATGATCGACGCCGCGCAGGAACTCAGCCTTCAAACGGGGGCGAGCGTTCTGGCCAAGGGTGGCCACACCTCGGATGAACGCATCATCGATATGCTGATCCAGCCGGGCCGCGATCCGGGCTATTTCGACCACGCGCGCCTCGCCACATCGCACACGCACGGGACGGGCTGCACGCTCGCCTCGGCCATCGCGACTTTACTCGGCCACGGACAAACCATGGATAACGCGGTGCGGCTGGGTCGAAACTTCGTCCTGCGCGCGATCGAAGCGGCGCCCGGATACGGCGCGGGTAACGGTCCGCTGGGGCATCAAGCGGTCCGCTCGCTCGCCGACTAGGCGCGCCGTTTTAGCGGCTGAGCTCATAGAATTGCGCGATATGCTCCCAGGCCTCTTCGGCGGTCTCGCACCATTGGAAGAGATCGAGATCTTTCTTCGAGATCGTGCCTTCTTCGGCGAAGGCTTCGAAATCGATGATGCGCTCCCAGAACTCGCGCCCGAATAGCAGGATCGGCAGCGGCTTCATCTTGCCCGTCTGAACCAGCGTGAGCAGTTCGAACATCTCGTCAAACGTGCCGAAACCGCCCGGAAACACCGCGACCGCGCGCGCACGCAGCAAAAAGTGCATCTTGCGCAGCGCAAAATAGTGAAAGTTAAGCGACAGATACGGCGTCACGTAAGAATTCGGCGCCTGCTCGTGTGGCAGGATGATATTGAGGCCGATGCTTTCCGACCCGGCGTCGCTCGCGCCCCGGTTGCCCGCCTCCATGATCGACGGCCCGCCACCCGTGACGACCACGAATTGCCGCTTGCCATCTTCGATGATGGCTTTTTCCGAAACCATGCGCGAAAGCTTGTAGGCCTCATCGTAATACTTGGCTTTGGCCGCCAACCGCTCGGCCACCTTTTGCTCGAATTCGCTCTTGCCTTTAGCCGCTTCGAGCTTGACTTCGACCTCCTCGGGCGCCGGGATGCGGGCAGAGCCATACATCACCAGAGTGGAGCCGACGCGCGCTTCATCCAGCAGCATCTCGGGCTTCAATAATTCGAGCTGAAAACGGACCGGACGCAATTCGTCGCGCAGCAAGAAATCGGTGTCGCGAAAGGCCAGCTTATAAGCGGGATGCTCGGTTTGAGGGGTCCGGTCGGGAGCCTCCTCAGCAAAGCGGCTTTCCTCGCCCGCCCGGTAAAATTTGCGATCCGCCAGATCGCGCTCGTTTTCATTATCTGTCATGGGCTGCGATCTAGGCATGTCCAAGAGAACGAGCAAGGCGCGATTGAAATGAGGCAAAGGTGCGGTTGCAAGACACCTTGAACAGGCACACAAAGCGACTCAAACACCGCTTGAAGACGGATAGGGCTTGGACAATCGTCCCACGGGCTTAGTAAACGCTTTGCGCACTGTGCGACCCAATCGAAAGACTGAAATGGCCGACCCCGACATCTCCGTGGTGATCTGCACCCAGAACCGAGGCATGGCCTTGGCGGATGTGCTCGATTCGCTGATCGCGATGGACGTGCCGAGCGATGTGACGTGGGAGCTTGTCGTGGTCGACAACGCGAGCACCGATGACACGCCGCAGGTCATCCAGAGTTACGCGGACAAGTTGCCGCTTAACGCCCTTCGCGAGGCACAGCCCGGCCTCAGCTTTGCGCGCAATTGCGCGGTGCGCGCGGCAAGGGGCGCTTATCTCGTCTGGACCGACGACGATGTCCGGGTCCACACCAATTGGCTCGCCTCCTATGCGCGAGCCTTTCGAGACCACCCGGAGGCCGGATATTTCGGCGGACCCATCACACCGATTTTTGAAGGCACCTCACCAGACTGGTTGGTCGAGAATATCGACAGGCTCGGCAGCCAGTTCGCGCGCCGCGATCTGGGCGATGAGGAGCGCCCGTTTGAGGCCGTCAACGGGGACAATCCCTTTGGCGCGAACTACGCCATTCGAGCCGATATTCAGCGGCGCTATGAATATCCAACCTACCTGGGCGTATCGCCGAAATTCCGTCGATCGGGTGAAGAAGTGGCGGTCCTGCGATCCGTGCGCGAAGAAGGTTTTGGCGGCTACTGGGTGCCGGACGCGGCGGTCGATCATATGATCCCGGAAAAGCGCCAAACGTTTGCTTACATCGCCAATTACCACCGCGCGATTGGCGAGACATGGGCGGTCCTCTCCGTGCGAGACACGCCTTACAAAGACCTGATGGGCGAGCCGATCAGTTTTGAAGGACGCATCTTTCGCGGCGTCCCGCTCTGGATATGGCGTCGAATGGCCACGCTTGCGATGAAGTTGCGTTTGGCCAAGACCTTTGGTGGCTCGGCCCAGTGGCTGGGCCCGTTCATGGATTTCAATCGGCTGAAAGGCGCGGTCGATTATCTGCAGCGCCACGCGAAAGGCGTCGACGCGTAGCGCGCGCGTCGGAGATCCGCCGCCATGAATGTGCTGTTTCTAAACTCACATTATTATCTGCCGCAGACGCATGGCGGGATCGCCAACACGATCCACCAACTGGCAACCGGGCTGATGGAGCTGGGGCACAATCCCAGCGTTCTGAATTCTCTGCGCAATGACGGGGATGCCTTCACGTTAAAGGCGCGGATCAAGATCAAGGCCAATCGCGCGCTTCGCGGCGTTGACGCGTGCCGGGATGACGCCTTTGCATATCCCGTATGGCGCAGTTGGGACATCATGGCCTCGCTGGAGGGCGTTATTCGCCAGGCGCGTCCCGATATTATCGTGGTGGTCGGCGGGAAAATCGTGCCCGTCACAAACGCCGCACGCGCGTTCGGCATTCCGATCGTAACGCAGGTGCACGATGTCGAGTTTCAATGGCACGGCGGCGACTTTGCCAGCATCGTCGACCTCCCCTGCGTGGCCAACTCGCATTTCACCGCGCGCGCCTACCAAAGCGCCTTCGGGCTCGACGCTTGCGTGATCTATCCCTTCATCCAGCTGGAGCAATACCGCGTCGCTGAGCGCGGCGAGAAGGTTGTCTTTATCAATCCCCTCAAGCGCAAAGGACTGCGCAAAGCGATCGACATCGCCCGTGCGCTTCCGAACATCGACTTTCTCTTCGTCGGCGGTATCGAGCCCTCAGAGTCGGGCCAGGAATGCGCGCAAACCGCCGTGTCCCAGCTTCCCAATGTAGAGGTCGCCCCGTTTCGATCCGACATGAAAAGCGTCTACGCGCAGTGCAAGGTGCTGCTCGTGCCCAGCCAGTGGGAGGAAACCTACGGACGCGTCATCAACGAAGCGCAAGTCAGCGGCATCCCCGCGCTCGCATCCAATATCGGTGGACTGCCCGAAGCCGTGGACGAGGGAGGCGTGCTGCTCGACCCGCAAGCGGACACGCGCGTCTGGGCACGCGAGCTTGAAACAATGATGTCAGACGAAGACCACTATGACGTGCTGTCACGCCGAGCGTTGCAATCGGTCGGGCGGCCAAAGCTGCAAGCCGAGCACCAGCTCAAAGAGCACGAAAACCTCTTGCTCGCCGCGATTAGGTAACCGCAAGGCGCGCGGGCGTCTCAATACCGATACGCTGGATGCCCCGTGAGGGCATAGACAAATCAAAGAATACTAAGCGCTTGAATTGGCTAACCAAGGTTTGGGGCCAACGGATTTCTGCGCGCTTCAAGTTCTTCCTGTCTACCCCATTGGCGGCAAGCCAATGAGCAATCATCTTATCTCGGCAACTTATAAGCGCTCGCTCGGTTCTGGGACGCGCAAGGCCATGATGGTCCTCATGGCGGACAAGGCCAGCGACGATGGACGTGGCATTTATGCATCCAAGCAGACAATGGCCGACGAACTAGACCTGTCGAAGCAAACCGTCATCAACACGATCAAAGGCCTGATTGGCGATGGCTTGCTGTTCGAGATTGGACAGCGGCGCTGCGACACAGGGCACACGGTCGAATATGCAATCAACGTGGACGCGCTGTCCGCAATGCCGCCTGTCGGATACGAACAAAAGCGCGCTGAGAAAGCGGAAAGCCGTAAGCGCCCTTCACCGGTCAAAGAGGTTGACCGGTCAACGAGCGCGACCCCCACCGGTCAAGCAGCTTTACCCAAACCCTTATCAAAACCCTTTACCCCCCAATCCCCCCAGGGGGCTGAAGGCGAAAGTCGTGACATAGGCGACCGGACATGGGGCGGAATGCCCGGACGAACTTGGAACGATGGTGGCAAACCGAAACCGAAGCGACGGCACAGGAACCGCAAGTCGGAAAATGCAAACGAGGCCAAGCCGGACGTCCCCGTAAAGGCGAAAGCATCTGAGTGCGAACAGTCAGCGGCTTTGCATGACGCTTTGCTGAGGGCTTTGGGGGAAGCGCGTTATCGCCAATGGTTGTCCAATTCAGCTTTGCTTGGCGAGGGGAACTGTCTCACCGTGATCGCACCAAGCGAGAACACCAAGTGGTGGATCGAACGGTTCGGAATGGAGAACCTTGCTAGTGCCGGAAATCAGGTGCTTGGGCGAGCGTTCGACCACATTTCAGTGGTGGTGGAAGCCCATGGCTGATTGGCCCTACAACACGACCACTTGGCAGCGCCTTCGCCGCTTGAAACTCGCTTCGCAGCCGCTCTGCGAAGGGTGCGCCGAGATGGGGATTGTGAAGCCCGCTAACACGGTCGATCACTGCACACCCGTCAACCAAGGCGGTGATCCGTTCCCGTCGCTGGACGAACTCGCCAGCTACTGCGTTTCCTGCCATTCGGCAAAGACAGCACGAGGCGTTGAAGCTGGGGCAGTGCGAACCAGCAAGCCTCGCAAGGGATGCAATCCCGATGGCAGTCCGATTGATCCGTCTCATCCTTGGCATTCCGGCTCGCAAGCCGCTGCAAAGACGCGAAAAAAATCGCTCGCAGCTTTCCGGCCTGGACCAATGGGGGACACAAATTTTGAGTTAGTTTCCAATCGGCTTCAGCGCAGTCGGCGCCGGAGTTGACGGTATGGGCGCGCGTGGTCCTGGAGCATCCAAGCAACTAGCAGTTGCACGGAAGGCGGCGATGCCGACGCCTGTGGACCTGCTCACACCGCTCGAACCGAAACTGGCAGCGGTGAAGCAACCTTGGGAAGTCGAAGGGCTGTCCCGCGCTGACAGGGTGATTGCATTCATCGAAAGCCTTCCGATCACGAAGGGCTTCGGCGTCGGTGAGAGCATCCAGCTAGACCAGTTCCAGCGCGACTGGATTGAAGGCATCTATCAGGACGATGCCAGCGGCGAGCGGGCTGTCCGAACTGGCATTTTGAGCGTAGCGCGCGGCAATGGAAAGACCGTGCTTTGCGCCGCGCTCTGTCTCGCTCACCTGATCGGGCCGGAAAGCGAACAGCGCGGGGAGTGCTACAGCGCCGCCGCAACACGCGACCAGTCCGCCCTGATCTTTTCGGAAATGGAAGCGATCATCCTGGAAACGCCTTGGATGGCCGCGCGGCTCAACTTGCAGCGCTTTCACAAGCGGATTGAAGACAGCATTTCAGGTTCGATATTCCGGGCGCTGGCAAGCGACGGCGGATCGGTTCACGGCCTCGCTTCGTCCTTCGTCGTTTGCGACGAACTCGCCCAGTGGAAGCGGCGGGAACTGTTCGACGTTCTGCGCACGTCGCTGGGGAAGCGCCGCGAACCGCTCATGCTGGTGATCGGCACACAGTCCCCTCACGCCGAAAACGTCATGTCGGAAATGGTCGATTACACGGCCCGGATCGCGTCTGGCGAAATTCAGGACAGCAGCTTTCATGGCGCAGTCTATGCCGTTCCCGATGACGCTGATCCGTTCGATCCTAAGAACTGGGCGCTCGCTAATCCAGCGCTCGGCAAGTTCCGGTCGGAAAAGGAAATGGCCGAGGAAGCCCGCCGCGCGAAGCGAATGCCGACGTTCGAACCGGCCTTCCGCAATCTGTATCTGAACCAGCGGGTCGATGCAGAACCCAAGGCCATCAATCCCGCCGAATGGGAGGCTTGCGGCGCGCCAGTGGACGTTTCAGCGCTTGCCGGGCGTCCCTGCTACGGCGGACTGGACCTTTCCAGCACGCGCGACCTCTCTGCGCTTGTTCTCTACTTCCCAGAGGACGGAGGCGCGGTCCTTAGCTTCGCATGGTGTCCGAAAGAGAACCTCGGCGAGCGAGAAGAAACCGACCGCGTTCCCTACCGGACCTGGGCGAAACAAGGCTATATTACTCCGACGCCTGGACGCGCTATCGACAAACAGTTCATCGCCGCAACGCTGGGCGAAATCGCAAGCAAATACGACGTTCTCGGAATTGCGTTTGACCGCTGGGGCATTGCCGAGTTCCGCACAGTGCTGAACCGCGAAGGGATCGACCTTCCCCTCGTCGAAATTGGACAGGGCTTCCGAGACATGGGGCGAGCGGTCGATGCTTTCGAAATCGCCATGCTGGACGGGAACCTAAAGCACGGGATGCACCCGCTCCTGCGATGGTGCGCGGGCAACATGATTTATGAGACGGACCCCGCTGGCGCGCGGAAGCCCAGTAAAAACAGGTCGATTGACCGGATCGACCCGATGGTGGCGCTTATCATGGCTTGCGGTCTGGCTAGCCGTCAGGAAGGCGAGAACACTTACCAGGGGAGCGGCATATCGTGGGTCTAGCCGTCTCCCTGAAGGACCGCTTGTCCGGCGTCGGTTATCTTGTAACCGTCAACGCCGTAGGTCTCGCAATTAGCGCGTTCGATCCAACCTTCTTCCAGCATAGCTGCGTGTGTCTTCGGTCCAACACCGGCGATGTGGTTTTCGTCTTCGATGTTTCCGAGGATCAATTCCTTCAAGACTTTGCGCTCGCGGTTGGTTGGTTTCCTGCACATCTCTCTTTTCCTCCTAGCTTCAGTTTTATGGCGCTTCGTTTCGCCTCGCGACCTGTGGATAACTCGAATTCATGCTTATTTGGCGTAATGCGCCATATTGACCAACACTTCCATTCGGAGCATTACACCAAACAAATGGCAAAGCTAAGTGACCTTGTCTCCGCATTCGCGTCTTTCGACGTGGACACCAGTGGCACACTGAGCCTTTTCTCACGCCGCTTGCGCGAGGCTGGGCGGGTCAGCAAGGCGAAGCGAGGAAGGGGCGCGGCATCAATGACATATATAGATGCAGCCCGTTTTCTAATTGCACTAGGGGCGACAGATCATCCCGCGCGCGTTCAGGAAGTTGAACCCTTTTTCAGCCGTGCGCTGCCATACTGCCGTCCGAGCGCACTGGACGAATTGCCTGACTGGCTTCGAGAAATTTTGCGTGATGACAAACCATTGGACGAAGCTGTCGCTTACCTCATCAAGCACATTTGGCATGTCGAAAGTAGCGATGTCTCTAAAACGTGGCTTGAGATAGATCGAGCCAACGGCGCGGCTTCCATTCGAATGGGCCGATCCGAATTATTCTTCAGCCAGCCAAAGATGAGGGCACTCCATCTGGCGGATGATCTAGTCGATGACTTCGAAAACCAAGAGGACTTCGATGATCGGTTTGACGAAGCTGCAAGGGAAAGCGCGACTTACGCGACCGGTAAGGCAATCAAAGCAACATTCTACGTTGGCATCTTGATGAAACTTCAGCAACTGATTGCTGAAGGTGAACGAGAGGACGGACGAACTATTCCGGCCCCAGGAAAATGAGGGATGCGGTCCACCCTCACAAACGCTCTTGTGGGCGGGGCGAGCGGCGCAGCAACCGCTTCAGCACCCGCGAGAGCACCGCAATTCGATCCGCCAACGTCGCGAGACAGTCGGCAATCTCCGTGCCGGGGGAGACACTCCCCCGGCCTGACAGAAAGGCAATAGCATGACCAAATTGAGTGAACTGCTCGAACGCCGCGCCGCTGCGCTCGACACAATGAAAGAACGCGAAGAAGCGGGCGGCGAAGCGTTCGACACGGCGCAGGCCGAGTTCAAAGCGCTTACCGTTCAGATCGACCGCGCCCGCGTGATCGAAGAAGCTGAACGCCAGGAACGGGGCAAACCGCTTTCCGGCGATAGCGTTCTCGAAACCGAAATCAGGTCCAAGTTCAGCCTGTCTCGCGCGATTGCCGGGGCCGCTGGACTGCCCGGTATTGACTGGGGCTTTGAGCGAGAAATGCAGGTCGAACTTGCGAAGCGCGCGGGCAAGTCACCTGAAGGCGTCTTCGTCCCGACCGAATTGTTCGAAAAGCGCGTCCTTACGACTGCGACCGGCGCGGAGTTGGTTTCGACGGATCATCGCCCGGAACTCTACATCAACGCCCTTGTCGCTTCGTCCGTGGTCCGCGCGCTGGGCGCTCGCCCGCTCACGGGCCTAAGCGGCAATGTCTCTATTCCGCGCGAGACGGATAGTCCCGCCGTGGGATGGGTAGCGGAGAACAGCGCGCTTTCGAGCGATGACGCCAACTTCGATAACGTCACCATGTCGCCAAAGCACGTCGGCGCGCTGTCCGAATTCAGCCGCAACATGCTGATGCAAGCCAGCCCCGACGTGGAAATGCTGTTGCGCTCCATGCTGGCGCGTAACGTGGCACTGGCGATCGACGCGGCGGCTATCCAAGGCGGCGGTGCGAATGAACCCAATGGCGTTCTGGAAACCGCTGGGATCGCAACCCAAGCCTACACGACCGATCTGTTCACCACGAACGCCGAAATGATCGCGAAGTGTGACATTGCCAATGTCGCTGAAGCGCGGCGCGCATTCCTCACCAGCAACACGATCAAGAAGATCGCTTCGCTGCAAAAGGACGGCGACAACAAGCCGATGGGGATTGCGCCGATCTTCCACGATGAAGCGGTGACATTCTCCAACCAGGTTCCCACTGATCTGGGCGACGGTGACGATCACGCCCACATTTATGGGGATTGGTCCGAACTCCTGATCGGCCTGTGGAGCGAACTGGATATTCTGGTCAATCCGTTCGAAAGCACCGCTTATTCGAAGGGCAATATCAGCATCCGCGCAATGGCCACTTGCGACATTGCGGTCCGTCACCCACTCGCCTTCGTCGCTGCAACCGGCGTCGATGCGGCAAGCGTGGGGATGGCATAATGACAGCGGCAAACCTTTCAATCGCCATCGAACGGCGGGCGTTTCCTGAAATTCGGGCGCTGGCGAACCAGCGGCGATTGGAGGGCTATGCCGCAACTTTTGGCAGCGAAGCGCGCCTTGGCGAGATCGTGGAAACGATTGAGCCGGGCGCGTTCCGCGCCTCACTCGCTGGCGATGTTCTCGCGCTGATGGATCACGATCCTGGACGCGTTCTCGGTCGCACGAAGTCCGGGACGCTTCGCCTATCTGAAGACAGCCGTGGATTGGCGTTCTCGCTTGATCTTCCTGATACTCAGGCGGGGCGCGATATTCTTGCGTTGGCAGAACGCGACGATCTTGGCGGAATGTCGTTTGGCTTCCTCATCCCAGAGGGCGGCGAAAGCTGGACCGGGAACCGCCGCAGTCTTCGCGCTATCGACCTGCGCGAAATCTCGGTTGTCAGTGCCTTCCCGGCTTATCCTGACACGAGCATTGCGCTTCGCTCCCACGAGGCAGCAAGCGGGCTTGCGGCGCGCCGCAGGGCGGTAACTGTGGCGGAGATGCAATCATGCGCCTGATCGACACCATCGCTAATCGCCTTGGCTTCGAACGCCGGGAAGCCGATCCGAGTTGGAACGCCGTATCGACGGGGCTGGGCGCGCCTGCCACCGTGAACGCGAGGGCTTCCGAGAATATCTCGGCAGTCTATGCCTGCACGTCCGCAATCAGTTCCGCGCTCGCCTACATTCCAGCGCTTGTCTATCGCCGCGATACCATCGGGGACAGGATCGAAGCGGAAAACCATCCCCTCGCCAAGCTGACGCGCCAAGGCGTGAACACGCAAATGACGTGGCCTGAATTCGTCGAACACCTTGTCGCTTCAGCGCTCCTGACCGGCAACGGCCTCGCTGAAATCAAATACAATGGGCGCGGGCAAGTCACGGGGCTGGAATTCATTCCCTGGGCGCGCGTTTCGGTCGAATATCTTGCGAGTGGACGCCTTGCCTATGACGTGACCGATCCGTGGCGCAGCGGGCGTTCCAGACGCCTTTTGGAAGGTGAAGTCATTCACTTGCGGGATCGAACCGACGACGGCCTAATCGGACGTTCGCGGCTATCGCGCGCAAGCGAGACAGTCGCCAGCGTTGCCGCCGCCAATACGTTCGCCAAAAGCTTTCTGGACCGGGGCGGCTATCCGTCTGGCGTTCTCTCGCATCCTGGAAAGATGTCGCCAGAGGACAAGGCGGCGTTACAGCAAGCGTTCACGAAGCGCCATACCGGCGCGCAGAACGTCGGACGTGTTTTGATCCTGGACGCGGGCCTCACCTGGACAACGGCGACTATCTCGCCAGAGGACGCCGAACTACTCGAAAGCCGTAAGTTCGGGATCGAAGAAATCTATCGCCTGTTCCAAGTGCCGCCGCCGCTGGTCCAGGACTACAGCCACAACACCTTCACCAATTCGGAGACGGCGGGTCGCTGGTTCGCCCAATTCACTCTGGCGCCATGGGCTCGCAAGTTGGAAGCGGAATTCGCTCGCAGTGTCTTCCCGTCCAATTCTGGACTGGAACTGGAATTCGATCTGTCAGGCTTCCTGCGCGGTGATCCGAAGACCCGCTGGGACGCTCACAAGATCGCACTCGAAACCGGCGTTCTGGACCCAGACGAAGTTCGCCATGTCGAAGGCTGGAACCCGCGCCAAAACACTTCAACGCCGGGGGGCGAATGACATGACGCGCCGCGCCCTTATCTCCAAAGGCGATCTTGACCGCATGGCTAAGACCGTTGCGGCGCACGGTGTCGTATTTGACGGGCGCGTAACTCCCAAGGGCGACCTATCGTTTCGCGTCTCGCCTTTCGTGGAAAAGCGCGGCGCTAACAACGATGATCTAGACGACCGCATCGCCAACGGAGACGGCTTTTGAAGCGACCTGAATACGTCACCCGATTTCGTGATCGCCATGGGAAATGGCGCTATCGGTTCCGCCGAAAGGGCTACCCCTCGCACTATTTCAAAGCGGCGTTCGGGACGAAGAAATTCGAGCGCGAATATGCCGATTGTCTGGCTATGGAAAAGCCCCGCATTGGCGCGGATCGTATAAGGCCCGGTAGCCTGTCTGATGTGGTGGCGCGCTATTATAGCGACCTCGCTTTTCTTGATCTGAAACCATCCACACAGGCTGTCTATCGAGGCGTGATTGAGCGCTTTCGCAATGTGTATGGCGATGAACCAATGTCGCGCTTTGATGCCAAGCGCATTCAGGCGATTATGGGCAAGATGCACAGCAAGCCCCACGCGGCGGCTCGCTTGCGCAAGATACTGCACCAGCTTTTCATAGTGGCAAGGCGCGAACGCATTGTACCCGGCACCTTTGATCCAGTGAAGGACACGCGCCCACCTAAAGCCCAAAGCGAAGGCTATCATCGCTGGACTGAAGCCGAATTGGCGCAATTCGAGGCGAACAATCCAATTGGCACTAAACCACGTCTCGCCTTCGATTTACTGCTCTACGGCGCACAGCGAAGCGCTGATGTGCGTTTCCTGACGCACCGAGCGATAGAGGGCGGGCGCATCCGTCTAAGGCAATCCAAGACCTCTACAGCTGTGGACGTGCCTGTTGTGCCGCCCCTGCGGGCCTCGCTGGACGCGGGACCGCTTGGCAAGACCTTGCTGCTGGAAAACAACCGTGGCGACGCCTTCACCGCCAAGGGCTTCTACAATCTTGTGAAGCGGCGCTGCATCAAAGCAGACCTTCCACACTGCTCCCCGCATGGACTGCGAAAAAGCGCGGCAGCGCGCCTCAGGCGGGCGGGTTGCAGCGATCAAGAAGGCATGGCGATCACAGGGCACAAGTCCATCGCGATGTATCGAAAATATGCTGGTGACGCTGGCGATGCGGCCTTGGCAGATAGCGCAATGGCTAAGGCTTACGGGGGCAAAGTGTCTAACCCGCCTGAAAAGTTAGACAATTCATCCAGAAAGCCAAAGGAAAGCAATGGTTTATCGTGAAAGATGGATGCCCCGTGAGGATTCGAACCTCAATTGACGGAGTCAGAGTCCGTAGTCTTACCATTAGACGACGGGGCAATTTTCAGCTTCAACGCGCGGTTCGCTGTCGCGGTTCCGCGCGGGAGCCGGGCATCTAGGTTTGCGCGCCCCTCAGGTCAAGGGTAACGTACCATCGAGCACGGCCATATTGAGCTCCCCGGCGGCTTGGCGCCTTTGCGGCTCATCCTTGCCCTGCGATCCGACATCCGTTACTTCTGTTAGTCAGGTGCTTGCGCTCTTTTGTGCAAGTGAGATGAAAGTATTGGATTATGGCGGACACTTTTCCGCCGGACAAAGGCAGAAGCGCTGGAACATCAAGGGGCGGCAAGTCCGGCAAGGTAGCCGATTTTCGCTACAAACGCCCTTTCCAGCCAGACGATAAAGCGACACGGGAACGTGGCCCGCACAGCCGCTCGAATGGCGGCTCTGGCCACAGCGACCAAGTGCGCAGCCGCACTCAAAATTCTTCGGCTAACGCTTCGTGCGCGACCTCAGAGCGCTCGCCCAGAAACTATGCGCCTCGCAAGGGAGAGGCTTACGCCGCGCTTGATCTGGGCACGAACAACTGCCGGCTCTTGATCGCGCGTCCCTCGGGCAAGGATTTTACCGTCATCGATGCTTTCAGCCGCGTTGTGAAACTGGGCGAGGATCTGGCGACCACCGGACGCCTGTCGGATGAAGCGATGGACCGCGCGCTGGGCGCGTTGTCGATTTGCGCGGACAAATTGCGGCGGCGCAATGTGCGGCTCGCTCGTTCGGTGGCGACCGAGGCGTGCCGCCGCGCGGCCAACGGTCCAGACTTCATTGAACGGGTCCGCCGCGAAACGGGCATTGCGCTGGATATCATAACCGCCGAGGAAGAGGCACGCCTTGCCGTGCTGGGATGCCATATCCTGCTCGAAGAGGGCAGCGGCCCGGCAGTTATCTTCGACATTGGCGGCGGCTCGACCGAGCTTGTCCTGCTGGAACCGGGAGGCCCTTCAAAAGGCAAGATCCCTCGGATCCTCGACTGGCAAAGCGTGCCTTGGGGTGTCGTCTCTCTGACCGATACGGTCGCAACCGATGGCCGCACCCAAGACGAGCGCGCGCAGCGATACGGCGAAATGCGGCGATTGGTTTCAGACAGCTTTGCCCCCTTCGCTGGCAGGATAGCCGAAGCTGCGCGATCCGCCGATATCCGGCTGCTGGGCACCAGCGGCACTGTGACGACGCTGGCCAGCCTGCATCTGGAATTGCCGCATTACGACCGCAAGGCCGTGGACGGCTTGATCGTCCCCAGCGCCGCGATGCGCGCGATCAGCGGTGATTTATCGACCATGTCGCCCGAGCGGCGCAGCGAATTGCCGTGCATCGGGCAAGACCGTGCCAATCTGGTTGTGGCGGGGTGCGCTATTCTGGAATCGATCCTCGACCTGTGGCCGGCCAACCGGCTGGGCGTCGCGGATCGCGGCATTCGCGAAGGGATTTTGCGCAGTCTGATGGCGGCCGAACGGCAAAGCGAAAGAGCGCTGAAATCGCTGCAAGAAGCGCGCGCTCATGAGGCACGTCAGTCATGAGAAGCGCGCCATGAGCCGGTCTGGCCGCAACCCGGAACGCCGGGTCAAAACCGCCAAGAAGCGCACGGAAAGCTCGACGCGCTGGCTGCAACGCCAGCTCAACGATCCCTATGTCAAGAAGGCCAAGGCCGACGGCTATCGCAGCCGCGCGGCCTACAAGCTGATCGAGCTCGACGAACGCTTCAGCCTTATACGCGGGTCATCGCGGGTCGTGGATCTGGGCATCGCGCCGGGCGGGTGGAGCCAGGTGGTGCGCGCCAAAGCGCCCAAAGCGCAGGTGGTCGGGATCGATCTGCTGCCGACCGAGCCGATCGAAGGTGTCACCATCTTCGAGATGGATTTCATGGACGATAAAGCGCCCGCCGCTCTCGAAGAAGCGCTGGGCGGCGCGCCGGATCTGGTCTTGTCGGATATGGCGGCGAACACGGTGGGTCACAAACAGACCGATCATCTGCGCACAATGGCCTTGGTTGAGGCGGGCGCCTGGTTCGCGGTGGAAACGCTGGCGCCGGGCGGAGCCTTTGTCGCCAAGGTGTTGGCGGGCGGCACCGATACCGAGCTTTTAACGCTGCTGAAAAAGCACTTCACCAGCGTCAAACACGCCAAGCCTCCGGCGAGCCGCAAGGGCTCATCGGAGTGGTACGTGGTGGCTCAGGGTTTCAAAGGGAACGCCTAGCGCGCCCTTCCTCGCCGTTTTGAGGTAAATCAGGAAGCGGCGGTTTCGGCGGCGATTTCCTCGCCCTCGTTCTGCTCAGCGGTGGCTTCGGCTTCGACAGCCTCGCCCGCCTCTTCTTCCGCTTCAGCCACCGCAGGGGTGAATTCGGGGAGGGGAAGGTTGGACCCTTGCTCGTTCATGTAGAGCGCAACCGCGGCGCGATCTTCGATTTTCGAAAGACCCGCAAAGCTCATCTTGGTGCCTTCAACATAGGACGCCGGGCGTTTGAGCCACTGGTTCATTTCGTCCCAGCCCCATTGGCCGCCGAATCCGGCCATGGCGCCCGAGTAGCTGTAGCCCGGCTTGGCGCCGACATTGGCGCCCATAATCGCGTGCAGGTTCGGACCAACGCCGTTCGCGCCGCCCGCTTCGATGGAGTGGCACGCCGAGCACTTGGCAAAGACCTTCGCGCCCTGATCGGCGGACACGAGCGTGAGCGCTTCGGCCATGGACATTTCGGCGGGTTTGCCGCCGGTGTCTTCGACCCCTTCGATCACATAGCCCAGCTGCTCGGGGCGTTCCGGATCCGTGCCGTGGAAATATTTCCCCGACAGGATCGACAGGCCCAGCCCAAGCCCTGCGGCGAAGAGTACCCACCCCGCAGCCGTGTTGAAGAGATCGCCCCCAGCCTTCTGGCCCCCGGCGTTTGCGTCCATGTTCGTTTGATCAGTCATCCCTTTCGCCCCCTTAATCGGACCCCCGCGCCCGCGCAAGAGAGATCACATCATCATTAGGTGCAATACGTGCAAGTTATGCACCTGTTGCCAAAACGCGGCTTGCTCGGCGCCACGCGCGGTTCTAGCACCCGATCATGCACAGCTTTCCCGGTCCGGCCTTGCCCATTGTCGATCAGATGCGCGCGAAGGCCGTGAAAGACCCGGCAAAGGCCATCGCGTTTCAGGGTTCACCTGGAGCCAATTCGCACCGAGCGGCGAGCGAAGCGCGCGGCGACTTCAATCCGCTGCCGTGTTTCAGCTTCGAAGACGCGCTTGAAGCGGTGAAAGATGGACGCGCGGGATTGGCCATCATCCCGATCGAAAACTCACAACATGGCCGAGTCGCTGACATTCACTTTCTGCTGCCGGAAAGCGGACTTTCCATCGTCGGCGAGTATTTCATGCCAATCCATCACGCGCTGATGGCCCCGCCGCTGGAAAACGGCCTGCCGCGCGGGCCCAGCGACACGATCGAAGCCGCTTACAGCCATCCGCAAGCGCTGGGGCAATCGCGGCTCTTTCTGCGGCAACGCGGTATCGTGCCGCTCAGCTACGCCGACACCGCCGGCGCGGCGGCGTTTGTGGCGGAGCGCGGCGACACCGCTCTGTCGGCCATCGCGCCAGCCATCGCGGCGGAGTTGTATGGGCTGGAAGTCATCGCCACCCATGTCGAAGACAGCGCCGACAATATGACCCGCTTCGTCATCCTCGCGGACAAGCCGACCTTCCTGACGACCAGCGCCGACAGCCCGACAATCACCACCTTCATATTTGAGGTGAAGAACATTCCGGCGGCGCTCTATAAGGTGCTGGGCGGCTTTGCGACGAACGGGGTCAATATGACCAAGCTGGAAAGCTACCAGCAGGGCACCAGCTTTTCCGCGACCCGGTTCTACGCCGATATCATTGGCACGCCGGGTGATCCGGCGGTGGATCGCGCGCTCGAAGAATGCGCGTTCCATTCCAAGGAACTGCGCGTGCTCGGCACTTATGAGCAAGCGCGCCCGCGCGGTTGAATGGTCATGACCGCTTTCCAGATCACCCCCGACCCGCTTGAAAGCGCCGATGTCCTGGACCTGTTGCGGCTGCATCTGAACGAAATGCACGCCGCCTCGCCCGCGTGTAAGGTGCACGCCATGCCGCCCGAGCGCCTGCGCGAAAACGACGTGACCTTCTACGCGGTGCGCATGGACGGCGACCTCGCGGCGGTGGGCGCTTTGAAAGATCTTGGCGGCGGATTGGGCGAGCTCAAAAGCATGCGCGCTTCTCCTGCGTTTCGCGGCCAAGGGGCCGGGCGCGCGCTGCTGGAACACCTGATCGGCGAGGCGCAGGCGCGCGGCTATAAATGGCTTGGGCTGGAAACCGGACGCACGAGCGAATTCGAGGCCGCGCGGCGGCTTTATGAGCGATACGGTTTTGCCGAATGCGACGCCTTTAATGGCTACACCTCGGACGATTTCAGCATGTGCATGGAGCGAGCCCTGTGAAGAAGAACAAGCAGCTTGATCGGCGCGGATTTGTTGCGGGGTCGCTTGCCTCGGGCATCGCTCTGGGCGCAGCGGCCTGCGTTCCGCCTGATCAAAGCCCGGTCGGGCGGCTTGTGGCGCAATTGCGGATCATCGAGGCGCAAGCGGATGGCACGCTTGGCGTTGAACTTTACGACACCGGAACGAAGCGTTCCGTCGGCCTCAACGCAGACCGCCGCTTTGGCCATTGCTCGTCGTTCAAGCTGTCGCTCGCCGCCAAAGTGCTCGCCGAAGACGCGCGCGGTCTGATTGACGCGGATCGCCGGGTGACATGGACGAAGGACGACCTGATGTTCGTCTCGCCCTTCACCACGCGCCGGCTCGAAGAAGGCGCCACTTTGCGCGAATTGGCCGAGGCCACTCAGAAATACTCCGACAACACCGCCGCCAATGTGCTGCTGCGCGAGCTGGGCGGTCCGGCGGCGCTCACCGGGTTCTGGCGCACGATTGGAGATGACACCAGCCGGTTGGATCGCTTGGAGCCCGAGCTCAACAACGTGCCCGTCACCGAGTTCCGCGATACGACGACGCCCGCCGCGATGGCGCGCACGATTGCCAGACTGCTCTATGGCGGCGCGCTTCCGGGCGATGAAAGCGCGACCCTCAAAAGCTGGATGACCGAGACGACGACCGGCGCGCGCCGGGTGCGGGCGGGCCTGCCGGACGATTGGCTGAGCGGCGATAAAACCGGCACCTCCATTTGGCCCGGCATGGGCAGTCTTTATGTCGATATCGGCTTTGTCGAACCGCCCGAAAGCGCGCCTCTGACCTTTGCGGCGTATCTCCGAACGCGCGGCGCCAAGGAAGGCATTGACCCCGCCGCCGAAGCCGCGCTGGCAAGGGTCGGAGGCGTGCTGGCGACGATGGGAGAGAAGAAGGACTGGCTGCCCTTTTGATCCGCTTGATCGGGCAGCCCATCAATGGCACCCTTTCGAGCTTAGGGGATCATCCACATGGAACGCGCAATCAAGGCCGTGGCCTATAGCCTGCCGATCATCTTTGCCTTCGCCTTTCTGATGCCGGTGATCGATCAGGGGATGCGGGCGCTCGGGATCGCCGCACCGCTGGGACTTTCCACGCTGACATTCGCGCTGATCGTCGGCGGAGTTTGGGGTGTGTTCGCTCAGATTACAGGGCGGTGGCTGTGAACGCGCATTCGGCCATTAGGGCAGACGATCTATCCCAGCTGACCGATGCGCAATTGCGCAAGCTCGAGCTCAAAATCGCGCGCAAATATTCGGGCAAGGTGCCTTGGATCGCGGTGGTCTGGGCGTTCGGCAATCTGGCGGTGTGGCTCAGCCTTTGGCCGCTGGTGTTCATGGACATCCTACCGCTTTGGGCTGCGTTTCCGATCGCGACGATCAACATGGCGCTGGTCTATCTGCCCACCCACGAAGCGCAGCACGACATCATCGCACGCCCCGGCACGAAGCTGCGCTGGCTCAACGAATTGGTCGGCCACGCGACCAGCTGGATGATGGTCTATCCGTTTCAGGTTTTGCGGATCACCCACCTCGACCACCATCGCTACACCAACGATCCCGAGCGCGACGTGGATATCACGGTAAACTCGAAGGGACCGTGGCACGCGATTTGGAACATCATTCGCCAGCGTCAGCCGAACGCCAAACGTAACCAGGATTACGCCGCCGCCTTGTACCGCGCGAACCGGCTGGACCTGATCGTTCTATCGATTGGCTATAAGGTCGGCTTTATCGCCATTCTGGGCGCGCTAGCGTGGAATGGCTACGCGCTCGAAGCGCTGTTCCTGTGGTGGCTGCCCTATCAGATCGCGATCACCTACATCGTATTCTTCCTGAGCTGGGCCCCGCACCATCCGGGCGGCGAGCAGGGGCGCTATCGCAACACGCGCAGCTGGAAGTCGAAGCTGGGCAATATAGGCTCGATGGGAATGCAGTTCCACATCGTGCACCACTTGCACCCCTATATCCCGCTCCACCTGACGCCCGCAGCCTACTGGGAGATGCGGCCGATCTTGGAGGCTCGGGAGTGCCGGTTGGGGCTTTGAAAGCTTCGTCACCCCGGACTTGATCCGGGTCCCGCTCATTGCTGGAAAGCTTCACAAAAAGGCAGCGGGATCCCGGATCAAGTCCGGGATGACGGTTGTGCTGTCCATCAATGGTCGGGCGTTTCGCCCGTGCCCGCGTCCTCGCCACCGAAGATCGCCACTTCGTTCACGCCAGCGCTTGTCGCGCGCCCGCGATACATGCCGCTGGTGTTGAAGCTGTAGAGCGCGTGGCCTTCGGGCGTGACGAGGATGATCCCGCCGTCACCGCCCAGGTCTTTGACTTCGGCCATGACGGCGTCTGCTATTTCTTGAGGAACTTTAGCGTTCTCTGCTGAGATAATGTCGGTCATCTCCTTGGCTCCTTCAGGGTCGTCCAGCACAGCTCCGATCTCGGTGACTTTTAACGCCAACACCTCAGGAGTATCAGGCAGCAAGAACCTCAACCGCGTACAAATCTCCTGCGCCACACCCACACGGATAAAGTACTCGCCCCATCCAGTGGCCGACACGGCGCAAGAGCGATTGTCCGCATAAGTCCCCGCGCCAATCACCGGCGCGTCACCAATGCGGCCCCAGCGCTTGCCGGTCATGCCTCCAGTCGAGGTGCCCGCCGCCAGATTACCGTCCTGGTCCAGCGCCACCGCGCCCACGGTACCGAACTTCAGATCCACGTCGAGCGCCGACAATTTCTCCGCCTTCATCCGCTCCAGCGATTTCTTGCGGCTCTCGGTCGCGAACCATTCGGGGGCAGCGGTCTCAAGACCTTCACGCTGCGCAAACTGCTCCGCGCCCTCGCCCATCAGGAAGACGTGCGGGCTGCCCGTGCGCACCTTATCGGCGAGCCGGATCGGGTTCTTGATCGTGGTCACACCCGTCACCGCGCCAGCCGAGCGGTCGCGCCCGTCCATGATCGAGGCGTCGAGCTCGTTCTTGCCCTCCCAGGTGAACACCGCGCCGCGCCCGGCGTTGAACAGCGGCGAATCCTCCATCGGCATGATCGCGGCCTGGATCGCGTCCATCGCGCTGCCGCCCTCGGCCAGGATCTTTGCGCCTGCGTCCAGCGCCTTTTGCAAGGCGGCCTCGTACTCGGCCTCTTTTTCTGGCGTCATATTGGCCCGCGCGATCGTGCCCGCGCCGCCATGGATTGCGATCGACCATTTTGGCGCCGCCTCGTCATGGCCATCAGCCAGCGCGGGTTGAGAAGTAAAAGCGAAAGCCGCGGTGATGGCGGCGCAAAAGAGTGTGTTTTTCATGACCAACATCGCTATCGCATCCGGGCAGCGCACGCCAGCATCGGATTGGCAGTCAGATAACGGAGAGGGTCATGAGCGCATTGGGACATCAAACAACAGCGGACGAGGCGCTTGAGGGCGTCGATCTGACCGGAAAGACCGTCTTCATCACCGGCGCCAATTCGGGTCTTGGCCTTGAAAGCGCGCGAGCCATGGCGGCCAGGGGCGCGCATGTCATCATGGCGGGCCGCGATCCGGCCAAGCTCGACACCGCGTTCAGCGAGATCACCGCGCTTGTCCCGAGCGCGAAGCTGGAGACGATTTTGTGCGACCTTGCCTCGCTCGACGCGGTGCGCGCCTGCGCGGCGGAAGCCAATAAGCGCTTCGATCGCATCGACGTGCTCATTAACAACGCCGCAGTCATGGCCTGCCCGCTGGATCACACGGAGGATGGGTTTGAGCTGCAATTCGGAACCAACCATCTGGGCCACTTCGCCTTGACAAAAGGGCTGATGCCGCTCGTGCTCAAGGGAGCGGGGACACCGGGATCAGGCCGGATCGTCAATCTGTCGAGCCGCGGGCACCAGATCACGCCGGTCAATCTGGAAGACCCTAATTTCGAGAACCGCGAATACAACGAATGGCTCAGCTACGGGCACGCCAAGACCGCAAACGCGCTGTTCAGCGTGGGGCTGGAGCAGCGCTTTGGCGATCAGGGCGTCCACGCCTACGCGGTTCATCCGGGCGGCATCCACACCAATCTGGGCCGGCATTTGAGCGAAGAGCAGGAGCAGGCACTCGAAGAGCGCATCCTCGCCAACGATCCCGATTTCGAGTTCAAATCGATCCCGCAAGGCGCCGCGACGCAGGTCTGGGCCGCCACCACGCCGCAGCTCGAAGGGCGCGGCGGGGTCTATTGCGAGGATTGCCATGTCGCGGAGGTGGACGATGAAAGCTCGACCGGGGGCGTGCGCTCTTACGCGCTTGACCCGAAGACCGCCGACGCGCTGTGGACGCTCAGCGAGGAGATGACCGGCGAGATTTTCGCCCCCTAGGGCTGGTCGAGAAAGTCAGCCAACAGGCCGAACACGTCCTTCGCCTCGCGGGTGGGCGTGATCGCCATGAAGACATGCGGCGCGCCTTCGTATTCGTAGAGTTTTGCGTCAACGCCCGCTTCGCGCAGGCGGCCCGTGAACGTGCGCGAATCGACGATGAACAGGTCATGCCGCCCGGTCCAGATGCGCGTCGGCGGCAGCAGAGCGAGCTCTTCGGTGGGCGTATAAAGCGGGCTGCATTCGGGTGAGGAAGGATCGCGCGTCCCCGCCCACATCTCGCCGCACACCCGCAGGCTGTCGACGCGCAGCATGATGTCGTGCTCTTCCACCGCGCGCATAGCCTCATCGGCTCCGGTCACATCAAGCCACGGCGCGAACAGAGCAAGCTTGCCCGGCTGCGGCCCGCCCGCTTTCGCCAACCTCAACGCAAGGCTGAGCGCCATATGGCCGCCCGCGCTGTCGCCGTTGAGGATGATTTTGGAAGGATCATGCTTCGCGGCGAGCGTCGCAAAGGCCGCATCCGCCTGCGCGTCGGCGGCGCTGTAAGAATGTTCGGGCACGACCGGATAGAGCGGTAGCGAAATCGAGCATCCCAGCCGATCCACCATCGCGGCGGCGAGCGGCCAATGCTCCTTGAACATCGGCAAAACGAAGCCCCCGCCATGGAAATAGAGCATGTGCCACGCGCCCGGACCCGATTTCGGGTGCAGCGTGACCACAGGCTCACCCGCCGCCTCCCAGTGTTCGACCTGGTATTTGCCCTCAAAGGAAGCGGGCATCGGCGCGTCGAGCGGCTCCTTACGGTTCTCGAACGTCGCGCGCACATTCTTCGCATCAGATGGAAAGACCGGCGTGCGCTTGCTCATCAGCCATGTGATCGCGCGCATCGCGAAGCTCGGTTTCGCGCTGCGCAGTTCAATCGAGGTGTCGGTCAGCATGGGTCTCTCCTTGGCGAGGAGAGTGACGCGCGCCCTATCGAAGTCAAGCGCTGAAGCCGGTAACGATCCCTTCGCTGAGCCACAGCCCCAGCATCGCGCCCGCCTTTTGCGCGGCGTCGCCAATCGCGGCTTCATCCGCCCCGTCGCCTGCGATCAGGCTGATCAGGTCGCCGTAGCGCGCGCCCTTTTGGACCGCGTCAAAGGCGCGCGCGGTGTCCGCCTCGACCATGATGAAGGTTGGCCGCTCACCCTCCCGCCAGACGAGGCAACCTTGCGGCTCCTCATACCCGCGCAAGTCGCGGTCCGCGCCGGGCTCGCCCAAGGACTGCCACAAGGCGGTAAGATCGTGGGTGACGAGCCGGCCGGTGGCACGCGTCTGAAAGGTGAGGCCGAGGCCCAACCACTGCGCGTCGCCAAACTGCGCGCTCGCCTGAGCGAAGGCTTGGGGGCTGACCGCTTCTTCATCGGGCGCGCCGACGAGGTCTAGCATGGCCCATTCGAGCCACGCCAGTTCGGCGACTTCGGCGTTGTTGGGAAAGAGCTCCGCGCAGGTCCGGTCAAACCCTTCCCCCGCCGCATCAATGGTCCAGTGCGAGGGCGGGTTGGCGATCACATGGTTTATGCGCGCGGTGCGAAAGGCGTCTTCGCCGATATAGCGCGCGGTGCGCTCGAACGTCTCTTGCAGCGCGCCCATCAAGGCGCTGCGATAATTGCCGCGATAGACCGAGAGGCCCATCGTGTGGCTGTTGCCCCAGCCTTCAGGCAGCGGCGCGTCTTCATCGAGGATCGCCTTCATGAAGTCGGCCTGGCGTTTGGCGAGAGGGGATGGAGGAGGCGTCATGCGAGCTCCAACGCGCCAGCGGCGTCGCGCGCGCGGTTCAGCTCAGTCAGCAGATCGCTGAGCGGCGGTATGTTCTCATCACGCTCGATCATGGTCGCCACGGGCTGCTCGATCAGGGCCATAGCCTCGGCGTAGAGATCCCACACCGGATCAATCACCGCGCGATCATGCGTGTCGATGATGACGGGGCGGTCCTCGGTCGCGGGGTCATGCCCGGCCAGATGGATCTGGCGAACCCGATCAAGCGGCAGGCCACTTAGATAAGTCTCAGCGGCAAAGCCATGGTTCTGGCTCGCGACATAGATGTTGTTCACATCCAGCAGCAGATAGCACCCTGTGCGCTGCGCCATCGCGCTCAAAAACTCCCATTCGCTCATCTCGTCTTCGGGGAAGGTGAGATAGCTCGAAGGGTTCTCAAACAGCATCGCGCGGCCCAGCGCCTCTTGCGCGCGGTCGATATTGTCGCACACCGCGCCCAGCGCCTCTTGCGTCAAAGGCAGTGGCAGCAAATCGTGGCTGTTATGCGCGCTCGTGCGCGTCCAGCATAGATGGTCCGACACCCATAGCGGCTCAATCCGGTCGGCCAGCGCCTTGAGCCGTGCGAGGTGATCGCCGTCCAATCCGCCCGCCGAGCCAATCGACATCGACACGCCGTGCAAAATGACGGGCACGCGCGCGCGCACCTCCTCCAAGATGCGCAACGGGCGCCCGCCTTCGCTCATATAGTTTTCGCTGATCACTTCGACGAAATCGACCGGCACCGGATCATCGCCCAAAAACTGGTCGTAATGCGCCGCACGAAGGCCAAGGCCAAAACCACCAAAGGGCGTAATCGAGGGATTGCTGTGTGCCATTGAAGGGGAACCTTACCGTGTCTCAAGCCAAAAGGGCAGAGCATGTTTGAATGGCGCCGCCCAATCACAATTTCGTCTCTTGGGCTCAATGCGTTACAAGGGGCCTGTGGAGGACAGATGCGCTTCGGGGGTCGCGCATAGAACGGGGAATTGGCATCATGGCGGGAGCGGCCAAAAAGGGCGTCTTCAAAAAAATCTGTAACCGATCGCGCGGGCTTGGCGAAACACCTGTCAGCTCCGGCAAACAGCCGAGTGTGACACGGTTTCAATACAGATTTTTGGAGACACGCCATGAAAAAGACTTCGATCCTCGGCCTTGGTGCCATCGCCCTCGCCGCCAGCGTCACCGCTGGTCTCGCCACCGCCCCTGTGGCCGCCGCTGGTGCGAAAGAGAAATGCTACGGCATCAGCAAAGCGGGCAAGAACGACTGCGCCGCCGGGCCGGGCACCAGCTGCGCCGGCACCTCGACCCGCGATTACCAGGGCAACGCCTGGAAATATGTCGACAAAGGTTCGTGCGTGAAGATCAAGACGCCCAAAGGCAACGGCTCGCTGAAAGCGATCAAGCGCTGATTTTACGGTTACCGTGGCCACCCGCTCCCTCCACCCTTCCACCCGGATCGTACTCCGGAGTGATAATCCGGGCGGAAGGGTGGAGGGAGCGGGTGGCCCGGCACGGCAAACGAAGGGCCTTTGCGGGGTGGTTCAGGCAAATAGCCGCCCCGCTGGTCGGGCCCACAGGAGGATACCATGAACGCAATCACATCACTCTATCAGCGAATAACCGGGCTCTTGTCGGGTTCATTCGTCGAAAGCATCGCTCTTCTTTTCACGCGCGTGGCGCTCGCCGGGATTTTCTGGCGCTCGTACCAGACCAAGGTTGAGGAAGGCACATGGCTGCAAATCAGCGACGTGCAATACTTCATCTTTGAAAACGAGTTTGCCGGGCTCCCGCTCGATCCGCAGCTCGCGGTTCCGATGGCGACTTATGCGGAATTCCTGTTCCCGATCCTGCTTGTGATCGGTCTGGCTTCGCGGTTTTCAGCGCTCGCGCTGATGATCATGGGGCTGGTCATCCAGATCTTTGTGTTCCCGACCGCGGATCACTTCTTTGGATGGGCGATTACGGTGATTGCGCTGGCTGCGTTCATCATCAGCCGGGGTCCGGGACTGTTCTCGCTCGATGCCATCATCGCGCGTATCACAGGGCCCAAGGCCGCGTAAGATGGTCGCCGACGAACCCACATTCGCTCGCCTCATGGTGGCAGCGCAGGACGGCGATAAAGCCGCCGCCAACGCGCTGCTCACCGAGGTGGGTGTCTGGCTAGAGCGGTATTTTCGCCGCCGGGTGCCGCCGCATCAGACCGATGATCTGGTGCAAGAGGTGCTCATTGCGTTCTACACCAAACGCGCCACATGGGATCCCAAGCGTCCGTTTCTGCCCTGGCTCGCCGCGATTTCGCGGTATCGCTGGGTGGATCACCTTCGCAAAGTGTACAAGCATGATGCCAAGGAACTGATGGAAGACGACGCCGTAGAAGACAGCGACGAAGAAGTGGTCATGGCCCGTGTAAGCCTGGACCGATTGCTGAGCCAGCTGCCCGACAAGCAAGCAAGCGTAATCGAAATGGTCAAAATCAGCGGATTATCAATCCGCGAGGCGGCCGAGAAAACCGGGCAAAGCGAAAGCCTGGTCAAAGTTAATATCCATCGCGGCCTCAAGAAACTGGCGACGATGGTTGAGGAAGTTGATTGACGATGGAAAAGCACCAAACACGCGAAGATCTGATCGCGGCTCTGACGAACGATTTGCAGCCTGTGAAACGGGTGAAGCCAGCGCAAGGCGCGTGGCTGATCGCCTTCGCGGCGGTTGTCGCGAGCGTGTGCTGCATCGCACTTTTCGAATTCTGGTTCGGCATGTTCACCGGCGAGGCTTCCGCTTTTTACTGGATCACCAACGGGCTGCTGCTGCTGCTTGGCGCGGCGAGCACGTCGGGCCTGGTCGCCAGCGCTCTGCCGCAGGTTGGCGCGCGCGGCAACGCGCCTTATTGGAGCGCGGCGATGCTGAGCATGGCGCCGCTGACGGCGATCATTACGGTGTTCTTTCTTGAGATGAATCACGACCACACATCGGGTCTCCCCAGCGTTCTGAGCGATCCGCTGACCTGGTATTGGGAATGCGGTCTCTACGGCACTATTGCGGGCTTTGTGGTCGCTTTGGCCTCGGTTCTGTACCTGCGCCGCGGCGCGCCCGTGTCGCTTGAACGCTCGGGCTGGCTGACGGGTCTGGCGGCGGGATCGCTGGGCGCGCTCGCCTACAACCTCACCTGCCCGCTCGATACGGTCGCGCATGTCGGGATTTGGCACACCGTGCCGGTCCTGGCCTGGGCCGTGATCGCACGCCTCGCTGTGCCGCGCCTGATCCGCTGGTAAACATCTTGACCCAAGAGGGGAGGTGCCGCTTTGCGTCATTGCCCCTTCACAAAGGCGAGAGTATACGCGCGCCATGGCTTCTGTAAGACCTTGGCGAGACATTGAGCGGCGCGAATGCCGTCAGATTATGGTCGGCGATGTACCGGTCGGCGGCAACGCCCCGATCACGGTGCAGACCATGACGAACACCCCCACCGAAGACGCAGTCGCGACGCTCGACCAGATCCGGCGCTGCGAAGAGGTCGGCTGCGACATCATTCGCGTCTCGTGCCCGACCGAGGAATCGACCGCGTCCTTCGCTAAGATCACCAAAGCCGCGCGCATTCCCATCGTTGCGGACATCCACTTCCACTACAAACGCGCGCTCGAAGCCGCGGATGGCGGGGCGGCGTGCCTGCGGATCAATCCGGGCAATATCGGATCGTCCAAGAAAGTCGCCGAAGTGGTCCGCGCGGCCAAAGCCAATGGCTGCGCGATCCGCATCGGCGTGAACGCCGGCAGTCTCGAAAAAGACCTGCTGGAAAAATACGGTGAACCCTGCCCCGAAGCGCTGATCGAAAGCGCGCTTGATCATATCAAGCTGTTGCAGGATCACGATTTTCACGAGTTTAAGGTGGCGGTGAAAGCCTCCGACGTGTTCCTCGCGGTTGCGGCCTATCATGGCCTCGCTGAAACGGTCGATTGCCCGCTGCACCTGGGTATCACCGAAGCGGGCGGGCTGATCGGGGGCACGGTCAAATCGAGCATCGGCATGGGCTCGCTCCTATGGGCCGGGATCGGCGACACAATCCGTGTCTCGCTTTCGGCCGAGCCTGAGGAAGAGGTGAAGGTCGGCTACGAGATGCTCAAAGCCCTCGGCCTGCGCACGCGCGGTGTGCGCGTGGTTTCCTGCCCCAGCTGCTCGCGGCAAGGCTTCGATGTGATCCGTACGGTCGAGACCCTCGAAAAACGCCTCGAACACATCAAGACCCCCATGAGCCTTTCCGTGCTCGGCTGCGTCGTCAACGGCCCGGGCGAAGCGCGTGAGACCGATATCGGCCTCACCGGCGGCGGCAACGGCAAGCACATGGTCTACCTCTCGGGCGTCAAAGGCCACACGATTGAGGACGAGGACATGCTCGACCACATCGTAAAACTGGTCGAAGAGAAAGCGGCCAAAATCGAGGCGGGCGAAGCGGTCGCTTTTGATCCTCACGCCGCCGAAGCCGAAGCGGCCGAGTAATCGCCCTCGTGTTCAAGCCGATTGTTTCCGGATTGCTGGCCGCGCTCCTCCTGATCAGTGGCGCGGCGATTGCCAACGCGTTTCACTCTGAGGATGAAGACGCGCAGGACGAGGCGCACGATTATCCTGAGGCCCGCTCCTACACGGTCTCCGATGATGCAAGCGGCGATGTCGACGCGGCTCTGGTGCGCGCCGCCGAGAACGAGAAGCGCGTGCTTTTGGTGATGGGCGCCAACTGGTGCCACGACAGCCGGGCGCTGGCCGGATGGCTGGGCACCGAACGCTTTAAGGCGCTGATCGATGAGCAGTACGAACTGGTCTTCGTCAATGTGGGCACACCGCAATCGGAGGGCGATGGCCACAACCTCCACATAGCGCGGCGCTTTGGCCTTGAGGAACTGCCCGGTACGCCGAACGTGCTCGTCGTGACGTCCCAAGGCGCACTCTTAAACGCCGAAACCGCTACCACTTGGCGCAACGCCGCAAGCCGGGATGAGGACGTGATTTACGAGGAGTTGGAAGCGCTTGCAAAGCGCGCAAAATGAGCGCGCTCATCGATAGTATTGGCGCAGCCTATGCGCAGGTAGATTGGACATTAGGCGTGCTTACATGGTTGGTGGTGCTTGGGAGTGTGATCGGTGCTGAGATTCACCATGCACGAGGCAATACGACGTCGCAGCGAAACTTCGCTAAGTTGTTTTACCCGTTCCATTGCGTCCTTGCGGCTGGACCACCTCTTCACTTCCTTTTCGCAGCGTCTCAGATCGAGGACGGCCAGCCGGGCCTCGCTCTGCTTTTGACGCTTAGCATTTTGAGCCTCTTCGGAACATTTTATGCGCTCGAATGGCTGCATCGCTTGATTTGGAGACGCCTTCATAAGCCCCAGTCTTGATGTAAACATATGCTCCACGTCGTCCATCACGCCGATTACATGGCGCCGCGTCCGGAGCGTGGGACGTTCAAATTCGACAAATACTACCTCGTTATGGAGGAGCTGCGCGCGTCCGGAACGCCGATCACTGAGCACGCGCCTGAGCCCATGCCGCGCATGTGGCTCGAAGCGGTCCACGATCCCGCTTATGTCGATGAAGTGTTTCGCGCTGAGGTTCCTCGCGCCAAGGAGCGGCGGATTGGCTTTCCTGTCACCACGCGCATCCGCGACCGGGTGCGGCACACCAATGGCGGCACGTGGCTCGCGGCGCGGCTCGCTATGGAGCACGGCTACGCCGCAAACAGCGCGGCGGGCAGCCATCACGCGCTCGCGGATAGCGGCGCTGGCTACTGCGTCTTCAACGATCTGGCGGTCGCCTCCAACCGACTGCTCGCGCAAGGCGATGCGCGCAAGATTTTGATCATCGACCTCGACGTCCATCAAGGCGACGGCACCGCCAGCCTGACGGCGGGGCGCGAGGATATCATGACGATTTCGTTGCATGCCGAGAAGAACTTTCCCGTTCGCAAGGCGCGCTCCACCATCGATATCGGGCTGCCCGATGGCATTGATGACGAAGCCTACATGGCGGTGCTTGCCGACACGCTCCCTCAGGCGCTCGATGCATTTCGCCCCGACTTTGTGTTCTATCAAGCGGGTGTTGATCCGCATGTGCACGACAAGCTTGGTCGGCTCGCTCTGAGCGATGAGGGGCTGGCGCGGCGGGATCGGTTCGTGGTGGAAAGCGCACGGTCTCGCGGGCTTCCTATCGCCTCGGCGCTGGGCGGCGGCTATGGCGAGGACCAGCGCGAGGTCGCCACGCGTCACGCGCGTTCAATGCTAACCATGGCTGAGACCAACGCCGCGTTCGAGCCGCCGCATAAAGCGACTCCCGCAAGCTAGCCGACACTGCTAAGCCGCGCTCACATCTCTTCAGGAGCACTCCATACATGGCGCAATACGAGACCGACTATCTGATCATTGGCGCGGGCGCGGTTGGTCTGGCCTTTGCGGACACGCTGCTCGATGAAGACCCCGATTGCCACATCACCATTGTGGACAAGCACGCCAAGCCGGGCGGCCACTGGAACGACGCCTATCCCTTTGTCGCGCTGCATCAGCCCAGCGCGACTTACGGGGTCAATTCGATGGAACTGTGCCCCGATCGCCGCGACACGCGCGGGCATAATGCGGGCATGTTCCCACTCGCCCCGCACGCCGAAATCCTTGCCTATTATAGCAAGCTGATGAGCGAGCGGATGCTGCCCAGCGACCGGGTCGAGTACATGCCGATGACTGAATATGTGGGCGGCGAAAATGGCGTTCACACGGCGAAGGGCATTTTGTCGGGCGGAGAGCACACCATCACGGTGCGCCGCAAACTGGTCGATGGGACGTGGTTCCAGACCTCGGTCCCCTCGACCCACACGCCCGCCTATGAAATCGCTGAGGGTACGCGCTTCACCATTCCGGGCGAGTTGCCCGCTTTGTGGAAAGACACATCCGACCTGCCGGATCATTACGTGGTCATCGGCGGCGGCAAGACCGCGATGGACACCGCCGTCTGGCTGCTCGAAGCGGGCGTTCCGGCGGACAAGATCGGCTGGGTACGCCCACGCGACAGCTGGATGTTCAATCGCAAATTGCTGCAACCCGCCTATCACGAAATCGACGGCCTGATGAAGTTTCAGGTCGATCTGGTCGAGGCTGCTAACGGCGCGGAGACGGGCGATGAAATGTTCGAAGAGCTTGGCAAGCGCGGCACGATGCTGCGTCTTGATGAAAGCGTGACGCCCAAGATGTTCCACTTCGCGGTCATCTCCGAAGGCGAAGTGGAACTGCTGCGCCAGATCACCAATGTGTATCGCCAAGGGCATGTGACCAAGATCGAGCCGGGCACAATGCACTTTGCGTCCGAGACGGTCGATCTTCCCCAGAACACCCTGTTCATCAACTGCACCGCAACCGCCGTGCCGTTCAGCGTGCGCGAAAACACCGGTCCCTTCTTCAACGGCGACCGGATTACACTCCAGCTTGCGCAGGCGCCCTTCGTGCCTTACAGCGCCGCTTTGGCCGCTTTTGTCGAAGCCAATTTCGACACCGACGAGGAAAAAAACGCCATCGTGCCACCCGCGCCGCTGACGGATAGCACCGAAACGTACCCCTACGCGGTCATGGCCAATTTGATGAGCACCGCGATCCTGTCGAGCAACGAGAAGGTCAACGCCTGGAACGCCAAGAGCCGCTTGCACCCGACGGGCCCGGCCGTGGCGCGCATGATGAAAGAGGGCGACCCGCGGCTTGCGAAACTGGCGACGCTGGGCGGAACGATCAAAGCCAACATGCCCGGCGTGGTCAAACTCGGTATGGCTGCGCGCGCGATCCATGAGACTTCGCAGCCTGGCTGGCAGGCGAGCTAATCGGGATCTTTGCAGCGACTTGAACGCTGATTGTTCAAGTGTAGAAAGGACGCTGTGAACAGACGCGATCTTCTCAAATCGAGTGTGGCCGCCGGTGCCGCCTTGGCGATGCCCGCGCGGTTGGCCGCGCAGCCCGCCAAGGGTTCGCCGCGCGACAGGGCTTTGTTCAAGATCGCCAGCGATGAGCTTGCCCGTGCCGGAGACGCGATTTGGAAACGCGACATCGTCGGCATTGCGGATTATGGTTTGCACTCGGCGCAAAGGCGCTTTCACTTCGTCAATCTGGACCGCGAAGAGGTCAAAAGCTTCCACGTCAGCCATGGCGCTGGTTCTGACCCGGAACACGATGGCTGGCTCAATTCCTATTCCAATGTCGAAGGGTCCAACGCCTCTTCGCGCGGGGCCTATGTGACGTGGGAATGGTATCAGGGGCGCTACGGCACGTCGGTGCGTCTGGGCGGGCTCGACCCGACCAACGAGGCAGCCTTGCGCCGTTACATCGTCATGCACAGGGCCAAATACGCCGAGCCCGCGCACCTCGCGCGCTGGGGCCGGATGGGCCGATCCAACGGCTGTTTCGCGATGGGCGAAGCGGATTTCAAATTCGCGCTGCTCAAGCTTTCAGGCGGGCGCTTGCTGTTCGCCGATAGCCTGGGCCTGCAGGAGGATGGCAGCATCGCGATGCGCGGCGATCTGGAGGCTCTGCGGCCCAATCGCCCAAGCCTCACGCAAAGATACGCTCCCGGAGCGTTTTAACGCTTGGGCGATCAGCCGGCCTCTTACCGATCGGGCTCGGCGTCGTTTGAGTTGCATGTCGGCTCAGCCATGAAAGCGATTTTGCCCGGCGCCTTTCAGGGGGCAGTGATCGGATCGCTTGTCGTGGCGGCCTATTTCACCATCAACGGAGCGGTGAAGGCGAGCGAGATTTCGGGCCCTGACCTTGTCTCGGGCGTGATGCTGTTCTGCTTTGTCCTGATGATCGGGACGCTCGCCGGGATGATCGTGTGCGCAGTCTACATCGCTGTCGTCGGGCTGCCTCTGGCGTTGTTGATGCGACGCCGGATCGCCACACAAGCGATGCTGATCGTCACCGTGCTGGTCGCGCTGGCGATGGGGCTTGCGACGAGTTGGTTCGTGATGACGCCCCTATGGGGCGCGTCCGAGGACGCCTGGCTGGTGACCGTTATGGTGCTTTGCTACGCGGTGCCAACAGGGCTTGCCTATCGCCGCGCGATCATCACCGAACGCATGCTGAGCTTTTGGACGACCGACACCGATTAGACGCGGGTTGGCGAGGGACGGCGATCAGCCCCCAGCCAGAGGGTTGTTCTCGATCACGATAACCTCGTCGCTGCTGACGGTCGCGCGGTTTTCCATGCGGGGTTGGTCAAGGCTCGCGAGAACCGGCGCGTCGCGCTCGTAAATATCCTTGAACGTGGTCAACTCGCCATCGGTGTTGGTGCCCATCGTGAAATAGGTGATATAGGCTGGGATCTTTTTCTCCTCGGGCAGCATCACCTTGGTGTATTTGCCCGAAGTCGCGATATCGATCACTTCGTCTTTCGACGCGGCCTTGCCCAAGATCGCCACCGTCATCGCCACCTGCAACGCCTTTTCGGTGCGGATGCAGCCATGGCTGAGCGCGCGCATATCCTTGTCGAACATCCAGCGCGTGGGCGTGTCGTGAAAGAAGATCGCATGGCGGTTGGGCATTTCCAGCTTCATCCGGCCCAGCGAGTTGGTCGGGCCGGGCTGTTGCACAACGGTGATCCAGCCGTTCTGGCCTTCGGTGGCCTTGTAGCCCTTCTTCTTCGCCCAGACCGGGTTATCGAGCACGCGGCGGCCCAGCCCTTCGCCTTTCACGATGGATTGCGGGACGGTCCAGGTCGGGTTGAACACCACGCCCGAGACATCCTCAGCCAGTTGCGGCGTCGCGGTGCGGCCCGGCTTGCCCACGATGGTCTTGTACGTGAAGGTCTTCGCCCCGGCGCGCAGGCGCAGCTGGTATTCGGGCACATTGGTGATCAGGTGAATGGTCCCCAGATCGCGCGCCAGCCAGCGCCAGCGGTCCATATTCGCGCGGATCAGTTTGCGCCGTTCGATGTCGTCTTCGGGCGTCGCGGCGAGGGCTTCGCGCAATGCGGCGTAATCCTCATGCACGGGCATCAACCCGTTCAGGACGCCCGCCACATCACCCGTTTCGCTGACCTGGGTGAGCAAATCGCGTGTGCGGTGGCGGTCCCGGTCGGGGTCGACGACGAACCATTGCTTGCGCGCCTCCATCGGGGTGCGGCCATCGCGAAGGTCTTCGACCAGCCAGACGAAGTTCTTCGACGCGAGCTCATCCAATTGGACGCTGAGCCCGTTTTGCATCGCCACTTTGAGCGCTAGGAGATCATAGTCCGCCGGATCCAGACCCTCGGCACCGACCCCTTCGATGTAGGCGATCAGCGCCTCAGCTCCGGCAAGCGACCACGGCGCGACCATCGGTCCAGGGGGCTCCAGATTGCCCTGATCGACAGGGTTAGAGACCATCACGGGAAAGGCTTCGTCAAAGCTCTCACCAGACGGAGGGGGCGGCGCGGTCGCTGCCTCTTCCTCCACGGTTTCGGGGACTTGCGGGGTGGCTTCTTGGACGTCGGGCTGCTCGCTCTGCGCAAAAGCGGCGCTTGCCGCCAGACCCGTGGCCGCCGCGCCGATAACCCATGTTGCCTTCCAAACGCCCCAACGCTGTTTGCGCATATTTCGTGTCTTCCCGTGTGTTCGCCGTGCCGCGCACGACCGGCTTGTCTGGCCGCACCATACCCCGGCCTGCCGCTTCCTTTCAAGCGAGCTCGCTTTACGGGCGATGAATCCGCCGCTGAATGAGATGAGCGCCCCGCCGCGCGCGGCGGTTCACACGGCGCGTGACGCGCGCGATGCGCGACCCTATGGCGGACGGCCATGACCGCGCCTCCATCCCGCTTTGCTCACTTGGCGCCCTTCGCAGCGGCGGCCGCGGGCGTGGGTTCGCTTGCTCTGATGGACGCGTTTATGAAAGAGGCCGCGCTCGCAGCGGGCGCGTACAGCGCGACGGTCCTGCGCTCGTTCATCGGGGCCGCGATCATCGCGCCCTTCTGGTTTCGCCAGAGCGCACGCTGGCCGGATAAAGCCACGCTCAAGCTGCATGTGGAACGCGGCATCATCTCCGCCTTCATGGCGCTGAGCTTTTTCTACGCGATCACCACCATGCCCCTGGCCGAAGCGATTGCGATCAGTTTTGTCGCGCCCATCGTCGCGCTCTATTTTGCGAGGGTCTTTTTGGGTGAAGAGATCCGGCGCGAAGCCATCGCCGCCAGCGTCATGGGCTTTGCCGGGACCATCGTCATCATCGGCGGACAAATGGGCATCGGCGTCGCGCAAGCGAAACCGGTTTCGGATCACTTTGCCTATGGCCTTGCCGCGATGGGCTTTTCCGCCCTGCTTTACGCCTACAATTTCGTCGTCATTCGCAAGCAGAGCCAGGTGGCCGGGCCGGTCGAGATCGCCACCTTTCACAGCGGCGTGGGCGGGTTGGTTTTGGCCGTGTTCGCTCCGTTCTTCTGGATCACGCCGGGCGGCAATGCAGTGATCGCGATTTCCGCCGCCGGGGCGCTGACCGTCACCGGCGCGATGGCAATCGCCTGGGCCTATGCGCGCGCGGAAACGCAGTCTTTGGTGCCGATTGAATATACCGGGTTCTTATGGGCGAGCCTGTTTGGTTGGCTGTTCTTTCGCGAGACCGTCACCCTGCCCACGCTCATCGGCGCTGGGCTCATCGTCGCGGGCTGCTGGCTGGCGACGCGCAAATCGGCCTGAAACCGCCCTTTCGGGTGCGACAAAAGTCGCAATCGACTCGCAAGAGCGGCCCTCACCCTTGACCTTGGCCACGCAGTCTAGCAGGTGCGGCGCAGAGAACACTCACCCGGACTTGGATCACCCGGATCCCCCTCTCGCCCCCGCGCGCCAGAGGGTTCAGCTACAAAGGATGGAAAAACCCCCATGACCGCTATCGGCAAGGACACGCTCGCAACACGCTCAACCCTGAACGTGGACGGCAAGGAATACGTCTACTACTCGCTCGCCAAAGCGGCGGAGCAGTTGGGCGATGTCTCCAAATTGCCCAATTCGATGAAAGTGCTGCTGGAAAACATGCTGCGCTTTGAAGACGAAGGCTTCACCGTAGGGCGCGAACACGCCCAAGCAATCGTCGATTGGCAAAAGAACCCGGTCACCGGCAACGAAATCCAGTATCGCCCCGCGCGCGTGCTGTTGCAGGATTTCACCGGGGTGCCGTGCGTCGTTGACCTTGCTGCGATGCGCGATGCGATCAAGAAGCTGGGCGGCGACACCGCCAAGATCAACCCGCAGGTGCCTGTCAACCTCGTGATCGATCACTCGGTCATGGTCGACGAATTCGGCCATCCCAAGGCGATGGAAGCCAATATGGCGCTCGAATATGAGCGCAACGCGGAACGCTATGACTTCCTCAAATGGGGTTCGAAAAGCTTTGAAAACTTCTCTGCCGTTCCTCCGGGCACCGGCATCTGCCACCAAGTGAATCTTGAGCACATCGCGCAAGGCATCTGGTCGAGCGAAGACGAAACCGGCGCGATGGTCGCCTATCCCGACACGTGCGTTGGCACCGACAGCCACACGACCATGATCAACGGTCTGGGCGTTTTGGGCTGGGGCGTCGGCGGGATCGAAGCCGAAGCGGCCATGCTCGGCCAGCCGATCTCAATGCTGATCCCCGAAGTCGTCGGCTTTAAGCTGACCGGCGCAATGGCCGAAGGCGTAACCGCCACCGACCTCGTCCTGACCTGCGTGCAGATGCTGCGCGAAGTCGGCGTGGTGGGCCGTTTCGTCGAGTTTTACGGGCCGGGCGTTGCCAATCTGACGCTGGCCGACCGCGCGACCATCGCCAATATGGCGCCCGAATACGGCGCGACCTGCGGCTTCTTCGGCATCGATGACAAGACCATTGATTACATGCGCCTGACGGGCCGTTCGGAAGAAAACCTCGCTCTGGTCGAAGCCTACGCCAAAGAGCAGGGCATGTGGTTCGATCCGGCGGCTGAACCGGTGTTCTCGAACACGCTCGAGCTCGACATGACCAGCGTGGTGCCGAGCCTGGCCGGGCCCAAGCGTCCGCAGGATCGCGTGATCCTTCCCGAGGTCGACGAGCTGTTCAACGGGGAACTGAAGTCGGTGTACAAGAAGGCTGGCGCCGTGCGCACCGCTGTCGAAGGCAAGGACCACGACATCGGCGATGGCGATGTCGTGATTGCAGCGATCACCAGCTGCACTAACACTTCGAACCCCGACGTGCTGATCGCAGCCGGTCTGGTCGCGAAGAAGGCGGTCGAAAAGGGCCTCAAGCCCAAGCCGTGGGTGAAAACTTCGCTCGCACCCGGATCGCAAGTGGTCACCGACTATCTGGTGAAGTCGGGTCTACAAGACGATCTCGACGCGATCGGCTTTGACCTTGTCGGCTATGGCTGCACCACTTGCATCGGCAATTCCGGCCCGCTCGCCCCGCCGATCAGCCAAGCCATCAACGGCAACGATATCGTCGCGGCCAGCGTCCTGTCGGGCAACCGCAACTTCGAAGGCCGCGTGTCGCAGGATGTGCGCGCCAATTTCCTCGCTTCGCCTCCGCTCGTGGTCGCCTACGCGCTTAAGGGCACGGTGACCGAAGACATCACCACCACGCCGCTGGGCCAGGATCGGGATGGCAACGACGTCATGCTCGCCGACCTGTGGCCGTCGAACGCCGAAATCGCCGAGCACCGCGCGGCCAATATCGACCGCTCGATGTTCGAAAGCCGCTACGCGAACGTCTACGATGGCGATGAGCACTGGCAGGCAATCACGGTCGAACCGTCGGACACCTACCAGTGGCGCGCTGGTTCGACCTACATTGCCAACCCGCCTTACTTTGACGGGATGAACGTGACCCCGTCTGCGATCGAAGACATTGCCGGTGCAAAGCCGCTTGCGATCCTGGGCGATTCGGTCACCACTGACCACATTTCACCAGCGGGCGCGATTAAGGAAGACAGCCCCGCGGGCTCTTATCTCAAGAGCAATCAGGTGCCCAAAAAGGACTTCAACTCCTACGGTTCGCGGCGCGGCAACCATGATGTGATGATGCGCGGCACCTTCGCCAACATTCGCATCAAGAACGAAATGGTCCCGGGCGTCGAAGGCGGCGAGACCACCTATAAGGGTGAGCGCATGCCGATCTACGACGCGGCGATGAAGCACAAGGAAGACGGCACCCCGCTGATCGTGATCGGTGGCAAGGAATACGGCACCGGTTCCTCACGCGACTGGGCGGCCAAGGGTACGATCCTGTTGGGTGTGCGCGCGGTTATCGTTGAAAGCTTTGAGCGCATCCACCGTTCGAACCTGGTCGGCATGGGCGTGCTGCCGCTGCAATTTGAAGAAGGCACCACGCGCGAAACGCTGGGGCTGGATGCGGATTGCACCTTCAGCATCAAAGGGCTTGCTGACCTTACACCGGGCCAGACGATCGAGATCGAAGCGACGCGCGGCGATGGCACCACGTTCACCTTCAACGCGCTGTGCCGCATCGATACCGCCAACGAAATGGAATATTACCGCAACGGCGGCATCCTTCATTACGTGCTGCGCAAGCTGGCCGCCTAAGCGCACACGCTTCGCTGGGAACACAATCGAGCAGGGCGGTCAGCGGATCGCCCTGCTTTTTTGTGTCGTGTTGCCTCACCGGGTTGGCCGAGGCTGGGCTCGATCGCTGTCATCAATGCCGCTTGTGTGGTAAAGCACGAACGCACGGGGGCATGATGGAAAGACAACCATGTTCGCAGCAGCCCTTCTCGCATCCCTGAACGTGGCACAGACATCGGCTCTTCTTATGGGCAACGACGCAATGGCCGAACGGCTTTTGGAGGACCAGAACCAGAAGAAGACGCCTTCCAAGGGCGAGCTCAAATGCCATCGGGTCAGCGCGACGGCGGGCGTTTTTCGCAAGATCTGCGGCACGCAGGCGCAATGGGACGAATATCGTCGGCGGCTCAGAGCCACGGTTTTCAATCCGCGTGAACGGCCTCTTGCGGCGTTTCTCACGCCTCAAGTCCCGGCGAAAGATGATGGCGAGGCCGACACAGAGAAAAGCCAATCCTGACCGCGTCTGATCGAGTAACCAACTCACACGCCAACGCAAAAGGGCGGCTCCATCACGGAGCCGCCCATTTCTGTTTGAGCGCTGATTGAAAGATCAGGCTGCGGTTTTGTCGCCCTTGGCTTTCTTGCCGAAGCGTCGACGGCCCAGAACAGCCGCTGCGGCGAGGCCGAACAGGGCCATCATCGGCGGCGCGGGCACTTCGGTGCCGCCGCTGGTCGATCCGCCCGAGGTGCTTCCACCCGAGGTGGAGCCGCCCGAAGAGCTGGATGAAGACGAGCCGCTGGAGCTGCTCGAACCGCTCGACGAGGAGCCGGACGAGGACGAGGAGCTGCTGGAGCTGGAGCTCGACGAAGAGCTCGTGCTGCTCGTCATGTTGCCCGAGGTGCTGCCGCCGCTGGTCGCGCCGCTCGACGTGGAACCGCCTGAGCTGGAGCTGGACGAAGAGGACGAAGAACTGCTCGAGCTCGACGACGAGGACGCCCCACCGGTGCTGGTTCCGCCTGAGGTGGTTCCGCCCGAGGTGGTGCCGCCGCTGCTTGAAGAGCTGCTCGACGACGATGAGCTAGAGCTGCTGCTCGACGATCCGCCGCTCGACGTCGCGCCGCCACTGGACGCGCCGCCCGTGGACGAACCGCCCGAACTGGAGCTGGAGCCGCTTGAGCTCGAAGAACCGCCCGAGCTGGAACCACCAGAGGTGAGGCCGCCCGAAGAGCTGGATGAGCTCGAGGAGGATGAGGAGCTGGAGCTGCTGCTCGAAGAACCACCCGATGACGTCGAGCCACCGCTGGTGTTTCCGCCCGAGGTGTTTCCACCCGTGGTGGTGTTCCCACCGGACGAGCTCGACGAAGAGGAACTCGACGAAGACGAGCTGGAGCTGCTGCTGGATGAACCGCCGGTAGAGGTGGCGCCGCCGCTGGTGTTGCCGCCCGAGGTCGTATTGCCGCCTGAGCTGTAGCCGCCCGATGTGTTACCGCCGGTCGTGTTGCCGCCGGTGCTCGTGCCGCCTGAGGAACTCGAGGATGACGAACTCGACGAGGAGGACGAGGAACTGGAGCTCGAACTGCTGCTCGACGAGCTCGACACATTCCCGCTCGATGATGAGACACCGCCGGTCGACGAGGACACATTGCCCGACGAGGACGAGACATTGCCCGAGCTGCTCGAGACGTTGCCGGATGACGAGGACACGGCGCCCGAGGAGGACGAGACGTTACCCGAACTGCTGCTGACGCCGCCCGTTGATGTCGAGACACCCCCGGTCGAGGTCGACACCCCACCCGTGGACGAGGTGACCGCCCCGCTCGAACTGCTGACGTCGCCCGATGTGGTCGAAGTCGTGCTGGTGACGCCGCCCGTCGACGAAGTCACCGCGCCGCTGGTCGTGTTCACATTGCCTGACGTGCTCGAGGTCGACACGCTGCCGCTGGTTGACGAGATCTCGCCGCTCGACGAGGTCGATGTGACCGTGCCGCTGGTCGAGCTGATCGTGCCTGAACTGGTCGAGTTGTCGATGTTGATATCGATGTTGATACCCTCACCGCCCGACGTGCTGGTGCTGCCGCCCGAAGTCGAGGTGGATCCGCCCGACGTGGAACCGCCAGAGGTGGACACACCCGAGGTGGTCGCACCCGAGGTCGAGGCGCCGGGGTCGCCGCCGCCCGTCGTGGTCGTGCTGACCACCGAGACATCGCCCGATGACGAACCGCCGCCGCCGAAGAAGCCACCAAAGAAGCCGCCTCCGCCGCCAAAGCCGCCCAGGCCTCCGCCGAACCCGCCGCCGATGATGGCAGGGGCTGCGCCGCCGCCACCGCCACGCACCGGAGGCAGCGGGGGAAGCGGAGCCGGAGCGTAGGCGATCTGCGCAATCGGCGGGCACTCTTCAGCATCGATATAAGCTTGCGTCACGCCCGCGGGCAGCGGCGCGCCATCGGACACGGCCGCTACGGCGCCTGCGCCGCCGAAGCTCTGCGGGATCGGCTGGCACTCAATCGTGCGCTCCACGATCCGGCGTCGGCGCTGTTCGGGCTCGGGCAGCGGCGGGAGCGCGCGGGTGCGCGTCTTGATATAGCGCGGCTGCGCCAGCGGCGGCGCCACAGGCTGAGGGCCCGCGCCCTTGATCAGCTTGCCATCGGCGTCCGAGCTGTAAACCGGGTTGTCGGTCACCATCGGTTCCGCGACCCGCACGGCGCCACCCTGTTGGGCAACTTGCACCGCGCCGCCCGTCATAAGAGCGACACCGGCGGCGGTGGCGGATAGCTTTGCAGCGGCCAATTTGAGCGACATAGTGCGAAACCTTGTTTGCTTGTCCCACGGGTTGGGTGTCCACGGGTTGCGTGTCCGGCTTCGGCAGGGACCATCCCCGCTTCCACCAATTCCAACCCTGTCATGGGCCTGCAAAGGTTACCGCCACAATGCGATTAACCATGATCGGGAGCGCTCAAAGCTCGCAAAACCGCTGAATCGCGCGATTTTCCGCGCCGCTGTCCCGATATGATACCGAATGGTGAGGCGATGTTAGCGTCCCAGCCTAACTTTCGCGTCAATCGCCCGGATCTGGGTCCGGGTCGCCGTCGAAGAGGTTCGATTGCCGAGTCGCGGCAAGGCCCGAACCCCTTGGCATGGCGAGACCCAGATGCTCCCACCCGGCCTCGTTCAGCACGCGCCCACGCGCCGTGCGCGCGAGCAGGCCGAGCTGGATGAGGTAGGGTTCGACCACGTCCTCCACCGTGTCACGCGGCTCGGCGAGACCCGCCGCCAGCGTCTCGACACCGACAGGGCCGCCCTTGTAAGTCTGAGCAATCATCGTGAGGTAGCGGCGATCCATAGAATCAAGGCCCAGACTGTCAATTTCCAACCGGGTCAGCGCGTTGTCAGCGATCGCGCGTGTGATTGTGTCCTTGCCCGCGACCTGCGCAAAGTCGCGCACGCGGCGCAGCAAGCGCCCCGCTACACGGGGCGTGCCTCGCGAACGGCGCGCGATCTCGCGAGCACCATCCGGATCGATGGCAAGGCCCAGCAAACGAGCCCCACGCGTCACCACCAGCTCAAGCTCATCATGGGTGTAGAATTGCAATCGCACCGGAATGCCAAAGCGGTCGCGAAGGGGCGTGGTGAGCAGCCCCTGCCGCGTCGTCGCACCGATCAGTGTGAAGGGCGGCAAGTCGATCCGCACGCTCCTCGCCGAGGGCCCTTCGCCGATGATGATGTCGAGCGCGCGGTCCTCCATCGCGGGGTAGAGCACCTCTTCGACCACCGCGCTCATCCGGTGAATCTCGTCAATGAACAGCACGTCGTGGGGTTCGAGATTGGTGAGGAGCGCGGCAAGGTCGCCCGCCTTGGCGATCACTGGGCCGGAGGTGGCGCGAAAGCCCACGCCAAGCTCGCCGGCGATGATCTGCGCCAAAGTCGTCTTGCCCAGCCCCGGAGGCCCGAAGAACAGCGTGTGATCCATCGCCTCCCCGCGCGCTTTGGCCGAGGTGATGAAGACCCTGAGGTTATCGCGCGCGGCTTCCTGCCCGATGAACTCCGAGAGCGACTTGGGCCGAAGCGCGGTGTCCGGATCGCCGGGTTGAGGCGCGGGGGAATGGATGGGGGTGTCGGGGTCAATCATCGAACTGCTCTGATGCGCCACCCGAACGTGCGTTCAAAAGATACAGAAGGACGATCGCGGGTGCCATGACCACAGTCGCGTAGAGTGGAAAGAACAGGAATGCCAACGCCGCAGTCGAGCTTCCAAATCTGATGGCATCGAAGCTTACAAACCCCGCAATCACGAAATAGGTCAGCGCCAGACCCCAAGCGATCATCCGCAACAATTTCGATGTTAGTGCCCCAGCAACCCGAAGAGCTATCCACCCCCAAGAGCCCATCATTAAAGCCCCAAGGGCAAGACTTGGCCATCGAGTGAAACTCGCCACTCTCGCGAAATCACCGTTCCTCAACCAACTGGCCATGACTACCGTCAGGCAAAGTCCGAAGAACGCTGCAAGACCTGTCGTCTTTCGGAATGACCAGCGCATCACCCCGCCGCCTTCTTGAGCGCCACGCGGATCAGGTCGCCCTCTTTCGCACCCTCACCCAGTTCCTCGAGCGCGCGCGCCACAGCCCCTGCCGCCACATGGGACTTGAAGCCGAGATTCTCCAGCGCGCTGACCGCGTCGGCGCTTGCGCTTCCAACGGGTGCAGCGGCCGCGCCCCCGCTCGGTCCGCCCGTACCTCCCGGCAACGCGCCAACCTTGTCCTTGAGCTCGTTAACGATACGCCCGGCCAGCTTTGGCCCCACGCCATTGGCGCGCGCCACGCTCGCCGCGTCTCCGGCGGCGCAGGCGTCGCGCAGCTCACCGGTGGAGAGCGCGGACAGGATCGCCAGCCCCACCTTACTCCCCACGCCCTGGACCTGTGTCAGCATCCGGAACCAATCGCGCTCGGCGCTTTCCGCAAAGCCGAGCAGGCGCATGTCGTTCTCGCTCACCTGCATATCGGTGTGGACGGTACAGCCCTCGCCCACTTCGCCGAGAGCGCTGAGCGTGCGGGCCGAGCAGTGCACCAGATAGCCCACGCCCTGCACGTCGACGATGGCCCAATCCTCGCCGGTCGAGTCCAGCCTTCCAGAGAGCTTCGCAATCATGGTGAGACCTTTCGCCCATCCGTCCGCCCGTGACCAGAGGCGGTGGACCACGCACCCCCACCTTTTGCGAAAGGTGCCTCGCCGCGCAAAGCCCCGCAAGACCGCCGATTTTCAGCCAAACACGCGTTCAAAGTGTCACCTTTCGCTTGCCAGCAACCGCGCAAAACACGCCGACCGCTCGCCATACACGCGCACCCTATCGTCGCTTTGCCCAGTAGGAAATGCGCTGAGTTGCTCGACACGGCCGCGCGTTTTGTTAAGGCAAAAGCCATGAGTTGGAACACGTTCGGGCGCGCGCTGCGCTTCACCACTTGGGGCGAGAGCCATGGGCCGGGATTGGGCGCGGTGCTGGATGGATGCCCGCCGGGATTGCCGCTGCGCTCAAGCGATATTCAACCCTTCATGGACGCGCGCAAACCGGGCCAGAACAAGTTCACAACGCAGCGCAAGGAAGCCGACGCGGTCAAGATCCTGTCCGGCGTGTTCGACGACGCCTCGGGCCAGCAAGTGACCACCGGCACCCCCATCCACCTGATGATCGAAAACACCGATCAGCGCTCCAAAGACTATTCCGAGATCGCTGCGAGCTATCGCCCCGGTCACGCCGATTACGCCTATGACGCGAAATACGGCATCCGCGATTATCGCGGCGGCGGGCGTTCCTCAGCGCGCGAAACGGCGGCGCGTGTTGCGGCGGGCGCGGTGGCGCGCGCGATCATCCCCGAAGTCAGCATCAAGGCCTATGTCTGCGAGCTGGGCGGCGACAGGATCGAACGCGACGCGATCAATTACGAAAATATCGACAAGAACCCCTTCTTCTGCCCCGACAGCTGGGCCGCCAAACGCTGGGAAGAGCTGGTTGAAAACGCGCGCAAATCGGGCTCATCTCTGGGCGCGGTGGTCGAATGCGTGGCGACGGGGGTTCCGGCGGGATGGGGCGCGCCGGTCTATGGCAAGCTCGACAGCGATCTGGCCGCCGCGATGATGAGCATCAACGCGACCAAGGGCGTGGAAATCGGCGACGGCTTCGAAGCCGCGCGGCTAACGGGCGAGCAAAACGCCGACCCCATGCGCCCGGGTGAGAAGCCCGGCGACCCGCCCATCTTCGAGGCCAACCACGCAGGCGGCACGGCGGGCGGTATCTCGACCGGGCAGCCAGTCGTGTGCCGCGTGGCGTTCAAACCGACGAGCTCAATCCTGACCCCCGTCCCCTCGATCAACGCGGCGGGCGAGGCGACCGAAGTGCGCACCAAAGGCCGCCACGACCCCTGCGTCGGCATCCGCGGCACCCCCGTGGTCGAGGCAATGATGGCGCTGGTGCTGGCCGATCATAAACTGCTGCACCGGGCGCAGGTGGGGTGAGCGGTGGCGCGGCAAGGGCTCGCGCAAGGTGGCTAGGGGATCGGGTCGGGTGGCAACAGACAGCTCGAAAGGTTATGCCGCCGAGATGGAGTTTTCCAAGCGCGGTTTTGTCATGGCAATGGTTGGCGGTTCGTTAGCCGCGTGCGCGCCGATGAAGATTGGCCAAACAGCAAAGGTTGAATCGATGTACGGATTGATTGGCAAAATGATTGCGGTTGATGGGCAGCGCGATGCTCTGGCGCAGATCCTGCTTGAGGGATTGCGCGATATGCCGGGCAACCTGTCCTACATCGTCGCCGCTGCGACAGACGATGCGAACGCTCTTTGGATCACTGAAGTCTGGACCGATTCAGAGGCCCACGCAGCCTCGCTCGCTCTTCCATCGGTGCAAGAGGCGATAGGCAAGGGAAGGCCGCTAATCGCTGGAATGGAGCGGATCGCTGAGACCAGCCCGATGGGCGGTCATGGCCTGTCCTGACTTGGGCAGCTTTCGCCTTGTCATAGTGAGAACCTGACCGTCCGCTCCCCACCCCAGTTTCGGCATCCGCGGGCCCCCCGTGGTTGAAGCGATGATGGCGCTGGCGACAATATCGAAAACTCGGAGCGGAAAAAGTCTTCAGCGACTAGGAACCCCTCCTGAACTCGAACCGGCAGGTCCGGCCACCATGCGCTTGTGTGGGAGGTCGGTGGAAGCTTACTTTGCGAGAGAGCGCATCAATCCAGATCCGGTCCCATTCACAAAACAAATCCAGCAAAAGCGTCGCGTCATGCCGCATAAGAAAACTGCTATATCCGCATCGGTGTACTTCTGAGACGAAGCCTTCATCGGTCTCGAGATATTCGATCTTGAAACTTGGACCGAAAGCCCTCGCGCCACGCTCCTTGGTGTATCGCCGAAGCGCTTCAAACTCATCTTTGGAAAAGAAGGAGAGCATGCGCATCATGATCCTAAGGCTTCTCTTCCAGAGCGAACGCATTGGGACCGCAACTTTTGCTTTAGCTGATTCTGGATCAAGATGGTGTCGCATCCAAATTCGGTGAGCGCTCACTACGCAGGCACCAATGATCAGATGACCCTGAGTGACTTGGTCAGTGGAGAACGATCGCTCGGCCATCATGACGGCCTCTACCGACGCATCGAAATCCGCTCGAAGCGGCTTGGGTAGGCTCTTACGAAAATGGCGAACGGTCAGCCGGTCGGCTGATGTGAAGGGATAAGGCAGGAAATCCATGCTGGCTCTCCGCGGACATAAGGCTGCACTTATGCGGGCGCCCGACCCGCAAAGTGAACTGCACCGCCCGAACAGCGACGCAGCCTCCTCCTCCATCCTCGGCCTTTTCAACCAGCGTCGGCATTCAGAAGGCTAGGACGGTCTGGGTTACTGTTCAAGAGAGATCGAGGGCGCTCAGCTGTATCACGAGCCTCCCGGATTGAGCTTTGCCGCTCTGGACCCCGGCCTTCGCCGGGGTGACGGTCGCAGAATAATCCGCCAAACAGCCGCTGTATGAAAATCCTTCTCACCGGTTCCTCTGGCCGCGTTGGCCGCGCGATTTATGGCGCTTTGGCGGGCGCGCATGAGGTTGTGGGCGTGGACCGCACCGTTTTCTCAACCACGCAGATTGTCGGCGATTGCGGCGATGTCGGCGTGATCAAACCCGCGCTAGACGGGGTGGATGCGGTGATCCACACTGCCGGGCCGCACGCGCCGCATGTTGACCTTGTATCCGACGCCGAGTTTGAGCGGGTCAATATCGAGGCGACGCACGATCTGTACGAATGGGCGCGCGAGGCGGGCGCGCGGCGCTTTGTCTACACCAGCACCACTGCGCTTTATGGCGATGCGGTCGAGCCGGGTGCGTGCGCGTGGATTGATGAGACCACCGTGCCTCAACCGCGCAGCGTCTATCACCGCACCAAATACGCGGCTGAAATCATGCTCGAAGCGATGGCGAGCGAGGCGCTGCCTGTACGCGTTCTACGCATGTCGCGGTGCTTTCCCGAAAGCGCGGACCGGATGGCGGCCTATCGCCTGCATCGCGGCGTGGACGCGCGCGATGTGGGCACCGCTCACGCTTTGGCACTCGACCATCAGGGCCCGGCGTTCGATCGCTTCATTGTGTCAGGGGCAACGCCCTTCCATCCGCAAGACGCCGAGGAATTGGCGCGCGACCCCCGCGCGGTTCTGGCGCGCCGGGCGCCAGACTTTCTCGCCGCCATGGACGCGCGCGGATGGCCGCTGCCCGGCGCTATCGACCGGATCTATTCCAGCGCCAAAGCGCGCGAAGAGCTGGGCTGGAGGCCGCGATGGGGCTGGCAAGAGGTCATGCGCCAGGCCGATTGCGCCGATCTGGAAGTCCTGCCAGTTGGCGCGAAGCCCGCGCTAAGGTCCGAATAGACCGCGTTTCTGCGCGCACCTTAGGCGGGAACTTCGCAGGCGCAGCATCGTTCATATGGTTGGGATCGGGAAGGCGTATCTCGCGCACTTCGTAACAACACGCATGGCTCAGCGCGTCCGTCATCGGGCGCGCGTCCAGCACGATAGGGAGGCTGTTTGCCGCTATGAACATTCAGTCTTCGGTTGAACCCGCACAGGTCAGCGCCGCCGATGTCGATCAGGCCGCGCCCAGCCGGCGCAGCGGCGAAGGGCGCAAGACCCAGATCGTCGTCGTGGGCGGCGGCGCGGGCGGGCTTGAGCTCGTGCGCAAACTGGGCGCGAAATTCGGGCGCAAGAACCACGACATCATCCTCGTCGACAAAAACGCCAGCCACATCTGGAAGCCGCTCCTGCACGAGGTGGCGGCCGGCTCGCTGGACGCCAATCTCGATGAGGTGGGCTATCGCGGGCACTGCCACAAATGGGGCTATCGCTATTTCAAGGGCACTTTGTCCGGGATTGATCGCGAACGCCGGACCATTCGCCTCGCGCCCGTGCACGATGACGACGGCGCAGAGATCATTTCCGAGCACACGATCCGCTACGATCACCTCGTGCTGGCGGTGGGTTCTGTCTCCAACGATTTCGGCGTCAGCGGGGTCAAAGACCACGCCATCTACCTCGACAGCCGTGAACAGGCCGACAGATTCCGCACCCAATTGCTCAACCATTGTCTGCGCGTCAGCCGCCAGATGAGCGCTGATCCGAGCGCCAACGCGCAGGTGCGCGTCGCGATCGTGGGCGGCGGAGCGACCGGTGTGGAGCTGGCCGCCGAGCTGTATAATGCAGCGGGCGCGCTCAAATATTACGGGCTCGAAGTGTTCGATGAGAGCCGCCTGAAAGTGACCCTGCTCGAAGCGGGCGATCGCATCCTGCCCGCCTTGCCCGAACGCCTGTCGCAAGCGGCGCGCCACGAACTTGAAGAGCTCGGCGTCGAAGTGCGCACCGCGACGCAGGTGATCAAGGCGCGCAAAGGCTTGTTCCTGACCCGCGATGGCGACGCGATCCGGGCGGACCTGATCGTCTGGGCGGCGGGCGTCAAAGGCGCGGAATTTCTTGCAACGCTGGGGCTCCAGACCAATCGCAACAACCAGATCATCGTGCGCGATACGATGCAGTCGCTCGACGATGACCGCATCTTCGCGCTGGGCGATTGCTGTTCGTACATCCCCGAGGGCGAAGAGCGCCCGATCCCGCCGCGCGCGCAGGCGGCGCATCAGATGGCGGACACGGTGTTTGCCAATCTGGTGCGCGTCATGAAGAACGAAGCGCGCACGAAGGAGGGCAAAGCGCCCCAGCCGCTCAAACCCTTCGTCTATCACGATAACGGATCGCTGGTTTCGCTCAGCCGTTTTTCCACGGTGGGCAGCCTCATGGGCAATCTGGTCGGCGGCAGCATGGCGGTCGAAGGGCGGTTGGCGCGGTTTATCTATACCTCGCTCTATTCGATGCACCTGCTGGCGATCCACGGATGGCTCAAAGGGTTGTCGCTCATGGCGATTGGCCGGGTCAACCGGATTGTGCGCCCGCGTTTGAAGCTGCACTAGGGCGCGGCGGGACGTCACGAAAGCTTGCGCAAAAGCCGCGTGATATGCGCGCGCGAGGTCAGCTTTCTGAGCTTGAACAAGACGTCGCGATAGTCGCCGAAGGTGTTGACCTTGTGCTCCATCGCCTCGGGCCAGCCCAACTCGCCGATCCGGCGGAACAGCGCCTCTTCGCGCTTGATACGCGGATCGGTCGTCATGAAGGCGCGCTGCACGCTGCGCTGGGCGAAGGGCAAGAGCGCGGGCCGGATCGCATGCTGGGCGGGCACTTGCGCCATCGCCCACGTGCCGAACTTGATCTCGTGAAAGGCGAGGTCAAGAATGCAGGAAGTCGGCAGCCGGGCGATCCCGGCGAGCCAGTCTTCGACCGCCCCCAGCACTTCGGGCGCGCGCGGCAGGCCCAGCCGCCCGACGACCATGTCGACACTCGCGGGCTTGGTGTTGATGGTGTCGAGATCGGACGCGTACATCCGGCTGCGCCCGTTCTCGCCGTACAGACCCGTCATGATGAAACGGTTGGTCACTTGTTCGAGCGCGGGATGGTTCTCTCGGTTCGTCTCGCGCACGCTGTGCCCCACGGCGCGGTCCCATTGCTCCATCTGCTCGTGGCTAGCGCGCTGTTCGCCCAAGAATGCGTGGCTTAGGCCCAGCGCTTCGACCATCTCCTTTGGCAGCGCGTAATCGACGTGAAACGGATCGCGCCCGAAGGTGAAGAAATCCAGCTGATCGATTGATTGCTTTGACGTCACCAACAGGATGCGGCTGTCAAACCCGGCGGTGAGCGTGGGCGACACGCGCCCCACCTGACACACTGCCGCCGCGATAAAGCCCGCCATCGCCGACAGGCACGTCTGCGCCGCCTCGTCCAAGGGCGTGTCGAGCGCAACATCGCCCACACGCGGCCAAAAGCGCACCTGCTCCCACGTCTCCAGATCGAGGTAATGGTGCGGGACGAGCCGCTTGAGCCCCGCGTGGCAATTCAGATGCAGCGGCACCCACGCGCCTTCGATCTCGTTCGCGACCAACCGTTCATAGCGCGCACGGTCCAGCCGCTCTTCGTATTCGCGCGCGTCGAACATCAGCCCGGCGGACGAAGCGATCCGGCCCGACGCCGCGCAATAGACGAGCGGGATGGTCCCGCCTTCGTTGAGATAGACGCGCGATGGCAACGCCCCATGCGTCCACACGAAGAAATTGCCCTGAATGTCGGGCAGGATACGCGTTTCGAAATCGCCAATGCTGGCTGCAACGCCATCGAACACAACCGCGCCATCGCGCATGGTCAGCCCATCGCCCAGCGCGCCTTCCAGCACGAGGCCGTAAAGGGTGCCCAGCGCCGCGCCCGACTGATCGACGAGCGGATATTCGCGCAGACCATCGGTCAAACTGACCGACAGCGTCTGATCTGCGTACCGTGCCTTAGCGCCGTAAATCCCGTACATGACGGGCACAAAGGCCCCTTCGCGTGCAATAGCAAGAGGCATCGGAACCATCCCAAGAGTTCCTCGTATTTACCGATAGATAAATGCGATCAAGGCAATCGCTTTTATCCGCTTTTTTGCATCGCAGCATTCGCTATGTGCACTGCAACAGTTTTTCACCCTCTCTCCACCAACCCCAAAACAAGGGAAACGTTTTTCATGGGTATTATCGGTTCGACCATCCAACCGTTCAAAGCGACCGCTTTTCAGGCGGGCAAAGACTTCTTCGACGTCACGCAAGACGACATCGCGGGCAAGTGGGCCGTGTTCTTCTTCTACCCGGCCGACTGGACTTTTGTCTGCCCGACCGAGCTTGAAGATCTGGGCGAAAAGTACGGCCTGCTGCAGGAAATGGGCGTCGAAGTGTTCGCCGTCTCGACCGACACGCATTTCAGCCACAAGGCTTGGCACGACAACAGCGAGAAGATCGGTAAGCTTCAGTTCCCGTTCCTGGGCGACCAGCTGCACACGCTTTCGAAGCAGTTCGGCGTTCTTCGTGAAGAAATGGGCCTTGCCGACCGCGCGACCTTCGTCGTCGACCCCGATGGCGTGATCCAGATTATGGAAATCACCTGTGAAGGCGTGGGCCGCAACGCCAACGAACTCACCCGAAAGATCAAGGCCGCGCAATATGTGCGCGCCAACCCCGGTCAGGTCTGCCCGGCGGCGTGGGAAGAAGGCGGTGAAACGCTGGCTCCTTCGCTCGACCTGGTTGGCAAGATCTAAGCCACAATCGCACAACCAACACGCAGCGCCGCCCCCTTCTCACATGGAGGCGGGCGGCGCTTGCCACTCAAATACCCTGAATTACTCGACCTGAATAGTGATTGGAGACCCCCGATGCTCGACGCAAACATGCAAGGCCAACTGAAACAGTACCTCGCCAATCTGCGCGAGCCGATCGAGCTGGTCGCCACTCTCGACGACAGCGAAAAGAGCGCGCAGACGCGTGAACTGCTGAGCGAGATCGCTGAGCTGCACGAGATGGTCACCGCCCGCTTTGACGGATCGAACGACCGCGTGCCCAGCTTCGATATCGTCCGGTCGAGCGACGCCAACGCGTCCGTCACTTTTGCCGGCCTGCCGATGGGCCACGAATTTACCTCGCTTGTTTTGGCGCTGCTGTGGGCCGGTGGACACCCGCCCAAGATCGATGCTGACCTGATCGAACAGGCGCGCGCGCTCGAAGGCGAGTTTGCGTTCGAGATGTTCTTCTCACTGACCTGCCATAACTGCCCCGACGTGGTGCAGGCGCTGACGCTGATGGCGCTGGTAAACCCGAATGTTTCGGCGACCCTGATCGAAGGCGGCACGCACAAGGCCGAGGTCGAGCGCCGCGATATCATGGCGGTGCCCGCGACCTTCCTGAACGGCGAAAGCTTCTACAACGGCAAGATGGAGCTGTCCGAAATTCTCGCCCGGCTCGACACCGGAGCGGAGGCGAAAGCCGCGCAGAAGATGAGCGCGAAGGATCCCTTCGAAGTGCTCATCATCGGCGGCGGCCCGGCGGGCGTCGCCTCAGGCATCTACACCGCGCGCAAGGGCTTTCGCACCGGCATCGCGGCTGAACGCTTTGGCGGGCAATTGCAGGACACGCTGGGCATCGAAAACCTGCCCGGCACCGCCTACACCGAAGGGCCCAAACTGTCGGACGAGCTCAAGGGCCAAGTGAACGAGAACGCCATCGACATGATGGACCTCGCCCTTGCCAAGTCGCTGACACCGGCGAGCGAAGTGGGCGGTATGCACGAAATTCACTTTGAGAACGGCGCCACGCTTCGGGCGCGCTCAATCATTTTGTCGACCGGCGCGCGTTGGCGCAATCTGGGCGTCCCGGGCGAAGACGAATACCGCAACAAGGGCGTGGCCTATTGCCCGCATTGCGACGGCCCGCTGTTCAAGGGCAAGCGGATCGCGGTGATCGGCGGCGGCAATTCGGGCGTCGAAGCGGCCATCGATCTGGCCAAGATCGTGGGTCACGTGACGCTGGTTGAGTTCGACACGAAACTGCGCGCGGACGAAGTGCTGCAACGCAAGATGCGCTCGCTCTCCAATGTGGAGATCATCGTCAATGGCCAGACGACGCAGATCACCGGCGAGGGTGGCAAGGTCAACGGCCTGATCGTCAAGGACCGCGAAACCGAAGAACTGCGCACGATCGAGCTCGAAGGCGTGTTCATCCAGATCGGCCTGGTGCCCAACACCGAATGGCTCAAGGACAGCGGCCTGGAACTCTCCAAGTTCGGCGAGATCGTGATCGACGAAGAGGGCGCGACCAATCTGCCCGGCGTCTTCGCCGCGGGCGATTCGACGACCGTGCCCTACAAGCAGATCGTGGTCGCCATGGGCGAAGGGTCCAAAGCGGGCCTGTCCGCTTTCGACTACCTTATCCGGAACGAGCCGGTCGAGGATATTGCGCAAGCGGCGTAGTCGTTTTGCGAAGGCGCATCCACGCCTTCGTCCTCAGCGCTGTTCCCTCCGCCTCGCTTCGGGGCACTTGCGGGCGGCCGGTCGGCCTTGCGGGCCGCCTCGGCCCGTTCTTGCGCACTCATTTCGGCTATCTCACCGTCATTTCGAGGAGCGAAGCAACGACGCGCGACCGGCTCATGTTGCACTGCATCAATAAGTCAGGCGTATTTCAATCGCTTTATCCGATCAAGCTTTGCGCTTTAATAGCTTGGACGGATGGCCGGCCTTCCATCATCCTCCTGCCATCGAACACGCGTATCCCGAGTCCCTCGGGGGCGTTATGACACAAGGAGAGCAGACTATGGACGTGAAAACAGGCGATATGAGCGGCTGCCCATTCCACGCGGATGGCGGCATGCGCAGCCTTTTGGGCCGGACCAACCGCGACTGGTGGCCTGAGGCGACCCAGCTCGAAATCCTGACGCAAGAAGGCAAAAGCGCAAACCCCTATGGCGACGATTTCGACTACGCCGAGGCGTTCAACACGGTCGATTACACCGCGCTGAAGGCGGACCTGACCGCGCTGATGACCGACAGCCAAAGCTGGTGGCCGGCGGATTACGGGCATTATGGCCCGTTCTTCATCCGCATGGCCTGGCACGCGGCGGGCACGTACCGCACGGGCGATGGGCGTGGTGGTGCAGGCAACGGCCAACAGCGTTTTGCGCCGCTCAACTCCTGGCCCGATAACGGCAACCTCGATAAGGCGCGCCGTCTGCTTTGGCCGATCAAGCAGAAATACGGCAAGGCGATCAGCTGGGCCGACCTGTTCATCCTCGCGGGCAATGTCGCGATTGAAAGCATGGGCGGCCCTGTCTTTGGCTTTGGCGGCGGACGCGCGGATGTCTTTGAGCCCGAAAGCGTCTATTGGGGCACCGAAGAGCAGTGGGTGAACGAAGGCGTCGCCACGCGCATCCAGCCCGAAGAAGGCCGCGCGCTCGAAAACCCGCTGGCCGCGATCCAGATGGGCCTGATCTACGTCAATCCCGAAGGGCCCGGCGGCAACCCGGACCCGCTGGAATCCGCGCGCGACATGCGCGAAACCTTCGCCCGGATGGCGATGAATGACGAGGAAACCGTCGCGCTTACCGCGGGCGGCCACGCCTTTGGTAAGGCGCACGGCGCGCAGCCTGCGGACACGTTCGGCAGCGCTCCCGAGAGCGAAGACCTGCATTTGCAAGGCTTCGGCTGGCTCAACGATGCCGAAGAAATCGAGAAGGGCCACATCACCACCTCGGGCATTGAGGGTTCGTGGTCGAACAACCCGACCTCGTGGAGCCACGACTATTTCCGCATCCTGTTCAAATACGAATTTGAACTGGTCAAAAGCCCGGCGGGCGCGCTGCAATGGACGCCGATCAATCCGGACGAGGCCGACATGGCCCCGGACGCGCGCGATCCCTCGAAAAAAGTGCCGACCATGATGACCACCGCCGATATGGCGCTCAAAATGGATCCGGATTACCGCAAGATCTCCGAGCGGTTCCTTGAAAATCCAGAGCAATTGGACGACGCGTTTGCGCGCGCCTGGTTCAAACTGTGCCACCGCGATATGGGGCCCAAAGTGCGCTATATGGGCCCCGAAGTGCCCGACGAAACGCTGATCTGGATGGATCCGGTCCCCGCTGGCACCATGCCTTCGGACGCCGAAGTCGCCCGGTTCAAGGACGCGATCCTGTCGAGCGGCCTGTCGGTCAGCGAGTTGGTGAAAGCGGCCTGGGCCTCGGCCTCGACCTATCGCGGTTCGGACCATCGTGGCGGCGCCAATGGCGCGCGCGTGACACAGGCTCCGCAAAAGGATTGGGCGGCCAACGACCCGGACGAGCTTTCCAAGGTGCTGAGCGTCATCGAACAGCATCGCGGCGACCTCTCGATGGCCGACGCCATCGTGCTGGCTGGCAGCGCAGCGGTTGAGAAAGCCGCGAAGGATGCAGGCCACAATGTGAGCGTGCCGTTCACCGGCGGACGCGGTGACTGCGCGGACGAGCACACCGACGCGGAAAGCTTTGAGCCGCTGGAGCCGTTCGCCGATGGCTTCCGCAACTACCTCAAGACCAAGGCCAATGTGCGCACTGAGGAGATGCTGGTCGACAAGGCGCATCTACTGGGCCTCTCGATCCCGGAACTGACCGTGCTGGTCGGCGGGATGCGCGTCTTGGGCGCCAACGCGGGCAACACCAAGCACGGCGTCTTCACTGACCGGGTTGGCACGCTCACGCCCGACTTCTTCACCAACTTGCTTGATATGGGCACCAAGTGGACCCCGGTCGAGGGTTCGGGCGATGAGGAATATGTCGGCACCGACCGTGAGAGCGGCGAGACCAGGTACACCGCCACGCGCGCGGACCTGATCTTTGGCTCGCACTCACAATTGCGCGCCCAGTCCGAAGTCTACGCCGAGGCCGGAAACGAAGGCAAATTCGTCGGCGACTTCATCGCGGCGTGGAACAAGGTGATGAACGCGGACCGCTTCGATGTAACCTATGCGAAGTATCACGCGTAACCTTCAGTAGCCCCTGCCCTGATCGCATCCCCCTAACCGATCAGGGTCGCAACCGGCCCCCGGCGCGCTGCCCCTTTTGCGCCGGGGGCCTTTTTGTGAGTGATTGGAATTGCGACCCGCTTCACCTAGGCTCCTTGCGCCTTGGGGCATGGGAGGATGAGATGACACTAGTATCGGTGACAAGCGCGGGCGAAGACCGGCGCGAGGCGGTAGCGCACACCATCACGCTGGGATTTGCGACCGATCCGGTGACGCGCTGGGTCTGGCCTGATCCGGCGACCTATTTCGAAATTGAACCCCAATTTGCCGATGCGTTTGGCGGCAACGGCTTTGCTCACGGAACAGTCTACGAAACCGAGTGTCAGCGCGCGGCGGCCATGTGGCTGCCGCCCCAGGTCGAACCCGACGATGAGCGCATGGGCCTGCTCGCCGCGCAAAGCATTGCGCCTGAACGCATGGAAGAGGTCGGCACGTTCATGGCGCAAATGGGCGAATTCCACCCCAAGGAACCGTGCTGGTATCTGCCGCTGATTGCCGCTGACCCCGCCGCCACCGGAAAAGGGCTTGGTGCGGCGCTGATGAAGCACGCTTTGGCCAAGGTCGATGAGACCGGGATGCCCGCCTATCTGGAATCCTCGAACCCGCGAAACATCTCGCTCTACGAGCGGCACGGGTTCGAGATCATGGGTGAGATCCAACTGGGCTCATCGCCCGTGATGACGCCGATGTACCGCGCGGCGCGGACCTGAGGCGCGGATTTAGCGTCGGCTAGATCCAGCCAGCGTCCTTCAATTCGCTCACCTGCGCGCGGCTGACCGGAGCTTCGATCCCGCGCGCCAGCACGAGGCGCACATTGCGCCCTTCACGCGCCACGTCTTCGACCGCGCCGCGCGCCACCCACCAGCTGCGATGCGTCTGGCGCCCTTCGATATCGGCGACATGCGCCATCGCATCGCGCAGCCGCATCAGCACCAACTCGCTGCCCAGCGCGGTGTGGACCCGCACGTAGTGGTCCTCCATCTCCAGCGCGATGATATCGCTGCCAAGATCAGCGGGAAGCGGGTCGAGCAAAGGGTTGACGGGCTGCGGCGGTAAGGGCGCGGGCCGATCGGGCGGCGTGGCCTGTGGCTGAGGCGGGGGCTCCCGGACGGGCGCAGAAGGCTGGGAAGGCTCGGGCGCGGGAGACGCGCTGCGGGCCTCGATCAGGTAGAAGAACGCGGTGATCCCGCCGCCCACGATCCACACGTAGAAATACTGCTCGAACGCGGCCTGCAAACTCGGCAGCGTGTAAGGCCCGGGCATCCGGCTCACCAAGTAGACCGCGATGGCCATCGGCACTGTCGCCAGAGTGACGGTCAGGCCCCACGTGAACACGCGCGGCAGATTGAGCGCGACGGACAGCCGATCCGCGATAGCGTTGATGGGGCTGTAGATCGCATAGCCAAGCCAGGCGAAACCCACCCAGCTGATCAGACGATTGGCCAGCGGCTCAGTGAAACTGCCGAACGGGCCGATAAAGGCCAGCACGACACCGATTGCGGTCATGATCGTCAGATCAATCGTGATCTTGCGCGCCGTCGGTGTACCGCTGCGCTCGGTCTGGAGGGTGGTTGGTCCGGCCATCGGTGGTGAAAGTGGCTGCCCATTCGCGCTTCGTAAAGGGGCAAAGCGCGCAATTGCGTGGGTTTTTGCCCATCCGATCCGCCCGTTCGCGCAGCCTGCATCCCATCCGCGCAGGCGCGATTGCGGGCGAATGGGCATGGCGCACAAGAGGGCTCATCAAACGCAACGCACCAAGAAAACAGGAGCCCCACCATGACCACCGCCACCCAGCCCACCGCCCTCGATCGCCTTCGCAGCCTGCCGATCCCGTTCCTCGCCAAGAAGCCGTCTGGCCCGCTGAACACAAAGGAAGGCTTCAACCTCTCGCCGCGTTTGCGGATGATCATCTGGGCCGCCGCCATCGCGATGACATCGGCGACGATGATTGCGCTCACGCGGGGCCTCACCGGCATCGCCCCGGCGCACGGCGCGGCGCGCCACTGGGCCATTGTCATTCACGTCGCCACGGTCCTGCCCTGCGTGCCGCTGGGCGCCTATCTGCTGCTGACGCGCAAGGGGACCAAGCTTCACAAGCAGTTGGGCAAGCTGTGGGTCGGCTTGATGGTCACCACGGCGACCGCCGCGATCTTCATTAAGAGCGGCGGCAGCTTCAGCTTCATCCATATCTTCGTGCCGATGACATACATCGCGAGCTACAAGATCGTCGCCACCGCGCGCCGGGGCGACATGAAAGGCCACCGTTATGAAGTCATCAGCCTGTATCTGGGCGCGCTAATGATCCCAGGTATTTTCAGCGTGGCGCTCGAAGGCCGCCTGCTGAATGTGTGGCTGTTTGGTTGAGGGGGAAGGGTAATTTTCTGAGTTCGCAAGCGCTCACCCATCACCCAGCCTGCCTCTCTTCCCGTCCACCATATCCTATGGAACCCTTGGTTGACGGGCGGGGTGGCGGGGTGGGTGATCGCTCCTGAAAAACTACTTCCGCCGCTTGAGGATGAGATACAGCGCACCCTCGCCGCCATGGGCGCGGTGGGCTCGGCGCACGGCGGAGATGCTGTCCGCGTGGGGTCCGGCGGCCAGCCAGTCGAGCAGTTTCGCCCGGATGGCCCCGCGTTTGTTGGCGCGGTCTGCCGGGTCCACCGGACGCTCGCGCCCGGCAATCACCAGCACCACCCGCGCCCCCATCGCGCGCGCCTGGTCCAGCCCGGCGGTGATCCGGCAATAAGCGCTGTCGAGCGTGTGACCATGCAGGTCGAGCGTCAGATCGGGTTCGATCCGCCCCGCTTTGAAGCGCCGCTCCCAATGCCCATCCAACCCCGCGCGCGTGTCCGCAATAGGACGCGGCGCGGGCGCTGAAGGCGGCGTCACGCGCGCGGGTTGCTTGGGTTTGACCCGCTTGGGCCGCGCGGTGCCAACCGGCTTGGTCTGGGTTGCTGGCGCTTTGGCTTGAACGGCGGGACGCGTGCGCCCGGCGAGCGGCGTCACGCTCTGCGCCAGATGCGACCACGCCGCTTGTTCTTCCGCGCTCAGCCCGCGCGGAGCGTGACGCGAGTTAGAGCGGGTCGGCCCGCTCACGGCTTGGCGGCGTTCAGCCGCGCGACCGTACCTTTGGGCAGCAGCAGCAAGGCCTGACCGCGCCCGGACATGCCGCCCGCAATGGCGCGCGCCTCTTCGCCTCCGCCCCAGAACGTGTCGAAGCGGTTCGCGCCCTTGATCGCGCCGCCGGTGTCTTGCGCGATCCACAGGCCGTCCGCCTCATCGCGGTCGAGATCGAGCCAGACCGGCGCGCCAAGCGGCACAAAGCGCGGGTCAGCCGCGACCGACGCCTCGCGTCGCACCGGTACGCCCAACGCGCCAAGAGGCCCGTCTCCGGTCAATTCGCGAAAGAAAATCCAGCTCTGGTTCTCGCGCATCAGCGCGCGCCCCTCAGCCGGGTTGTCGCGCATATAGGCCATGATGCCCTGCATCGATCCGGGGTATTGGCCCGGCCCATCGCCTAACAGGCCGCGCTCGCGCATCAGCTTGCCAACGCTGGTGTAGCCGCGCCCGTTTTGCCCGGCGTAACCGATGCGGATCACTTCGCCTTCGGGTGTGCGAAGCCGCCCGGAGCCCTGGATCTGGAGGAAGAAGAACTCCACCGGATCCGCTGCATAACCGATGACGGGCACGCGCCCTTCAAGCGCGCCGTCCTCGATCTCGGCCCGGTCGTAATAGCGCACGAAGTCGCCACTGGCATCGTATCGGCCCAGCGGTGGACGGCCTGTGCGCTCGGCCTGTGGCACATCCTCGGGCCAGCGCCGTATGAGGTCGCTCGGCAATTGATAGACGGGCACGTCAAAGCCAAGGCGGCGCGTGCGCGATCCGGCAATCTCGGGCTCGAAATAGCCAGTGGCAAAAGCGGCCCCATCGCCCACACGGGCGGTTTCGAAGAATTCGAGGAAGAAATCACGCGCGTCACCGACCCGCCACGTCATCGCCGCTTCGCAGGCCGGGCGCCAATCCGCGCCATAGGCGAGCCCGCTGACATCTTTGCGGCGCAGCAATTGGGGGCAGGATTCGACAAAGCCCGCCAGCGCGGTGCCCGCATCGCCCGCGCTGATCGGCAGCGCGCCAACGCTGGGCCCGCGCGTCACACCGGCGAGCCCGGCGCTGTCGAAGGTTGGAATGGCCGGAGGCGTCGCTACAACGGGAGCGGGCGGACGGGCGTCAGGAATGATGGCGCAGGCGGTCAGCCCGGCCATCGCGGCGAGCATCACCGGCAACCGGGTAAAGGGCGCCAGCGAATGTCGCATGTCCGTCATTGCTCCTGTGAACGCCGAAAAATTTCAGCGCGGTGGGCGGCTCAAAAAGCCAAGGCCGTCCGGGCCCTCGCTCTGCGCTTACCCTTCGTCGGTTTCGTCGAGGATCCAGTTGGGATCTTTCGCCGCCGTGTTGCGCGAGAAGGTCCAGACATCACGGCTCTCAATCGCGTCGTCGAGCGAGCCGGCGATGACGTTGCCGTCCTTGTCGCGCGTGACCGCCGCAATATCCGCCACAAACAGCACCGCGATGCGCGCCATACGCCCATCGAGCGACGCGGAATGGATGCGGGTTTCCTCAATCCGGATCAGCGAGTTTTCAAGCGTTTCGCCCGCTTCCTCGCGCGCGTCGATGGCGGCGACGAATCCTTCGTAGACGTCGTCGTCGCACAATTCGCGCAGAGTGTCCTTGTCACCCTCCCAGAACGCTTCGAGCACCATTTCATAGGCGCCGCGCGCGCCCTCCATGAAGGAGGTGATGTCGAAACGGTTATCGGCGGAGGCGATTTCGCGCACGCCGCGTTCGACTGCGGGCATCACGCCTTCGAGTTGGGCGGGCCGCGCGGGAGCAGCGGGGGCGTTGGCCTGAACCTGTCCCTGAGCGCCGGGCGCGGAATTATCCGGCGATTCGAAGCGTTGCGGCACCGATTCCTCTTCATGCTCGGCCCGGCGGCCCAGCACGGAATAGAGCCGAAGCCCCAGAAAAACGGCGATCATGGCGAGAATGACAATTTCTGTAATCACAATAGTATCCGGTATGCCTTTCGGTGTGCTCTACAGTGCGGACGCCGCTCCCCACGCCATCACACCTTGTTTCATGCCTAACATAAGGCGCAAATACAATTCGACAACGCCGTATCGGCCCCTTTCGCTAGGCGAATCGGGCATTTGAGTAACAATTTGACGCTGAATCAGACCTGTCCGCCGATTCAAAGCGCGAAGATCGCGTTTCGCCGACCCGAATGCCTACCGTGTTGCGGGGGGCGAGCGTGCCTGCTAGGCGCGGCGGGCTTTGCACGAGAGCGCATGACCGATGCGCTCTTTTCAAGCGCCAATTTTCCGCTGACACGAAAGACGACAAGCACCATGGCCGACGAAGGCGACGTTCTCACCAACCTCGACAATCCCAATCCGGGAGCCAACGGCGCGGACAACCAACCGGCCGCCGCGATCATCACGCAATACGTGAAGGATCTCTCGGTCGAGAATCCCAATTCGCCCGATGTCTTTCAATGGACCGACCAGCCCAAGGTTGACGTGCAGTTCAACATCGGCGCTGACCCCGTGGGCCAGGAAGTCCACGAAGTGACGCTGAAGATCAACATCAGCGCGACCGGCGAAAAAGGCCCGTTCTATATCGTCGAACTCGCCTATTGCGGCCTCGTGGGTATGCGCAATATCAGCGAAGAACAGGCGCACGCGTTTCTCTATTCCGAAGCCCCGCGCATCATCTTCCCGTTCGCGCGCAACGTCATCGCCGACGCGGTGCGCGATGCTGGTTTCCCGCCGCTGCTGGTCGACCCGATCGACTTCAACGCGCTTTACGCCCAGCAGCTCGCACAGCGCCGCGCCGAACAGGGCCTTGGCGAAGGCGAAATCCCCAAGCCGCAGGCCTAAGGGTCTTAGATCCATTTTTGTCAGTGACGGTGCGCCAGACGTGACGACAGCGTTGGATCGCGCATGAGCCTGCTTAGAAACGTCGGCACGATCGGCGGGCTGACCGCTGTCAGCCGCGTCTTTGGTTTCGCGCGCGATATCCTGCTCGCGCGTATCCTAGGTGCAACTGCCATGCATGATGCATGGCAGTTGGCCTTCATGCTGCCCAACATTTTCCGTCGGCTGTTCGCTGAGGGCGCTTTTGCGAGCGCCTTCGTGCCCTTGTTCAATCGGCGGATGAAAGAGGATGGAGATCTGTCCGAGGCCGAAGCCTTCGCGACTTCGGTTCTGTCTGTGCTTCTGCCGATCCTGATTGTGTTCGCCGGAATCGCGATGATCGCGATGCCTTGGGTGATCGGCTATTTCACGCCCGAAGGTTTCGAAGACATCGAGGGCGGCCTCGACATTGCGGTCTTCATGGGCCGGGTCACGTTTCCCTATTTGCTTTTCATGAGCGTCGCGACGCTGATCGCGGCGGTGCTCAATTCGCTCTCGCGCTTTGCCGCCGCCGCCGCCGCGCCGGTGATCCTCAACATCTGCCTGATATCCGCGCTAATATATGGGCTCACGCTCGACGCCAGTCCGGAGAGCCGCTGGTTGACCGCGCAGACCATGGCGTGGGCGCTTTCGCTTTCGGGCTTGCTGCAAGTGGTTTGGCTGGGCGTGTTCATGCGCCGCGCGGGGTTTCGCCTCTCGCTCGCTGTCCCGCGCATGACACCGGGCGTCAAAGAACTCGGCGTGCTGGTGGTCCCGGCGATCTTTGGCGCGGGCGTTTATCAAATCAGCCGCTTCGTCGACCTGTTCTTCCTCTCGACCCTGCCGGTGGGCAGCTACACCTATTTGCAGATGGCCGACCGCTGGAACCAGCTGCCGCTCGGCATCATCGGCATCGCGCTGGGCACCGCGATCCTGCCCGCGCTCTCGCGCCACCTCGCGCGCGCCGAAGACGACGACGCGGCCCGTTTGCAGTCCAACGCGATTGAGCTGGCGATGCTGTTGACCGTCCCGTGTGCGGTCGCTCTGTTCTTCACCGGCACCGCTTTCGTAAGAGTGTTCATGGCGGGGCAGGCGTTTACGCAGGAGGACGCGGCGGTCACGGGCATGGTCGTCCAAGGGCTGGTCCTTGGCCTTCCCGCCTATGTGCTGGTCAAAGTGCTCACGCCCAATTTCTTCGCGCGCAAAGACACACTCACACCCGTGGTCACGGCAGCGATTTCGTTGGTGGTGACCATCGCGCTGAACATCGCGCTCGTCCCGCGCATCGGCGTCACGGGCCTCGCTATTGCGGGCGCGGTGGGGGCGTGGTGCAACATCATCCTTTTGGGCGGGATCTTGCAGACCAAGGGGTACTTCGCCCTTCCCGCACGGGTGCTTGGCCGGATCGCCCGGATCGCCCTCGCCTCCGCCGTGATGGGAGCGGCGCTCTATGCGCTGATGACCCGGATCGAGCCTTGGTTCATCGGGACGATCCTGGACAAGGCGCTGGGCATTGCCGCCATCCTCGCGGTGGGCGCGGTGACCTATGGCGCGTCCGGGGCCGCGCTCGGTATCGTCAACAAGGCGACCGCGCTGCGCCTGATGCGGCGACAGGGTTAAGCGCAGCGGGGTTGAGCGGCGTCTTGCGAATGACCCTTCATCTGCTAGTGGCGTATCGCATGATTGATTTGGATTTCTCAGACCGTTTGGCCCGGCCGCGTTTCGCGGTCCGTGGGCGGGCGGCTTGGCGATGGCTTGTGCGCTCCTCGGTTTAAGCCCCCTTGTCTGGCGGCGCGGACTTGCCGCCCCGCCAATCCAATATTCCAATTCTACGAAAGAAAACCTCCATGAGAGTCGTATCGGGCATCAAGCCTTCCGGAAACCTGCATCTTGGAAACTATCTCGGGGCGATCCGCAACTGGGTCGCTATGCAAGACGAACTCAAGGAGGGCGGCGAATGCCTCTTCTTCCTCGCCGATTTGCACGCCCTTTCAGTCCCCCACAAGGCGGCGGAACTCCACGCCCTGACCTATGAGATGACCGCTGTGCTGGTTGCTTGCGGCATCGATCCGGAGCGCAGCGTCTTGTTCAACCAGGCGCAAGTGCCCGCTCACGCCGAATTGCAGTGGCTCTTGAACGGCACCGCCCGCATGGGCTGGCTGAACCGGATGACGCAATTCAAGGAGAAGTCGGGCAAGAACCGCGAGGGGGCCAGCGCGGCCTTGTTCACCTACCCCGTGCTGCAAGCCGCTGACGTGCTGTTGTACCAAGCGACGCATGTGCCCGTTGGTGAGGATCAAAAACAGCACCTCGAGCTCTCGCGCGACATCGCGCAGAAATTCAACAATGATTTTTGCTCGGAGGAGGATCCGCTTTTCACTCTGCCCGAACCCATCATTCCGCCGCAGGCCGCGCGCATCATGTCGCTGCGTGACGGCACCCAAAAGATGGGCAAATCGGACGCATCGGACATGAGCCGCATCAATCTGGAAGACGATGCGGACACGATCATGAAGAAGATCAAGAAGGCCAAGACCGACCCCGAGCCGCTGCCCAGCGAGAAAGAAGGTCTGGATGACCGCCCCGAAGCGCTCAATCTGGTGACCATCTACAGCGCCTTGACGGAGCAGAGCCTCGAGGCGGTGCTTGCGGAGAACGGCGGGCAAGGGTTCGGCGCGTTCAAGCCCAAATTGGGCGAGGCGCTGGTCGAAACGCTCAGCCCGATCTCGGCCCGGTTCCGCGATCTCAAAGATGATCGCGAAGCGCTTGACGCGATCCTCGCGCGCGGCGCGGCCAAAGCGCGCGAACGCGGCACGCCCATGCTCGATGCGACCTACAAGGCGCTGGGCCTCGTGCGCGGCTAAAGCGGCAAGCGAGTGCAGGCCGTGCGCGCGACCAGAGGTTCTCTGGACGCGTTCAATTCCTGTTCAGCCCTTATCGCTAATCATTCGCACCACTAGGGACTATTTTATCCGGGACCGGTTGGACGTCACGGCGCCGCTTTGGTGAGAACCAGACGGGCGACGCAAGCGCACCAGGGTCAGGAGGCGGTGGAAATGGGAACTGGTCTCACCCATATCGGGTATAAGAGAAAAGCCATTGCAAAGGGATTTCTGACATGAAACGTGCGACCTCCATCGCCTCTGATATTCGCTCCAAGGGACGCCGCGTCTCTTCCGTTGTGCTGCTGTCCGCCGCCGCTCTGGGCCTCGCCGCCTGCGCCACGCCGTTCAAAGCCGACGTCTCGCGCTTTGCCGCCCAGTTGCCCGCGCCCCAGGGCCAGACCTTCGCGGTCGTGCCCGAAGATCCCAAGCTGGCGGGCGGCCTCGAATTCGCGCTCTACGCAAAGGAAGTTGCCGAGGAACTCGACAAGGTCGGTTACACGCCCGCCGCCAGCCCTGAAGCCGCCGACCTGCTCGTGCGGTTCGATTACGGCGTTGATAACGGCCGCGAACGCGTGCGCACCACCGGCGTGGGCGTGGGCGGAGCGGGCTTTGGTCCGTGGGGCGGATTTGGCGGCTTCGGGTTCCGCCGCAACTTCGCCTTCGGGTTTTACGATCCGTTCCTGGCCGGGCCCAACGTGCGCAGCTACACGATCTACACCGGCGATGTGGATGTGAAGATCGACAACGCCAAAACCGGCGAACGCCTGTTCGAAGGCCGCGCGGAAAGCGTCTCACGCTCCAACCGCTTGCAGTCCATCGTGCCCAACCTTGTGGACGCCTTGTTCACTGATTTTCCCGGAAATTCCGGCGAAACGCTGCGGATCACGATCAAGGACGACGAAAAGAGAGTGCGCCGCGAAGATTAATCGTATAGATTGCAAATCCGGAAACACACCCTTGGATGGGACGGAGAGGCGGCGCAAGGGATCAGCGCCGCCTTTTTGCGTTTCGGGCCAAGGGCTTGGACCCGCGAAGGATATGCCGCTTACACCGTATAGACTTGCGTTTTGCGCCGCCGCGCTAGTGCTGGGATCAGCGAGTTTGGCTGAGCCTGCGCCGGCTAAGCGCAAGCCGGTGCCCCTTGATCCGCAGACGTGGATCGCACCCGAAATCATCGAGGCGCGCGCCTGCCGGGGGGAACGCTGCTTTGTCGGATTTGTCGGCTACACCTTGCTCGTCAACCGCGAGGGGCGCGCCACGGACTGCGCCGTTACGCGGACCAGCGGCGATACGGTGCTGGATATTGAAACGTGCAATCTGCTGCTGCGCCACGCCCGGTTTGAACCCGCCACCAACGCCAAGGGCGAACCGGTCAAGGGACGCTACGCTTCAGCGGTGACGTGGACCGGGCGCCGCGGATCCGAGAGCTCTCAAGCTCGCCAGCCGCCGCCCGAGTGACCCGAACCTAAAGCCCCGCCGCCCCGCCCGTCGAACCAAAGCCGCCTGCACCGCGCGCGGTCGCGTCGAGCTCGGCGACCTCATCCCACGCCGCCTGCACCACCGGAGCCAGCACCAATTGCGCCACCCGGTCGCCGCGCGCGATGTCGAAGGCGTCGGCTCCGTGATTGATCAGCAGCACTTTCAACTCGCCGCGATAATCGCTGTCAATCGTGCCCGGCGTGTTGGGCACGGTGATGCCATGTTTGAAGGCAAGGCCTGAGCGCGGACGCACTTGGATCTCATAGCCTTGCGGGATCGCCATCGCGAGGCCGGTCGCCACCGCGTGCCGCGCGCCCGGTTCGATCGTAATGTCCTCGGCGCTGACCACATCCATGCCCGCCGCGCCATCGGTGGCGTAGGCAGGAAGCGGGAGGTCGGCACCATGATCGAGGCGTTTAACCTCGACTCGTATAGGAGAGCTCACTCAGCCGCCTCCGCCGTGAGCGTGTCCGCAATCCGCTGCGCGAGCGCCATGGCCACTTCGGGCTTGGCCATCTGTTCGAGGCTTTCGACGCCGTCGCCGCTGATGATGTGCACTTCGTTATCGTCGCCGCCCATGACATCGCCCGACACATCGTTGGCGATGATCCAATCGGCAGCCTTGCGCTTGCGCTTTTTCTTGGCGTTGTCGATCACGTCCTCGGTCTCGGCGGCAAAGCCGATGACCAGACCGGGACGCTTGTCGCTGCCAGCCAGATTGGTGAGAATGTCGGGGTTCTCGGTCAGCATCAAAGCGGGCGGCGCAGAACCGCGTTTCTTGATCTTTTCGCTCACATATTGGCGCGGGCGCCAGTCGGCGACGGCGGCGACCATAATGGCCGCGTCCGCAGGTAGCGCGGCGCGCACCGCCTGGTTCATCTCCGCCGCGCTTTCCACGTCGATGCGGTCGACACCCTTGGGCGTTTTCAGCCAGACCGGCCCCGCGATCAGCGTCACCTGCGCGCCCAAAGCGGCAGCCGCTGCGGCGATGGCAAAGCCTTGCTTGCCGCTCGACCGATTGGCGATGTAGCGCACGGGATCAATCGCTTCCCAGGTCGGGCCGGCGGTGATCAGCAGGTGTTTGCCGGACAGCGGCTTGTGATCGGGATCAATATCGAACCCGTCGCCCGCCGCATCGATATCCTCGTCTTCGATGGCGTCGACTTCGACCTTGGCGCTTGCCTTGGCGGGTTTCTTGCCCTTGGCGGCTGGCTTCTTGGGCTCCGGCTCTTCGGCGGGCGGGTCTTCGGCAGGCTCGGCGTCTTCTTCGACCTCTTCGACCGGCTCTTCACCCGCTTCCTCTTCCGTCTCTTCGTCGAGCTTTTCAGGCGGCGATTGGCGCTCGTTCACCTCGTGATTGATCGCGTCGGGATCAATCGGCGGCGCGGCGCCCGCATCGCCCTTTTTCGCGAGCAGCGGTCCGGCGAGATCGGGATTGAACTCGATCTCTTCCTCTTCAACCGGCGCATCCGGATCGAAGCCTTCGGGCATTTCGAGCTCTTCGTGCTCGGCCTCCAGATCGTCATGGCTTCGCTTGGCGGTCGAGCGCGGGATGATCTTGGAAAGCAGACCGCCCAGCCCGCCCATATTGCCCGCGCCCTCATCGCTTGCTTCGAGCGCTTCGACCGGGCCGAGCGCAGCGTCGTTCGCCGCCATCGGCGCGGGTGTTTCCTCGGGCACGTCGATGCCAAAATGCGCCGCGATGGCGCGCCAGATTTCGCCGGGTTCCGGCAAGCGGCCATAGCCAAATTCGCCGCAGGCCATCGGCCCTTCGTCCGGGTGCAGCACTGCAACGCCCGAGGCTTTCAACGCTTCGAAATTGCGCTGGGTGGATTCGTGTTCCCACATGCGCACATTCATCGCCGGGATCGCCATCACTGGCTTATCCGTCGCGAGGATTAGAGTGGTCGCCAGATCATCGGCAATACCGGCGGCCATCTTGGCCATCAGGTCCGCGGTCGCCGGGCACACCACGATCAGATCGGCCTCGCGGCTCAGTTGGATGTGGCCCATCTCGGCCTCGTTTTTCAGATCCCAGAGCGTTGTGTAGACCTGATTTTCACTCAGCGCGGCAAGCGACATGGGCGTCACGAATTGCTGCCCGCCCTTGGTTACGACGCAGGTGACATCGCCGCCGCCCTTGCGGATCAGCCGGACAAGCTCGCACGACTTATAGGCCGCGATCCCGCCGCCCACGACCAACAGGATCTTGGGCCCCACGACCTCTTGCGGCGCGGTGCTCACAGCGCGGGGCTTTCGCAGGTTGGCATCGGACGCGTCATTCTCGTCGTATCACTCCAAAATCATCGGGCGGTGACCGTCGTGCAAAGCGTGCGCGCGCCGCGACGATCCCCATCGGCATCTATGGTTAACGGTGTAGCCATCCTTGCCCGTCAGGCCAACCGCTTTGCATCGCGGCGCAACAAGGCCGAACGCGTTGCCAAACTCTGTGACCAGCGATGGTTAAATTTGCGCTACCGCGCGCGCTTGCCAAGGTCGCGTAGCATCGGCACAAGCTGACCAAGGAGGGGGTTTGCATCATGATCATGGCTTTGCGCGGCGTCTTGGGACTTGGGGGCTTGCTGCTTATTTTCGTCGGCGCGGGTTTCCTTCTTGATCCGGTCCAATCGGGGACGGATTTTGGGATCAGTGCAGCGGGCGCGCACGGACTGACGACGATACGCGCCGATTTCACCGCCTTCTTTGGCGTCAGCGGCGCGTGCTTCGTGTGGGGCGCGCTAGGTCGGCGGCGCGATCCCCTCATCATCGGCTCCGCATTGATGCTGGTGGTGCTGGCTTGCCGCCTCTTGAGCCTTGCGCTGGTCGGCCCGTTCGAAGGTTTTATCCTGCCGATGGTCGTCGAACTGGTGTTGGGAACGCTGGGTCTTGTCGGCGCAAGAGCGCTGCCGCAGCGGGCCTAGCGACCCCGGAAACTATCCCAACAGCCCATAGGCCGCCGCCGCCCACATCGCGCCCGCACCCGCGAGACCGGCGATAAAATACCCAAGCCAGCCACCGCCGGACCGCTCAGGCCGGTCGGTCAAAAGCTTGATGTCAGGCAGTGGCGCAGGCTCGGGCGCGCCGCCTTTGGCCGGGAAGCGGTCTTCAATCCGGCGGATTAGATCGGGGATCCGCATCAGCGTCTGTGCGTCTTCCTTGATCCGTTCGGCGGCCGCCGCTTCGGGGCCGAGCTCGTCGCGGATCCAGCTGCGCACATAGGGCGCTGCGGTGTCCCACATATTGATGTCTTCGTTGAGCTGGGTCGCGATTCCCTCGACCATCACCATGGTCTTTTGCAAGAGCAGCAAATGCGGTTGGGTTTGCATGTCAAAATCGCGCGTAATGGCGAACAACCCGTCGAGCATTTGCCCAACCGAAAGCTCTTTCACCGGCTTGCCCCGCATCGGCTCGCCCACCGCGCGCAAGGCCGTCGCGAATTCCCCCACCGAATGATAACTGGGCACGTATTGCGCCTCGAAGTGGATTTCCGCCACGCGTTTGTAATTGCCTGTAGTCAGACCGTAGAGAATCTCGGCGAGCCATTGCCGCGCGCGCCGGTCAATCCGGCCCATGATGCCGAAATCAATCGCGACGATCGTGCCGTCGTCCTCCACGAACAGGTTCCCCTGGTGCATATCGGCGTGGAAGAAGCCCGCGCTGATCGCTTGCGTGAGGAAGCTGATGACCAGCTTTTCCGCGATCTTATTGAGATCATGCCCGCGCGCGACCAACTCGTCGGTGCGGCTGATCTTGACCCCGTCGATCCATTCGATCGTCATCACGCGGCCGTTGGTGCGGTCCCAATCGATCTCCGGGATGCGGTAGCCGCCCACACCCTTCATCTCCTCCGCCAGTTCCGAGGCCGAGGCCGCCTCGCGGCGCAGATCAAGCTCGGTGTTGGACCAGCGTTTGAAGTTGGCGATGGTCAGGCGCGGGCGCAGCCGGGTGGCCTCGCCGCCCATTTCCTCGACATGCGCGGCGGCCCATTCATAGGTCTGGATATCGCGCGCGAATTTCTCGCGGATGCCGGGGCGCAGCACCTTGATCGCGACCGTGCGCCCATCGGTGGTTATACCCTTGTGCACCTGCGCGATGCTGGCCGCGCCGACCGGATCGGGGTCCACCTCGGAAAAGAGGTTTTCAAGCGGCTGATCAAAGCTCTGCTCAATCGCCGCCTTGATCTCGGAAAACGGGACCGGGGGCAGCGAATCCTGCAAGCTCAGCAGATTGTTTGCCGCATCCTCACCCACCAGATCGGGCCGGGTCGCGAGCGACTGGCCAAGCTTGATCGCGGCCGGGCCAATCGCGCGAAAGGCGCCCGCGTAATCAGGCTCGCCCTTTTTGCTGGTAAAGGTCGCAAGCCGCGCGAGCTTCGCCAGACGGCGCACGGGCGCGGGCGCGTTGACGTCGTTTTCGATACCGACCAGCGCGCGGCGCCGCGCCAGCGTGACGCCCCATCGCGCGAGGCGGGAGAGATGGATAATCGGAGAGGTCATGGGGGCCTTGCGAAACGCTGCGCGTTAAATCTTCCACCCCGAATGGATCGCAACCGCGCCGCCCAGAATGATCTCGGCCTTGGTGTTCACGAAGCCGGCCTGCTTGATCATGCTCTCAAATTCGGGCGGCTTGGGAAATTTGCGGATGGATTCGGCAAGGTAGCGATAGCTGTCGGTGTCTCCGGCGATCACCTGGCCCATGCGCGGCATGACCTGCTCGGAATAGAGGTCATAGATCTCGCGAAAGCCCGACCATTCCGTGGTCGAGAACTCCATGCAGTAGAACCGCCCGCCCGGCCGCAGCACCCTGTGCGCTTCGGCCAGCGCCTTGTCCTTGAAGGTCACGTTCCGGATGCCGAAGACGATGGTGTACGCGTCGAACGTGTTCGAGGCGAAATCGACATCCTCAGCGTTCTGCTGCGTGAAGACGAGGCTGCCCGTCTCTTCCGAGGCCGCACGCTCCATCGCGCGTTCGGCGCCAACGTCGAGCATATCCTGATTGATGTCAGCCACGGTCACATCCGCGCCGCGATCCGCCATGCGAAAGGCGATATCACCGGTGCCGCCCGCCATATCGAGAATCTGCTCGCCCGCCTGCGGTTTCACCCGTTTGACGAAGCGATCTTTCCACCCGCGATGCATCCCGAACGACATGGCGTCGTTCATGATGTCGTATTTGCGCGCGACGCTGGTGAAGACCTCACCCACGCGGCGGGTCTTTTCCTCGGGCGCGACGTTCTCGTAGCCGAAGGAGACGGTTTCTTCTGTGCTTTCGCTCATGGCAAGCGCACTAGTAGGAATTGAGCCACGCGCAAAGGGTGTTAGTGGGGGAGATGAAGAGTCTTTTGTTTGGTGCGGTCAGGCATCCGCCTGACCTTGGCCGTAGCCACCCGCACCCTCCACCCTTCCACCCGGAGCCTACCGGGACGATATCCGAGTGGAAGGGTGGAGGGTGCGGGTGGCTACGGCGCGAGCGCCAGCGAGCCGAGAGCAAACAATGCCTGAGCTTCCCGAAGTCGAAACCACGGTCCGTGGCCTTGCGCGTTACCTTGATGGCGCGCGTATTGAGCGCGTCGTGCTCAACCGCCCGGATTTGCGCCGCCCTTTTCCGGACGATCTGGTGCAGGTGATGACGGGCGCGACGGTGACCGGCCTGTCGCGCCGGGCCAAATACGGCCTCATCCATCTGGACCGCGCGCAAAGCGTGATCTTCCATCTGGGGATGAGCGGGCGCTGGCGGATCGATCCCGAAGAGGACGACACGCACGATCACATGGTTCTGGAAACCGCGACCAACCGCTTTGCCCTGTGCGATCCGCGCCGATTTGGTTCGGTTGATATGGTGGCGAGCGATGCGCTGGAGGCGTGGCCGCAATTCGCCGCCATGGGGCCCGAGCCGCTGGGGCCGGGGCTGACGCCGGAACACCTCAAGACGGCCCTCAAAGGCAGGACGCAGTCGATCAAGCTGTGCCTGCTGGATCAGCGGATCGTCGCGGGGCTCGGCAATATCTATGTGTGCGAGGCGCTGTGGCGCGCGGGCATCCATCCGATGAAGAAGGCGGGCAAGGTGACCAAGCCGCAGCTCGCCCGCCTTGTGCCTGCGATCCGCGACGTGCTCGAAACCTCGATCCGCGATGGTGGCTCGTCCTTGCGCGACTACGCCCAGCCCGACGGCGAGCTCGGCTATTTTGCCACGCGTTTCGATGTCTATGGCCGCACAAGCGAGCCCTGCCACCGCGAGGACGGCGGCGCCATCCGCCGCATCACGCAAGGCGGACGCAGCACGTGGTATTGCCCGGTGTGTCAGAAGTAGATTAAGGCCTTAGACCTCAAACGGCGTCTCAGACGCCGCAAGGGCGACCGCCCGCCCGCAGCGGGTCCGCAGCGAAGCGAAGGACGTCTAGCGAGGACGCTGCCGCGGATGCGGCTGCGCAAAGCAAAAGTTGACGATTCGCCCCTGTCGCCCTATGTGCGCCGCTTTCCGACGCATGGATTGTGATTCCGCCGCGTCCTTTTCGACCAACCCGAGATATCACCGGTCGCCCCAACGCGGCCCATAAGAGAACGCGAGACAGACACAAGATATGGCCAACACGCCTCAAGCCCGTAAGCGCATCCGCCGCAACGAACGCCGCACCGAAATCAACACCGCCCGTGTGAGCCGCATCCGTGGTTTCATCAAGAAGGTCGAGAACGCGTGCGAATCGGGTGATAAGGAGGCCGCTACGGCTGCCCTGAAAGCCGCTCAGCCGGAAATGGCGCGCGGTGTCGCTCGCGGCGTCTTCCACAAAAACACGGTCGCGCGCAAAATGTCGCGCCTGACCAAGCGAGTCGCCGCGCTGTAAGCCAGCGTAAAGGCGATTGGACAGACGCACTGTCGCCCGGATAGGGGCTTCTGCTAAGCGTTTGTCCTGTTAGAAAAATTGAAGGGTCGGGTCTTTGCGGCCCGGCCCTTTTGTTTTGTCACATAAGTAAAAGACACGAGAGAACGCGACTCTAGGGTTTCCCGCGATTCGCACGTAGTTTTGATGCAAAAACGTGCGTTTTCAATGACTTCAACGCAGCCTTGCGGTCTTGCGCCTGTCAACGAATATATTTCAGAAAAGTGAAAATTTCCTCGTTGCGAAACGATCAGAAGAGTCGTTTATATGTCCTCACCCGGATCGGGACAGTCCGGGGTCAAACAAGTAGGTCGACTGGGGCCCCTGCGGAAGTGTGATTCCGAAGGGTTGGAAGTACTCGCCTATCTCACTGTTGGACGACCGTGTCGGAGAGAGATTCCGGATGCGGGGAGATATTGGGGAATGAAGGTGCATAAAACAGACAAGGCGCGGACCACACGCCGGAATTCGGATGATGACCTGATGGAAGACGCGGAAGCGGTAAATCTGGCGGCGGACTGGGCTGATATCAGCACAGGGCTGCGCAAGGATCTGGGTCACCAACTTCACAGCCAGTGGATCAAGCCGATCCAGGTGGGCGATTTGGAAAAGGGCACCGGCACGCTCAATCTGTTCTTGCCGACCGAGTTTTCCGCCAATTGGGTGAAAGACCGCTTCGAGGACCGTTTGCAACTCGCCTGGACGATTGCCCGTCCCGAAGTGCGCATGGTCAAAATTCAGGTCCACCCAGGCCGCCGCCAATTGCCCGAATTGCGCATCGATGATGGCCGTCGTCCGGCTAACGATGGCGCGAGCGCGATCGCGGTTGCCGCCGGTACGATTGGCGATGCTGGGTTTACCTCCAGCGTGGGGCTTGACCCCTCGCTCACCTTCGCCGCCTTTGTGACCGGCGAGGCCAATGTGCTGGCCTGCAACGCCGCGCAGCGCATGGCCGCGACCGAACAGCCGCAGTTTTCGCCGCTTTACCTCAAGGCCGCGACCGGACAGGGCAAGACGCACCTGCTGCACGCCATCGGCCACGGCTTCCTGCAAGCCCATCCGCGCGCGCGTATTTTCTACTGCTCGGCTGAGCGGTTCATGGTCGAGTTCGTGCAAGCGCTCAAAGCCAACCAGATGATCGAGTTCAAGGCGCGGCTGCGTTCGTTCGATCTGCTGCTGGTGGACGATATCCAGTTCATCATTGGCAAAGCCTCGGCGCAGGAAGAATTGCTTTACACGATCGATGCGCTGCTGGCTGAGGGCAAACGGCTCGTCTTTGCCGCCGATCGCGCGCCGCAAGCGCTCGACGGGGTGGAGCCGCGTCTGCTCAGCCGTCTGTCGATGGGTCTGGTGGCCGACATCGCGGCCGCCGACATCGAATTGCGCAAGTCGATCCTGGAATCGAAACTCTCGCGCTTTGCGCCGCTCAGCGTGCCCGAAGACGTGGTCGATTTCCTCGCCCGCACCATCACGCGCAATGTGCGCGAGCTGGTCGGCGGCCTCAACAAGCTGATCGCTTACGCGCAGCTGACGGGGCAGGAAGTGTCGCTGCAACTCGCCGAAGAACAGCTGACCGATATCCTCTCGGCCAATCGCCGCCGGATCACGATCGACGAGATCCAGCGCACCGTGTGCCAGTTCTATCGCATCGACCGCTCGGAAATGAGCTCCAAGCGCCGCGCCCGCGCCGTCGTGCGCCCGCGTCAGGTGGCGATGTATCTGTCGAAGGTGCTGACCCCGCGCTCCTATCCGGAGATCGGGCGCAAGTTCGGTGGCCGCGATCACTCGACCGTGATCCACGCCGTGCGCCTGATCGAAGACCTGCGCGAGCGCGACGCGGATATGGACGGCGATGTGCGCAGCCTGCTGCGCCAGTTGGAGAGCTAGTATGAGCGAGGGCTTCTCGGCTGAGGACCTCGAACGAATCATAGCATTGGAGAATTCGTTTTCGGTTCTAGCGTTAATGTGCGCGCAGAACTTTGCGCACAACTCGGGCATTGGGGTCGCAGAAGCGGCTAGGCAGTTTGGTCACGCTGCGAAATCTGCATCGCTTGATACTCGCGACACAACGCCGGGGATCAATGCGAACATTGCTCGTCTGTTTGACCATGTCGAGACGATGGCGAAAATGGCAGAGGCTTCAATGGACGCAGCAGACGTCCGGCGTCCCGGTGGACCAACCGAATAGCTCACCGATCATAAAGAGCTTTTGCGCAGGTTTATCCGCCAAAGCCTCCACAGACCTGTCCACCGGGTACCCACAGGCTGTTCACAAGCGGCCCACAGCCTGCCAACAGAACCATCATGGTCGACAGGTTGTTCATAGAGCCTTCCCCAGAGGCATCCATAGCGCCATCCACAGGGCCGGACGCCCAAACCGGCGCGCTCAGCCCGGCGCGTCTTGATCGCTTCGCTCGCAATATGATCGTGCCCGAGATCGGCGGCGCAGGCCAGGTCGCGCTCACGGGGAAACGTGTGGCGATGATCGGGCTTGGCGGCATCGGCAGCCCCGCGCTGCAATATCTTGCGGCGAGCGGGATCGGACAGTTCACGTTGGTCGATGACGACGCGGTCGAGGCCTCCAACCTGCAACGCCAGACCATCTTCACCGCGCGCGATGTCGGCCATGGCAAGGCGACCTCGGCGCGGCGCTGGCTGGCGAATTTCGACGACGCGCTGAGCGTCGACATTTCCGATGCGCGGATCACCGCCCAAAACGCCGGCGACCTCATTACGGGCTGCGATCTGGTGTTCGACGGCACCGATAATTTCGCCACGCGCCTCGCGGTCTCCGATGCTTGCGTGGCCGAACGCGTGCCGCTGCTCTCCGCCGCCGTGGGTCGTTTTCAGGGGCAGGTCGGCGCGTTTGCCGGGCATCTCGCGGGCCAGCCGTGCTACCGCTGCTTTGTCGGCGACGCGTTCGATGCGGAAGATTGCGACACCTGCGCGGATGAAGGCATGCTGGGCGCGATGGCGGGCTGGATCGGCAGCTTCGCCGCGATGCAAGCGGTTCGCGCGCTTCTGCACGGCGCGGGGAGCCTGGGCGATGATCCGCTGTGGGGGCGGCTGTTCGTCCTCGACGGGCTTGAGCCGGGCATGCGCTCGCTCACGATTGCGAAGGATCCGGCTTGCAAAGGCTGCGGGTGAGGTAAGGTCGGGTGACCCATCGACCATCCCAATCGACGTGATCGAACTTTTCGCGGGGATGGCCGGACCCTTAGGCGCGGCTTTCCGTTTACAAAGCGCGGCGGCTTCTTAAGTCTCACGCACCATCCGTTCCGCGCGAAGGCCTCAACCAATGATCACCGTTCTCTCCCCCGCCAAGAAGCTCAAAGCCGAAGTGGAAACGCCCGCGCTGGAGATCACCCGGCCCCGGCTGGACAATCACACGCGCGATCTGGCCAAAGTCGCCAAAAAGCAGTCAGCGGGCGATCTTTCGCGCTTGATGAAGATCTCGGACAATTTGGCTGAGCTCAATGTCGAGCGGTTCAAGAGTTTTGACCTCGACGGGCGCCGCAATTCCGCCACTCCCGCCGGGCTGACCTTTGATGGCGATGTCTATTGGGGGCTTGAGGCCAAGTCGCTGGGCGAGGAAACGCTGAGCTACGCGCAGGACCATTTGCGCATTCTGTCCGGCCTTTACGGCGTGCTACGCCCAATGGACGCGATCCAGCCCTACCGCCTCGAAATGGGCACCAAGATGGCCAACGCACGCGGGAAATCGCTCTACGATTTCTGGGGCAGCCGGATCGGCGAACAACTCGCGAGCGACCTTGAAGGGCACGGCGATCAGACCCTCGTGAACCTCGCCTCCAACGAATATTTCAAAGCGGTCGACACGTCGGCGCTGCCCCGCCCCGTGATCGAAGCGAGCTTCCTCAACGTCAAAGATGGCGAAGCGCGGCGGCTCATGTACCACGTCAAATTCGCGCGCGGGTTGATGGCGCGCTGGATCATGGAAAACCGAATCGAGAAAGCAGACGACCTGCGCGGTTTCGACGCTGAAGGGTATGCGTTTGACGCGAGCGCTTCGAGCGAGACGCATCTGGTGTTCAGCCGCGAGCAGCCGCCGGTGAAGAAGAAGTAGGAGCCGCCCCCTACCCCCGCTGCGCGAGCGCCATATAGGCCGCCATCGCGATGGATAGCCCGCGTTCGTCGCCCTGAATGCCCGCCTCCATCCGGTTCATGACGTAAGACACGCACATCCGCGCATCCTGATCGACGAGGATCAGCGATCCGCCATAGCCGCCCCAGAAACACACATTGGGATTGGGCGCGAGCGGCATGAGCTCGCTGTTGATCCCGTAGCCCAGACCAAAAGCGGTCGGCGTGCGCAGCACGTGGTCGACGCCTCGGCATTGCTCCTCCATCACGCGGCGCGCGCCTTCTTCGGAGAGGATGCGCTTGCCCCACGCCTCGCCGCCATTGGCCAGCGCGGTCTGCACCTGCACCACGCTGCGCGCGTTGCCGTGGCCATTCGCGGCGGGGATCTCCGCCTCTTGCCAGCCGCGCTCGTTGCACTGCGCTGCGTCCACTTTGGGATTGGCGATCGTGCGCGCGGCGATCGAGCCATCGTCGGGCACGGACGGACGCGCGGGCGGCGGGATCAGCGCCCCGATGCGCGCGCGGCTGTTTTCGCTCACGCCGATCTGAAAGTCAGCGCACAGCGGATCAGCGATCTCGTGTTTGAAGAACGCGCCCAGCGTCTGCCCGGTGACGCGGCGCACGACCTCGCCTTGCAAATAGCCTTGAGTGAGCGCGTGATAGCCTGACCCCGTGCCCGGCTCCCACCACGGCGCCTGCGCGGCGAGCGCACGCGTCATGAAGTCCCAATCGTACAGCGCCTCGCCCTCGACATGCGTGTCCATGCCCGACAGGCCCGCCTGATGCGACATGACATGCGCGAGCGTGACGCCCTCTTTGCCAGCGCTCGCAAAATCCGGCCAGTAGCGCGCCACCGGAGCGGCAAAGTCAATCTCGCCGCGATCCGCCAGAACCAGCAGGCTGAGCGCGGCCATGGTCTTGGTGGTCGACCACACATTGACGATGGTGTCTTCGCGCCACGCCGCATCCTTGCCGCGCGCCAGCGCGCCGCCCCACAGATCGACGACCATCTCGCCTTCGAACGAGACGGCGACGCTGGCCCCGATATCGCCGCGCTGCGCAAAGTTGGCTTCGAAGGCGGCCTTCACCGGGGCGAAATCGGGCGCGCATGTTCCGTTGATGACGGTCATTTTGGGTGTGTTCCTTAGAGAATGTGCGGCGGGCGGGTTGCCAGCCGAGCGCGTGGATGGCCAGCGGTGCTTTCCTACTTGGGCATCGCACGCCATGGTCGCTCTTGGCCCTTTCCTATCGTCTGATCGCTGCTTTTCGCGCCACACCTGTCACGTTTCGTCCGCGCGACTATCGTAACACCATGATATTACGACATAATGATAATCAGACTCGAAGTTGACATAGTATCGCTTTTGTCAACTTCGCTGCGGTCGCCTCAGGCGCTGAGCACCTCGTCCACCCACGCCGGCACAAGCTGGCTGGCGGGTCCGTGCCGCGCTTCATCGAAGAGATAGGAGCCTTCGCTGGGCTCCAGATTGAGCTCCAGCGTGCGCGCACCGCAGGCCTTGGCTCCGTTCACGAAACCCGCCGCAGGATAGACCGCGCCGCTGGTTCCCACACTGACAAAAAGGTCGCACGCCGCCAGCGCCTCTTCGATCCGCGCCATCTGGTACGGCATCTCGCCAAACCATACGACATCGGGCCGCAAAGTGGGCGCCTGACAGGCCGGGCATGGCGGTCGCTCCAGCATGGCGTCGGCAAAGATGGAGCGCGTCCCACACGAAGTGCACAGCGCGCTGTTGAGCTCGCCGTGCATATGGCACACCGCCTTGGACCCGCCGCGCTCGTGCAGATCGTCGACGTTCTGCGTGACCAGCAGCAGGTTGCCAGCAAACTCCGCCTCCAGCCGCGCCAGCGCCTCATGCGCCGCATTCGGCTCGACCGAGGCCAGCGCCGCGCGCCGCTCATCGTAGAACCGCAGCACCCGATCGGGATCGCGCGCAAATCCCTCAGGCGTCGCCACATCCTCGATCGCGTGATTCTCCCACAGCCCGCCCGCGTCCCGAAAGGTGTCTATCCCGCTTTCCGCGCTGATCCCCGCTCCGGTGAGAATGACGATGTTTTCCGGTCTCATGCAAAAGCGTTCCCTTGACGTTATCTGGCCCTTGTCGCGGCCCGGATAGTATTTCACAGGTCAAACCGAAGCGTAACGGGAGCCTGCGTGTGATCAAGTTTGCAATCCTGGGTCATAAGGGGCGGATGGGCCAGGCCCTCGCCACCGCCATCGAAGAGGCGGGCCATGAATTTTGCGCTGGGATCGATCAGGGCGTCGATCTGGGCGGCGATCCCGCGCCGGTGATCGGCCAATGCGATGTGGCGGTGGATTTCTCCGCGCCCGCCGGTCTGGCGGCGCATCTGGCGGCGGCCAAGGCGGCGGGCATTCCGATCCTGATCGGCACCACCGGCCTCAAAGCCGAGCATTTCGCCGCCATTGAGGACGCCGCCGGATCGATCCCCGTTCTGCAAACGGGCAACACCTCGCTGGGCGTGACCTTGCTGGCGTCGCTGGTGCGCGAGGCAGCGGCCAAGCTGGGCGCGGACTGGGATATCGAAGTGCTCGAAATGCACCACCGGGGCAAAGTCGACGCGCCTTCGGGCACGGCCAAATTGCTGGGCGAAGCGGCGGCGGCGGGGCGCGGCGTCGATCTGGCGACCAACCGCGAGGCGGGCCGCGACGGCCTGACCGGAGCGCGGCACGAAGGCGTCATCGGCTTTGCCGCCCTGCGCGGCGGCACCGTGACGGGCGAGCACAGCGTGATCTTTGCCGGAGCCGAAGAACGCCTAACGCTTTCGCACAGCGCGGAAAACCGCATGATCTTCGCACGCGGCGCTGTGAAAGGCGCGGCGTGGATGATCGGCAAAGCGCCGGGGCGTTATTCGATGGATGATGTTCTGGGCCTCAACTGACCAAGGAAGTGAGCATGGCATTCGACTCCCAAGCCGCCACACAGGCGCATCTCAGCGTCCTGAGCGAGGCTGAATTGCAGCTCGCCCGCGATTACACGCTGGGCAATCACTGGCTGATCCTCACCAGCCTCGTTGTGTCGTTCGTGGTGACGTGGCTGATCGTCAGAAGCGGCGCGCTCGATTGGGTGTTCCGCAAAGTGTCCGAGCGCTGGCCCAACGCCCGCGTCTTCGTCGTGGCGGCGGTGTATTCGATCGTGAGCGCGATCCTGACCCTGCCCTACGCGATCTACACTGACTGGTGGCGCGAGACGCAGTACGAGCGCACCAGCCAACCGCTGAGCGATTATCTGGGGCAATCGATCACTGGCGCCGCGCTGTCGACGGTCTTGGGGGCTTTGTTCTTCATCGGCCTCTATTTCCTCCTGCGCCGTGCGGGAAAGTTGTGGTGGGCCTGGGCCGGAGGGCTGGTGGCCGCCGCGATCTCGATCATGCTGCTGCTCAGCCCGGCGCTTATCGAGCCTTTGTTCAACGATTTCGAACCGGTCCCCGAAGGCGAAGTGCGCGACGCGATCCTTGTAATGGCGGCGCAAGCGGAGATCCCAGAGGACCGCATCTTCGTGTTCGATGGATCACGCCAGTCGAACAATTTCACCGCCAACGTATCGGGCATCGGCGCCAACGCGCGGATCGCTATTTCGGACGTCGCGTTGGGCGAAGCTTCGCTCGACGAGGTCAAGGCGGTGACGGGCCATGAGATCGGCCATTATGTGCTGGGCCATGTCTGGCGGCAGATCATCGTGTTGAGCGTTCTGGCGGTGGTGGTCTTCTTCCTGACCGCGCGCACGTATCCGTTCTTCGCCCGTGTCTTTGGCAGCGCGGCCCCGATAGATGATGTGCGCGGCCTGCCGGTTTTTCTGTTTACCGTCGGCCTGTTCTTCACGCTTGCACAGCCCGTGACCAACACGCTGACACGCATCGGCGAGCGCGAGGCCGACGCCTATTCGCTGGCCACCGTCGGCCTGCCCGACGCTTTATCCGAAGCCTTGGTCAAGACCGCTGAGTATCGCTATCCGCTGGCCGGTCCGGTGGAAGAGGCGATCTTCTACACTCACCCGACCGTGCGCAATCGTGTGCTGAGCGCGATGGAATGGAAAGCGGCCAACACCAACCCCGCGCCCGCTGAATGAGCACGACCGCACCCTCGCTCCGCAACCGCGTCTATCGGCAATTGTTCGCCTCGGCGCGCGAGGATGGCCATTTGACGCTCACCAACAAGGTGATCGTCGCCCTCATCCTGATCTCGGTCGCGCTGGCGATCATCGGGACCGAGCGGCAGGTGGCGATTGAAAACCGCACGCTGATGCGCTGGGGAGAGGTCGCGTTTGGCGTGATCTTCCTTGTCGAATATCTCGCCCGGCTATGGTCCGCCGCCGAACGCCCAGGAGAAGGCTCTGCGACCGCCAAGCGGTTTGGCTGGGCGCTGTCCTTCTTCGCGCTTGTCGATCTGGCCGTGGTCATCGCATCCTTGGTGCCGGTGCTGGTCACGGGCGCGCCGATTTTCCGGCTGGTGCGGCTGTTCCGTCTGGCCTCACTGCTGCGGTTTGGCGAGTTCAGCAACGCGCTGCGCGCACTCAGCACGGCCATTGTCGAGCGGCGCTACGACCTCGCAGTCACCGGAGCGCTGGCCGGATTGCTGGTGCTGGTCGGCGCGACCGCACTGTATTGGGCCGAGGGGGCCGAGCAGCCCGAAGCCTTTGGATCGATCCCGCGCGCGATGTGGTGGTCGATCATCACGCTCACCACGGTCGGCTATGGCGATGTCTCGCCGGTGACGGTGGTCGGCAAAGTGCTCGCGGCAATCGTGGCGCTGGGCGGGATCGGGCTGGTCGCCATGCCCACGGGCATCATCGCCGCCGCCTTTTCCGACGCCATGCAAAACCACCGCGAGGCCAAAGCCAAGGCGCTGGCCGCCGCTGAGGCCCAGCAAGAGACGTAAATGACCAAAGACCAGATTTTCGAACTCTTCCGCCGACTGGCCGAGGACAACCCGGAACCCGAAACCGAGCTTGAATACGGCAACGCCTATCAGCTGGTTGTTGCGGTGGCTTTGTCGGCGCAAGCGACCGATGTCGGTGTCAACAAAGCGACGCGCGCGCTGTTTGCCAAGGTGGAAACGCCGCAGCAAATGCTCGACTTGGGGCTGGAAGGTCTGATCGGGCACATCAGGACGATCGGCCTGTTCAACTCCAAGGCGAAGAACGTCATCGCGCTCTCGCAATTGTTGGTGGACGAATATGGCGGCGAAGTGCCCGACACGCGCGAAGACCTGATCCGGCTGCCCGGCGTGGGGCGCAAGACGGCCAATGTCGTACTCAATTGCTGGTTCGGGCAGGAAACCTTCGCGGTCGACACCCACATCCTGCGCGTCGGGAACCGCACGGGATTAGCCAAGGGCAAGACGCCGGAAAAGGTCGAGGAAAAGCTGGAGAAACGCGTGCCCGCGCCGTTCCGTATTGGCGCGCATCATTGGCTGATCCTTCACGGGCGCTATGTGTGCAAAGCGCGCACGCCGGAGTGCTGGCGATGCCCGGTAGTGGATCTGTGCAGCTTTCGCAAGAAGGTGCTGGAAAAGCCTAAAGGGCGAGCCTGAACAGCGCGCAAATTCAGGGGCGGTTCAACGCTCTCGCTTCATCAGGCTTGGACCCATCACAGGAGAGAGATATGAACGCCCCCAGCATGTCTTCATTCGCCTGCGCCAGCGCGCTCGGCCTCGCGCTTGGCCTCACCGCCTGCGCCGCCAACACCGCGCCCCCCGCCCCGCAATCCGTGGTCGAACGCAAGGTCGTGAACGAGCGGCTCTGGCCCGCCGAAGCCAGCCGCTTCGTCTCCACCGGGCAGCAAGCCAAGACCTGTCTGGAAACGCAAGACACCGTTCTAGTCGTCAACGATGAAGAGAGCTTCATCTTCATGAATGACGGCGATTTCTACCTCAACCGCCTGCAATGGAAGTGCAACAACGTGCTGATCAACGGCGCCCGGGTTCAGGCCGCGTTTGGGCGCCGTCAGATCTGCGAAGGCATCAGCGTGACGCTGCCCGACCGCTTTGGCGGCAATCCCAACGCGCAGTGCTTCTTAGGAGAGTTCGAACCGATCCGCATCGCGCAAGCCGGCGAGCCGGACGCGATCACGGTCAACGAAGGGCAGACTATACGTCGTCCGCGCTGACCAGCTCGGGCACATCAATCTCGCCCGTCAGGCTCGCCACGGTTGTCGCCACCGCCGCGTCCCCGCTTACGTTGGTGGTGGTCCGCATCATGTCCATGATCCGGTCGATGCCCGCCACCAAGGCGATGGTCTCTAGTGGCACGCCCACCGCACCGAAGACCAGCACCATCATGATCAGGCCCGACCCCGGAATGCCCGCCGCGCCGATGGCGCCGAGCGTGCCGAGGATCGAGATCGTGACGTAGTCCGCCCAGCTCAGATCGACGCCAAACACCTGCGCGCCGAACAGGGTCGCAAGCCCCAGATACATCGCGGTGCCGTTCATATTGATCGTCGCGCCAAGGCTGATGACGAACGCCGCCACCGACTTTGACACGCCCAGGTTCCGCTCGGCGCAGCGCAGGGTCACAGGCAACGTCGCGTTGGAGCTGGCGGTCGAATAGCTGACGGCCATTGCATCGATGATGCCTCGGAAGAAGTCGATAACCGGCAGACGCGCGATAAACTTGATCATGCCCGCATAAATGAGGCCAATGATCAGGAAGCATCCGAAATAGTTGAGAAACACAACGATGCCGAGCGCCTGAAGCGCATCAATGCCCAACGTACCCGCCACCCACGCCATCAGCGCAAAGACGCCGAAAGGGGTCAGCTCCATCACCACCATGGTGACTTTCTGCATCACGACGCTGCCCGAATCGAAGATTTTGAGCACCGGCTCGCCGTCTTCCTTCGCCATCAGAATGCCGATGCCGATCAGCAGCGAGAAGACGATCAGCGGCAGCACGTTGACATCCGCCATCACCTGCACGGGGCTGGATGGGACGACCTCGAGGATCATCTCACTAAAGCCCTTGGCGTTCTCTTGACGGTCCTGCGCCTGCGCGAGCTTGTCCGCGTCGAGCGCCATTGAGGAGGGATCGAGCCCCGCCCCCGGCTTTGCAAAAGTGCCAATCGCAAGGCCCAACCACACGGCCATCTGCCCGGTCACCACAAAGATCAGCAGCGCACGCCAGCCAACGCTCCCCAGCTTGCTGAGATCGCCAATGCTGGCGACGCCGGATACGAGGCTGAAGAAGATCAGCGGCACCACCAACATCTTGATAAAGGCGATGAAGATATCGCCGATGATCTTGATGCTGGCCGCGCTCTCACCGAAATACAGGCCCGCGGCGATGCCCAGGATGAGCGCGCCGATCACCCGCTGCCACAGCGGAATTGCAAACCAAGCCTTCATTTAGGTGCTACCCTTTAGTCATCTGCCCCAGCCCGCGCTTTTAAAGTGCTGCACGACCACTTCGTCTTCAAACTATGCCTAGCAGACCTGCAAAGCAGAGCAACGCCGCCCGGAAAATTGCTGATCAGGCCACCAGCTCATATTGCTCGATCACCCATTCCTCTGCTTCGGCGGCTCCGATCCATTCGCGCATCCAATCGTGCTCCCAGACCGCCTGCATATAGCTTTGCGCAAAGCCGGGGACGCCAATGCCATAGGTCAAAAAGCGCGAGACAATGGGGGCGTAGAAGATGTCCGCCGCGCCAAAAGTGCCAAACAGGAACGGGCCGGCTGACCCATGGCGCGCGCGCGCTTCGGCCCACAGTTGCAGGATGCGCACGATGTCGGCTTTGGTTTCCTCGCGCACGTTCTTGAGCGGCTTCTGGCGGCGAATGTTCATCGGCATATCGCTGCGCAGCGAAGCATAGGAGGAGTGCATTTCGGCCACCATCGACCGCGCCATCCCGCGCGCAGCGGCGTCCTTGGGCCAAAAGCGGTCGCGCCCAACCTTGTCCGCCAGATGCTCCATGATCGCAAGGCTATCCCAGATCACCGCGTCATCGTCCCACAGGATCGGCACTTTGCCCGAGGATGGCTGCATCTCGCCCATCTCGCTTTTGGCCTTGTCCCAATCGTCGGTTTTCATCGGGACGGTCAGTTCTTCGAACGCCAGACCCGATTGCTTGGCGGCAAGCCAGCCGCGCAGCGACCAGCTCGAATAATTCTTGTTACCAAGGATAAGTTTCATGAGCGCGCCCTCCACCATAGCGCCGATCCGATAGCATGTGCCTAGATATTCAGCCTTTCGCTGTCGAGGCTGAACAGGTTACGGGTGCGTCTCGAATTGTAACACGAGGCGCGCTTTATGACCCTGTCCCCCTTCCACCTGGCCTTTCCCGTCGACGATCTGGACGCCGCGCAGCGCTTTTACGGCGACGTGCTGGGCTGCGCGCAGGGGCGCCGGTCCGATGAATGGATCGACTTCGATTTTCACGGGCACCAGATCACCGCGCATTTGTCCGAGGACGCGGGCGACCGGGCAAGCAACGCGGTGGACGGGCATGAGGTGCCGATCCCGCATTTCGGGCTGGTCATGTCCATGGCCGACTGGCGCGCGCTGGCGGACCGCCTGAAAGAAGCGGGCGTCGCTTTCCTGATGGAGCCGACCATCCGCTTCGAAGGCAAACCGGGCGAGCAGGCAACGATGTTTGTGCGCGACCCCGCGGGCAACGCGATCGAGTTCAAGGCGTTCGCCGATCGAGGGCAGCTGTTTGCGAGTTAGGGCGGTTTCGCTCTTCTTTAAGCCGTGTCCGCTAAGGACGGCGAAATGAAGAGACGGCTTCTTATCACAACGCTTGCACTGGCCGCTTCAAGCTCAGTCAGCGCTCAGACCCTTTCCGGGCCGGCCACCGCGATAGACGGGAGGACGCTGGACTTCACCGGCACCCCTATCCGTCTGGCGCATCTCGATGCCCCCGAAGGCAAGCAAAGTTGCAATCGCGATAATCAGGATTGGGCCTGTGGTCGTGAGGCAAAAGCGAACCTTGCGCAATTGGTGGGAGGCCGGACCGTCACCTGCGCAATCACGCAAACGGACCCAGACCACATCCGGCGGGCGATTTGCACCGCAGGCAATCTGGACATCGGGCGTGAAATGGTTCGCCGAGGAATGGCGTTAGCCATCGAAAACGCGCCCTCGAATTATGTCACCGCTCAAGAGATCGCGCAGCGAATGGCGTTTGGTTTATGGAGCGGAGAGTTCGAATACCCATCGATTTGGCGAACAAGCCATCCAGACGCAGCGCTGTTCTTCACGTTCGAAAACGCCGCAGAACCCGATCCCGCAGCGCACTCACAGGCCATTCAACGCCAATCTTCGCCCGTAAGCGCGCAAAGGCGCTTCACCAACGCAACAGGGTGCGCGATCAAGGGCAATCACAGTCGACGCGGCGACTGGATCTACCATCTGCCCGGCCAAAGATATTACGACAAAACGAGGCCCGAAGAGTTGTTTTGCACCGAAGAAGCGGCCCGCGCGGCAGGATACCGTCGATCAAAGGAATAAGCTGATTGCAGGCAGCAAGTCTGAGCTTGGGCTAACTCGGCACTCACCCATCCCCCAACGCATCCGCCACCACGGCAGCTCTTAGCGCCTCGATGCCCATGCCCTTTTCCGCGCTCGTCAGGTGCAGTTCGGGAAAGGCGGCGGGGTGTTTGCGCGCTTCTTCGGCGACCAGGTTGGCCACTCGGTCAAGGTCGGAGGCTTTGATCTTGTCGGTCTTGGTGAGGACGATGCGGTACCCGACGGCGGCTTCGTCGAGCATTTTCATCATCTTGCGGTCGACGTCTTTGAGGCCATGGCGGCTGTCGACAAGCACCAGATTGCGCGCCAGCACCTGGCGGCCGCGCAGGTAGCTTTTGACGAGGTTCTTCCAGCGCTCGACGACTTTCACTGGCGCCTTGGCAAAGCCGTAGCCCGGCATGTCGACCAAGCGAAATTGCGTCGGTTCGCCCACTTCGAAAAAATTCAACTCCTGCGTGCGGCCCGGCGTCACCGAAGCGCGCGCGATCGATTTGCGACCCGTGAGCGCGTTGAGAAGGCTCGATTTGCCCACATTCGAACGCCCGGCAAAGGCGACTTCGGGCACCGTGGGTTCGGGCAGAAATTTGAGTTGGGGCGCGGACAGCAGAAAGTCGACCCGGCCTGAAAACAGGCGCGAGGCGGCTTTCTCGCGCAGCTTTACCGCGCGCTCTTCTTCCGGGCTCAGCGGGGCGTTCACGCCTTGCTCTTTTCCGCCTTCTCGCGCTCGGCTTTCTGCGCCATCTCCAGCTTTTCCTTCTCAGCCGCCGCCTTCAATTGCGGGTGCTGGGAATAGAGGAATTTCTGCTGAGCCAGCGTCAGGATGTTCGACGTCACCCAGTACAGCAGCAAACCTGCGGCAAACGGCGCCATCACGAACATCAGGAACCACGGCATCAGATTAAAGATCTGCTGCTGCATCGGGTCCATCGCGGATGGGTTCAGCTTGAAGGTCAGCCACATCGTAACGCCTAGCAACACCGCCAGCACGCCGATCCCAAACATCGTGCCAGCCACACTAAAGTCGAGCAGGCCGAACAGGTTCAGGAAAGTCGCGGGATCGGGGGCGGTGAGATCCTCGATATAGAGGAACGATTCGTGCCGCATATCGATCGACAGGATCAGCACCTTATACAGCGCAAAGAAGATCGGGATCTGGATCAGAAGCGGCAGACACCCGGCGAGCGGATTGACTTTTTCTTCCTTATACAGCTCCATGATCTTTTGCTGCTGGGTCTGCTTATCGTCCTTGTAGCGCTCCTGAATGGCTTTCATCTTGGGCTGGACCGCCTTCATCTGAGCCATTGAGGAAAACTGCTTTTGCGCAATCGGGAACAGGATGCCGCGGATCAGGAAGGTCATCCCGATGATCGCCACGCCGAAATTGCCGATGAAGCTGTTGAGCGAACGCAGCAGCCACAAAAGCGGTTTTTCCAGGATCTCGAACCAGCCCCACGAAATCGCCTTGCCGAACAGGGTGATGCCGCCCTCTTCATACGCGTCGAGAACCGCGCTCTCCTTGGCGCCGACGAAGAGCTGCGTGGCTTGCGTCGCTTTCATTCCAGGGCCGACCGTCACCGGGTTATAGACGACGCCCGCGCGAAACAGAGTGTCGCCCAGCGAGCGGTAGCTGGCGTCGGCCACTTCCATGCCGCTGCCATCGCCCGGAATGATCGCGGAGAGCCAATAGCGGTCTGAAAAGCCCATCCAGGACACTTCGCCTGCAACCGGGACTTTGCCGACTTCGGCGAGCGTTTCGTAATCCTGATCGTAATCCGCAGCGGCGCCATAAACGCCCATGGGCCCGGAATGGACCAGCCATTCCCACTGCGTTGCGGTGGCGTCGGTGCGGTCAATCAGAGCGAGCGGCTGGACCACCGCTGCGCTGTCTTCACTCGCGTTAGTGACGCTTTGCTCGGCGCTGATCATATAGCCGTCATCAACGCTCAGCTTGATCGCGTATTGAAAATCGCCTTGCTGCGCGGTCAGGGTGACGGGGGTGGTCGGGGTGAGCGTCGCGGCGTCGGTGCTCCAAACCAGATCAGCGGGCAGGCGCGTGCCATTGGTCAGAAAGCGGAACTCGGCGTAATGCTGGCCCGTAGTGTTTTGCGGGGCGAGAAGGCGGACGGGGCCGGAATCCTTGTCGGTCGTCTCGCGGTGATCCTTGAGCACAATGTCATCGATCTGCGCGCCGACGAGGTTGATCGAGCCCGCAATGCGCGGCGCGTCAATGACGACGCGTTGAGCGCTCGCCAAGGCGTCTTCGAGCGTAAGCGGGCCCGCCGGCGCGGTGGTCCCATCCAACGCATTAGCCGTGCCGGGCGCGGCTGCGGTGGTGGCTTGCGATCCCGGCGTGGTCGATGCGGGCGTCGTTTGCCCGCCCGGAACATCGCTGGCCTGTTCAACCGGCGCATCCGGCTGCGGGTAGAAATAGCTCATCACCATATCCCATCCCAGGATCAGCAAACCCGAAAGCACAAAGGCCAGCAAAAGATTGCGCGAATTGTTCAACTGTTTTCGATCCCTGATGCGTCGTACTATCGTGTGCGGGTGTTAGGTAGGCACGCCGGCCCGATTTTCCCAGCGCTAAGGCACCGGATCGTGCCCATGCCCGCCCCATGGGTGGCAGCGCCCTAGCCGCTTTATCGCCAGCCATCCACCCTTGAGCGCGCCATACTTTTGCAGGGCGTCAATCGCGTATTGGCTGCACGATGGCGAATAGCGGCATGTGGGCGGCAAAATGAGCGAAGGGCCCAGCTGCCAACCCTTGACAAGCAGGATTAGAACACGCTTCATGATCGGCCGTTTTGCGCTGTCAGAGGCGCTTTGCGGGGCCCGCGCCGGGGACGACGACCGCGCGCGGGATCGCCTTTGCCCTGGCTCGCTCTCACCAGAGCCTTATCAAGCTCTTGTGCCATGGTGTGATAGTCGCGCTCCACGCCGCCCGCTCGGCCGATCAGGACGTGGTCGTGATCGGCCAGCCCGCTTTCGGGCAAAGCGGCTCTGAGCAATTCGCGAAACCGGCGCTTCATCCGATTGCGCACCACCGCGTTGCCGATCTTCTTGGTGACGGTGACGCCGAAACGGGTGCCGAGACCCTCGTTGGGGCGCGTCAACAGCACAAAGCCCGGCTGGGCGTTGCGCAGCCCCTTGTTCGCCGCCACGAAGTCGGCGCGCTTGGTGAGGACACAAATCATTGCGCGGCTTCAATACGACAAACGGGCCCCCGATGGGAGCCCGTGAGCGTGTCAGTCCTGCTTATCGGAGCCTTTTCGCAGCGCACCGATCAGACGGGTGTCCGACCGGGTCGACGCGAAAAAGCGCCCGAATCAGGCGGTGAGCTGCTTGCGACCGCGGCGACGGCGCGCACGCAGAAGCTTGCGACCACCCACGGTGGCTTTACGCGCAAAAAAGCCGTGGCGACGCTTGCGCACTAGATTGCTGGGCTGGAAAGTCCGCTTCATTTCGTCCTCGATTGGTCTGGTACGGTCTGAAGGCCGAGCCTGAAAGAGGCCTGGCCTGCCAACCGCTAGAAATTAGCGCGCCGCTGAGTGTGCACCCGGCAACGCTTTGATCAGGCGCGCGCCACTATGGGATCGCGCTCTATGAGTCAAGGAAAGGCTGGCTAAACACGTCTCCGAACCCAGTGATCGCGACAAGCGACACATCGCGATAAGCCAGTCTCGGCGGTTGTCGCTGGAACTCGGGCCGGATCCACCCGCGCATCTCATCTGCCCGCAACCATTTCGCGCTGTGGTGCGGGACCGAATTGGTCATCGCGTAAAAGGCCCGCGCGCGCGCCTCGCTCATCCCCATTTCGCGGTAGTAATCAAGATAAAGCCGGTTTGCCGGTGCATCGGCGGCAAAGTCGTCCGGCTCTCGCCCGTAATTATCAAGCCACGAATGCACAGCAAACAGCGCGCCGCGCTCAATTGTCTTGGTCACGCCCGCCAGAAACAGCTCCACCGCGCCTGAACGCACCGATCCGCCGCGCGGCACATGCGTCGCGAGCCCGTGCGCGCGGATTTTGCGGCCCACTTCGAGATTGGCGATATCGTTGCTGGTGCCCGGCGCTTCGATCATCTCCAGCACCGTAAGGCCGGGAAAGTCGCGCATCATCGCATCGAAATGCCGGGGGCTGGCGGTGTCGGTGGACCCCATCATCGCGGCGCGGCGTTCATCGAGCACGAGAAACGGCCCGTATTGCGCCACGCCCCTGGGAGCCGACGGTCGGCTTTGATAAGCGAGAGCCTGCCGGATCGGGCGGGCGCTCGCTTGAGCGCGCTCCGGGCGCGACGGCATCGAAGCCGCCGTCTCGACCCGGGCGCGCGGCGCTTCGACACCATCCTCAACCCGCACCCAGCTTTGCAATTGCGGATCCCATTCCTCGACCCAGCTCTGCGTAATGATCGTGCGATAACCGGGCGCGCTCTGCGCCATGGCCGGGGCTGACCAAGCGAAAATCTGAACTAAAACGGCGAGAGCGGCAATCCATTGCATGCGGCATGAAGTGGCCCAGCGCTGCTGAGGAATTCGCAAAGATTTATACTTGCGGAAATCTTGAGTATCCGCACGCAGACGCTCGACAATACTCGGTTAACGCTGCAAAAGCTTGTCTCGAAACATTTTTCCAAGGCCGCCGCTTTGGGTGCAGGGGGTTAACGCGCATGGTCGCGCTTGTTCGGACGGTCGCTTATCTCGGGCTGGAGGCGAAACCCGTTGAGGTTCAGTGCCAGGTGGCGAGCGGTTTGCCGCGCTTTTCCATTGTCGGCCTGCCCGATAAAGCGGTCAGCGAAAGCCGCGAACGGGTGCAGGCCGCGCTTGCGGCCATGGGCCTTGCGATGCCGCCCAAGCGGATCACAATCAACCTCTCGCCCGCCGACCTGCCCAAAGATGGATCGCATTACGATCTGCCCATCGCGCTCGCGCTGCTCGCCGCGATGGGGGTAACCGATGCGGAGCAATTGGGCGATTGGATTGCGGTGGGCGAACTGGCGCTGGACAGCCGGATCGTCGCCTCGCCCGGCGTGCTGATCGCTGCTCTGCATGCGAGCGAGGCGGAATGCGGGCTGATCTGCCCCATGGACCAGGGAGCCGAGGCGAAGTGGGCGAGCGGCGTGCCGGTCCTCGCGCCGCGCGATCTGGGCAGCCTCTTGGCTCACCTGAAAGGCACGAGCGTACTGCCCGATCCGGTGCGAGGCGCGGTGGCCGAGCCGTCGGAAATGACCAACCTCAAGCAGGTGAAGGGTCAGGAAACCGCCAAACGCGCGCTCGAAATCGCCGCCGCCGGAGGACACAATCTGCTGATGGTGGGGCCACCGGGCTCTGGCAAGAGCCTGCTCGCCTCGTGCTTGCCGGGCATTCTACCCGACCTGTCGCCGACAGAAGCGCTCGAAGTGTCGATGGTCCAGTCCGTCGCGGGCACTTTGGAAGCGGGCCAGATCAGCCGCGCGCGCCCGTTTCGCGCACCGCACCATTCCGCCAGCATGGCCGCGCTCACCGGAGGCGGCCTGAAAGTGCGCCCCGGCGAAGTGAGCCTCGCGCATCTGGGTGTGCTGTTCCTCGATGAACTGCCCGAATTTCAGCGCCCCGTGCTCGATTCGCTCCGCCAACCGCTGGAGACCGGCCAGGTCGACGTGGCGCGCGCCAACGCGCATGTGACCTTTCCCGCCAATGTCCAATTGATCGCCGCAATGAATCCGTGCCGCTGCGGCCATGCGGGCGAGGTTGAGAACCTGTGCTCGCGCCACCCGCGCTGCGTTGCGGACTATCAGGGGCGCCTGTCCGGCCCGCTGCTCGACCGGATCGATCTGCATGTCGAGGTTCCCGCCGTCAGCGCGATGGATCTGGCGCTGCCGCCGCCCACGGAAGGCAGCGCCGCAGTGGCGGAGCGGGTGGCCACGGCCCGTCGCCGCTGCGATGATCGCGGCGTGCGCGCCAACGCCGAATTGCAGGGCGACGCGCTGGAGGCTCACGCCGCGCCCGATGAAGAAGGCCGGGCGCTGCTGATGCGCGCGGCGGAAAAGCTGCGCCTGTCCGCGCGCAGCTATACCCGTATGCTGCGGGTCGCGCGCACCATTGCCGATCTGGAAGGCGCGCAAGAGGTGGGCCGGCCGCATATCGCCGAAGCGCTGAGCTATCGCCAGTTTATCGGTATGCGCTAACGCGCGAACGGTTTACGTCGCGGTTGGTAACGCGCGCGCCGGTTGCGCGCGGCGTTCATGTGAGCGCAAGGTGCCATACCGTTACCGGCCTGCGCGCCCCCTTCCTTCAAGCCCTTGCCCGAAGTCTCTGCCTCCGTGATCCAAACATCCCCGACTGTCTCACAAGAGACCGCTACGGTCCCGACGACCGGGCCGGATCTGGGCGCGTGGATGGACCGGATCAAGGGGCGCCTGAGCGGTCTTGCGCTCGCGCTGATCGCGGAGATCCTGATCATTGCGCTGCTTTTGACGCTGGGCTGGAATGTGGCGGGAGATGACGAGGAAGGCTCGTCGGTGCTCACCACGATTGAGGCGCGCAACGTGACCGAGGAAGAGCCTAGCCCGGAGGAAAGCGCGCCCGAGCCGGCCCAAAGCGAACCTGAGCCCGAGATCACCCCGCCGCAGCCCCAGCCGGTCGAACCCGATCCGCCAACGCCTCCGGTCCTTCAGCCCACCCCGGTTGAGCCGCCTGCCGTCGCGCTTCCTCTGCCCGAAGCCCCGCCGCGTCCCGCGCCACCCGCGCCCAAACCGCCAGCCGCGCCAGCCGCGCCTGCGCCAGCTTACGGCCCGCCAGACACCGGCGCGCCGGGCAGCCAGTTCGATAGCCGCCGCGTCGGGACCGCGCCCAATGGCGAGCCCATGTACGCCGCGCGCTGGTATCGCGAACCCACCCGACACGAGCTCGCAGGCTATCTCTCCACCGCGACAGCCCCGTCCACCGCTTTGATAGTCTGCCGCACGGTGCCCGATTTCTATGTCGAGGATTGCGAATTGCTGGGCGAAAGCCCGAGCGGCTCGAACATCGGGCGCGCCGTGCTCGCCGCGACCTGGCAGTTTCGCGTGCGACCCGCCATTGTGGGTGGCCGCTCGCAAGTGGGTTCGTGGGTACGCATCCGGATCGACTACAACCAGGCCGTGCGGCGCTAATGAGCCTGCGCAGTCTTTTCGGACGAGCGCGTGTGTCCTCAATGCGGACCCTTCTGGATTTGCATAAGGTGCGCGCTTGCGCATATCGCGGCAGGGCGTGAGCGGTGAGCTATTGCGGGAATTCGATAAACGATGGGTTTGGCATGGCTGATTTACCTTGGCGCTGCGATTTCGCTGGTCGCCTTTGCGATCCGTGATGAGCTCAAATTGCGGGCCCTGATCGTCGCTTCGACCTTCATCTACATCGTCTATTACTACCTCGCCGTTTCACCCCCGTTGTGGGACTCGATCATCACGAGCCTCCTTCTGGTCAGCGTCAACATTTTGGTGCTCGCGCAAATTCTGCTGGAACGCACCACGTTTCGTCTCTCCAAAGATGAAAAGGCGTTGTTTGACGCGTTTGAAACGCTGACGCCGGGTCAATTCCGCAAGCTTCTCAAAATTGCCAAATGGGCCACAGCCCAAGACCCCGAAGGCACGCTGCTCACGCAGGAAGACACCCCGTCCGAAGCGCTAATCTACATCTTTGATGGCATTGTTTCAGTTGAGAAAAAAGGCCGCCGGTTTCGCCTGCCCGGTGGCAATTTTGTCGGCGAGGTGGGCTATGTGCTCAATCGCCAGACCACAACAACCTCGGTTGCGCCCATGGGTGTCCGATATGTCCAATGGGACGCTTTGCCCCTGCGCCGGTTAAGCGCCAAGCATCCCAATCTTGGCAACGCGTTGAACGCGCTTTTAACCCGCGACCTCGCCCGCAAGCTCAGCGCTAGCTATCAACCAGAAGACGCCATGCCCTCAACCAACGAAAGCCGCGAGTTGCTCGATAGCGTCACCGATTAGGCTGGGCACTCACACAAACTGGCGCACGACCTCGCAGAAGTCTTCGCCATAGGTGTCGAGCTTCTTCGCTCCGATGCCGGCGACACCCGCCATTGCGTCAAGATCGGTGGGGCGGTCTTGGGCCATCGCGCGCAGCACGCTGTCGTGGAAGATGATGTAGGCCGGGATGCCGTTCGCTTTGGCGAGAGCCGCGCGGCGCGCCCGCAGCGCTTCGAACAGGGGATCGCCGGACGGGTTGGCCGCGGCGCTCTTGCGCGAACGGCGCTTTTTGGGCGGCGGCTGCGCAATCGTCACCGCGCTCTCACCTTTGAGCACCGCGCGCGCCGCCGGGCCCAGCGCGAGGCCACCATGCTGCGTCGTCACCAGCATTTCATGCGCCATCGCCGCGCGCATGACACCGCGCAGCAACGGCGCTTCGTCCTCGCTCAAGATGCCGAAGACCGAGAGCGCGTGGTGCCCGCGCTCCATCACGCGCTCGTCCTCGCGGCCCAGCAAGACCTTTTCGATATGGCCGATGCCGAAGCTCTGCCCGGTCCGGTACACCGCTGAGAGCAGTTTCTGCGCGATCTGCGTCGCGTCGAGCACTTTGGGCGGATCAAGGCAGATGTCGCAATTGCCGCAGGGCTCCTGCGGGTCTTCGCCAAAATGCCTGAGCAAAATGTTACGCCGACAGCTTGACGCTTCGAGCAGGCCTGCGAGCGCATTCAGACGCGCGCGTTCGCTCGCCATGCGCGCTTCATCGACATCCTGGAGCCATTGGCGCGCGCGGGCGAAGTCGGACGCGCTCCAGAACAATTGCGCCTCAGCCGGATCACCATCGCGGCCGGCGCGGCCTGTTTCCTGGTAATAGGCCTCGATCGATTTTGGCAAAGCGGCGTGGATGACGAAGCGCACGTCGGGTTTGTCGATCCCCATGCCGAACGCGATGGTGGCGACCATCACCATGTCTTCGGACGCGACAAATTCGGCCTGGATTGCGGCGCGTTGTTCGGCGGGCAGCCCGGCGTGATATACGCCGACCGGACGGCCAGTGCTTTCGAGCTTTTCCGCCAGCTGCTCGCAGCCCTTGCGGCTTCCCGCGTAGACGATCCCGGCTCCGGTCGTGCGGGTGACATAGTCCGCGATCTGGCGCGCCCCGCCATCGCGCGCGCTGATCGTGTAGCGGATGTTGGGCCGGTCAAAGCCTGCGACGATCAGCCCTTCATCCGGGATGCCGAGCTGAACCAGAATATCCGCGCGCGTCGCTTTGTCCGCCGTCGCCGTCAGCGCGAGGCGCGGGACATGGGCGAACTCATCAAGCATGGGGCGCAAACCGCGATAATCGGGGCGAAAATCGTGCCCCCATTCCGAGACGCAATGCGCTTCATCAATCGCGAACAGGGCGATATCCGCTTGGTTGAGCAAGGCTCGAAAGCCGCTGGTGTTAGCGCGTTCGGGCGCGACATAGAGCAGGTCGAGCTCGCCATCTCTGAGCGCCTGCGCGGTGGCGGCGTTGTCGATATCCGCGCTCGTCATGGAGGCCGCGCGGATGCCCACCGCCCGCGCGGCGCGAATCTGGTCATGCATCAGAGCGATCAGCGGCGAGATAACAATCGCGGTGCCCCGGCTCACCAGCGCGGGCAGCTGATAGCACAAGGACTTGCCCGCCCCGGTCGGCATCAGCGCCAGCGTGTTCTCGCCGTCAAGCACGCGGGCAACCACTTGCTCCTGCGTGCCTCTGTAGTCGGAATAGCCAAACGTGCTGCGCAGCGCCTCCTTCGCGCGCGCGTGCAGCGCCGGCGAAGGGTCGCCGGGATCGCTGTCAGAGGCGTCGGGGGAGAAGGACTGGGTTGCCATGGCCGTGACCACTCACGCCAGTTGCGCAGCCCCCGGTCAAGCCAAGGCGCGGCAAGTATCCCTCGTTTCCGGCCCAAGGGGCTCGCAAACGGTGTCTTTTAGTTCGAAGCGGCCTTTCGCGCGTCTTCCAGCGCAATCACATCGCCCGTTTCCAGAGCATCGCTGGCATGCGCCACGGTGCCATCCGCACGGCGCCCCACATCATCGCGCTTCACCAGGTTGAGCCCGGTGTGATCGAGAATGCGGCCATCATGGGACAGCATCGACACCGGACCAACCGGAAGCCGATCAAGCTCGTCGACCAAAACCGGGTCTTCGGCTACGAATTCACTGCCATATTTCTGACCCCATTGGCGCAGCGCGACCATGGCGGGCAAAAGATCGAAGCCTTTTTCAGTCAAACGATACTCGATCTTGCGGCGATCATCCTCGCAGGGCTCGCGTTTGAGGATGCCGTGCTCGACAAGTTTCGCCAATCTATTGGACAGAATATTGCGGGCAATGCCCAATTCGGTGAGAAATTCTTCGAAGTGCTTGAGCCCGTTAAAGCTAGCGCGAAGGATCATAAAAGACCAGCGTTCGCCCATAACTTCAAGCGCTTGCGGCAATCCGCAATCGATCAGCTCGCGCAGTGATTCTCTTACCTTGCCCATAATCAGTCCTCTCAGCGAAACCTTTCTAGCTTGATTCGCGAGCCGAACACAATCGGGTACAAAATAATTTCAGTTTTAAGTTGCAACTGAAAACCGAATCACTTAGGTAGCGATCAGCAACTGGTTTTGATTTGAAACGTTGCGTTGCACAATAGAACTACGAACTCCGCTAAAAAAGGATCCCAAGCGATGACCCTCTCCCTCAACGCTGCAAGCCGTCTCTCCCTCGTCGCCACCGCCGCTCTGGCGCTCGGCACCACGATGGCCCCGATCGCCAGCCAGGCCGCCGCGCCGTATTACACTGCGAAACTGGCCGCCCCCGCCAGCGATGATCGCGCCGTTGCCGGCGGCGTCGCCTGGGCCTGCAAGGACAGGAGCTGTGTCGCGGCCAAGGGCACCAGCCGCCCGATGCGCATCTGCCGCGGCCTCGCGCGTGAATTTGGCGAAGTCACCAGCTTCACCGCCAAGGGCAAGGAACTGGCCGCTGAAAAGCTCGCCAAATGCAACGGCAAGTAAGCTTGTAGCTTAAGGAAACCTCGTTTCCCCGATCGCCTGTCACTCTCCACACAGGCGATCCCTCAAACCCCCGGCGCGGCTCTTCCCCAAAAAGCTGCGACCGGGGGATTTTTGCATCTGTGGGGCTGTGGACCTGCTCGCTTAGAGCAGACCGGCGGTGGTCAATTGACGCTCCAACGTCGCTGCATCGGTAAACAGATGCGCGTCCCAGCCGCGTTTTTGCGCCGCCTCGATGTTCGCCGGATTGTCATCGGTAAAGAAGAGCGCATCGTCGACGCGCCCGCTGCGCTGTTCGACGATCTCGTAAATGCGTGGCTCCGGCTTCGCGACTTTCTCGACGCCCGATACGATGATGTCGTCGAACCGATCAAAAATCGGCCGGGTCGGGCGAAACGCCTGCCAGAACTCGTCGCCAAAATTGGTCAAACAGAACAGCGGCACGCCCGACGCGTGAAGCCGTTCGACCAGCGCGTGCGTGCCCTCCACCGGGCCTGGCACGGTTTCGTTAAAGCGCGTGGCGTAGGCGCGGATGAGCGCTTCGTATTGCGGAAACAGAGCGGTCCGCTCGCGCACCATCTGCGCAATCGGGCGTCCGCGGTCGTGTTCGAAGTGCCATTCTTCGGTCACGACGTTGGCCAGAAACCAGTCGAGCTCGTCCGCGTCATCGATCAGTTTTTCAAACAGCGCGCGCAATTGCCAATGATACAGCACGCGGCCCACATCGAACACCGCCGCCTTACCACCATGGCTCACCCCCTGATCCGTCACACACCCGCTCCTCAAACGGCTGCGGCCCGCTCTCCGGTGTGGAGGCGGGCCGCTGCAAGAATCCAACGACCGCCGAAGCGGTCACGCCATCGTTTAGCCCTGGCGAGCCTTGAAACGACGGTTGGTCTTGTTGATGACATAGGTGCGCCCGCGACGGCGGATCACGCGGCAGTCGCGATGGCGGTTCTTCAGCGACTTAAGGCTGTTGCGGATTTTCATTTTCAGTCTCTCGAAAAAAGCAAAACGCGCCGGATTCGGGCCGACGCGCGAAGATTTCTGGTGCGCGGTTAGCCCGGCGCATCAGATTCGTCAACGCTAGCCTTCGCGCAATTGCGACAGCTTGCGCTCCCACGCCAGCGCGTGACCGATGATCGTATCCAGATCGGCGTGTTGAGGCTCCCATGGCAGGGTGCGTTTCAGAAGCGAAGGGTCCGAGACGAGCTGGCCCGGATCGCCCGCTCGCCGCCCTTCAATGCGGCGATCAATGGTGAGGTTGGTGACACGGTCGACCGCGTCGAGCACCTCCAGCACCGAAAACCCGCGACCATAGCCGCAATTCATCATCATCGACTTGGCGGGTTGCTTAACCAGTTCCTCAAGCGCCAGGACATGCGCGGCGGCGAGATCGCTGACATGAATGTAATCGCGCACCCCGGTGCCATCGGGCGTGTCGTAATCGGTGCCGTACACCCCGACATGGCTGCGTTTGCCAAGCGCGGCCTCAACCGCGACCTTGATCAGATGCGTCGCGCCCGCCGTCGACTGGCCAGAGCGCGCCTCGGGATCAGCGCCTGCGACGTTGAAATAGCGCAGCGCGCAGAAATTCATCGGATGCGCGGCGACCGTGTCGCTCAACATCTGTTCGGTCATCAGCTTGGACCAGCCATAGGGATTGATCGGCTTTTGCGCCGTATCCTCGCTGACCGTGGGCGTATCGGGCATGCCATAGGTCGCGGCTGTGCTGGAAAAGATGAAATGCGCGATCCCGCCCTTCACCGCCGATTCGATCAGCGCGCGGCTTTTGACCGTGTTGTTGTGATAATATTTGAGCGGATCCTCAACGCTTTCGGGCACCACGATGGAGCCGGCAAAGTGCATAATCGCGCCCGTTTGCTGCTCGTCAAAGATGCGGGCCAACAGAGCGGCGTCCTCGATATCGCCTTCGTAGAGCGGCACGTCATCAGGCACCGCGAAACGAAAACCGGTGGTCAGATTGTCGATCACCGCGACGTTCCAGCCTGCGTCTTTCAACGCGAGGACGGCGTGGCTTCCGATGTAACCGGCGCCGCCGGTCACGAGCACATTGGGTTTTGCACTGGGCTTTGCATTGGGTTCCATAGCGCCGCCATTACTAGCCTTGCCCTACAAAACCGTGAAGCGCCTTTCTCGGTCATGCAATGAGGTTTTACGCCCACGCGGTTTGGGCCTATGCTGCGCGGTAGAGAGGTAATTATCCAATGGCTCAATCACATACCCTACGCGGCGCGCTGGCTTTAACCCTCGTGCTTGGTCTGGGCGCCTGCGCCGCGGGCGCTTACACCGGTCCCATCGAAGTCACCCGCTTTGCCGCGCCTCAGCCCGCAGGCCTTGGCCAAGGGACCATTGCGGTGCGCTTTGCCAAAGAGCTCGAAAACGAAGAGGCGCTCGACGCCTTTCGCGCGGCGGTCAGCGATGAACTCGCGCTGCTGGGCTACACGGTCGTCGGTAGCGAGGAGACCGCCAGCCAGATCGCCACGATCGACACCAGCCGCACGCCCGTGGAGGCGGCCGATACAGGCTCGCCGGTCAATGTCGGCGTTGGCGGCGGGGCGGGCACGTTCGGCAGCGGCGTTGGCATGGGCGTCGGCATCAATTTGGGTGGAGGGCGGCAATCGGCGCGGGTGATCTCGCAGCTGAGCGTGGCTATCGCGCAAACCGGCGGTCCGGCGGGCCAGCCCAATTTGTGGGAAGCGCGCGCGCAATTCCCCACCAGCGTCAATTCGCCTTACGCGCCGGTCGCGATCAACGCGCGCGCGATGGCGGCGGCGATATTTCAGGATTTCCCGCAAGGCGGCGGCGAGACCGTCACCCTCATCGCTCAAGATCTCGTGGAGCCCAAATGACCCTTTTGATCGACGCGGCTTTCGACAGCGGCAATATTGAAGTCCTCGGCATTGAAGGAAGAACCGCAAAGCTCGCGGTGCGCAAGGACCACAATTCGCAATTCGCGCAGTGGTTTCACTTTCGCGTCAGCGGCGCGGCGGGCGAAGAGATCGAGCTCAAGATCACCGGCCTGAACACCAGCGCCTATCCCGGCGGATGGCCCGGCTACGACGCCTGCGTTTCGGAAGATCGCGAATATTGGGGCCGCGCGTCGAGCCGGTTTGACAAGGACGAGGATGACGGCACGCTCACCATCCGGCACATCCCGGCGAGCGACATCTGCTATTTCGCCTATTTCGCGCCCTATTCGATTGAGCGTCACCATGATCTGGTCGCCGAGGCCGCCGCCAGCGAGGGCGTTGATCTGGTCCGGTTGACGCAAACGCTCGACGGGCGCCCGCTCGATTGCCTCGAAATGGGCGAAGGCGCGCTCAACGTATGGCTGTACGCACGCCAGCATCCCGGCGAAACGCAGGCGGAATGGTGGATGGAAGGGGCGCTGGAATGCCTCACCGATCCCACCGATCCAGTGGCGCGCGGTCTTCGCAAGCACGCCCGGCTCTATATCGTGCCCAATTGCAATCCGGATGGGTCCGCGCGCGGGCATCTGCGCACCAACGCGGTCGGCACCAATCTCAACCGCGAATGGGCCGAGCCCAGCGCCGACGCATCGCCCGAAGTGCTCGCCATCCGCAACCGCATGGACGAAACCGGCGTCGACTTCGCGATGGATGTGCACGGGGACGAAGCGATCCCGGCCAATTTCCTCGCTGGATTTGAAGGCATTCCCAGCTGGACGGACGCGCTGGGCGATCAGTTCTACCGCTATCAGCGCATTCTCGATCGCCGCACGCCCGATTTTCAGACCGAGCTGGGCTATCCCAAAACCTCCGCTGGTCGCGCCAATCTGGGCATCAGCACCAATCAGGTCGCCGAACGCTATGGCGCCTGCGCGATGACGCTGGAAATGCCGTTCAAGGATCTGGCGAGCTTTCCTGAACCCGAACAGGGCTGGTCACCGGAACGTTGCAAGACGCTGGGCCGCGATTGCATGGCGGCGCTGCTGGAATGGATTGAGACATCGGACGGGTAACACGCTGACAAACACGCAAGGAGAGGCATTATGACCAGACTGAACCGACGCACCATGATCGCAGGCTTGACGGCATCTTCGGCGCTGATGCTCATACCCAGCGCCGCGCACGCGCAGTTTGGATCAGGCGGGCTTGGATTGTCCTCCATCCTTGGCAAGGCGACCGACAGCGCGCTCGACAAATTGGCCCAGCCCGGTGCGTTTTACGGCGACGAAGCTGTGCGTATAGGCCTGCCCATCATCGGCAAAAGCTCAGGCGGCCTCCTCGGCTCAATTCTAGGCGGCGCGAGCAAGCTGGGCGTGCTCGACGGCGTCACGCGCAAGATCAACGACGCAGCCGGGATAGCCGCGGGCGAGGCCAAGCCGATCTTTCGCGACGCGATCGACGACCTCTCGTTCAGCGACGCCCCCGGGATCATCAAAGAAAGCGACGGCGGCACGCAGTATTTGCGCACCTCGTCCAACGACGCGCTGCACGCCAAGCTCGAACCGCTGATCGACAGCGCGCTGGAAAGCCTGGGCGTCTATTCAACATTCGACGGCCTCGCGGAAAAGCACAGCTTTATCCGCAGCGCAGGGCTGAACCGCGAGAGCATCAACCGCTCGGTGACCGATCAGGGCCTCGACGGCATATTCAGCTATGTCGGTCAGGAAGAGACCGCGTTCCGCAAGGATCCGATCGGCAACGCGGCCAAATCGCTGGGCGACCTGTTCCGGCGTTAAGTCAGGTGTGCCGGGCCAAAAGCGTGCGGCAGCAGTTCTGACAGGCGCACACGTCGCACCTTGTTTTTGCCCACGCACAGAACCACCGGGTCCGTGCCGCCCAATTGCGCGATTTCGTTGAGGACTTGCCGGCACCGCCCGCACGGCGTGATCGGCGCGCCGTCGCCCTTATCAGGCGGACCCGTCACGGCCAGCGCCACAAGTCCGCCGCGCCGCCCTTCGCCAAAGGCGCGCGAAACCGCGACGGTTTCTGCGCACAGCGCGAGGCCATAGCTCGCGTTCTCGACATTGCTCCCGGTGATGACCGCACCGTCGTCAAACAGCAAAGCCGATCCCACTTGGTAGTCGGAGTAAGGCGCGTAGGCGTGCGCCGCAGCGGCGCGCGCGGCGGCGATCAGTTCGGCTTCCTGCGTTTGCGTCAAAGTCATCGCTGCACCACCACCCATTCCAGCGGCTCGCTCGCCGCCTCGCTCACCCATTGGCTGTTCGCGCTCCATAGCAGCCATGGCCGCGCCGTATAGCGCGGACGCATCCGGTCGCGCACAAGCCACAGATCGCGATCCAGCGCGTTCGCCATGCCAAAGCGCGCTTCAAAATCGGGACCGAGTTTGAGGATAACCGGCTGGCCGGAATGCATCTCGATCTGATTGACGAGGGTGAGCACCTCGCTGGTCACGGCGGCTTTGCTCACACGCTGGGCGCAGCCGCTGGGAAGCCGGGTCAGAGCCAGCGCGGGCGGCAACAGGTCCGGATCGCGCGCCACCATGCGGGTGAACAGCGCGGATTGTGGATCAGCGCGCTGGCACGGATCAAACGGCTGGAGCACGCCCACCTTCAACCCCGCCTCCTTCGCCGCGCGGATGCGGTCTCGAAAGCCGGGATCCGGCGCCATGCCAGCGACGCTGAGTTCGAGATAGACAAACTGCGCGCCGACCGCCTTGAGCGTTTCAAACCGCACGCCGGGCGAACCGCTGGCGATAACCGCGCCCTGTTCTTCATAGACCGCTGGGTCGGGCCGCCAGGACCGCATCTCGAACCAGAACCACCCCGCATAAGCGAGCGCCACCAGCGCGATCAGCGCCCCGAGTTGCAGCAACCGTCGGAACAGACCGGGCCCAGATTTGCGGCGTTGGGTTTTGCGGGATTTTCGGGCCATGACGCTGCTGAGTGTGGGCTGGATAAAGCCCCGACCTCACCCCTTGATATGCAGCACGCAAATCAGCGTGAACAGGCGGCGGGCGGTGACGAAGTCGGTCTCGACCTTGCCTTCCAAGCGTTCGAGCAACAGTTCGGCGGCGCTGTTATGAATGCCCCGGCGCGCCATATCGATGGTCTCGATCTCGGACGGGGTCGCCTTGCGAATGGCCTGGTAATAGCTGTCGCAAATCGCGAAATATTCGCGGATCGGTCGGCGAAACCGGGCAAGACCAATCAGCAGCGTTTCGAGCAGTTTCTCATCGGTATCGCTCACATCCATCGCAAGACGACCATCGCGCACCCCCAGAAACAGACGATAGGGCCCCTTGGCCCCCTTCTGCGCGCTCTTGACCGGTTTGAAGGTGTTTTCCTCGATCAGATCATAGATCGCGACCCGGCGTTCCTGTTCGACATCCGCATTGCGCCACAGGATCGTGGCTTCGTCGAGCTCGATGTGAGCGATCCTTTGCGAGGTCGCGGGGGAATCAGGCGTGTCACCAACCATGGTCTGTACGCCTTCGCAGATGGGAGGGGGCCACTTCAAGCGTTTCAGTTCAAACCCATAGCCCTCATCCTCTCGCGCGCCTTCCACGCTATCCACAGAGCAAGAGGTTTTGCGTAAAATTTATTGGTGCATTTGCCCCTTGCCCTTGCCCCCGCCATGGTTCCATCAGAGCGCCATGACCGACACCGAGACCCTCCTTTTCCCCAGCGACGATACCACCGACGCCGATGGTGCCGGGCGCAAGCTTCCCTCCAACCTGGAGGCCGAGGCGGCGTTTCTGGGCGCGGTGCTGATCGATAACCGGGTGATCGAGGAACTGCGCACCCCGTTAAAGCCGCATCATTTCTTCGAATCGCTGCATGAGCGGATTTACGAGAAGATCCTCAAGGCGGTCGATCTCAACCGCACGGCATCGCCCGTTACTTTGCGCCCGCAATTCGAAGGCGACCCGGCGCTCGCGGAATTGGGCGGGCCGAGCTACCTCGCCAAGCTGACTGCCAACGGTTCGGGCCTGCTCGCGCCGCACGAACACGCGCAGCAGATCTACGATTTGGCGCTGCTGCGCGAATTGGTGAGCGTGGGCCGGGGCCTCGTTGAAGGGGCGCTCGACACCTCCGAGAACGTCCAGCCCATGGACCGCATCGCGGAGGCGGAAGCGGACCTGTTCAGGGTAGCTGAGGGCGCGGAAACCGGCAGCGAGGCGACCAGTTTCCGCGACGCCTCGCTCGCGGCGATCAAACTCGCCGAAGCGGCGATGAATTCGGGCGGCGGCTTGTCAGGCAAGACCACCGGGCTCGAAACGCTCGATCGCAAGGTCGCGGGTCTGCACGATTCCGATCTTATCATCCTCGCCGGCCGGCCGGGCATGGGCAAGACCTCGCTCGCGACCAACATCGCGTTCAACTGCGCCGAAGAGCATTTGCGCTTTCAGCAGGATGGCGGGGAGCACAATTACGGCGCGCCCACGGTGTTTTTCAGTCTGGAAATGAGTGCCGATCAGCTCGCCACGCGTATCCTTGCCGAGCAGGCAGAGATCAGCTCGGAATCGCTGCGCAGCGGTAATATGGGCCGCGAGGATTTTCAGCGCCTCTCCTTTGCCAGCCAGCGTTTGGCGGAATTGCCGCTGTTGATCGACGACACACCCGCGCTCACCATCGCGGCGCTGCGCAACCGCGCTCGGCGGCTGAAACGGCGGCACGACATCGGTCTCATCATCGTCGACTATCTGCAATTGCTGCAAGGGTCGGGCCGCGCGAACGACAACCGGGTCAACGAAATCTCGGAGATCAGCCGCGGGCTCAAGACGCTTGCGAAAGAGCTCAGCGTGCCCGTCATCGCGCTTTCCCAGCTCAGCCGCGCGGTCGAACAGCGCGAAGACAAGCGCCCGATGCTGTCCGACCTGCGCGAATCCGGCTCGATCGAGCAGGACGCCGACATGGTGTGGTTCGTCTATCGCGACGACTATTACCTCGAAGCGATCAAGCCCGACTTTCCGACCGAAACCAGCCCACCCGAAGCGGTCGAGAAATACCGCGCCTGGGAAGACGCCTATAACGAAAAGCGCGGCAAAGCGGCGGTCAACGTCGCCAAGCAGCGCCACGGCTCGACCGGCATGGTGCCGTTGCTGTTCCAGAGCGAATACACCAAATTCACCTCGCCCAACCTCAAGGATTATTCCGATTGGGGCTACGAGTAAGACGCGCGCACAGGTGCGAAAATCTTGACTCCACGCGCGCTCGCACCTAGGTGCAGCGCTCCTATTCCCACACCATGATTAGTTATGAGGCCCGCTGATGGCACGCGTTACCGTTGAAGATTGCGTCGACAAGATCCCGAACCGGTTTGACCTTGTCCTGCTGGCCGCACAGCGCGCGCGCGAAATCTCGGGCGGCAGCGAACTGACGATTGACCGCGACCGTGACAAGAACCCGGTTGTCGCACTGCGCGAGATTGCGGAGCAGACAGTCAAGCCGCGCGATCTGAACGAAGCGATGGTGACCAGCCTGCAGAAAATCCTGCCCGACGATGAAGACGAAGCCGACGATATCGGTTCGCTCAGCCAATCCGCCGAAGCGCTGCGCATCACCGCGTCGGCGCCGACCCGCTCGACCTCAATCGGCGCGGATTACGAGGGCTAAACTCGCCCTGAATTATGACGTGATCTCGGGCGCTAAACCCCGGCTCACACAGCGAGAAAGCCGCCGCTCTGGCGGCTTTTTTGTGCCCGTCTTCCAGCCGATTAGGCTTTTTGACCGCGCTTTAACACGCTCTGGCGAAATCTTGCGTTGAGCCATCGCGCGTGCAAAAGCGTTGCGTGTAACGAAACCGTAACACGCCTTGCCGCCTCCCTTGCGTCCGGGCCAAGCGGGCATGAGAGAGCGGGACAATCACCATGGCGTCCATTGCAGTCTACAGCGTCAAAGGCGGGGTCGGAAAGACCACCTTCTCGGTCAATCTCGCCTGGTGCGCGGCGCATATTTCGCGTCGCAAGACCCTGTTGTGGGATCTGGACGCCTCGAACGGTTCGGGCTTTTTGCTAGGCGTCGACCCGCGCAAGAAGCGCATGGCGGAAAGCGTTTTCTCCTCCGAACGCGACGCGGCCAAGCTTATCCGCAAAACCGATTACGACGCGCTCGACCTGCTGCCCGCTGATGAGAGCATCCGAACGCTCGACCGCCAATTCGAAGGGATCGGCAAGCGCAAGAAGCTCGCCAAACTCGTCGATGGGCTGCGCAAGGATTACGACCGCATAATCTTCGATTGCCCACCGGTGTTGAGCGAGGTGAGCGCGCAGGTCATGCGCGCAGCGGACATCGTGATCGTCCCTCTGCCGCCCTCGCCGCTATCATCGCGCGCGCTCGATCAGGTGGTCGAAGAAGTGCGCGGGTCCGGCAAGAAGCACCCGCCGATCCTGCCGGTCCTCTCCATGGTCGATATGCGCCGCACGCTGCACCGCGAGGCGCGCGAGGCCAATCCCAAATGGCCCGTCGTGCCGCTCGCCAGCGCGATTGAGCAATGCGCGGTCGAACGCAAGCCCGTTGGCGCCTTCGCACCCCGCGCTCCGGCGGCGCGTGCCTTCGCGCAATTGTGGACCGCAATTGAGCGCAAGCTCGCGCAGAAATAGCACGCGCGTCCCCTCTTTGCGCCCCTGCGCATTGGCAAGCGCCCCGCCTTCGCGCATAACCTTCGTTAAATCGGAGCGATTGGCGAAGAGGTGCGTCCAATGAACGAGTTGGCAGAAGGACTGGGCGTTGTGGTCGAGGGATCGCTCGCCTCAAGCGCGGTTGAGCCCACCGCCGCAGGGCCCTCGTCCAACACCACCAAGACCAGCGCCGCCATCGAATGCGCGAATTGCGGGACCAGCTTTTCGGGCCATTATTGCCCCCATTGCGGGCAAAAGGCGCATATCCATCGCACGCTGACCGCCATCGGGCACGATCTGGTGCACGGCGTGCTGCATCTCGACGGCAAGCTCTCGCACACGCTGCCGCTGCTGATCTTCAAACCGGGCCGGTTGACCCGCCGCTATATCGAAGGCGAACGCGCGAAGTTTGTGAGCCCGATGTCGATGTTCCTGTTTGGCGTGTTCGCAATGTTTGCGGTGTTCCAGATGGTCGGGCTGACCACGCCCACCGATCTCGATTTTGGCGGCGCGGCCAACGCCTTTCGCGCCGAGGGCGAGGCCGAGGCCGAACGGCTCAAAAGCGAGATCGACGCGATGGAGCCAGGCGATCCTGAGATCGAAAAGCGCCAGGGGCAACTCGAATTCCTTGAAGACATGATCGCCCGATCCTCTGCGGAAGAATCGGCGGACAATGTGCTTGTTTCGAGCGATGGCACGCGGCTGACCATGGCGCCCACCGGGATCGACTGGATCGACAAGGGGATCATCAAAAAATGGCGCGAAAATCCGGGCCTGATGCTCTACAAGATGCAGGCGAACGGGTATAAATTCAGCTGGCTTCTCATCCCGCTGTCCATCCCGTTTGTGTGGCTGATGTTTGCCTGGCGGCGCAAATACAAAGCGTATGACCACGCGATTTTCGTCACCTATTCGCTCAGCTTTATGTCGCTGCTGTTCATCACGGTGTCCCTGCTCGCGACAAGCTTTGCGCAAGGGGGATGGGCGTTTGCGCTGTTCGCGTTCGGCGCGCCGCTCCATATCTACAAGCACCTGCGCTACACCTATGGTCTTTCGCGTTTTTCGACGATCTGGCGCTTTGTCTTCCTGCTGTTCAGCCTGATCTTCATCCTGCTGATCTTTGGCAATTCGCTGATCCTGCTCGGCGGTTTTTAAGTCGCAACCAAAAAGGGCGCCGGATTTCTCCGACGCCCTTTTGTCATTCAAAACCTTGAGGTTTAGGCCCCTTGCGGCGCTTCGTCCCCTTTCGAGCCGAAGCGTTTGCCCGCCTTGGGTATGGCTGAGCCATGCGCAGGGCGCGGGGTCGCTGCACCGGTGGGCGCGTCGGGACGATCGATCGAACCGCCTTCCATCAGCGTGGTGATCTCGTCACCGGTTAGCGTCTCATATTCGAGCAGAGATTGAGCCAGGAGGTGAAGTTTGTCTTCCTGCTCGGTCAGAATATCCGTTGCCCGCTTGAGCCCTTCCTCGACCAGACGTTTGATCTCTTCATCGATCAGCTTGTTGGTTTCCGCGCCCGCCATGGTGCGCGCGGACTGGCCCATGCCCAGATAGCCTTCCTGCTGCTGTTCGTATTGCAGCGGGCCCAGCTTTTCCGACATGCCCCACTTGGTCACCATATTCTTGGCCAAGTCAGTGGCGTATTGGATATCGCCGCTGGCGCCGCTGGAGACCTTGTCGTGACCAAAGATGATGTCTTCGGCCACGCGGCCACCCATCGCCACGGCGAGGTTCGCGTGCATCTTGTCGCGGTGATAGGAATAGCTGTCACGCTCGGGCAGGCGCATAACCATGCCCAGCGCGCGGCCACGCGGGATGATCGTCGCCTTGTGGATCGGGTCAGACGCGGGCTCGTTGATCGAGACCAGCGCGTGGCCCGCCTCGTGATAGGCCGTCATCTTCTTTTCGTCTTCGGTCATGACCATTGAGCGGCGTTCCGCGCCCATCATGACCTTGTCTTTGGCGTCTTCGAATTCCTGCATCGCGACAAGGCGCTTGTTACGGCGCGCCGCCAGCAGCGCGGCTTCGTTCACAAGGTTTGCAAGATCCGCACCCGAGAAGCCGGGCGTGCCGCGCGCAATCGTGCGCGGGTTCACGTCGGGCGCCAACGGCACCTTCTTCATGTGGACGCCGAGGATCTTCTCACGGCCTTCGATGTCGGGGATCGGCACCACGACCTGACGGTCAAAGCGGCCCGGACGCAGCAAAGCGGGGTCCAGAACGTCGGGGCGGTTGGTCGCCGCGATGATGATGATGCCTTCATTGGCTTCAAAACCATCCATCTCGACCAGCAGCTGGTTCAGCGTCTGCTCGCGCTCGTCGTTCGAGTTGCCGAGGCCCCCGCCGCGCGAACGGCCGACCGCGTCGATCTCATCGATGAAGACGATGCAGGGCGAGTTTTTCTTGGCCTGCTCGAACATATCGCGCACGCGGCTTGCGCCCACGCCAACGAACATTTCGACAAAGTCGGAGCCGGAAATGGTGAAGAAGGGCACGCCCGCTTCGCCCGCAATCGCGCGCGCCAACAGCGTCTTACCCGTACCGGGCGAGCCGACCAGCAGCGCGCCTTTCGGAATCTGACCGCCCAGCTTGGAGAAGCGCTGCGGATCTTTCAGGAACTCCACGATCTCCTGCAGCTCCTCGCGAGCCTCATCAATGCCGGCGACATCGTCAAAGGTCACACGGCCCTGACGCTCGGTGAGCATCTTGGCTTTCGACTTGCCAAAGCCCATCGCGCCGCCGCCGCCGCCTTTTTGCACCTGGCGCAGCGCGAAAAATGCGATGCCGAGGATCAGCAGGAACGGAAGCGAATTGAGAAGGATGTAGAGCAGCATGTTGGGCTGCTCGCGCGGTTTGCCGGTGAAGGACACGTCATTGTCTTCAAGCAGGCCGGTGATCTCGATATCGTTGCCGACCGGAATCGCGGTGAACGCCTTGCCGTTCTTGTAAGTGCCGGTGATCAAATCATCGCCCATCTGGACGGCCTCAATCTTGCCTTCCTGCACTTGCTCGCGGAAATCCGAATAGGGAATTTCGGTGCCCTGCGGCTGACCCGAATTGCTGAACAGCGACACGACCAGAAGCAGCGCGAGGAAAATCCCGCCCCAGATCATCAGTTGTTTCACCCAAGGGTTAGGGCCTTCGGGCGCAGGCTGGTTGGGATCGTTCTGGTCGCTCATGAGGGATGATTCCTTCTTTCTCACCGCCCAATGTAGGAACACGGCAATGAATGGCAAGATAATGCGGGGCTGCGCGCGTCATGCGTATTTTCGAATGCAGTGATGCGAATTTTCAATCGAGCGCAGCCTCGGGCGTTTTTGAATAGGCGGCTAGGAAGACATCGACCGCGCCTTTGATGCGGCGCGCGCGGTCGGCGGATGACACTTCGCGGCCAAATCTCTGGTCGAGGTCTCCCATCCCCTTGCACAAAGCCGCAAATTGCTCAGCCGCCAGCATCGGGTCGGCCACGTCCAGTTCGCCGCGCGCGTTGGCGTGGTTGAGGAATTCGGCAAAACCCAGCTTCATGCGCCATGGCCCGGCGTCCAGAAAGGCGTGACCGATTGCGGGCTCGACCTCGGTTTCGGCGGCGATGCGACGTTCGAACTGGATCATTTCCGGGCGCGAGAGAAAGGCGATCATGCCCTCGCCCACTTCCTGCAACCGCTCACGGATCGTGCCCTGGCGGGTTTCATCAATGCTGAAATGGCCTCGCATTTTCTCGCATTCGCGCTCCACCGCCGCGGTAAAGAGCGCGCGTTTGTCGCCGAACTGGTTGTAGATCGTGACCTTCGACACGCCCGCATCGGCCGCCACCTGCTCAATAGAGGTCGCGGCAAAGCCATCGTCGAAGAACGCTCGCGACGCGGCTTCGATGATCGCCAGGCGTTTGGCCTGATCAGAAGGGCGGCCGGGCTTTTTCTTCAATGCAATGGAACCTGAATTCGAATGGGAGGTTGACTACCTGAACGGTTGCGTTCATTTAAACGGTGTCGTTCAGTAATGCGCTGCAACCCCTGCAAAAGCAACCCCGGCTTTCTTTAAAGGTTCCCCTCTCATGCTCTGGATCGCCATCCGAATGCTCACCGGCGACAAGCAGAAATTTTACGGCCTGCTGTTCGGCATCGCGTTTTCGACGCTGCTGATCACGCAGCAATTGACGATTTTCGTGAACCTGATCGAACGCGGCGCGAGCGGCGTTTACAGCGCACCCGAAGCGGAAATCTGGGTCATGGACCCGGTCAGCCGCACGACCGAAGTCAACTACGCCATGCCCGCGACCGCGCTGGACGAAGTACGCTCGGTCGAAGGGGTGGAATGGGCAGTGCCGCATTTGCGCGCGGTCGCCTCGGTGCGCAACAGCGTCGGCGATCTGGAAGGCGTCACCATTGTCGGCGTCGATGACGCGACTCTGATCGGCTTGCCCGAACGCATGGTCGAAGGCGACAAATCGATCCTTTCCCAACCCGACACCGTCCTGATTGATGACGTGGGCGTCACCAAGATGTTCAAGGATGGCGAGAGCCCCATCGGCCAACGCCTCGAACTCAACGATCAACGCGCCGTGATACGCGGCGTGGCCGACGCTATTCCCAGCTTCACCAGTCAGGTGACGCTTTATACGAAATACAGCCGCGCGCTCAATTTCGTGCCCGGCACCCGCAACCGCCTCACCTTTGTGCTCGCGGGCGTTCGCGAAGGCGAGACCCAGCAAGAGGTGGCGGATCGCATCACCGCGCAAACCGGGCTCAAGGCTCTCCCGCGCGAACAACTGGCGCAATCGGGCGTGGATTTCATCATCGAGAACACGGGCATCCCGCTCAATTTCGGGATCACCGTCGCGCTTGGCTTTATCGTCGGGGTCGCGATTGTCGGCCTGACGTTCAGCCTCTTCATCCGCGACAACATCAAGCAGTTTGGCGCGCTCAAAGCCATCGGCGTCACCAATTTCAAGATCGGCCAGATGGTGGTCGCGCAGGCCACTCTTGTGGGCGCGGTCGGCTACGCTCTGGGTGTCGTGGGCACGGTTCTGTTCATTTACGGCTTTTCCGGCAATCCGACCTTCAAGGCGTTCTACATCCCCTGGCAAATCCCGTTCGTCAGCCTGGTCGCTGTGACTGTGATCCTGGGCCTTACCGGCTGGATTTCACTGCGCAGCGTCATGCGGACCGAACCCGCATCGGTCTTCCGGTAAGAAAGGCGCAGATTATGGAAACCGCAAGCCAAGCCACCGACGCCCCCGAGGACACCGCCGCTCCGGATCTGCCAGCCGAAACCGCCATTTGCGCGCGCGGCATCATCCGCGACTTTCAGGCGGGCCAATCCACGATCCGCGTGCTGCACGGCGTTGACACCGATATCCGCTCTGGCGAGATGACCTTCGTCGTCGGCGAAAGCGGTTCGGGCAAGACGACGCTGATCTCGATCATGTGCGGCATTTTGTGGCCGACCGAGGGCGAAGTGAAGGTGTTTGGCACCGACATTTATTCGCTTTCAGACACGCAGCTGGTGAACTTCCGGCTCGAAAATATCGGCTTCATCTTCCAGCAGTACAATCTGATCCCTTCAATCGACGCCGCCGCCAACGCCGCTGTGCCGCTGATCGCGCAAGGCATGGCGATTGAGCCTGCGCGGCGCAAAGCGATGGAATTGCTCGACGCGCTTAATATCGGCGATCAGGCGGACAAGCTGCCGCGCCAGCTTTCCGGCGGCCAACAGCAACGCGTCGCCATCGCGCGCGCTCTGGTGCACGAACCGCGTCTGGTGGTCTGCGATGAACCCACCGCCGCGCTCGACGCGAAATCAGGGCGGCGCGTGATGGACCTATTGCGCGACGTGGCGGTCGCCAAGGATCGCGCCTGCATCATCGTGACCCACGACAACCGTATTTTCGACCTCGCTGACCGTATTCTCGTGCTCGAAGACGGGCGCATCACCCACGACGGCACCGACATGCCTGAGGGGCACTGACCCTCCGGCGCGCGGCCCCGCTCCCTTTCCAAGACCCTCTTTCACTCAAAGGCGCATCATGGCTTTTCTCCCCAGCACTCTGAGCTTTTCGCGGCAGGTCCTGCCGATCCTCGCCATTCTCGGCCTTGCCGCTGGCACGTGGTACGTCATCAGCAACCTGCCCGATCGCGAGTTGACCGAACCGGATCGCCAGCCGCCCAAGGCGACCGGCGATCTTGCCAACAGCGCGCGCGTAGCGGGCGCGGGGCTAGTCGAACCGGCGAGCGAGATCATCGATATCGGCTCAGCGCTGTCGGGCCTCATCACCGATTTGCGCGTGGCGCCGGGCGACCGGGTTGAGAAAGGCCAGGTGCTGTTTCTCGTCGATGACCGCGCCGTGCGCGCGCAGCTGAGCGAAGCGGGTGCGGCGATCACCGAAGCGCGCGCCGCCATCACTGAAGCCAGAACGGCGCGCGACACAGCGCGGCAACAGCTTGATCTCTATCGCGAGCTTGACGATCCCGCCGCTGTCAGCCGATCCGAAGTCATCCGCGCAGAAGGCGACTTCAACACCGCCACCAGCCGCCTCGCGGTCGCCAACGCGCGGTTGAAAGCCGCTCAGGCGCGCGCATCCTCGGCGCGCACAGACCTGGGCCGCCTGACCGTGCGCGCGCCGATTGCAGGCGAGATTCTGGCGGTCAGCATTCGCCCCGGTGAGTTTGTCGCGACGCAAGGCGGCGGCGGGAACGCGGCGCCGTTCATCCAGATGGGCGAGACCAACCCGCTGCATGTGCGCGTCGACGTTGATGAAAACGAGGCTCCGCGCGTCGCCATTGGCGAGCCCGCCATCGTCAGCCCGCGCGGCGCGGCGGAGCAGCAGGTGAAAGCCACCTTCGTGCGCGCCGAACCTCAGATCGTGCCCAAGCGCCAGCTCACCAACAGCGCCGCTGAACGCGTCGATGTGCGCGTGCTCCAACTGATCTACGCGCTGCCGCAGACCGACCAGTTCCGTGTTGGTCAGCAAGTGGACGCCTTCATTCCAGCCAAAAGCGCGCCCGCCAAGAGCGAGCCCGCGACAAGCCAGGAAAGCGAGGAGTAAAAGCCATGCCGCACCTCGCCCGCGCCGTCTTGGCGGTAACGCTCGCAGGAGCTTTAACCGCGTGCGGCCTCAAGCCGACACCCGAGATCGCAACGCCCGCCCCCGCGCTTGCGCCCAGCTATCTCTACACGCCGAGCGGGGCGACCGCGTCCAGCGTTGAAGCACTCTTGCCCAAGGGCGACCCCGCCTTCGACGCGCTCTCGCAGAGCGCGCTGGCCAACGCGCCGACGCTTGCCGAAGCGGTGGCGCGTATCGACGCCGCGCGGGCCGGAGCCGCGCGCGCCGGGGCCGAGCGCCTGCCCAACATCACCGCTGACGCCAGCGTCACGGAAAACCGCATCAACCCGCAGCAATTCGGCGATGCGGGTGCTTCGGGTCTGATCCCCAGCACCCAGACATTCTATGGCGCGAACCTTGTCGCCAGTTGGGATCCCGACATCTTCGGCCAGTTGCGCGCGCGCGAACGCGCCGCCCTCGCCCGGATCGACGCCGCGAGCGCCTCGGCCGGCGCGGTGCGCAACGCGCTGTTGGCGGAGATCGCGGGCAGCGTCATCGACTGGCGCACGCTCGCGGCGCGCACAGCAGCTTTGGAAAGCGATGTCGCCTCCGCCCAGCGCCTCGCCCGGCTTGCCAAGGTTCGCGAGGACGCGGGAATTGCGCCCGGTTTCGACCGCGTGCGCGCGCAGGCTCAAGCAAGCGCGTCGCGTTCGCGGCTGGCCTCACTGCAAAGCGAACGCGCGCGTATCATCGGACGCCTTGTGACGCTCACCGCCCTATCGGGACAAGAGGTCAGTGCGGCGCTTTCCGGGCCGGGCGCTGCGCTGACACCGGGTTCTGCGCCTGCCGCTTTGCCTTCCGAGCTCCTCACCAACCGACCCGACGTGCTCGCCGCGGCGGCTGAACTCGCAGCCACCGACGCCGATCTCGCCGCCGCCTCGCGCGCGCGGTTTCCGCGTATCACTTTGTCCGGCGTGTTGGGTCTGCTGGCGTTCAGCCCCGGTGATATTTTCGACAACGACTCCATCGTCGGCTCGCTCACGGCGGGCGTGGCCGGTCCGCTGCTCGACTTTGGCCGGATCTCCTCAGAAATCGACGCCGCCGCCGCCGAGAAGCGCGCCGCCTTCGCCGCCTATCGCGGCGCGGTGTTCCAGGCGCTGGGCGATACGGAAACCGCCTATGGCCTGATCGCGGCAAGCGACGCCGAAGCCGCGCTCACAATCAAGGAACGCGACGAATTGGAACGCGCCGCGCGGCTCGCGGACACACGCTACCGCGCCGGGCTTGCCAGTTTCTCCGAAGCGCTCGAAGCGCGCCGCGCCGCCGACGCCAGCGGCGAACGCGCGGCGGCCAGCCTCGGCCGGGCCAACCGCGCGCGCGTGTTGTTGTGGCAGGCGCTGGGCGGCGACGCGCCCAAGCCAAGCGCGTCAAGCTGATCGCTGCAACAGCGCGGAACGCTCACACCGGCACACGACCTCGTCACGCTGGTTGAACAGCTCGTGCGTGAAGGTGACGATCCCGGCTTCGGGGCGAGACTTGCTTGTCCGCAATTCCTTTACCTCGGTCTCCGCGCGCAGGGTGTCGCCGATAAAGACCGGCTTCGGCGTCACCACGTTGTTGAAACCAAGATTCGCCACCAACGTCCCTAAGGTCGTGTCGCCCACCGACAGCCCGACCAGCAGCGAAAAGGTGAAGGTCGAATTCACGAGGATCTGACCAAAGCCGCTCTCTTTCGCCGCCTCGATATCGAGATGCAGCGGCTGAGGGTTGTGCGTCATGGTCGAGAACAGCAGATTGTCCGTCTCAGTCACGGTGCGGCGAATGTCGTGAGTGATGCGCTCACCCACCTGCCATTGGTCGAAATACTTGCCCGCCATCAGGCAGCACCCCACCGCGCAACGGTTAGCTCGCCGTCATCCGCGCTGGAGCGCACCGTGCCCGGCGTGCGGCTGAAACGCGGGGCGGGCGCGGTGTGCCATTCGCCCTCGTGCTCCACATAAGCGCCGCGCGCTTTCATATGCGGGTGATCGCGCGCTTCGTCGAGTTCGAGCACGGGGGCGAAACACGCATCGGTGCCTTCGAGAATTTCGGTCCATTCCGCCTGGCTCTTGGTCTTGAACAGCTCCGCCATTTTAGCGGTGTAATCGTCCCAATTGGCCGGATTCATCTGCCCCTCGGCCAAATGCTGCGCGTCCGCTTTTTCCAGCAATTCGGCGTAGAATTGCGGCTCAATCGCGCCGACGGACACCTCGCGCCCATCGGAACATTCAAAGCAGCGGTAGAAATGCGCCGCGCCGCCCAGCATGCCCTTGCCACGATCCGTCGTGATGAACGGGCGACCGCGCACGCCGAAGAAAAAGCTCATCAGACTGGTCGCGCCATCGACGATTGCGGCGTCCACCACCTGCCCTTTGCCTGAGCGTTCGCGTTCATACAGCGCCGCCATGATGCCGAACGCGCAATACATCGATCCGCCGCCAAAATCACCGACCAGGTTCTGCGGCGGCACCGCCGTCTCGCCCGCTTTGCCCACCGCTGAAAGCGCGCCGGTGATTGCGATGTAGTTGATGTCATGGCCAGCCGCGTGGGCGAGCGGGCCGTCCTGTCCCCAGCCGGTCATCCGAGCAAAGACCAGCCGCGGGTTCTCTTCGAGCAGAACGTCCGGGCCCAGCCCCAGCCGCTCCATCACGCCGGGACGAAACCCTTCAAGCACCACGTCCGCCTTAAGGCAGGCGTCCTTGGCAAAGGCGAGGCCTTCACGCGTTTTCATATTGACCTCGGCGCGGTGGCGCGCGCGCTCCACCACGGGGTTCGACACGCCCGCGCCCGGACGCGCAATCGTCACCACCTCAGCGCCAAGATCCGCCAACAGCATGGCCACATGGGGGCCGGGGCCAATTCCAGCAAACTCAACCACTTTGAGCCCGGTCAGCGGGCCTTGATTGTCCGACATTGGTTTCACTCTCCTCGTTTGCCGATTTTCTGGCGTGGCGCGAGAGCAAAGACAACCGGCTAAATTGCGCGCGGTCCCATGTTACCCCAGTCCTTGGGGGCACCACGTGCGTTGCGATACCAGACGCGCCTTGCTACGCGCGGGCCGAGCGAGGGCAAGAGCCCGCCGGATTGATTGACAGAGGCGCCGTTTGAAAATCGCGATACTTGGGCTGGGCTATGTCGGCTCGACCGCCGTGGGATGCATCGCGTCCCAGGGGCACACGGTCGTGGGCGTCGATGTCGCGCAGGCAAAGGTTGACGCGCTGAACGCCGGCACCGCGCCGGTCTACGAGCCGGGCCTCGATGACCTGATCGCCGCCGCCCACGCTGATGGACGCGTCCACGCCGTCACCGCACTCACCGATGAACTCGACGATTGCGACATTGCGATCGTATGCGTCGGCACGCCTAGCGGCGTCGATGGCGCGCACAATATGTCGTTCATAGCGCAGGTCACGCGCACCATTGCTGAGGCGATCAAGCCCGAGCGCGAGGGCCCGCTGACGCTCGCCTACCGCTCGACCATGCGCCCGGGCAGCTGCGAGAACATCATCTGGCCCATCATCGAAGGCGCTTTGGGCGAGCGGGCGAGCGCGGCGGTCGAGCTGGTCTACAACCCCGAATTCCTGCGCGAAGCCTCCGCGATTGAAGACTATTTCAACCCGCCCAAGATCGTGATCGGCACGCTGGGCGGCGCGCCCTCGGCCAAAATGACCGCGCTGCACGAAGGGATCGAAGCGCCCCTGTTCGAAGTGGGCCTGCGCGAGGCGGAGATCACCAAATTCGTCGATAATTCCTGGCACGCGGTCAAAGTCGCCTTTGCCAATGAAATCGGGCGGGTGTGCCAGAACCTCGATATCTCCGCGCGCGATGTGCACGCGATTTTCAAGAGCGACACCAAGCTCAACATCTCCGATTATTACACCCGACCCGGCGGCGCGTTTGGCGGATCGTGCCTGCCCAAAGATGTGCGCGCGCTGCAATATATCGCGGCGGATACGGGCAGCGCGACGCATCTGGTGGACGCGCTCATCCGCTCGAACGAAGCGCATAAGCACCACCAGTTTGTAAAAGCGACCGCGGGCTTGGAGGCGGGGGCCAAAGTGCTGCTCGTGGGCCTCGCCTTCAAGCTGGAGACCGACGATCTACGCGAAAGCCCGGCGGTCGATATGGCGCGCAAATTGCTGGAGGCGGGCTATGATCTGGACGTCTACGATCCGCAGATCAAACCCGACAATCTCGTGGGTCAGAATCTGGGCTACGCCTACGCCACGCTGCCGCAGATCGATGGGCTGCTGGTGGACAAGGCCGTCGCTGAGAACACCGACTACGCGCTGGTCATCGCCACCAACCGCCTGATCGATAAGCTGGCCATCGACGCGGGCAAAGTGGTCGATATCAGCGCCATTCCCTAAGCCGAGTATCCATGAACGCCCCCACACACGACGACGCCGCTGCGGCGCAAGAAGGCATCCCGGCGGTGATCGAAGGCGAGCCGCTGGCGGGCAAGCATGTGTTGATCGTGGTCGAAAACCTGCCGCTGCCCTTTGACCGGCGCGTGTGGCAAGAGGCGCGCACGCTTAAGGCAGCCGGGGCTCATGTTTCCATCATCTGCCCGGTCGGCAAAGGCCACGAGGAACGCCGCGAGACCATCGAAGGCATTGAGATTTACCGCCACCCGCTTCCGCTGGAGGCGTCGGGCGCGCTGGGTTTTCTGCTCGAATACGGCGCGGCGCTATTCTGGGAAACGGTGCTGGCTTGGAAAATCTTTCTGAACCGCCGGATCGACGTCATTCAGGGCTGCAACCCGCCCGACCTGATCTTTCTTGTCGCCGCGCCGTTCAAGCTGCTCGGCACGAAATACATCTTTGATCACCACGACATAAACCCCGAACTCTACGAAGCGAAGTTCGGCCGTCGCGGGTTTTTCTGGCGGCTGATGGGGATTTTCGAACGGCTGACTTTCCGCTTTGCCAATGTCTCGATTGCGACCAACGAAAGCTACAAAGAGATCGCCGTGGAACGCGGCGGGATGGAGGCGGAAAAGGTGCATGTCGTGCGCTCCGGCCCCGACCTGTCCAAGCTTAGATTGGTCCCGCCGGTCGACGCTTGGCGCAACGGGCGCGCGCATATGGTCGGCTATGTCGGCGTCATGGGCGAACAGGAAGGTATCGACCTGCTGATCGACGCGGTCGAGTATCTGGTGCGCGAAAAACAGCGCGAGGATATCCAGTTCGTGCTGGTCGGCGGCGGCCCGGCGCTTGATGGGCTCAAACAGCTCACGGCGCAAAAGAGGCTCGCCGACTTCATCACCTTCACCGGACGCGCGCCCGATCAGGAATTGTTCGAAGTGCTCTCGACCATGGATATCGGGGTCAATCCCGACCGCGTGAACGCCATGAACGACAAGTCGACCATGAATAAAATTATGGAATACATGTCGCTTGGCAAAGCCATGGTGCAGTTTGATGTCACCGAAGGACGCTTTTCAGCTCGCGAGGCCTCGCTTTACGCAAAGCCCAACGATCCAAAGGATATGGGCGACAAAATCTTGGAGTTGATCGACGATCCGGATCGGCGCACCGCGATGGGCGCTTATGGCCGCGAACGCGTGATCGAGCAGCTCAATTGGCAGCACCAGATCGACCCGCTTCTGGCCGCGTACAAGCAGGCTCTGAACCTTTAGGCCCTTTTCAGCCCCCTTTGTGCGCGCCCGGCCGATGGCGCGGCGCAAGGTAAAAAGTGCAGCAACCCTAACGCGATCTTAAGCCTCCTCAAGGCATGACCTTGCTCAAGACATTCAGAGGTTTTGAGCTCATGAACGCCCCTTTTGACACCGCTCTCACGATTGATCAGGCTGGCGGCAACCCCGCCGCTCGCGGTGCGACGCCCGCGCATCAGGTGGCGGTGATCGGACTGGGCTATATCGGCCTCCCGACCGCCGCGGTTCTGGCGAGCTATGGCTGGAACGTGTGCGGCGTCGATGTCTCTGAAAATGTTGTCGAAACCGTCAACGCCGGCGGCGTCCACATCGAGGAACGCGACCTTGACCGGCTGGTGAGCGAAGCGATCGAAACCGGCAAGCTGAGCGCCTCGACACAGGTGCCGACCGCGCATTTCTACATGATCGCGGTTCCCACCCCGCTGACCAATGAAAACACGCCGGATATCAGCTATGTAGAGGCCGCCGCGCGCGCCATCGCGCCCAATGTTCTGCCCGGCGCCTGCGTCATCGTGGAGAGCACATCGCCGGTCGGCACGACCGAGAAAGTCGCGCAGATCATCGCCGAAATGCGCCCCGATCTGACGGTGCCGGTTTACGGCGAGCAGACCGGCGGCGATATCGCGTTAGCCTATTGTCCCGAAAGGGTTTTGCCCGGCAAGATCGTGCGCGAACTGGTCCATAACGACCGCATTATCGGCGGCGTCACCCCCGCCTGCGCGGAGCGGGCCAAGGCGCTCTATTCAAGCTTCGTCGAAGGCGACTGCCTGACGACCAACGCGCGCGTGGCTGAAACGGTCAAGCTGGTCGAGAACAGCTTTCGCGACGTCAACATCGCGTTTGCCAATGAACTCAGCGTGATAGCCGATGATCTGGGCGTCGATGTCTGGGATGTGATCGCGCTTGCGAACCGCCACCCGCGCGTCAATATCCTCCAGCCGGGCCCCGGCGTGGGCGGTCATTGCATCGCGGTCGATCCCTGGTTCCTCGTCGCGGGCTCGCCCAAGGCCTCGCGCCTCATCCGCACCGCGCGCGAAGTCAATGATTTCAAAGCGAATTACACCGAGCGCCGCGTGCGCGCTTTGCTCGATGCGGTGCCG